>NZ_JABBWZ010000014.1:0-196063 GCF_014161435.1 Microbispora sp. H10949 | reverse complement strand
CTCCATCGAGTGGGAGGACGCGGGCATGGACCGGCTGCACGGCGCACCCGAGTCCCTCGCCTACATCCGCGCACTCAACGCCATCACCCCACCCGACGCGGCCTTCGACGCCGCCTTCTCCTCCGAGTGACGTCTCACCCCCAGGCGGCGGCCGCGGTGTCCCCACCGCGGCCGCCGTCTTTTTTCACGACGACGTCTTTTTTCACGAAGACGTCTTTTTCCCGGAGACGTCTCATTTCGCGATGAGCACGACCGCCAGCAGGATCAGCACCACGAGCCCGGCGAGCACGACTCCCATCGTCACCAGCACCCGCACCCGCGTACCGGCGTCCGGGCCGGAGGGGCCGCGCATCGCGAACAGGTCCGTGCCCAGGCTGCTCGACCCGGGTACGCCGTCCACCGGTGCGCCATGACCCCCGGCACCCTCCAGCGGCCCCCCGGGACTCCCGGGGCCGCCGGGAGGCGCCGAGGGATACGGGCCGAAAGGCGGGCCGGAGTGTTGTGGGCCGGACTGTTGTGGACCGGAGTGTGGACCGGGAGGCGCAGGAGGCTGCGTGGCGGGCAGGGGAAGGCTCCCCGCGCCGTGCCGCCCCGCGCCGCCCATGGCGGCGTTACTCGCGGCGGCGTGATCGGGGGCAGAGGAGAAGGGCGGGGCCGCCGCCGGCCCCTGGCCCGGCGTCCCCGGCAGCCTGCCGGGAACGGTGGTGTCGTGCCTGCCTACGGGATCGGGACCGGGATCGGGTCGTGGCGGGGCAGGAGGGACCCTGGGCACGCCCGTCGGGCGGGGCACGACCATGGTGCGGTTCACGTCCTCCTCGTCGCCCAGCACGCCGCCCGGAGTCGCGCCGTGCGGAGCCATGCCGCCCGGAGTCGCGCCGTGCGGAGCCATGCCGCCCGGAGTCGCGCTGTGCGGAGCCATGCCGCCCGGAGTCGCGCTGTGCGGACCCGCGCCGTGCGGAGCCACGCCTCCGGGGGCCGCGGCTGACGGGACGGCTTCGGGAGAGCCGGCGGCGGAGGACGGGGCGATCATCTCGATCTCTTCGGGCCGGGCCTGCTGATCCGCCCTGCCGTTCGCCCCGCCGTCCGTCCTGTTGTGCGCGCTGCCGTCCGTGCTGCCGTCCGCTTGTACGTCCGCCGTCCCGGCCGGACGCGCGGGGGGAGCCGGAGCGGGCGCGGGTGAGGCGCCCGTCGGCGTGTCGGCGATCATCCGCAGCATCGCGGCCGCGCGTTCGGGCGTGAGGCGCGCCCTGTGGTCCTTCTCCAGCAGTCCCTCCAGCACCGGGCGCAGCGGCCCGGCCTGGGCGGGCGGGTCGGCGCTCTCGGTCATCAGCGCCGCGAGCGTCTCGCCCACCGTGGCGCGTTCGTACGCCGGTCGTCCCTCGACGGCGAAGTACAGCGTCGCGCCGAGCGACCACAGGTCCGACTCGGGGCCGGTGTGATCGCCCCGGGCCCGCTCCGGGGCGGTGTAACCCGGGGAGCCGATGACCATGCCCGTCTGTGTGAGGGCGGTGTCGCCCAGGGCCTTGGCGATGCCGAAGTCGGTCAGGACGACCCTGCCCGTCTCGGTCAGCAGGACGTTCGCCGGTTTGACGTCCCGGTGCAGGATGCGCTGCGCGTGCGCGGCGCGCAGCGCGCTCAGGAGGTCACAGCCGATCTCCGCCACCAGGCGTGGCGGCAGCGGCCCCTCCTCGTCGATCACCTGCTCCAGCGACCGGCCCTCGACCAGCTCCATGACGATCCACGGGATGCCGTCGGCGAGGATGACGTCGTGGATCGTGGCGACGGAGGGATGACTGACGCGGGCCGCCATGCGGCCCTCACGCAGCATGCGTTCGCGCAGCTCCTGGCGTTGCCGGGGGCTGAGTGCCGGGTCCTGGCGGATCTCCTTGACCGCGATCTCCCGGTCCAGCGAACGGTCGTACGCTCGCCAGACCGTGCCCATGGTTCCCCGACCGATGCGGACGCGCAGCTCGTAGCGATCAGCGAGCATCCGCCCATGCTGTTCCGGCATGAGAAGAAAGATAGCGATTAAGCCTTGAAACGCGCTTTCCTGTTACTTGATAAAAATCCTCGGCCAGTACCGGCGCGGTAGCAGAATCTTGATCATCTTCGCCACGTGCCGCATCATGGGGATGCGCACGACCTGCTGGAAAGCGGGCTCCGGCGGCTTGCGGTGCAGCCCCTCGCTCGGCCGCCGCCGCTGGGACGGCACGGCGGCGACGTCGCCTCCCAGGTCGCGCGGATAGGCGAGGTGCCGCCCGGACTGCCCGTACAGGGTGTGCGGCCCACTGTGCCGGAACTGGCCGCTGTGCCCATAGGGCCCGGTCTGTCCGTACGGCCCGGTCTGTCCGTAGGGATCGGTCTGCCCGTACTGGCCGCCGGACGGGAAGGACGGCCCGAGCGGCCCGCTCGGCCCGTACACCCCGTAGGAGCCGGACGGATCGTACGGCCCGCCCGCCTGGTACGGCTGGCCGTACGGCCCCGACTGCCGGTGCGGCCCGGAGTCGCGGTCGCGCGGGGCCACCTTGGGGGCCGGTCGCGACTCGGCCCGGTGCTGGCCACGGTGCTGACCCCGGGGCGGGTTACGGTGCGGCGGCTTGCGGCTGCTGGGGGGAGCGGGCGCGGTGGGCGGCGGTGAAGGACGTCCGCCGCGGAAGGGAGAGGCGAGCGGATCGTCGACCACGCCTCCGGCCGCGACCCTGGACAGGACGTGCGCCGCACGCACGCCGTCGATCCTGGTCGCCGGGTCGATCTGCAGCAGTCCCCGCAGGACCGGGGCGAGCGGCCCCGCCTTCTCCATCGGGATGGGCGCCCCGCTGGTCAGCGCCGCGAGCGCCGCCGCCGCCGTACGGCGGCCGTGCAGGCCGCGCCCCTCGACGGCGGTGTAGAGGGTCGCGCCGAGCGACCACAGGTCGGCGGCCGGGCTCGCCCGGTCGCCGAGGACGCGTTCGGGGGAGATGTATCCGGCGGAGCCGAGCACGATCCCCGCCTGGGTGATGGAGGCGTCGCCCTCCAGGGCGGCCAGCCCGAAGTCGGTCAGCACCGCCCGGTCGTCGTCGGTGACCAGCACGTTGCTGGGCTTCACGTCACGGTGCAGGATGCCCTTGGCGTGCACGGCCCGCAGCGCGCCGAGGACCTGCCGCCCGATGTCGGCGACCCGGCGCGGCGGCAGCGGGCCCTCCTGGCGGATGAGCTCCTCCAGCGATCGCGCCCGGAGCAGTTCCATCACGATCCACGGCCGGTCGTCCTCGGTGATGACGTCGAAGACCGTGATGACCGAGGGGTGGGCGACCATGGCGGTCGCCCGGCCCTCGCGTTCGGTGCGCGCGCACAGCTCCGCCCGCAGTTCCTCGTCGAGGACCAGCGGAAGCCGCACCTCCTTGACCGCCACCTCGCGGTCGAGCAGTTCGTCGCGCGCCCGCCACACAGTGCCCATCCCGCCGCGCCCGACCGGCTCGATAAGCCGATAGCGCGCGGCTAGCAGGTATCCGGAGGGCGCACGCATGGGTGGCAGCTTACCGATTTGTGCCATGCGACCTGTAGAGACCATGCCGGGAAATTGTTGAGATCTTCTGTCAAAGATCCTGACAACGTCCCCGCAGAGTCAGCGGCGGCCGATGGTAAGGACGGGCCCGGTGGTGTCGGTGAAGAAGTCGTCGCCCTTGTCGTCGACGACGATGAAGGCGGGGAAGTCGACGACCTCGATCTTCCAGACCGCCTCCATCCCCAGCTCCGGATATTCCAGGACTTCGACCTTCTTGATGCAGTCCTGGGCCAGCCGGGCGGCCGGGCCGCCGATGGAGCCGAGGTAGAAACCGCCGTACTTCTGGCACGCCTCGGTGACCTGCTTCGACCGGTTGCCCTTGGCCAGCATCACCATCGAGCCGCCCGCCGCCTGGAAGCGCTCGACGTACGAGTCCATCCGGCCCGCCGTCGTGGGGCCGAAGGAGCCGGACGCGTAGCCCTCGGGCGTCTTGGCCGGGCCGGCGTAGTAGACGGCGTGGTCCTTCATGTACTGCGGCATGTCCTCACCGGCGTCGAGCCGCTCGGCGATCTTCGCGTGCGCGATGTCGCGGGCGACCACGAGAGGCCCGGTGAGGGACAGCCGCGTCTTCACCGGATATCTGCTCAGTTCGGCGAGGATCTCCGGCATCGGGCGGTTCAGGTCGATGCTCACGACGTCGCCGCCGAGGTGCTCGTCGGTGGTGTCCGGGAGGAACCGGGCGGGGTCGGTCTCCAGTTGTTCGAGGAACACGCCCTCCGGCGTGATCTTCGCCAGTGCCTGCCGGTCCGCGCTGCAGCTCACCGCGATCGCGACCGGGCAGGACGCGCCGTGCCGGGGCAGCCGGATCACCCGCACGTCGTGGCAGAAGTACTTGCCGCCGAACTGCGCGCCGATGCCCAGCTTCTGGGTCAGCTCGAAGACCTTCTTCTCCATCTCCAGGTCGCGGAAGCCGTGGCCGCTCGCCGAGCCCTCCGTGGGGATGGAGTCCAGATAGCGGGCCGAGGCGTACTTCGCCGTCTTCAGCGCGTACTCGGCGCTGGTGCCGCCCACGACGATCGCCAGATGGTACGGCGGGCAGGCGGCGGTGCCGAGCGAGCGGATCTTCTCCTCCAGGAAGGCGAGCATCCGCTTCTCGTTGAGCACCGCCTTCGTCTCCTGGTAGAGGAACGACTTGTTGGCCGAGCCGCCGCCCTTGGCCATGAACAGGAACTTGTACTCGTCCGGGTGGCCGTTCGGGTCCTCGGCGTAGAGCTCGATCTGCGCCGGCAGGTTGGAGCCGGTGTTCTTCTCGTCCCACATCGTCAGCGGGGCCATCTGCGAGTAACGCAGGTTGAGCCGGGTGTACGCGTCGTACACGCCGCGGCTGAGGTGCTCGGCGTCGCGGCCGTCGGTCAGCACGTGGCGGCCGCGCTTGCCCATGACGATCGCGGTGCCGGTGTCCTGGCACATCGGCAGCACGCCGCCGGCCGAGATGCTCGCGTTCTTCAGCAGGTCGAGGGCCACGAAGCGGTCGTTGCCGCTGGACTCGGGGTCGTCGACGATCTTGCGGAGCTGGGCCAGGTGGGACGCGCGCAGGTAGTGCGAGATGTCGTGGATCGCGGTCTCGGTGAGCAGCCGCAGGGCCTCCGGCTCGACCTCCAGGAACCTGCGCCCGGCCGCCTCGGTGACCCGCACCCCCTCGCGGGTGATCAGGCGGTACTCCGTCTCGTCGGGTCCCAGCGGGAGCAGGTCGGTGTAGTCGAACTCCGGCATCGTCCTCGGTCCTCGTGGTCTGCCTCGTCGGGCGCGCCCGCCACGCGCGGGCCGTCCATGTCCCTGCACAGCGTACGGCGAATGAACAATGGTCATCATGCCCGGGGCATGAGTAGGTTTTGAATAAATTCAACCAGACGATATGCGCACAAAGCGGGATAATCGAGACAGGACGAGAGGAGGGGCCATGAATGGCGAGGTCATCGTAATGATCATATTCGCGATCGGCATCCTCGTGGCCCTGGCCCTGTCGCTGCTCGCGCTCGTGCTGCGGCAGGTCAAGGAGGGCGACATCACCTGGTGGGTTCCGTCCGGCGCGGTACGGCAGTCGCGCGACCGGTCGCGCGACGGCTCTCAGGACGGTTCGCGGCCTCCGGCGCCGGACGCCGGGGCCGGGGTGAACGGAGCCCGAGAGCGATCCCGCTGACCACGAGGGCCGTTCCGGCGAGGTCGGCCGTGGTGGGGACGGCGGTCCCGAGGAGGGCGGCCGTGGAGATCGCCCCGATGGGGACCATCCCGGCGAACAGCCCGGCCCGGCCGGGCCCCAGGCGGGGCAGCGAGCGGTACCACAGGAAGAACGCCACGCACGTGACGACGAGGGCGAGATAGGCGAGGGCCGCCGCCTCGGCGGGGGTGGGTGTCCGCAGCACGTTCCGGCCGTCCAGGGCCAGCCCGGCGGCCAGCAGGAGCGGCACCGCGAGCAGGGCCGACCAGGCCGACAGCCGGACGGGCCCGATCAGCGGCAGCAGCGGCAGGGCCAGCAGCGAGAAGCACAGCTCGCAGGCGAGCGCCCCAAGCGACCACAGCAGGCCGGGCAGGTTCCCGCTGCCCGCGCCCGTCGCCACGGAGGCGCCGGCGACCACCACCAGACCCGCCGCGACCACGCGCGGCGACGGCCGCCCGCCGGTGGCCATCGGGCCCACGAGGGCCAGCGCCAGCGGCACGGTGCCGAGGACGATGCCGGGCAGCGCGGGGCCGGACGCCCGGGCCGCCTCGACGACGCACACGTTGAACAGCACCAGCCCGGTCAGCGACAACGCGGCGAGCAGCCCCCACTGACGCGGCCGGAGCCGTACGGGTCCGAGGCCGCGTGCTCGGGCGGCGGCGAGCAGCACCATGGCGGCGAGGGCGTAGCGGATCGCCTGGCCGCCGTAGACCGGATAGTCCTCGATCGCGCCGGAGACCGCGGCCAGCGTCCCCACGAGGAACATCGCCCCCGCGGCCCCAGTCGTGTAGGTGTTCACGTCTGCCGATCCTAGGAAGCGGTTGGTCTCCGCCACCGGTCCAATCGGACGACGTTATGGTGGTCCAATGGGCGATCTTCACCTGGTGGTCGACCGGAGCGCGGGCGGGCTCGCCGCGCAGATCGCCCGTGAGGTGCGGGACGCGGTGCGTTCCGGGCGGCTCGGCCCGGGCGCCCGCCTGCCGGCCACCCGTGACCTCGCCCGCGACCTCGGCCTGTCGCGCGGCGTCGTCGTGGAGGCGTACGAGCAGCTCGTGGCCGAGGGGGTGCTCGAAAGCCGCACCGGCGCCGGGACCCGCGTCGCGGCGGGGGCCGGGCGGCACGCGGCCGATGAGCCGGCCGGGCGGGAGGGGGAGGGCAGCCCCCACTACGGGCACCGGCCCACGTCGCCCGACCTCGGCGCCTTCCCCCGGCAGGCCTGGCTCGCGGCCGTCCGCCACGTCCTCGCCACGCTGCCGAACGACGCGCTCGACTACAGCGACCCCGGCGGCGTGCCCGCCCTGCGCCGTGAGCTCGCCGCGTACCTGGGCCGGGTGCGGGCGGCCGACGTGACGCCGCAGGACGTCGTGATCGTCACCGGGATGGCCCAGGGGCTCAGCCTCGTCCTGCACGCCCTGGCGCGCGAGCGGGGCCGCGGCGTCGTCCTGGCCGTCGAGGACCCGACGAGCGCGCGGCAGCTTCCGCTGCTCCGCCGGACCGGGGCGCGGCTCGTCCCGGTGCCCGTCGACGGGGAGGGGATCGTCGTCGAGGATCTCCCCGCCGGGGCCGACGCCGTGCTGGTGACCCCCGCGCACCAGTACCCCACCGGTGTCGTGCTGTCCCCGCGCCGCCGCGCCGCCCTGGCCGGCTGGGCCGCCCGCACCGGCGCCCTGGTGCTGGAGGACGACTACGACGCCGAGTTCCGCTTCGACCGCGATCCCGTCGGGTGCCTGCAGGGCCTCGCGCCCGGCCGGGTCGTGCTCGCGGGCAGCGTGAGCAAGGCCCTCGCGCCGGGGTTGCGGCTCGGCTGGATCGCCGCGCCGCCGGGCCTCGCCCGCGCCGTACGGCTCGCGCGTGAGGAGTTCGACCTCGGTTCCCCGGTCATCGAGCAGTACGCGCTCGCCCACCTGATCGCGAGCGGTGCGTACGACCGGCACCTGCGCCGGATGCGCCGGGAGTACCGGCGGCGCAGGGACGCGCTCGTCGGCGCGCTCGCCGAGCACCTGCCCCGGCTCGCCGTACGCGGCATCTCGGCCGGGCTGCACCTCTACGCGGTGCCGGACGGGGTGCCGGACGCGGTGCCGGACACGGTGCCGGACACGGTGCCGGACGCCGGGACGGACGCGTCCGCCCTGGCTGCGGCGGCCCGGGCGGCCGGCCTGTCGGCCGAGGTCGCGACCCCGGCCCTCGGGACCGCGGAAGGACGGCCGGTGGGGCTCGTGATCGGGTTCGCCCGCCTGCCCGTCCACCGCGTCAGGGAGGCCGTACGCGCGATGGCCGAGGAGGTCAGGACGCGATAGGGGCGGTGGTGGCGGCGCTCCCGGCCGTACGCGGCTGGAAGCCCCGGGCGAGCAGGATGATCGCGGCGGCCAGCACGAGCGGCGCGGCGAAGGCGACCTGGTAGCCGGAGGCGTCGGCGATGCCGCCCACCAGGGCGGCGCCGACGATGAACCCCACGTAGTTGAACATGTTGACCCGGGCGATGGCCACGCCCGTGCCCACCGGGTCGAGGCGGCCGGCCGCGCTGAACGACTGCGGGGCCACCACCGACAGGCCGATCCCGGTGAGGGCGAATCCCGCGATGGCCGCGGGCGCCGACGGAGCCGCCACGATCGCGACGAAGCCCAGCGTGGCCACTGCGCCGCCCGCGCGCACGATCGCCGCGGGGCCGAACCTGCGCACCGCGAGATCGCCTCCGACGCGGACGAGGAACGTCGTGAGCTGGTACGCCCCGAGAGCCAGCGGGATCACGGGCGTCGCGGCGTGCACGACCCTGTCCATGAAGACGGAGCCGAAGTTGGAGATCGACGAGTCGCCGACGTAGAGGAACGCCATCGCGAGGCAGAGAGGGATGATGGGACGCCACGCCACCCCCGCCTTGACCGTCGCCTGCCCCGGCGTCTCCGCCGGGGTTCCGGTCCGGTGTCGGTGCTCCTCACCCGGGAGATAGAGCCAGGTCGAGGCGACCAGCGCGACGGCGACGGCCGGGACGAGGGCGATCGCGAAGGTGGCGGGCAGCCCGAGGCCGATCCCGGCCGCCGCCGACGCCCACAACGCGCCGGCGACCGCCGCCGCGCTCCACAGCGCGTGGAAGCCCGTGAGCACCGCCCGGCCGTACTCCCGCTCGACCGCCACACCCTGCATGTTCATGCCTGCGTCCACCCCGCCGAGCCCCAGGCCGAACAGGACGTTCGCCACGACGAGCATGGGGACGTTCGGTGCGAGCCCGGCGAGCACCACGGCCGCGCAGGCGAGCGGCTGCGCCAGGCGCAGCACCAGGCGGCTGCCGTACCGGGAGGCGGCGGTGCCCGCGAGCACGCTCCCGGCGCCCGCGATCACCGGCACGACCAGGAGCAGGATGGACAGCTCGCCGTCGGTGAGACCGTGCTTGCGCTGCAGCGTGGCCACCTGGGTGAGCAGGGTGGCGAAGGTGAGGCCCTGGACGGCGAACACCGCGAAGGCGGCGAGCCGGGCCCGCCGGTCACGAGGCGTGGGCACTGTGTTCCCAAGCGTGCTGCGCACAGTGTTCCCAAGCGTGCTGGGCGCCGTGTTCCCAAGCGTGCTGCGCACGGTGTTCCCAAGCGTGCCGGGCACTGTGTTCCCTACTGTGCTGGCCACTGTGCTCCCAGCCGTGCCTCCACGGGCGGCGCTCGCGACGGCGGCGAGTCCCGCGGACGGCGACCCTCACGGGCATCGCGACCCTCACGGACATCGCGGCCTCCAGGAACATGAGGAGAGTTCAGGTTTTCGCCAGCGTAGGAGCAGCGCCGCGCCCGGTCAATGGTCCGGTCCGCGGCGCGGCCGAGCCGCGTGGCCGCGGAGACTGTGAGGCGTGCCGCGGACCGCATACCCTCGAAGATGTGAGCAGCGAGTCCTCAGCCGCGAAGTGGATCTCCACCTTCCTCGCGTCGCGCGCTCCCGGCACCCCGGGCAGCCCCGCGACGCCCGATCCCGGGCTGATGCGCGCGTCGGACGCCGACCGGGAGCGGGTCGTCACGGTGCTGACGGACGCCGTCATCGACGGGCGCCTGACCCCGCTGGAGCACGAGGAACGGGTGGAGCGTGTCTGGGCCGCCCGCACCCTCGGCGAGCTGGCCGAGCTGACCGTCGACCTGCTGCCGCCGGAGAGCCAGCCGTTCCGCATGGACAACCGTCCCGTCACCGCCTTCTTCCGTACGGAGACGCGCGGCGGCCGGTGGGTGGTGCCCTCGCAGATCCCGGTGACGTCGCTGGGCGGCACGGTCTCGATGGACCTGTGCGAGGCGCTCCTCCAGTCGCGGCACGTGGTGGTCCAGCTCGCCGTCATGGCCGGCACGGTCACGCTGCTCGTCCCCGAGGGCGTGCGGATCGTGACCGCGCCCACCGCCCGCGTGCGTTCCTTCCGCAACGAGGTGCGGCTCCCGGCGGGCGCGACCGATCACGCCCCGGACGCGCCCGTGATCGAGCTGGCCGGGTTCGTCTTCGGCGGCAAGGTCGTCGCCCGCTCGCCGAAGCGCCCCCGCCGCCGCCTGTTCGGCCGGTGAGCCCCGCCGGGCCCGCTAGACGGCCGTGTCGAAGTTGATCGCGCTGTAGGCGCCGAGCTTCCAGAGCTGGTGCTCGCTCTCGATCTTGCGGATCGTCCCCGAGCGGCCCCGCATCACGAGGGAGTGCGTCACCGCCGCGCCGCCCTGGAACCGCACGCCGTGCATCAGCTCGCCGTCGGTGATGCCCGTGGCGGCGAAGAACACGTCGTCGGAGCGGACGAGGTCGTCGGTGGTGAGCACCTGGTCCGGGTCGAGCCCGGCGTCGAGAGCCCGGAGGCGCTCGACGTCGTCGCGGGGCCACAGTTTGCCCTGGATCACCCCGCCCATGCACTTGAGCGCGCAGGCGGCGACGATGCCCTCCGGCGTGCCGCCGATGCCGAGCATGAGGTCGACGCCCGTGCCGGTGCGGGCGGCCATGATCGCGCCGGCCACGTCGCCGTCGGTGATGAAGCGGATCCGGGCCCCGGTCTCGCGGATCTCCTTGACGATGCGCTCGTGCCGGGGCCGGTCCAGGATCACCACGGTCACGTCGGACGGCTTGGCGCCCTTGGCCCGCGCCACGGCCCGGATGTTGTCGGCCACCGGAGCGTCGATGTTCACCTGCCCCGCCGCCTGCGGGCCGGTGACGAGCTTCTCCATGTAGAACACCGCGGAGGGGTCGTACATCGAGCCGCGCTCGCTCAACGCGATCACGGAGATCGCGTTGTTCATGCCGAGCGCGCACAGCCGGGTGCCGTCGATCGGGTCCACGGCCACGTCGCACTCGGGCCCGGTCCCGTCGCCGACCCGCTCGCCGTTGTACAGCATCGGGGCGTTGTCCTTCTCGCCCTCGCCGATCACCACGGAGCCCTTCATCGAGACCGTGTTGATCAGCTGGCGCATGGCGTTGACGGCGGCGCCGTCCGCGCCGTTCTTGTCCCCGCGCCCCACCCAGCGGGCCGCGGCCATCGCCGCCGCCTCCGTCACCCTGACCAGCTCAAGAGCCAGGTTGCGGTCGGGTGCGCGTTCTCCCGCAGCCAGTGCCGCCGGTACGTGATCAGCCATTGATCCCCTCACGTCGCAAGCTCCGCTATGGGCGATCGTAATGTGCGAAGGGGGCTTCTGTCCGATTGGTCTGAACCTGTCGGGCCAGGTCGGAGGCGTTCGTGGGCGCGTGTCACGGGATTCGCGGGCGCGCGCCACGGGAGAGGACGGGTCGGGGATATCGTCGCCGCATGAGCGGCGACATTGGGCAACCCCCCGTTCGGCCGGCCGAGCGGCCACTCGCGACGCGGACGTCGGACCGCGGGGCGGCCACGAGGGTCGCGCTCCTGGACGCCGCCAAGGAGACCTTCGTCACCAGCGGCTTCGCGGAGGCCGGCGTGACCGATGTCGTCGCCCGGGCCGGTGCCAGTGTCGGCAGCCTCTACCACCACTTCTCCGGCAAGGCCGACCTCTATCTCACGCTGTTCGAGGAGTTCCAGAAGCGCCAGGCCCTGCGCACCCGGCAGGCCGTGCAGGAGGCGAGGGCGGCGGG
The DNA here is from genome assembly GCF_014161435.1 of Microbispora sp. H10949. Classification (NCBI taxonomy): domain Bacteria; kingdom Bacillati; phylum Actinomycetota; class Actinomycetes; order Streptosporangiales; family Streptosporangiaceae; genus Microbispora; species Microbispora sp. H10949. Next base: position 184,325 of record NZ_JABBWZ010000014.1, on the reverse strand, counting down.
GGAGACCGGCCCGATGCCCCAGTTTCTCGCCGCCGCCCGCGCCTACCTGGAGGGCTGCCTCGCCGAGCGCGACCTCGCCGCGCTCTTCCTGCGGGGCGACGCGCCGCCCGGGTTCGAGGTCGTCATGCGGGAACGGCTCCGGCAGTGGGCCCGGCGCACCGCCGCCCTGTTCGAGCACGAGGACGCGCTGGTCCTGGTCGTCACCGGCGCCCTCGCGGCGGTCGTGCAGGAGGTGACGTTGTCCGACGATCCCGCGGAGGCCCGGAGGATGGCCGAGGACGCTCTTCGCATCATTGGCAATATCCGGCAACCCTGACCGCCGGTACGGCCGGCGGCCACCCCGGTGGCTAATCTGGCGTGACGTGGGACGATTCACCCAGGGCTTCTTCGGTTACGCGTTCGCGCTCCTCGTCTGCCTCGCCGGCGTCGGGTTGTTCCTGCTCGTCACGCCGCAGAGCCGCACCGAGCACATTCCGCGGGTGCAGTACGGCATCGACCAGGCCAACGCGGTCCGAGCGGCGCCGTACGAGGTCGTGGCGCCGAGGCAGGTCCCGGCGAACTGGGTGCCCAACAGCTCCCGGCTGACCCAGGACGGCGGCGTCGTGACGTGGCGGCTGGGATTCGCCACCGGTGAGCGGGAGCACGCCATGGTCGCCCAGAGCGACGAACGTCCGGTCGCGGGGTTCGTCAACCGCATGACCAACACCGACAAGCCCGGCGGGAGCCGCCAGATCGACGGTGTGACCTGGGAGGAGCGGGTGCGGCCGGACAAGAACCAGCGGTCGCTGGTCCGCGTTCTCCCCGATCACGCGGTGGTCGTCACGGGGACGGCCGGGTGGGAGGAACTGAGCGCCCTCGTCCGCACGCTCACCCCGCAGCCCTCGCCGACGCCCGCGTCCGGCTGACCGCGCATCTCGCCCGGAGGCGTACCGGCCGGCGGCTCGCCGCCCTCTGGCACGCCTGGTGCCGCGACCGCTGACGCCGTCATAACGTGCGCCGGTCGGGACGGCCGCTGGTCACAGCCCTCGCCCGGCGTCAGATGACGCCGTCACCACGTCCGCCGGTCGGGACGGCCGGTGGCCGCGGCCCCCGCCCGGTGTCAGAAGGGGGCGTCCTCCGGTCCGTTCGGCTGGGGCTCCTGCCGCTGGGCCATCGCGGCGGCCAGCTTGGCGCGCGCGCCCTGGAGCCACTCCTCGCAGACGGCGGCCAGCCTCTCGCCGCGCTCCCACAGCTCGATCGACTGCTCCAGCGTGAGCCCGCCGTTCTCCAGTCGCCGCACCACGTCGGTCAGCTGCTCGCGGGCCTGCTCGTACGACGGGGTCTGCCCGTCCTGCGCGGAAGCCGGTCCGTCCTGCGGGGGAGTTTGCCTGTCCTCGCTCACGCCCTCCACCTTAGAGGCCGGGACCGACACTTCGCGGCCTCATAGCGATGCCCGATTTGGGCATAAAAGTGCTGATTGGACCGTTGCTTAGGTGTACTAACCATCTGCGGGAGTGATGAACCGGGGGGTCATCTCCATGTGCGGAATCAGTGGCTGGGCGGACTACGGACGCGATCTCCGGGAGGAGCGGCAGACCGTCCAGGCGATGACGGACACGATGGCGTGCCGGGGGCCGGACGCCGAGGGGGCCTGGTTCGCCCCGCACGTCGCGTTCGGCCACCGGCGGCTCGCCATCATCGACATCGAGGGCGGCCGCCAGCCGATGACCGCCGAAGCCGGCGGCGAGGTCCTGGCCGCCCTCACCTACAGCGGCGAGGTCTACAACTTCCGGGAGCTGCGCGACGAGCTCCTACGGCTCGGCCACACCTTCCGGACCAGGAGCGACACCGAGGTCGTCCTGCGGGCGTACCTCGAGTGGGGCGACGACTTCGTCTCCCGGCTCAACGGCATGTACGCCTTCGCGATCTGGGACACCCGGCGCGAGGAACTGCTGCTCATGCGCGACCGCATGGGCATCAAGCCGCTGTACTACTACCCGACGCCCGACGGGGTGCTGTTCGGCTCGGAGCCGAAGGCGATCCTGGCCAACCCGCTCGCCGAGCGGGTCGTCGACGCCGACGGACTGCGGGAGATCCTCGCCTTCGTGAAGACCCCGGAGAGCGCGGTCTTCCGCGGCATGCACGAGGTGCGGCCCGGTCAGGTGGTCAAGGTGCGCCGCGAGGGGCTGAGCAAGCGCCGTTACTGGGAGCTGGAGGCCCGCGAGCACACCGACGACCTGCCGACGACCATCCGGACCATCCGCGAACTGCTCGACGACATCGTCGCGCGGCAGCTCATCTCCGACGTGCCGCTGTGCACGCTGCTGTCCGGCGGCCTCGACTCCAGCGCGGTCACCGCCCTCGCGGCCCGCGCGCTGCACGGCCGGGGCACGGTGCGGTCGTTCTCGGTCGACTTCAGCGGCTACACCGAGAACTTCCAGCCCGACGACATGCGCGACACCCCCGACACGCCGTACGTGCACGACGTGGTGCGGCACGTGGGCGCCGACCACACGGACATCGTGCTGGACTCGGCCGACCTCATGGACCCGGCCGTGCGCGCGGCAGTGCTGCGCGCGAGGGACGTCCCGCTCGGCATCGGCGACATGGACACCTCGCTCTACCTGCTCTTCAAGGCGATCAGGGAGCGCTCGACGGTCGCGCTGTCAGGGGAGTCCGCCGACGAGGTGTTCGGCGGATACCGGTGGTTCCACGACCCCGCGGCGGTCGGCGCGCACACCTTCCCGTGGCTCGCCACACAGAACCAGACCGGCCTGACCACCAGGGGCGAGTTCCTGAACGAGGAACTGCTGAGCAAGCTCGACGTCCCGGCCTACCGCGCCGACAGCTACCAGCGGGCGCTGGCCGAGGTGCCGCGGCTGCCGGGGGAGACCGGGCTGCAGAGGCGGATGCGGGAGATCAGCTACCTGCACCTGACCCGCTTCGTGCAGATCCTGCTGGACCGCAAGGACCGCATGAGCATGGCCGTGGGGCTGGAGGTCCGCGTGCCGTTCTGCGACCACCGCCTGGTCGAGTACGTCTTCAACGCCCCCTGGGCCATGAAGACCTTCGACGGCCACGAGAAGAGCCTGCTGCGCGCCGCGACGGCCGACGTGCTGCCCCGCTCGGTGGTCGAACGGCGCAAGGTGCCCTACCCCTCCACCCAGGATCCGGCGTACGAGCACGCGCTGCGCGCCGCCGTGGCCGACCTGCTGAGCGGAGAGCCGGCCATCGGCTGCCTGCTCGACATCGGCAAGGTGCGGAGCATCCTCGACCAGCCGGTGGGCGCCGTCAGCCTCCAGGGCTCCCGTACGGCCCTCGAAGGGCTGCTCCAGGTGAACGCCTGGCTCGACGCGTACGGCGTCCGGCTCGCCCTCTGACACCGGAAGGACGGTCAGGGGCGGGCCGTCAGGCGGGCGGGGCGTCGGGGTCGGCGGTCACCGTGACGCGGTCGTCGGAGAAGCGGATGGTGAGCTCGTCTCCCGGCTTGACGTCGGCCGCCAGGCGGACGACCTCACCCGACGGGCGCTGCGCGATGGCGTAGCCGCGTTCCAGGGTCGCGGCGGGGGAGAGCGTCACGAGCCGGGCCCTGAGGTGTTCGAGCGAGTCGGCCGAGCGGTCCAGGGACGCGGAAAGACACCGCCGGGACCGTTCGCGCAGCGCGTCGACCTGCTCGGCCCGCCGGTCGAGCTCCCGAACCGGATCGGCGAGCGACGGCCGCGAGCGTACGGACTCAAGCCAGGACAGCTCCCGCTCGACCCAGCCGCGCAGCACCCGGCGGCCCCGGTCCCTCAGCTGGTGGACCAGGGTGAGCTGCTCGCCCACGTCGGGCACGACCTTCTTGGCCGCGTCCGTGGGGGTCGAGGCGCGCACGTCGGCCACGAGATCCAGCAAGGGGCTGTCCTGCTCGTGGCCGATCGCGCTCACCACGGGCGTACGGCAGGCCGCCACGGCCCGCACCAGCGACTCGTCCGAGAAGGGCAGCAGGTCCTCCAGGGAGCCGCCGCCCCTGGCGATGACGATCACGTCGACCTCGGGGTCGGCGTCCAGCCTGCGCAGCGCCTCGGTCACCTCGCCCACCGCGTACGGCCCCTGCACGGCGACCTGCTCCACCCGGAACCGGACGGCGGGCCAGCGGCGGCGGGCGTTCTCCAGCACGTCACGCTCGGCGGCGGAGTCGCGCCCGCAGACGAGCCCGACCGTCCCCGGCAGGAACGGCAGCCGTCTCTTCCGGTCCACGTTGAACAGGCCCTCGCCCGCCAGCACCTGCCGCAGCCGTTCCAGCCGGGCCAGCAGCTCGCCGATCCCCACCGGGCGGATCTCCAGGGCGGTGAAGGCGAACGATCCTCTGTTGACCCAGAAGTCCGGCTTGACGTGCACCACCACACGTGCGCCGTCCACCGGGCGCGGCACGCTGGCCTCGTAGACGCCCCGGGCGCAGGTGACCCGCGCCGAGACGTTCGCCACCGGGTCGCGCAGGGTCAGGAAGACGGTGCCGCCACGTGCCGTCAGCTCGGTGATCTGCCCTTCGACCCAGACGGTGCCCAGCTTGCCGATCCACTGGGCGACCATCTGCAGCACCGACCTGATCGGCAGGGGCGCCTCCGGAGACGTCTTCGCGCTCAACCAGTCCTCCTCGCCCGAGCCCGGTGACCATCGCCCACGGTCATCGCTTACGGTCTTCGCCCACGGTCATCGCTCACCGTACGCTCGCCGTGCAGCACCTGCAGGCTAGCCGCAGCGCCCGACAATCCCGCGTCCCGAGATCCCGCGTCCCGAGATCCCGCGTCCCGACAGTCCCGCGCCCCGACGATCCCGCGGCCCGGCGGGGCCGGGCCGGACCTCGCCGGTGCTCAGGACACGATCGGCACTCAGGCGCCGCCGGTGCTCCGGCCGCGGCCGGTGTCAGGACTCGGACTGGAGCTTCGACAGCCGGTTCTGGAACATGCGGACCACCTCGGGACGGTTCGTGTGCGCCTTCTCGTAGTCGAGGAGCGCGTGCACCTGCTCGGCCGACTTGCCGCGCAGCCTCGACCGCAGCGACGCGATGGTGAGGTTGGCGTAACCCGGCATCGGCTCGGCCTGCTCACCCCCGCCCTCGCTCACGGCGGTCTCCCCGGCGGCCGCTTCGGTGCCGGTCTCGGCGGCGGGTTCGGTGCCGGTCGCGGCGGCGGGCTGGGTGGCGGGCGTGGCCTCCGGTGTCGCGGCTGCCTCTTCGGTGGCGCTCTGCGGGGTCTTCGCGGCGGTCTTCCTGCGGGTTCTGGCGGGCTTGGGTGCGACGGCCTCAGCCGTCTCTCCGCCCGGCGCCTCAGCCGTCGCCGTCTCCGCTGCGGTCTCGGTGGTGGGGGCCTCGGTGGTGGGGGCCTCGGTGGTGGCCGCCGCGGCGGGCTTGCGGCGGGTGCGCGGCTTCTTCGCAGGAGCCACCGGCGCGGCCTCGGCGGCGGTGTCGGCGGCGGTGTCGGCGGCGGGCTGGGTGGCGGGCGTGGCCTCCGGGGTCGCGGCTGCCTCCTCGGCGGCGCTCTTCGGGGTCTTCGCGGCGGCCTTCCTGCGGGTTCTGGCGGGCTTGGGCGCGGCGGCCTCGGCCGCCTCTTCGCCCGGCGCCTCAGCCGTCGCCGTCTCCGCTGCGGTCTCAGTGTCCTGTGCGGTCTCCGCGGGCTCTGTCGTCTGGGCGGCGGGCTCGGCCTCCGTGGCCTCCGCTGGCTGCGGAGCCTCCGTGACCTGCGCGGTCTCGGCGGTGGTCTCGGTGGCGGGGGCCTCGGCGGCCGGGGTCTCCGGTGTCACGGCCTCGGGCGCCGTCTCGGGTGCCGTCTCGGGCTTGGGTGTGCCGAGGGACTCCTGGACCTTCGCCTCGGGGGCCGGCACCGCTTCCGTCTCGGCCGGAGCGGGCGCAGGAGCGGCAGTGGGAGCGGCAGCGGGAGCCGGGGCGCTCGCGGCCGTCTTCTCGCCGTCCCGCTCAGCCTTGCTTGGGCGGGGCGCGAAGATGACGGGCTCCCTGCGCGCGGCCGGTTCCGCCGAGGTCTCCTCGTCGCGGGTGGCGGTGTCCGGGGCCTCGGTCTTCTCGGAACGCTCCTCCTCGCCGACGACGAGGCGCACGATCCGCGACCTGACCTTGTCGCCGATGAGCAGCGCCTGACCGACTCCGTTCAGAGCGGTCTGGAGCATGAGCACGGGCAGATCCCGCAGCCGCTCCCGGCTCTCCATTGCGTCGCGTAGAGGTTTTGTTATAGCCCTAAGGAAGGACATTTCGGCTCCCGGGGAGATGTGTATAGATACACCCAGTCTCGCAAGACCAGGGTCAAGAGGCGGCTCGCGTTCCACATAGCATAGGAACATGGACGTGCAGACCTCAGCGAACCGCCGTGTCCTGGTCGCCAAGCCCCGCGGCTACTGCGCGGGAGTCGACCGCGCGGTGCAGGCGGTGGAGCGGGCGCTGGAGCAGTACGGCGCGCCCGTCTACGTACGCAAGCAGATCGTGCACAACACCCACGTCGTGAAGACGCTGGAGGAGCGCGGCGCCGTCTTCGTGGAGGAGACCGAGGAGGTCCCCGAGGGCGCGATCGTCGTGTTCTCCGCCCACGGCGTCGCCCCCGCCGTCCACGAGGAGGCCGCCGGCCGCCGGCTGAAGACCATCGACGCCACGTGCCCGCTGGTCACGAAGGTGCACAACGAGGCCAAGAGGTTCGCGGCCAAGGACTACGACATCCTGCTCATCGGGCACGAGGGGCACGAGGAGGTCGAGGGCACCGCCGGTGAGGCCCCCGAGCACATCCAGCTCGTCGACGGCCTCGACGGCGTCGGCGAGGTGTCCGTCCGTGACCCGGAGAAGGTGGTCTGGCTCTCCCAGACGACCCTGTCGGTGGACGAGACCACCGAGACCGTCGCCCGGCTGCGTACGCGTTTCCCGAACCTCATCGACCCGCCGAGCGACGACATCTGCTACGCCACCTCCAACCGCCAGACGGCCGTGAAGCAGATCGCCGCGGAGTCCGACCTGGTCATCGTCGTCGGCTCGGCCAACTCGTCCAACTCCAAGCGGCTGGTCGAGGTCGCCAAGGACTACGGCGCCGCCGCCTCCTACCTCGTCGACGACGCCTCCTTCGTACGGGAGGAGTGGCTGGAGGGCGTCCGCACGGTCGGCCTCACCAGCGGCGCGTCGGTGCCGGAGGAGCTGGTGCAGGGCGTGCTCGCCAAGCTCGCCGGCCTCGGCTTCGCCGACGTCGAGGAGGTCGAGTCGGTGCAGGAGAGCATGCGTTTCGCCCTGCCCCACGAACTGCGCCGCGACCTGCGCGCCGGGTAGACGCGCCTGCCTGAGGTCCCACACGGACGACCGGCCGTGCGAACGGCCTACTCGTCGGCCGCCTTACCGTACACGCGGGGTTCGAAGTAGCCCTCTGGCTCGGGGTCGAAGGCCTGGCCGCGGCCCCTGCGGGCGCGGCCGGGCGTGGCGGCGCGGGCCGCGCCGGCCTTCGCGCCGCCGAGCCCCGCGCCGCCGACCTTCACGCCGGCGGGTTCGGGCACGGTGCCCGTACGCAGTTCCCTGAGGTTGGCGGGCAGGCCGCGCACCCAGGCGACGCCCAGCGCCAGCGCCGAGCCGGCGAACAGCCACGGGGCGGCCGACGACAGCGTGGTGAACATGCCGAGCCCGAACGTCGGGAGCATCGAACCGGACCCGAGCGACCGCAGCAGCTCCACCAGCAGGGCCGCGAGGAAGAAGACCAGCGGGGGCGTCACCACCAGCGGCAGCAGGTCGCGGGGCCGCACGAGCAGGACGGCCGCGAGGCAGCCGGCCACGAACGCGGGCCCGGGCAGCTTCGGCAGGAGACCCACCACGGTGATCACGAAGAGCATGACGATCGCCCCCCGAGCGGTCAGCCGCAGCCCGGCTCGACCGGTGCCTGTCATCGGGCCCCCCTCACGACAAGTCTCGCGCCAATTTACCGTTCTGACGATGCGGGGGAGGGGAGCTTACCCGCTCTTCACCTTCGAGTTCGGGGATGGCGACCGGCCGGGGGACCTCCTCCACCGCCGCCGGGGCGTCGAGCGAGTAGTCCACGAGACCGAGGTCGTTCATCCTCCGCGCACTGACCAGGACGCGGCTCTCCAGGCTGCCGACCGTCTGGTTGTACGCGGTGACCGCCCGGGTGAGCGCCCTGCCCAGGGAGTCCACGTGCCGCCCGAGGCCGCCGAGCCGGTCGTACAGCTCCTTGCCCAGGTCGAACACCGCCTTGGCGTTCTCGCTGACCGCCGCCTGCTGCCAGGCGTACTGCGCGGTGCGCAGCATCGTCACGAGCGTCGTCGGGGTGGCGATGTGCACGCGCCGCCGCATCGCGTACTCCAGTAACCCGGGATCGCGCTCCAGCGCCGGCGCGAGGAAGGCCTCGCCGGGGATGAACAGGACCACGAACTCGGGCGAGGGGCTGAAGGCCTGCCAGTACGACTTGGCCGCCAACCGGTCCACGTGCTCGCGCAGGTGCCGCGCGTGCGCGTCGAGCCGGGTCGAGGCGAAGGAGGGATCGGCGGTCTCGGCCGCCTCCAGGTAGGCCGCGAGTGACACCTTCGCGTCCACGACGACGTTCTTGCCGCCGCTGAGCCGTACGACCATGTCGGGACGGACCAGCCCGTCACGGGTGACGGCGCTCACCTGTTCGTCGAAGTCGCAGAACCGCGCCATCCCGGCGATCTCCGCCACGCGCCGGAGCTGCAGCTCTCCCCAGCGCCCCCGGGCCTCCGGCCGCTGGAGCGCCCGCACCAGCGCGTCCGTCTGGGCCTTCAGCCGTTCGGAGCTCTCCCGTACGAACTCCATCTGTTTGCTCAGCTCGGCCCGGGCGGCACGGGCGCCCGACTCGCTCTCCCTGAGCTGGCTCTCCACCTTGGCGAGCGTCTCCCGGAGCGGCGCGACGAGGTTCTCGACCGCCTGACGGCGCTGGTCGAGGTCGCCGGCCGCCTCCGCTCTCGTCGTGTTGAGCCGGTTCTCGGCCAGTTCGAGGAAGCGCAGGTTGGCGACATCGAGGGCGTGCGCGGAGATGGCCTGGAAGCGCTCGGTGAGCTGGTTCTCGACGTAGGCGACCTTGTCCTCCGCCGCCCGCGTCCTCGCCTCGGCCTCCGCCACCCTGGCGGCGGTCTCGGCCGTACGGCCCGCGGTTCGCATCCCGGCGAGCGCCAGACCGGTCACCAGGCCGACGGCGAGTCCCAGTACGAGAGCCACGACATCCACGGTCTGGATGATTTCAGGCATTGGCATGCCAAACGGGGAGGCGCGCCCAGGAGGGGGGCCGGGGCCGCCGATGTCCGGCGCACCCGCCGAGGCCCCTAAACTCGTGGTACGTGAGCCTGAGCATCGGCATCGTCGGCCTGCCCAACGTCGGTAAGTCCACGCTTTTCAACGCGCTGACCAAGAGCGGGAACGCCCTGGCGGCCAACTACCCGTTCGCCACGATCGAGCCGAACGTGGGCATCGTGGGCGTCCCGGACGCGCGTCTGGAGACGCTGGGGGAGATCTACAACTCCGCCCGCATCCTGCCCGCCAAGGTAGAGTTCGTGGACATCGCGGGCCTGGTCAAGGGCGCGTCCGAGGGACAGGGCCGGGGCAACCAGTTCCTCGCCAACATCCGCGAGACCGACGCGATCTGCCAGGTGATCCGGGTCTTCTCCGACCCCGACGTGACCCACGTGGACGGCGAGGTGTCGCCGCAGCGCGACATCGAGACCATCAACACCGAGCTGATCCTCGCCGACCTGCAGACGATCGAGAAGGCGGTGCCCCGCCTGCAGAAGGAGGCGCGCACCAACAAGGACCGCAAGGTCCTGCTGGAGGCGGCCGAGGCCGCGGCGAAGCTCCTCGACACCGGCACGACCCTGTACGCCGGGGGCAAGGGCGCCGGCATCGACCTCGCCGACCTGCGTGAGCTGCACCTCCTCACGGCCAAGCCGTTCCTGTACGTCTTCAACCTCGACGCGGACGAGCTGACCGACGACGACCTGCGCGCCAAGCTCTCGGCGCTGGTGGCCCCGGCCGAGGCCGTGTTCCTCGACGCCAAGATCGAGTCGGAGCTGGTGGAGCTGCCCGACGACGAGGCGCTGGAGCTGCTGCAGTCCGTCGGCCAGGAGGAGTCGGGTCTCGCCCAGCTCGCCCGGGTCGGGTTCGAGACGCTGGGCCTGCAGACCTACCTGACGGCCGGGCCCAAGGAGGCGCGGGCCTGGACGATCCGCAAGGGCGCCACCGCGCCCGAGGCCGCCGGGGTCATCCACACCGACTTCCAGCGCGGGTTCATCAAGGCCGAGGTCATCTCGTTCGCCGACCTGGTCGAGGCGGGCTCGATGACCGCCGCCAGGGCCGCGGGCAAGGCACGCATCGAGGGCAAGGACTACGTCATGCGCGACGGCGACGTCGTGGAGTTCCGCTTCAACGTCTGAGCCGGCTTCGGCTGCTGTTACCAGGGCTCTCCGACGCCGTCGGCGGCGAGGTGCCGTTCGTACGCGGCCACTTTGCCGTCGACGAGGTCGAGACAGTCCTGCAACTGCGCGATCCGCTCGGCGACGTGGCGGCGGTGTTCGCGCAGCACCTCGAGTCGTTCCGCTTCGTTGCCGGTGCCCTCGCGCACGAGCCGGGCCAGCCGGCCGATCACCGCCAGCGGCATGCCCGAGGCGCGGAACTTCACGCAGTTGCCCAGCCACTCGACATCCCAGGCGCTGTAGACCCGCCGGCCGGCCTCGTCGCGCAGCACCTCGCCCGCGAGCAGCCCTTCACGCTCGTACAGCCGCAGCGTGTGCACGCTCAGGCCGGTGCGCCTGGCCACCTCGCCGATATGAAGGACCTCAGCCGTCACGCGGTGATCGTAACCGGTTGACCTAGACCTCGGTCTAACACCTAGCGTCCGCGTCATGACCAGCGACACGACAGCTGACACAGGGCGGGACCCCGGGCGGGACACGGGACGGGGCGCCTTCGGCGCCGCCAGTACGGCGGGCGAGGTTCTCGCCGGGATCGACCTGACCGGCAGGACCGCGGTCGTCACCGGCGGGTACTCCGGCGTGGGTCTCGCGGCCACCCGCGCGCTCGCCGGGGCCGGGGCGCGCGTCGTCGTCCCGGCCCGCCGGCCCGAGACGGCGCGGCAGGCACTGGCGGGCGTCGAGAGGGCCGAGGTCGAGCGGCTCGACCTCGCCGACCTGGATTCCGTACGGGCGTTCGCCGAACGGTTCCTGCGCCGGAGGGCCACCCTCGACATCCTGATCGCCGCCGCCGGGATCATGGCCTGCCCCGAGACCCGGGTGGGGCCCGGCTGGGAGGCGCAGTTCGCCGTCAACCACCTCGGCCACTACGCGCTGACGCACCTGGTGTGGCCCGCCCTCACGGCCGCCGGTGCGGCCCGGGTCGTCTCGGTCTCCTCCGGGTACGGCGCGGACTGGCGCATCCGGTGGGACGACCCGCAGTTCACCCGCGGCTACGACAAGTGGGCCGCCTACGCCCAGTCGAAGCTCGCGAACATCCTGTTCGCCCGTCACCTGGATCGGCTGGGCGGGCCGTACGGAGTCCACGCGTTCTCGGTCAACCCCGGCTGGATCCGCACTCCGCTCCAGCGGCACCTGACGGACGGCGAGATGGTCGCCGCCGGCTGGATCGACGCCGAGGGCAACGCGGCGCCCGGTCTGTTCAGGACGCCCGAGCAGGGTGCGGCGACACCGGTCTGGGCCGCCACGGCCCGCGAGCTCGACGGACACGGCGGTGCCTACTGCGCCGACTGCCGCGTCACCGGGGAAGGCCCGGCGGACGACGACGAGGCGGCCCGTCTCTGGGCGCTCTCGGCCGGCCTGACCGGCCTCGACCACATCCGCTGAGCCCTTCGACCGCGGTTTACATTGATCGTTTCCCTGGAGGCGGGTAGCTTGGCGCTGATTACATAATTACAAAGGGGTGGGTTGGTGATCGTCGAATACATCCGGTACCGGGTCGCCGACGGGGAGGAGTTCGAGGCCGCCTACCGGCGCGCCGTCGTGCCGCTCGGGCGGGCGCCGCAGTGCCTCGACTACGAACTGTCCCGTTGCGTGGACGAGCCCGCGTGCTACATCCTGCGGATCATCTGGACCTCGGCCCGTGACCACCTCGAAGGCTTCCGCGGCAGTGAGCACTTCCGCGAGTTCTTCGCCGAGATCAAACCGTACGTGTCGGACATCGAGGAGATGCGACACTACGAGAAGGTGATCGAGAAGACCGAGCCCACGCTGTTCGAGTGGGCCGGGGGCGCGCAGGCGCTGGACCGGCTGACCGAGGCGTTCTACGGGCGGGTCAAGGACGACGACCTGGTCGGGCCGCTCTTCGCGCACATGGACGCCCGTCACCCCGCGTACGTGGCGATGTGGCTCGGCGAGGTCTTCGGCGGCCCGGCCCGCTACAGCGAGGAGCGCGGCGGCCACTCGCACATGGTCTCCCACCACCTCGGCAAGGGCATCACGGAGCAGCAGCGCCGCAGGTGGGTGAGTCTGCTCATGGACGCGGCCGACGAGGTCGGGCTGCCCGCGGACCCGGAGTTCAGGGCGGCGTTCGCGGGTTACGTCGAGTGGGGAACCCGCCTGGCCGTCCACTTCTCACAGCCGGGCGTCACACCGCCGGGCGAGGAGCCGGTGCCGCGCTGGGGCTGGGGCGTCATGCCGCCCTACCAGGCCTGAACCCCGGGCCGGGCGGGCCTGGCCATCCGTCTCCTCACCTCAGCGTCCCCTTCCGTACAAGGAGGTCCCAAGACGCGTGGCGGTAACATCCGCCGCGGTTCTCCCATCGGTCAGATCCTCCATGGCCTGCGGAAACGCTTGTATCAAGTGCTCTGGACGCCCTCGGGACGTTCCATTGAGCATCGAATTGAGGCCGTTGGGCGGCAACTCGTCAGGTGAATCCTCCCTTTCAGTAATCGATCCCATTTCGGGCGGTATGCCGGTTTGGTCCGGGAGAGGGAGGCGCCCGCGGCGCAATTCGGGAGTCAGGGAAAGCCCAGGTGGCTCGACCTGCGCGACCCGATACGGGCCCAAGGAGGGACCATGCATCGCAAGTCCGGACAGCTCGCTCTCTCGGCGATCATCGCCGCGACGTTCACGGCCGGAGGGGTCGCTCTGGCGAGCGGCGCGGCCTCCGCCGCCACGATCTCGCCGCAGGAAAGGGTGCCGGGTGGATCGGCGCGCTCGCTGGCCTACACCACCGTCCTGGAGCCCTCGCTGAGCACGGTCGCCGAGGTGCCGGCCATCTCCACGATCGCCGTGCCGGAACTGCCCGCCACCCTGGCGGCGATGCCGCAGGCGATCTCCACGTCCGCCCTGCCGGCGGGCATTCCGATGTCCGAGATCCCGATGTCCGAGATTCCGATGGCCGCTCCGATCGTGGCCGCCCGGCCCTCAAGCCTCTCGATCACCGTACGCGAGCAGTTCCCGAGCTCGTCGTTCTCGCGCGAGTGGCGCGGCTCAAGCCTGAGCGGCCTGAGCAGCATGGGCGGCCTGAGCGGCACGATGGAGCAGGCGCGGGCCGACATCAACGCGGAGGCCGGCAGCGCCATGCAGCGCATCAGGGACGAGGCCGCCAGCGCCCAGAAGCGCATCGAGCAGCTGGCGAGCGACGCGATGGCGCAGCTGCCGAGCGAGTCGTCCTCGCTCCCGTCCTCGCCCGAGTCGTCACTGGAGTCGTCCCAGGAGTCGTCCGTCGAGTCGTCGGTGGAGTCGTCCACCTCCGGTGAGTCGAGCCTCGGGACGGAGAGCGAGGCGTCTTCCTCGTCCTCGTCCTGCCAGTGACGAGCGCGTACGACCGATCGGAGAGGGTCCCGCACGTGCCGCGTGCGGGACCCTCGCGTGCGGGGCCGGCTCCGGGTGGTACGTCCGCATCGCCATCTCTCCAGGCTGTGAAGACACCAATAGGTGGCGGTTAGGTAATCGCCGACCCCGCTGGCCAGGCATAACGCGCTTTTCCACAGAGTGGATAGACGTGGCACCTCACAACGCGATGTAGACCTGGTTTGCTCGCTCGCGGCGATGCTTGCACCATGGGCGTGGCTTACCTGGAAGAATTGGCTAGACCGCTAGGGTGAATACTTCAATGCGGCTAACCGGAACGAGAGCAAGAGGAAACCGCGCCAGCCGGATGGATCGGCGCGAGCGGAGGCGTGATGGCTCGCAGGTCAGACGTCCAGCAGGATCCTCGGATCGCTGGCGACCCTGAGCCGTACCCTCCGGAGGGCCTCGACCGGTCGATCGCCGCTCACGGCACGGCCCCCCGGCGCAGAGGATGGAGCGGCGGTGGAGGCCGCTGGCTCGTCTGGGCCGGACGCGCGATCCTCTGGGCCCTGATCATCGTGATCGTGGTCAACGGGGTCCGGGCGCTGTTCGAGCGCTCCATGCAGGACACCGGCACCGGCACCACTCCGGCCGAAACGGTCACGTCCGCCTTCCCGACGACGCGGGCTGCGGCCTTCGCGGACCAGTTCGCGGCGGTCTACCTCAACTACGACGCGGCCAACCCCCAGCAGCGTGCGGAACGGCTGAAGGCGTTCCTGCCGGAGGGCGCCGACGCGCAGTTCGGCTGGAACGGCTACGGGCGCATGTCCGCCGGCGCCTTCCAGTACGCGGGAATCGACGTGATCGACGACCACAACGCCCGGGTGAGCGTGTCGTACCAGTCCGGGGACGCCCGTGGCCTGCTGTCCGTGCCGGTTTACTACGACGGCGGCAGGTTCGTGGTGTCGGCGCAACCCGCCCTGCTGCCCGACCCCGGCCCGGCCGGTCTGCCGCAGCTTGCCGAACCCGACAGCGACTCCGCCACCGAGGCCGAACTGCGTCCCCAGCTCGAAGGCTTCTTCAAGGCGTACGCCGCGGGCAACCAGGTGGATCTGCAGCGGTACGTCGCGAACGGCGTGACGATCGAGGGCTTCAACGGCAGGTTCGCCTTCGCCGAGCTGAAGAAGGTGTCCGTGCCACCGGGTGGCGCCGACAGCAGGAAGGTGACCGCGGTGGTGGTGTGGGCAGTGGCCTCCGGGGACGCGGCGGCGCCGAGTCCGTCCCAGGACCCGGCGGGCGAGCCGGGAGGCCTCGAACAGGCCTACGAGCTGACGATCGAGAAGCAGGGCGGCAAGTGGTTCGTCAAGGACATCCAGGGTGCGAACCGGTCCGTGGGGTAGCGCATGCCCGGCACAGACATCGCTGATCCATACCCCCGGGAGGGCGAGAGTTGATTGTGAAGACCATCGCGGATCATTTCCTTGATCTCGCCGCACCGTCGCCGGCGCCGGTGACGGGCATCAACACCGAAGGTCTCGCCGAATTCCTCAGGAAGTTCTTCGCCCCGCTGTTCCTCGCGGTCGTCTCCGTCGTGGCGATCTTCTTCCTCTTCACCCGTGAGATCACCAGGTTCGTGCAGTTCATCATCCTGGCGATCGCGATCGGCGTGATCTTCTACGTTCCCAACATCATCGAGGTGACAGCGAAGGCCATCGCGGGCGCGCTCGGGATCAAGTGATCGGGCGGAGAGGAGGTTCGGGGTGGATCTGCCCACATATACCAATATCTGGCGTATTGAGAAGCGGCTGTACAAGCTGTACGACCTACGGCTGCCGATGCCGCTTCCGGTCGTCTGGATCGGTGTGTTCGTGGGTGTCTCCGTACCCTGGTGGCTCTTCCTCCTTCTGGTGAGACTGCCGCTGGAGGCGCCGTGGCACGTCGTCTACCTGGTTCCTCCCGGCGTGCTCACCTGGCTGTCCACCCGTCCGGTCATCGAGAACAAGCGTCTCACCGAGCTTCTGCAGTCGCAGGTTCGCTACATGGCCGAGCCCAAGACCTGGTGCCGGATGGCTCCGTTCGACGAGCCGGACGAGATCGCCCTCACCGGTCGCGTCTGGCGGACCACTCCGCCGGTCGTCACCGGCAACGGCAGAGCCGCCCTCCGGGGGGCCGGCGCCAGGGCGCGCCGTCCGATCTCGGTCAAGGCCGCCGCCGCCCCGGAGACCGCGCACGCCTCAGGCGCCTCCGCACGGGCCGCCGCGGCGCACGCGGGCGGGCCGCCACTCGACCCGTCCCGCGTCGTGCGACCCGCGGTGGCCGCCGCTGCCGCCGCGGCCGTGCCGGTCACCACCGGCAGCCCCGCCCCGCTCCCCTGGAGCGGCGCCGTGGCCGCGGCCAAGGGCGACGTCACGGGTGAACGGGTCTTCTCCCTGCCGCAGCCGTCCGCGCCGCCGGCGGACCCCGCCCGTACGGCCGATCCCGAGCGGGACCGTCACCCGGACGGACCTCCCGCCGGACGGGAGGACAGCACCGCCCACGACCGCGCGATCCACGACACAGAGTCGCAGGGCCAAGGCCAGGGCCAGGGTCAGAGCGAGAGCCAGGGCTGGGGCTGGGATCGGCGGGCGCCCGGCGCGAGCCCCGCCGTCTCGGAGTCCCACTCGGAATCTCACTCGGAGCCCCACACGGAGTCCCACTCGGGGACTCATCCGGTGCCGCCCCTCGGCACCGAGACGCTGCGCCGCCTGCGCAGGCTCGCCGCCTCGGCCGAACCCCGCTCTGTACGGCCCGCCGACCCGGCGTTCTTCACCCCGGACCGGCAGGACTCGGACCGGCACGACCCGGACGGCGAGCGGGCCGGTGACCCGCCGGCCGCGTCGGCCGTTCGAGAAATCGCCGCAGGAACCGCCGCAGAGACCACCACAGGATCGGCCGCAGATACCGCCCCGGAGGACGCTCCGAGGGCGGCTTCCGAGCGCGACGAGGCCACGCGGCAGCATGGGACAGCGCCGGGCGAGAGCGCGGAGGCCCGGCCCCCCGCCGCTCCTGTCGCTTCTGCCGCGTCCGATGCTCCCGCTGCTCCTGCCGCCTCCGAGTCAGCCGACGATGAGCCGGCCGACGATGAGTCGGCGGACGCCGAACCCGCCGCCTCCGACCCGGGCACGGGGAGGAGTGAGGCGCCCGCGCGGCGGGAGGACGCCGACGTTCTCGCGCAGCACCGCAGGGGGCGGCCGCCTCGGCTGGTGCGACCCCGTGAGCAGAGCGGAGCGTCCGGAGAGGCGTTCCCCGCGGCGGCACAGGCCCAGACCCCGCCCGATCGGCCCGCGGACATCGCGGCGGACATCGCGGACGTCCCGGAGAGCGTCGAGTCGGCCGACGGGACGACCACCGGTCCGGTCCGGACGGGCGCGACGGCGGCTGCCGGGCCTGCGAACACCAACACCAAGGCCAACACCGGCACCAACGCCAACACCAACACAAAGGCTGACACCGACGCGGACGCGGACCCGGCCGGTGAGGTATCCGCCCCGGTCGCGCAGCCGATCAGGATCCGGCCGCCCTACTCGCAGCCCCCCGCCGCGCACCGTTCCGAGCCGCAGCCGCCCGGCGGCCGGCCCGGTGATGCGCGGCCCGGCGACGCCCAGCCTGGTGCCGGTCATCGGGAGGGGTCGTACGGCCTCGGTCCGGGACCGGTAGGACCGACGGGCAAGGGGAGTGTCACGCCTCCGGCGGGTCCGGCCGGGGTGCCGATCCGGACGGTCCCGGCCGGGCCCCGCCACGCGGCCCCGTCCGGTGCGCGGCCCGCGCTGCCCGCCGCCGGCTCTCCGAGCGGCCGTCCGGGGCACGAGGAGCCGCCGCGGCTGCGCCGGGTCGAGGCGGTGGTGGGCCGCGACCCGTCCGGCGGCTGGCGGCGCCTGGCGCAGGTGGTCGTGGGCGGCAGCCGTACGGACGGCATGGAGGTCGACGAGGCGCGCGCCCGCGTCCCGCTGACCACGAGCAGGCGGATCATGGTGCTCGGCTGCACGGGCGGCGCCGGGCAGACGACCACGGCCTTAATGCTGGGCCACACGCTGGCCCGATACCGAGACGACCGGGTGCTCGCGCTCGACGCGAACACCGGCGAGGGCACACTGACCACGAGGATCGCCGCAGAGTCGCCGGAGACGCTGAGCTCGCTGCTGGAGGGCTCCGAGGAGGTGACCGGCTACCTGGGCATGCGGTCCTACACGACGCGCTGCGAGTCGGGGCTGGAGGTCGTCGGAGCGGACACCGACGACCGGGTCACGCAGCGTCTGGCGGAACGCGCGTTCCTGGCCGACTGGCGCCGGACGCTCGCCGCGCTCGACCGGCACTACCGGCTGACCGTCATCGACCCCGCGGCCGCGCTGGCCGCCCGCCTCCTGCCGTACGCCGACCAGCTCGTGCTGGTCGCCCCCGCGAGCGAGGACGCCTCCGAGGCGGTCGCGATGACGTACGAGTGGCTCGACGGCCACGGCTGCTCCGACCTGCGGCGGCGGGCGGTCATGGTGATCAACGGAGTGAGCCGCCGCAGCCTCCCCGACGTGGAGCAGGCGGAGGCGGTCGCGAGCGGCAGGTGCCGCGCGATCGTCCGCATCCCCTGGGAGGACGAGCTGGCGCCCGGACGGCCGGGACCGGTCGACATCACCCATCTCCGGACAGGCGGCCGCAGGGCGTACGTCGCGCTCGCGGGAGTGATCGTGAACGGCCTGGCGGCTGCCCAGGCCAAGCAGGAGGTGGCGAGATGAACGCCGGACGCGGGCCGCGGCGAGGGCGGTCGCGCGGGTCCGACGGGTCCCGGGACGTGCGATCAGGAGAGCTGGTGAAAGGTCGATGAGCAGGGCGCGCAGTCGCCTGGCGGTGCGGTACTTCGATGATCGGGTTCTGCTCACCGACTCGGCGGCCTGGGCCTACTTCCGCCTGCCGACGGTGAGCTACGAGTTCCTCACCCCCGAGGAGCGCGAGGCGCTGGCCACGAACGTCACGATCGCGCTGGCCGCGATCAGGATGCCCGACGCCGAGGTGCACCTGCGGGTCGCGCACCGGGCGTACCCGGCGGCGGAGTGGGCGATGGCCCTCAACGCGACCTCCGACGAGGGCCCGGGCTGGCGGGAGTACCTGGAGGAGATGTACCGCCACGTCTGGGCCAAGGACTTCTGGAGCAAGGAGGTCTACCTCGGCGTCAGGCTCGGCCCGCGCGGCGCCCAGCTCGGCACCGGCGTGCTGGCCCAGCTGTTCGGCTTCTACCAGCGCAGCGAGAAGAAGCTGGGCATCGAGGACGACCACGTGCCGGACCGGGAGATCGCCCGGTGGACCGAGGCCGCCGAGCGGCTCGGCCGGGCGCTGGCCTCCAGCGCGCTCTACGCCCGCCACGCCACCTCGACCGAGATCGCCTGGTTGTTCCAGCACGCCGCGGCGGCCGGTCTCGGCGAGCCGTGGCCCTCGGCCTCCCCCCGCCGCAGGTGGGGCAAGGGCGAGATCGAGGCGCTGGTCGAGGGCCAGATCCACAACGGCAGGTCGCTGCTGCGCATCCAGCAGCCCGCCGGCGAGGCCTACGTCGCGCACCTGTCGTTCGCCAGGTTCCCCGATCTCATGCCGTTCCCCGACGGCGAGCCGTGGCTGCACTTCGCCGACCAGCTTCCCTTCCCCGTCGAGATCTCCAGCCGGATGCGGCTGATTCCCCCCGTACGGGCCAGCAAGGACGTGGCGCGCAAGCTCGCCCACGCCCGCGACATGGACATCCACATCCGCGAGGCGGGGGCCGAGGCCCCGCTCGCGCTGGCCGAGCAGATCGACGCCGCCCGCATGCTGGAGCACGGCATCACCAAGGAGCGGCTCCCCTTCGTGTACGGCTGGCACCGGCTGAGCGTCAGCGCGCCGACCGAGGAGATGTGCGTCCAGCGGGTCGAGGCCATCGTCGAGCACTTCCGTGACATCGGCATCGACGTCGTCAACTCCACCGGCGACCAGTTCTCGCTGTTCTGCGAGGCGTTGCCGGGGGAGCGGCTGCGGGTCAACGCGTACGCCCAGCGGCAGCCGCTGCGGACGATCGCGGGCGGCATGGCCACCGCGACCGTCGAGATCGGCGACCGGGTGGACGAGTCGAACGCCGGGTGGATCGGGCCCTACGTCGGGGAGACCCTGGGCCGGGCGCGCAGCATCGTCCACTTCGACCCGCTCGTCGCGGCGGCGCGCAACCGCCCGACGGCCATCGCGATCACGGGTGAGCCGGGCGGTGGGAAGACCACGCTGGCGCTGCTGCTGATCTACCAGATGGCGCTGCGCGGCGTCACGATCGCGGTGATCGACCCCAAGGGCGACGCCGAGTCGCTCGTACGGCTGCTGCGGGCGCGGGGCCGGAAGGCGAGGGTCATCCCGCTGGGGTCGGCCGCGCCGGGCCTGCTCGACCCGTTCGCGTTCGGCGACGACATCGCGGCGAAGAAGACGATGGCGAGCGAGACCTTGCGGCTGCTGCTGCCGAGGATGTCGGAGGAGCGCGAGTCCGCCATGATCCAGGCGGTCGCGGCCGTGTCGAACGAGCCCGACCCCTCGCTGGGGAAGGTGGTCGACCACCTGGAGCAGTCGTCCGACCCCGCGTCGAAGAACCTCGGGGCCGTGCTGCGCTCCATGTCGGAGATGCACCTGGCCCGGCTGTGCTTCGACGCCTACGGCGGCGAGCAGATCGACACCGAGGGCTGGACCACGGTCTTCACGCTCGGCGGCCTCACGCTGCCCGACGTGGCGACGGTCAGGGACGACTACTCCTACGAGCAGCGGCTGTCGGTGGCGTTGCTCTACCTGGTGTCGCAGTTCGCCCGCCGCCTGATGAACGGGCTCGACCGGCGCACGCCGAAGGCCATCTTCCTCGACGAGGCGTGGGCGATCACGTCCACCCCCGAGGGCGCCAAGCTCGTGCCCGAGGTCTCCAGGATGGGCCGTTCGCGCAACACGGCGCTCGTCCTGGTCTCGCAGAACGCCGGTGACCTGCTCAGCGAACAGGTCACGAACTGCCTGTCGTCGGTGTTCGCGTTCCGGTCCACCGAGCGGGTGGAGGTCGAGCACGTGATGGAGCTTCTCGGCGTGGATCCCTCGGAGGACCACAAGGGGGTGCTGCGCTCCCTGGGCAACGGGGAGTGCGTCTTCCGGGATCTGGACGGCCGGGCCGGCCGTATCGGGGTGGACCTTATCTCGGAGGAGCTGCTGCGCTGGCTTGACACCAATCCGACACACGACAAACCCGGCGAGAACATGCATGATCTCTTTGACGGGGGCTCCGGTCGGTCGGGGGTCGCGCAGGAGGTGCGATCGTGAGCGTGCGCAGGAACGGTCCCAGAGGTCGCACCAGAGAGGGCGGCAGACGCGGCAGGAGGCTCCGGCGGAGCCTCGCCCTGCTGTTCGTCGCCTTCGCGGCGTTCGTGACGCTGCCGCTGGTCTTCCCGTCCGGTACGGCGAGCGCCGACGGGATCTGCGAGCTGTCGCCCAAACTCGCCCCCGAGATCGTGGGCGGCGGCGTCGACGGCCTGGTGCAGCCCCCGGCGCCGGACGACGCGACGGCCGCCGGCACCGGTAAGCCGCCCGCCGGCTCGGCACAGGGCTCGGCGGACGGCTCGGCGCCGAAGGAGCCGCTCACCAACTACGAGCGGTACGGCATGGCCGGGCAGTTCTGGCACACCTACGACCTCGGGTGCTCCGACGTCACCGCGGTCCTCGGCAACGCGTGGGCCAACACCGTCTTCTCCTGGGCCAAGGCCGTCGACCGGCTGACGATCAGCACGTACCAGGCGGCGGCCACCGAGGGCCCGCTGCAGCCCATCAAGGAAGTCGCCGACGACATCGTCAAGAACCTCGCCGACGCGATGTACTGGCCGTACCTGCGGCCGGTCGTCATCCTCGGCGCGATCTGGCTGGCCTGGTACGGCCTCATCCGCAAACGCGCGACGACGACCACCGAGGGCGTCGTCTGGATGGTCCTCGCGGTCACGGTCGCGATCTGGTTCTTCAGCCGCCCGGGAGACTTCACGGGCCTCGGCAAGACCGTGACCGACAAGACCGGCGAGATCGTCAACTCGGCGTTCTCCGGCCTGCCGGGGGCGGGCGGCGCGTCCTGTCTGCCCATGAAGGCGACCGAGCCGGGCGAGGTGCCGAGCGAGCCCACGGCGGGCGGCTACGGCCGGCAGGGCACCCCCGGCGTGGCCCAGAACGCCGACGCGCTGTGGTCGATCCTCGTCTGCAAGCCGTGGCTGATGGGTGAGTTCGCCACGGCCGACCCCAACGCCGGTCTCGTGAAGGGCCTCGGCCAGAAGACCCTCGACCTCCAGGCGATCGACGCCCAGGAACTGGCCGCCAAGCAGACTCCGGCCTCCGACTCGCATCAGCAGCGGTTCGAGGAGGAGGTCGCCAAGCCGCTGCAGAGCACTCCGGTGTTCTTCCTCTTCCAGGGCAAGGACTGGACCAGCCGCCTCGGCATCGCCATCGGGGCCTTCATCGCGGCGATGGTCGCCGGTCTGCTCATCTTCCTCGTCGCGGTGTCGCTGCTCGTGCTGAAGGTCGGCTTCCTGCTGCTGCTGATGCTCGCGCCGGTCTTCCTGCTGATCGGCGTGCACCCCGGCTCGGGACGGATCATCGCGATGCGCTGGCTGGAGATGCTGGTCGGCACGCTGCTCCGCCAGGCCGTGCTCGCGCTGGTGCTGGGCATCCTCGTGTACGGCTACGCGTTGATCATCTCGACCAACCTGCCGTGGGGCATGCAGATCCTCTTCATGGCGCTGCTGACGATCGCGGTCTTCTTCTACCGGCGGCCGTTCCAGCATCTGTTCGCCTCGATGGACGGGCACACGCTGGCCACGCGGATGCTCGGCGAGGCCGCGACCGCGCCGACCCTCTCCCGGGCGGCCGCCGTGCTGCCGCCGGTCGCGGCGGCCCGGGCGGGCCGGTGGGGCCTACGCAAGGCCGAGCCGATCATCGGCGCCGCCGCGATGGCGAGCGGTGCGGGCGCCGCCGCCGCTGCCGCCTCCTCCGTGGCCCAGGGCCGGGTGCGCGGCGAGGAGGGCGCGGGCAACGTTCCCGCCCAGGCCGGTGCGCGCGCGGGGGCGCAACCCGCGCCGCTCGACGCCGACGGGCAGGCGGGCCGTCGCAAGGCCGGGGTCGCCGCCGCCCGTCCCGGCACCGCCCCGCCGCTGAACCTGTCCGGCGTACGGCCGGCCGGTGCGCGGGGCCCGGCGAACGGCCAGGCGCCCGGACGGGCCCCGGGAGGCGGGGCAGCGCCGTCCGGGCCGTCGGCGCCGTCCGCTCCGTCCGTGCCCCGGCGGGTGACGGGAGCGGCGGTCACCGGTGTCTCCGCCGCCTCCGCCGCTCCTGCCGCCCCCGCGAGCGGATCCGGTGGGTCCGGTAGCGGGTCTGGCAGTGGGTCCGGTGGGTCCGGCGGGTCCGGTGGCGGCTGGTTCAGCGGCCGGTCCGGCGGCTGGGCCTCCCGGCCGTCGACCACGCGTGGCTCCGGCGGCGGGCCGGGCAGCCTGTTCGGCGGCGGCTCGGGTCGCTCGTCCCGGGGCTCCTCCGGCGGCTCAAGCGGCTCAAGCGGCTCAGGCGGTTCGAGTGGCGGTTCCGGCGGTCTGTTCGGCGGTTCGTCCCGCCGGGGCGACGCGGGCCGCTCCCGTCCGGCGCCGCCGCCACCGCGTGACTCGGGGTCGTCCGCCGGGCGTTCGCGTCCGGCCGAGCCGCCCCCGCTCTGGCTGCCGAGCCGGGGGGAGAGCACGCGGCGCGAGGGCGACGCGCCGGCCCCGTTCTGGGCCAAGCCGGCCGACCGCGACTCCGGCGAGTGACGGGACCACCGACGAGGCCATGAGAAGCCGGAACAGCGACCGGGGCAAGGGGCTCGCCTTCGGGGCGGCCGTGGTGGTGCTCGCCGCCGTCGGCGTCTACCTCAGCATGAGCCCGCCCACGGACGGCGACGAGCAGGCGAGACAGCAGTCGGTGGGCCAGTCGGTGGCCGCCACCGGGCGGGCGACCAGCGGAGCGCGGGAGCCCGGCCCGGTCGCCACCACGCCCGGCGCCTTCGACGTGTACGCGTACCTGCCGCTGTCGAGGGAGGAGATCGGCGCGGCGGCCGACCTGGCCCGCCGCTTCGCCGAGGCGTACGGCACCTTCTCCCACGACGAGGAGCCGGCCGCCCGCGCCGAGCGGCTCACGGCGTTCGCGACCACCGAGTTCGCGGGCCAGCTCACCAGGACCGTCACCGATCCCGCCGTGGCGGACCAGAACGAGGCCGACCAGGTGATCTCGAAGGGGTCGGCGAAGGTGGCGTCGATCCGCGACATGACGGGCAGTCAGGTGGTGTTCGTCGTCGACTCCACCCGGCACGTGACGGACCGGAGCGGCCAGAAGGACGTGCCCGAGCGGTTCGCCGTGACCGTCGTCAAGTCGGGCACCGACTGGCGGGTGTACGACCTGCAACTGGCCGACTCCGGCCAGGACGGGGACACCTCGCCGTGACCGTCCCGCCGCGCGGCACCTCGGTACGCACCTCGGGGAGCGTCGTCCGCCGGCTCGCCTCGGGAGGGCGGTCCTGGCGGTTGATCGCCGTGGCCCTCGTCGTGATCGTGCCGGTCACGCTGTTCGCCTCGATCATCCTCATGACCCCCAGCCCGTCGATGCTGCTCGGCGGCGGCTCGTCCGGGAACTGCGCCGAGGCCGCCACGGGACCCGGTGCCGGGGCGGACCTGTCCGCGACGGCGCGAAGCGACATCCCCGAGGACTACCTGGAGCTCTACAAGAAGTTCGGCAAGCAGATCGGCGTGCAGTGGAACGTGCTCGCCGCCATCGGCAAGCGGGAGACGAACCACGGCCGGTCCTCGCTGCCGGGCGTGCGCAGCGGCACCAACTACGCGGGCGCGGCGGGGCCGATGCAGTTCCTCATCAGCACCTGGGGCGGCCAGGCCAAGATGAAGATCGAGCCGGGCATCAACGGCTACGCCTCCGACGGCGACGGGGACGGCTTCGGCGACGTCTACGACCCGGCGGACGCCATCCTCGGCGCGGCCAAGATGCTCAAGCGCAACGGCGCCCCCGACGACCTCAGAAGGGCGATCTTCGTCTACAACCGCGCCACCTGGTACGTCGACCAGGTCCTGGAGATCGCCAAGCGCTACGCCGCGACGGGGGACATCGGCCTGCCCGCCGAGGCCGACCCGGCCTGCGACTCCGGGTTCGTCGAGAACGCCCCCGACGACGTCGTCCGCCAGATCCTCGAATACGCTCTGGCGCAGCGGGGCAAGCCGTACCGGTGGGGCGGCACCGGCCCGGACGCCTTCGACTGCTCGGGGATCATCTACATGGCCTACCGGAACGCCGGTCTGAGCATCCCGCGGACGACCTTCGGTCAGTGGCCCTTCGGCGTACCGATCGAGCAGGGCGAGGAGCAGCCCGGCGACCTCGTCTTCTTCAACGCCGGCCCCGGCACGTCGAAGGACAACCCCGGGCACGTCGGGATGGTCGTCTCGCCCGGCACGATGATCGAGGCGAGGTGCACCCTCTGCGGGCCGATCAAGGTGACGACCTACCGCGACCGGCCGAACATCGTGGGCTTCACCCGGCCGCTCCGCAACGAGACCGTGCTGGCGCAGCTCAAGCGGGCCCAGACGTGACCGGCAGGCTGGTCGTGGGCGCCGCGATCGTGGAGGACGGCCGGCTCCTGGCCGCCCAGCGGTCCGCGCCGCCGGAACTGCGCGGCGGCTGGGAGTTCCCCGGCGGGAAGGTCGACCCGGGGGAGGACGAGCGCGCCGCGCTGGTGCGCGAGTGCGTCGAGGAACTCGGCGTCGACATCGTGGTGTCACACCGCGTCGGCGGGGACTGGCCGCTGCCGAACGGCGGCGTGATGCGCGTCTGGCTCGCCGGGCTCGCCGCGGGCGTCCCCCGGCCGATCGAGCACCTCGCGTTGCGCTGGCTGGAGCCGCACGAACTGTACGACGTCGCCTGGCTGCCCGCGGATCTGCCGGTGGTCGCCGAGATAGAGACGCTGTTGCCCGGATAGGACGCAGAATCGTGCCCTGAGACCGGCTTTGCCGCGCCGTGGACGGAACTACAATCGGTGTTGACCTCGCACGCGCTGACAGGAGGCGATCGGTGATCGGACGCGCATACATCAGGGCCGCGTCCTCGGCTGCCGCGTCGCTGGCACTCGCCACGCTGGCGGTCGTGGTCGTGAGTCCCATGCTCGGCGCGACCGCCGACCCGGTGAACCCGTGCGACACCACCCAGGGCGACAACTGCGACGTCGTCACGGTCACCGTCACGCAGACGCCGTCGCCCTCGCCCAGCCCGACCGCCGAGCCGGTAGTGACGAAGACCGTCACCGTCACGCCGACGCCCAAGCGCACCACCCGCAAGCCCACGGCGACCCACTCCACCACCCCGCCCGCGTCGACCAGCGGCCAGCAGGGGCAACAGGGCCAGCAGGGGCAGCAGCCTCCGGCGACCACCGAGCACTTCCCCTCGACGACCGAGGTGCCCGCCGGGGCGGGCGGCACGTCCCCCACCCCCACCCCGGAGAGCGAGGGACAGGTGAGCCTGCCGCCGGCCTCGACGCCGGATGTCGGCCAGACTCCCACCGCGGCCGCCTCGTTCGAGGAGCCCGCGCCCGACACCGTGCCGTACGAGATCCGCAACGCATCGCCCGAGTACGACAAGGCGTCGCTGGCCCACCGGCTCGCGATCCCCGCCGGTGTGCTCCTCGGCATCGCGCTGATCGCCTGGCTGATCTTCGAGGGCCGGCTCCGGCGGATGGCCCACGCCGCCGCCGTACGGCGGGGCGGCCCGGTCGCCGCCACGGCCGCCGCACCGGAGACCCCGGCCTATCCGGCGGGCGCCGGCTACGCCCCGATGATGGGCTTCGTGCCGGTCCAGCCCTACCCGCAGCAGCCGTACCCCCAGCAGTACGCCGTGCCCTACCCGCAGCAGCCCTACGGCTACCCCGTGCCGTACGGGTACGCCCAGCCGTACGGGTACCCGGCCGGGGACCCCGCACAGGCTCCGGCACAGGCACAGGGGCAGGCGCCGGCGGCCGGAGAGCCCCAGCAGCGAGAGCAGTAGACCCGCAGTAGACACTCAGAGCAGCACACGAGAGGCGCCGCCCGGACGAGTCCGGGCGGCGCCTCTCGTGTCACGCGCGGGTCAGCGCTGGCGCTTGAAGATCTTCGAGCCCAGCCAGACCAGCGGGTCGTACTTCCGGTCGACCACGCGCTCCTTCATCGGGATCAGCGCGTTGTCAGTGATCTTGATGTGCTCGGGGCAGACCTCGGTGCAGCACTTGGTGATGTTGCAGTAGGAGAGGCCGTGGTCCTCCTGCGCCGACTCCTTGCGGTCCAGCACGTCGTACGGATGCATGTCGAGTTCGGCGATCCGCATGAGGTAGCGCGGGCCGGAGAAGTTCGGCTTGTTCTCCTCGTGGTCCCGGATCACGTGACAGACGTTCTGGCACATGTAGCACTCGATGCACTTGCGGAACTCCTGCGACCGCTCGACGTCGACCTGCTGCATGCGGTACTCGCCCGGCTTCACGTCCGCCGGTGGCGTGAACGACGGGACCTCGCGGGCCTTCTGGTAGTTGAACGACACGTCCGTCACCAGGTCCTTGATGACCGGGAACGTCCGCAGCGGCGTGACCGTGATGGTCTCGTCCTCCTCGAAGGTGGACATCCGGGTCATGCAGCCCAGGCGCGGCTTGCCGTTGATCTCCATGGAGCACGAGCCGCACTTGCCGGCCTTGCAGTTCCAGCGGACCGCGAGGTCGGGCGTCTGGGTGGCCTGGAGCCGGTGGATGACGTCGAGGACGACCTCGCCCTCGTTCACCTCGACGGTGAAGTCCTCAAGCCTGCCCTCGCCGCCCTCACCGCGCCAGACGCGGAACTTCGCCTTGTATCCCATCACGACTCCTTGACGGCGGCGTCGTACTCCGCCAGCTCTTCTTCGGTGAGGTACTTCTCCAGCTCGCCACGCTCGAACAGGCTGATCAGGTCGGAGCGCATCGACGGCTGGACCCTCTCCTCGACGCTCACGCCAGACTCGTCCGGCGTCACCGCCACGCGCAGCAGCTTCCTGCGCCACTCCGGCGACATGCCGGGGTAGTCGTCCCGGGTGTGCCCGCCACGGCTCTCCTCACGAAGCAGCGCGGCCTTCGCCACGGCCTCGCTCACCAGCAGCATGTTGCGCAGGTCGATCGCGAGGTGCCAGCCGGGGTTGTAGATCCGGCTGCCCGAGGAGGCGGTGTGCCTGGCCCGCTCCTTGAGCTTCTCGACGACCTGGAGGGCCTCGCTGATCTCCTCCGCCTTACGGATGATGCCGACCAGGTCGTTCATCGTGCGCTGGAGCTCGTGGTGGACCTCGTACGGGTTCTCCCCGCCGGTGCGCTCCAGCGGAGCCAGCGCCTCCGCCCTGGCCTCCTCGACCAGCCCGGCGGCCGCCGCCGGCCGCCTCGCCAGGCCGTCGACGTACGCCGCGGCGCCCGCACCGGCCCGGCGGCCGAACACCAGCAGGTCCGAGAGGGAGTTGCCGCCGAGGCGGTTGGAGCCGTGCATGCCGCCGGAGACCTCACCGGCCGCGAACAGGCCGGGCACCGAGGCCGCGCCGGTGTCGGCGTCCACCTCCACGCCGCCCATGACGTAGTGGCAGGTCGGGCCGACCTGCATGGGCTCCTTGGTGATGTCGACGTCCGCCAGCTCCTTGAACTGGTGGTGCATCGACGGCAGCCGCCGGATGATCTCGGCGGCGGGCAGCCGGGTGGACACGTCCAGGAACACGCCGCCCTGCGGTGAGCCGCGCCCCGCCTTGACCTCCGAGTTGATCGCCCGGGCCACCTCGTCACGGGGCAGCAGCTCGGGCGGGCGGCGGTTGCCCGCCTGGTCGTCGTACCAGCGGTCCGCCTCCTCCTCGGTCGTGGCGTACTTGTCCTTGAACACGTCCGGGATGTAGTCGAACATGAACCGGCGGCCCTCGGAGTTGCGCAGGACGCCCCCGTCGCCGCGAACCGACTCCGTCACCAGGATGCCGCGCACCGACGGAGGCCAGACCATGCCCGTCGGATGGAACTGGATGAACTCCATGTTGATGAGGTTCGCGCCGGCGAGCATGGCCAGCGCGTGCCCGTCGCCCGTGTACTCCCAGGAGTTCGACGTGACGACGAACGACTTGCCGATGCCTCCGGTGGCCAGCACCACGGCGGGAGCGTCGAAGACGATGAAGTCGCCGGTCTCCCGCCAGTAGCCGAAGGCCCCCGCGATGGCGTCGCCGTCCTTCAGCAGCCGGGTGATCGTGCACTCGGCGAAGACCTTGATGTACGCCTCGGGGTCGCCGTGCAGCTTCTCGTCCTCCTGCTGCAGGGCGACGACGCGCTGCTGCAGGGTGCGGATCATCTCCAGGCCCGTACGGTCGCCGACGTGGGCGAGGCGCGGGTACTCGTGACCGCCGAAGTTGCGCTGGCTGATCTTGCCGTCCTTGGTGCGGTCGAACAGCGCGCCCCAGGCCTCCAGCTCCCAGACCCGGTCCGGAGCCTCCTTGGCGTGCAGTTCGGCCATGCGCCAGTTGTTGAGGAACTTGCCTCCGCGCATGGTGTCGCGGAAGTGCACCATCCAGTTGTCGTTCGGGTTGACGTTGCCCATCGCGGCGGCGGCGCCGCCTTCGGCCATGACCGTGTGGGCCTTGCCGAAGAGCGACTTGCAGACGATGGCCGTCCGCTTGCCCTGCTGCCGCGCCTCGATCGCCGCGCGGAGTCCCGCTCCGCCGGCTCCGATGACGACGACGTCGTATTCGTGACGCTCCACCTTGAGATCCTTACAACGACGTGCTGCTTAAGCGAACGGGAAGTTGATGACGCCCTTGGCGACGAGGCGGACGTACAGGTCCGCGACCACGATCGAGACCATGGACGCCCAGGCGAACTGCTGGTGCCGCGCGTTGAGCTTCGAGACCAGCGTCCACGCCTTGTAGCGCAGCGGGTGCCTGGAGAAGTGGTTCAGGCGCCCGGCGGTGATGTGGCGGCAGGAGTGGCAGCCGAACGTGTAGCAGAGGACCAGGACCGCGTTCACCACGAGGATGACCGTGCCGAGACCGACGTGTCCCCAGTTGCCGTCCGCGTCGCGGAAGGACAGCACCGCGTCGTACGTCAGGATCAGACCGATGAGCGCGGCGACGTAGAAGAAGTAGCGGTGGACGTTCTGCAGGATCAGCGGCAGGCGCGACTCGCCGGTGTACTTGCTGTGCGGCTCGGCCACCGAGCAGGCCGGCGGCGACATCCACCACGAGCGGTAGTACGACTTGCGGTAGTAGTAGCAGGTGAACCGGAACCCGCCCGGGAACGCGAGGATCAGCAGTCCCGGCGGCAGGGTGTACCAGTCGCCGAACGGGGCGAATCCGAACAGCCGGGCCCCTTCCGGGCAGGTCGCCGCGGCGAGGCAGGGCGACGAGAAGGGGGCGATGTACGACCCGGCGAGCATGCTCAAGTCGAACATCGCCCAGAAGCCGTAAATCAGGAACAAGAAGAGCCCGGCGAACGTGAGCACCGGAGCAAGCCACCATCGGTCGGTGCGCAGAGTGCGCACCCTGATCTGCGCGCGTTGTTTCCGTACCGCGCTCTCGGCCGTTGTCTGGGTCATCGGAGACCTTCCACCCTCACTGACTCCGCGCACGCCGGAGCGGTCGCGCGTGCTCAGGCCGTGCTGCTCGGGCCGTGCTGACCCTGCTGCTCAGGCCGTGCGCGTTATTGGTGGGGCACACATTACGACGAGCACATCACGAACTGTGAGGAGGGTCACTCCTACCCGCTGTGATCTCGGTCACTTCCCCGGGAGTTTGACCACGGTGACGAAGAATTCGTCGATCTGCCGCACCACTCGGGTGAACTGCTCGAAGTCGACGGGCTTCGTGATGTACGCGTTGGCGTGCAGGTTGTATCCCCGAAGGATATCCTGCTCAGCCTCCGAAGTGGTCAGGATCACCACCGGGATGCTCCGCAGCGAGGGGTCGGCCTTGACCTCCTGCAGCACCTCGAAGCCGTTCAACCGGGGAAGGTTCAGGTCGAGCAGCACGAGGTCGGGCCGCGGCGCCGCGCCGTGCGGACCCTCGCCGCGCAGGAAGGCCAGCGCCTGCTCCCCGTCCTGGACCACGTGGAGGTTGTTGCCGACCTTGTTGTGCGAGAACGCCTCCTGGCAGAGCAACACGTCGCCGGGGTCGTCCTCCACCAGGAGGACCTCGATCGGGCGGAACTCACTCATCGGGGTCTCCCAGGGCCGGCAGCGTCCAGCGGAACGTGGCCCCGGCATCCCCGCCGGTGTCGAGCCAGATCCGGCCGCCATGATATTCGACAATCTTGCGGCAGAGCGCCAGCCCGATTCCCGTACCGGGATAGACGTCCCTTGAATGCAGCCGCTGGAAGATCAGGAAGATCCGGTCGGCGTACTTCGGTTCGACGCCGATCCCGTTGTCCGCGCAGCTGAACTCCCACACGTCGCCGTCCCGCCGTACGCCGATGTGGACGCGGGGCGGCTCCTCGGAGCGGAACTTGAGCGCGTTGCCGACAAGGTTCTGGAAGAGCTGCGTGAGCAGGGTCCGGTTGCCGAGGACCCTCGGCAGGTCGTCGTGCGTGACCGTCGCCCCGGTGTCGGTGAGCCGGGCGTCGAGGTTGCGCAGCGCGGCGGCCAGCGCGTCGCCGCTGTCCATCTCCTCCCGCTCGCCGCCCACCCGGCCGACCCGGGAGAAGTCGAGCAGGTCGTTGATGAGCAGCTGCATGCGCCGGGCGCCGTCCACCGCGAAGCCGATGTACTGCCGGGCCCGGTCGTCGAGCCGGTCGGCGTAGCGCTGCTCCAGCATCTGGGTGAAGCTCGCCACCTTGCGCAGCGGCTCCTGCAGGTCGTGGCTCGCCACGTACGCGAACTGCTCCAGCTCCCGGTTGGAGCGCCGGAGCTCCTCGGCCTGGTCCGCGAGCTGCTGGCGCGCCTCGACGGACGACTGCCACTCGGCCATGATCCGGCGGCGCATGCCGTCGATGTGGCCGGACAGCTCCCACAGCTCGGCCGGCCGGGTGACGCCGAGCTCGTGGTCGAAGTCGCCCGCCGCGACCTCCCGGACCTGCCGGGTCAGCCGCGCGATCGGGCCGACGACGGCGCGGCGCACGATCAGCGCGCAGACGACGAGCGCCAGCACCATCGCGCCGCCCAGCGCCGCGATCGCCGCGTAGATGGTCGTCCAGGCGGAGTAGAGCCGGTCCCGCGCGACGTCGTGGAGCCGGCCCAGAGCCGACTGCTGCCGGTCGAGCGCGGCCTTGACGGCCGCGAAGCGCTGGAGGTTGCTCCTGGCCAGGTCGGTGAGGGGGCCGGGACCCCGGTCGAGCGTCCTGGTGACGACCGGCTCGGCGTAGTCGCGCCGCCAGGCGTCCGTGGCTTCGGTGAGGGCGGTGATCTGGCCGCGGACGCCGTAGCCGTGGGGCAGCCGGGGGACGAGCCTCGCGATCTCGTCCTTCGCCGCCCGCTCGTCGGAGACGCCCTTGCGGTAGGCGTCGAGGTACTGCTGTTCCCCGGTGAGCCCGAACCCGCGGATCGCCCCCTCCTGCGCCTGTACGGCGGTGGCGACCCGCAGCGTGTGGAGGGCGGCCGGGTCGACCGCGTCGACGAGGGTCTGCCGGGCCTCCTGCGCCTGCACGAGCGCGAGCAGGGTCGCGCCGAGGGCGATGAGGAAGACGGCCAGCACGCCCGCGCCCGTGAGCAGGAACCAGCGGCTGACCGTCAGGCGGGAGTCCAGCGCGGGCGGGCTGAGCGGCGGAGGAGCGAGCGGGGGCGGGCCGGCGAGGGCCGGCGGCGCGCCCGTCTCAGGCGCGGTGGTCTCAGGGGTGGTCGTCTCAGGGGTGGTCGTCTCAGGCACTGGCGTCTCAGGCATGGTCGTCATGCCCTGCCCTCCCCGGCGCCCGTGATGCCGGTGACCCCGGTGATGCCGGTCAAGGCCGTTCTGCCGCGGGAGACGAGGACGGCCGCGACGTCGTCGTGCATGGCGCCGTCGAGGCTGGCGATGATGCGGTCGAGGTCGATCCCCTCCTGGGCGCGGATCAGGTTCGCCAGCCCTTCGGTGCCGAGCAGGTCCCGGTTCTCGCCGACCGTGGCCTCGATCAGCCCGTCGGTGTAGAGCAGCAGCGACCACCGCTCGCCCAGCGTGACGTCGATGGGCGTCCACTCGATGTCCGGGAAGATCCCGAGCGGCGGGCCGGACGGCGTCTCGGTGACCACCCCGAGCACGCCGTCACGCAGCAGCAGTGGCGGCGGATGGCCGATGACGTGCAAACGGGCGGTGGTCAGGTCCGGGCTGATGGCCGCGCTGCACATCGTGGTGAAGATCTCCGGAGACTTCCGCTCGTGCCGCAGCAGCGTGTCCAGCGTCCGCAGCACGTCGTTGCCGGTCTGCCCGGCGAGGACCAGCGTGCGCCAGGCGATGCGCAGCGCCGTGCCGAGCGCGGCCTCGTCGGGCCCGTGCCCGCACACGTCGCCGATCAGCACGTGCACCGCGCCGTCGGGCGTCTGCACCGTGTCCCAGAAGTCGCCCGCCAGCAGCCCGCCCGTACGGCCCGGAAGGTAGCGGGCCTGGTGCTGCAGCAGCGTGGGGTCGAGCAGCGGGACGGGCAGCAGGCCGCGTTCGAGCCGGGAGTTCTCCTTGCTGACGATGCGTTCCTGGAGCAGTTCGCGCATGGCGAGATCGGCGCGCTTGCGCTCGATCGCGTACTGGATCGCGCGGATCAGCAGGCGGGCGTCGACGTCCTGCTTGACCAGGAAGTCCTGGGCTCCGGCGGCGACCGCCTCGATGCCGGCGTGCGTGTCGCCGAGGCCGGTGAGCACCAGCACGGCCGTGTCGGGGGCCATGGCGATGACCTGCTCCAGCGCCTCCAGCCCGGTGGCGTCCGGCAGGGACAGGTCGACGACCACGCACTGCACGTCGTCGGTCAGCCGCTCGCGCCCCTCGGACAGCGTCCGCGCCCAGGTGATCTTCGGTGGCCTGTCGGCGTCCGCCAGCAGCTCCTCGACGAGGAACGCGTCGCCGGCGTCGTCCTCGATCAGCAGGAGCGTCAGCGGATCGGGCAGGTCAGGTGGGACGGGGGTCACGAACGCCTCTCGGTCAGCGTCGGCAGCATCGTGGGGACAAACTTAGCGTCAGGGGAGGGCGGGGTGCGGCTCCCCTGGCTACTCACATGGCTACTCACATCGCGACGAGTGCCTCGATTCCGGGGGCGAGGGTCCCGGCGTGCGCGGCCTCGCTCAGGAACGACAGCAGCGTCGAGCGGAAGGCCTGCGCCGCCCGCGTCGGCTCCACGTCCTTGCGGTGGGCGAGAGCGACCGTACGGCGGAGCCCCGGCACCAGTGGTGTGCCGACCAGCCCCGGCCGGTTCTCCAGCACCATCGAGGGCACCACGGCGATGCCGAGCCCCGCCTCGACGAAGCGCAGCACCGCGTCCATCTCCCCGCCCTCCACCGCGAAGCGGGGTTCGAAACCCGCCTGACGGCAGGCGGCGAGCGTCGCCTCCCGCACGTCGTAGCCCCGGCGGAACATCACCAGGGGCCGCCCGCGCAGGTCCTCGATCCGCATGAACGGCTTGCGCCCCCGGTCGCCCCCGGAGACCACGACGAGGTTCTCGCTCAGGATCTCCTGGGTGACCAGGGCCGGATCGCTGCTCTGCAGCGGCAGGATGATCAGCGCCAGGTCGAGCTGGCCGCGGGCGAGGTCCCGCACCAGGTCGCGCGACCCGCCCTCCTCGACCCGCAACTCCACACCAGGGTAGTCGCGGTGGAAGCGGGCCAGCGCGTCGGCCAGCAACCCGGCGCACAGGGAGGGGGTCGCGCCGAGGCGGACCCGCCCCCGCCGCAGCCCCGCGAGCTCGGCGACCTCCCGCCGGGCCGTGTCGGCGTCGGCCAGGATGCGGCGGGCGAGCGGCAGCAGCGCCTCACCCGCCGGAGTGAGCGTGACGTTCCCCCGCGCCCGGCTGAACAGCGGGGCTCCCAGCTCCGTCTCAAGGCTCTTGATCTGTTTGCTCAGCGACGGCTGGGCGACCCGCATCCGCTCGGCGGCCTGGGTGAAGTGCCGCGTCTCTGCCACGGCCGTGAAGTAGGCCAGTTGCTGGAGCTGCACAGCTCGATAGCCTACGGCTATGGTTCCCGGCGGCCCGATGCGGCCCCCGGACTGTGAGTTTGGTCGCACCCGCCCGGCGCGTCCCGGCCCCGCACGCGTACGGCGCAGAGGGCATAGCCCCCGGCTATCGAAACCAGAACCGCGATGACTTGGACGCCTGGAAAGACCGAACCTAGCGTTTCCATACGTGACTGCCACCATTGACCACTCTGTCGACCATGTTCCGGGGCACGGCCCTGCTGATCACGGCTCTGTTGATCACGGCTCGGTGGGGCGTGGCTCGGCGACCGCGCCGGTTCCCCGGCGGGACGTGTCCCGCGCGCCGGCCCGTCCCGGCCCGCGTACGCCCGCCCGGCGCGGCCTGTTCGGCACCTCCGCCGGCAGGAAGGCCGTCATGGCCGTCACGGGCGCCGTGCTCGTGCTCTTCCTGCTCGGCCACATGCTCGGCAACCTCAAGATCTTCCTGGGCGCCGGCTCCTTCAACCACTACGCCGACTGGCTGCGTACCGTGGGCTCGCCCGCGCTGCCCGACCGGACCCTGCTGACGATCACCGAGATCGTGCTCGTGCTCGCCGTCGCGCTGCACATGTGGGCGGCCGTGTCGCTCGCCCGCCGCGCGGCCAAGGCGCGGCCCGTCAAGTACGCGGCCAAGCGCAGGTCGCAGGCCGGCGGGTACGCCACGCGCACCATGCGGTACGGCGGCGTGATCATCGTGCTGTTCGTGATCTGGCACCTGCTCGACATGACCTTCGGCACGGTGAACCCCGGGGGCGGCGACGCCACACCGTACGACCGGATGATCGCCGGCTTCCAGCCCGGCCGCTGGTGGGTGGGGCTGTTCTACCTGGTCGCCATGGTCATGATCGGCCTTCACCTGCGGCACGGCCTGTGGAGCGCGTTCCAGTCGCTCGGCCTCACCCGCCGCCCCCGCGTCCGGAACGCGCTCAGGGCGGGCGCCGCCGTGGTCTCCGCGGTGCTCGTGGTCGGATTCGTCGCGGCGCCCGTCTGCATCATGATCGGAGTGGTCAAGTGAAGTTCCGCCGCCGCCAGCAGCAGGAGCCGGTGGTCCCGTCGCCGTCCCCGTCTCCGTCCGTGTCCCTGCCCGTGTCCCTGCCCGTGTCCCCGCCCCGGCCCGGCACGTACCGGACCGGGGAGCCCATCCGGGACACCAAGGCGCCGTCGGGTCCCGTCGAGGACCGCTGGGACACCCGGCGCTTCCAGGCCAAGCTGGTCAACCCGGCCAACAAGCGCAAGCTGACCGTCATCGTGGTCGGCACCGGCCTCGCCGGCGGCTCGGCCGCCGCGACGCTCGGCGAGCTGGGCTACAAGGTCAAGTCGTTCTGCTACCAGGACTCGCCCCGGCGGGCCCACTCGATCGCCGCGCAGGGCGGCATCAACGCCGCCAAGAACTACCGTGGCGACGGCGATAGCGTCTACCGGCTCTTCTACGACACCGTCAAGGGCGGCGACTTCCGCGCCCGCGAGTCGAACGTCTACCGCCTCGCCCAGGTCAGCGTGAACATCATCGACCAGGCCGTGGCGCAGGGCGTGCCCTTCGCCCGCGAGTACGGCGGCCTGCTCGACACCCGCTCCTTCGGCGGCGCCCAGGTGTCGCGCACCTTCTACGCCCGCGGCCAGACGGGCCAGCAGCTGCTGCTCGGCGCGTACCAGGCGCTGGAGCGTCAGATCGCGGCCGGCACGGTCGAGATGCACACCCGCCACGAGATGCTGGAGGTCGTCGTCAGCGGCGGGCGGGCCAGGGGCGTCGTGGTCCGCGACATGGTCACCGGCGAGATCGAGACCCACCTCGCCGACGCGGTCGTGCTGGCCACCGGCGGCTACGGCAACGTGTTCTTCCTGTCCACCAACGCCAAGGGCTGCAACACCACGGCGATCTGGCGGGCACACAAGAAGGGCGCGTACTTCGGCAACCCCTGCTTCACCCAGATCCACCCGACCTGCATCCCCGTCAGCGGCGACTACCAGTCGAAGCTGACCCTGATGTCGGAGTCGCTGCGCAACGACGGCCGCGTCTGGGTGCCGCTGCGCAAGGGCGACGGCCGGGCCCCCGCCGACATCCCCGAGGACGAGCGCGACTACTACCTGGAGCGCATCTACCCGGCGTTCGGCAACCTGGTGCCGCGTGACATCGCCAGCCGGGCCGCCAAGAACGTCTGCGACGAGGGACGCGGCGTCGGCCCGGGCGGGCTCGGTGTCTACCTCGACTTCGCCGACGCCATCGCGCGGCTCGGCCGCGACGCCGTCGAGAAGAAGTACGGCAACCTCTTTGAGATGTACGAGCGCATCACCGGCGAGAACCCGTACGAGGTCCCGATGCGCATCTACCCGGCCGTCCACTACACGATGGGCGGGCTGTGGGTGGACTACGACCTCCAGTCGACCATCCCCGGCCTGTTCGTGATCGGCGAGGCCAACTTCTCCGACCACGGCGCGAACCGCCTGGGCGCCTCGGCCCTCATGCAGGGCCTGGCGGACGGCTACTTCGTGCTGCCGACGACGATCGGCGACTACCTCGCCGGGGTCGGCGCGTTCGGGCCGGTCGAGGAGGACGACGTCGCCGAGGCCAGGAAGGCCGTCCAGGACAGAATCGACAGGCTCCTCTCCGTCAACGGCACCCGTACGGCCGACTCCTACCACCGCGAGCTCGGCCGGATCATGTGGGACTACTGCGGCATGGAGCGCACCGAGGAGTCGCTGCGCAAGGCGCTGGAGCGCATTCCCGAGCTGCGCGAGGAGTTCTGGAACAACGTCAAGGTGCCGGGCGACGCCGAGGGGCTCAACCAGGCGCTGGAGCGGGCCGGCCGCGTGGCCGACTTCTTCGAGCTGGCCGAGCTGATGTGCGTGGACGCCCTGCACCGCACCGAGTCGTGCGGCGGCCACTTCCGGGCCGAGTCGCAGGACGCCGACGGCGAGGCCCTGCGCGACGACGAGAACTTCGCGTACGTCGCCGCGTGGGAGTGGACCCCCGACGGCCCGGTCCTGCACAAGGAAGAGCTGGACTACGAGTACGTGAAGATGACCCAGCGGAGCTACAAGTGAACCTGACCCTGAAGATCTGGCGCCAGTCCGGCTCCTCCGACAAGGGGCGGATGGTGACCTACCGGGTCGAGGACGTCTCCCCGGACATGTCGTTCCTGGAGATGCTCGACGTGCTGAACGAGCGGCTGATCCTGGAGGGCGACGACCCGGTCGCCTTCGACCACGACTGCCGCGAGGGCATCTGCGGCATGTGCGGCATGGTCATCAACGGGGTGGCGCACGGCGAGCAGCGCGCCACCACCACCTGCCAGCTGCACATGCGGCACTTCGAGGACGGCGCGGTCATCACCATCGAGCCGTGGCGGGCCGCGCCCTTCCCGGTGATCAAGGACCTGGTGGTGGACCGGTCGTCGTTCGACCGGATCATCCAGGCGGGCGGGTTCGTCTCCGTCCCCGCCGGGTCCGCGCCCGACGCCCACGCCGTCCCGGTGCCCAAGGAGGACGCGGACGCCGCCTTCGACGCCGCGACCTGCATCGGCTGCGGCGCCTGCGTCGCGGCCTGCCCCAACGGCTCGGCCTCGCTGTTCACCGCCGCGAAGATCACCCACCTCGGCCTGCTGCCGCAGGGCCAGCCGGAGCGCGACTCCCGGGCCAGGGCGATGGTCGAGCAGATGGACGCGGAGGGCTTCGGCGGCTGCACCAACACCGGCGAGTGCACGGCCGTGTGCCCCAAGGGCATCCCGTTCGACACGATCGCCCGGATGAACGCCGACTACCTCAGGTCGGCTTCCAAGTAGCGCGACATCGCTCTGGGGCCCCGAGTTCCGGTGTCCGGGCACATAACCTCCCCTGCTCCCGGGTAACGTGTGATTTGTGTTGGCGTAACACGTCTGCCGTGAACCCGCAGGCGAGGAGTGTGCATGTTCGTGTCCGGTCCCCGTTCGACCTTGAAGGTCGCGTCCGTCGCGCGAGGCGACGCTCTCGTCGTGTACGCGGAGGGCGACCTGGACGCGACCACCGCCCACCTGCTGCGCGAGGAGCTGCGGCAGGTCTGGGAGTCGTCCAGGATCTCCGTCGTCGTCATCGACGTCGCCGAGATCATGTTCTGCGACTCCCGGGGGCTGAGCGAGCTTATCTCCGCACTTCAGCGGGGTCAGGCCGCGAACGTCAGGCTGATCCTGAGCGGCGTGCAGGGCGTGCTGCGCCGGGTGCTGACGATCACGGGTCTGCGCAACGTCTTCGAGCAGCACCCGACGGTCGAGGAGGCGCTCGGCAGCGCGTCCGACGCGGGCCCGCGGCACCCCCCAGGCCCGGAGATGGGCGGACTGTTCGAGGTCGCGGGCGACCGCTGACGGCTCTCGGGCCGGCGTGATCAGGCATCCCTCGCGAGCGGGAGCCACAGCAGGAAGAACGCCCCGGGGGCGGACGAATCCCTGACCTGCAGGCCGCCGCCGTGTGCTTCCGCGATCTCCCTGGCGATGGTCAGGCCGAGGCCCGGGCCGCCCTGCGCGCGGCTGCGGGCGGCGTCCAGCCGGTAGAACGGATCGAAGACCCGCTCCCACTGGCCATGGGGGATCCCGTCGCCGTCGTCGGTGACCAGCAGCTCACCGGTGTCCTTCCCATGCCGGACCTCCACCCGGACACGG
Source organism: Microbispora sp. H10949 (assembly GCF_014161435.1). Lineage (NCBI taxonomy): Bacteria > Bacillati > Actinomycetota > Actinomycetes > Streptosporangiales > Streptosporangiaceae > Microbispora > Microbispora sp. H10949. The sequence continues at coordinate 144,789 of NZ_JABBWZ010000014.1, read as the reverse complement.
GTCCTGGCGTGCCGCACCGCGTTGTCGAGCAGGTTGGCCAGGGCGCGCCGGACGAGGTCCTCCGCCACCTCGACCACGACCCCCGGCCGGATACTCAGGTGGACGCTGCACCCCCAGGACTGAAGGGAGGTCTCGTCCCGGACGAGGCGGCCCAGATCCAGCCGCATCGTCGACCCGGGTTCGGCGGCGCGCAGCCTGGTGAGCAGCAGCAGGTCGGTGACGATCGACTCCAGCCGGTCGACGTCGCCGAGCGTCTGCTCTAGCAAAGCCGGCAGGCCGGCCTCATCGGGATGCGACCGCGCGTCCTCCAAGCGCGTGCGCAGCGCGGTGAGCGGGGTACGCAGCTCATGTGAGAGGTCGCGGGCGCACCGACGCTGCCGGTCGCGCAGCTCCCTGAGGCGCCGGTTCGTATCGTCGAGGCGGGCGAGGGTGCCGTTGACGCTGCGGCCGAGCCGGGAGACCGGCCCGTACCCGTACGGCTCGGGGACTCGGCCCACGGTTTCGCCACGGTTGACGGCGTCCAGCCTCCTGGCGATCTCGTTCACCCGTCGCAGCGTGCGGTGTGGTCGTTCCGGAGACATGGTCGGTCACTCCTCGAAGGCCAGGTGGCGCCACGTCTCCAGAATCCGCGTTCCACCGCTCACCTGCCAGGACGCACTCAACCTTGGTGTGGAACTCCCCCTCAGACGGGAAAACGCCGCCTACTGTGGAGGTATGGAACGGAACCGGTTCCTCGGAGAGTTCCTTCGGGCGCGCAGGGAGGCCACGCCGGTCGAGCAGGTCGGCCTGGCGCGGGTCGGCCACCGCCGTACCCCGGGGCTCCGCCGGGAGGAGGTGGCCGTCCTGGCGGGCATCAGCACCGATTACTACTCGCGGTTGGAACAGGGGCGCGAACGCAATCCCTCCGACCAGGTCCTCGTCGCCCTCGCCAGGGTCATGTGCCCCGACCCCGAGGCCGTCGAGTATCTGTACGCGCTCGCCCACCCGTTGCCGAAGCGGTGCCGGGTCGTCGAGCAGCGCGAGGAGGCCGCGCCCACCCTCCTCCGGGTGCTGCGCGGATGGACGCGGACACCCGGGTTCATCATCGACCGCTGGATGAACATGCTCGCGACCAACCGTCTCGCCGATGCGCTGTACGCGGGGCTGGAGTGCAACGACAACCTCATCCGGCTGGTCTTCCTCAACCCTGAGGCCGTCCATTTCTACGCCGACTGGGAGAAGACCGCCAATCTCAAGGTGGCGCATATACAGACCGTCGCGGCGATGGATCCGCATGATCCACTCCTGCTCCAGCTCGTTCAGGAGCTCGAGGAGCACAGCGAGGAGTTCCGCCGCCTGCGGAGCCAGCGCGACCTGCGGCCGAGGACGACCGACACCAAACGGTTCCGTCATCGGCTGGCCGGCGAGCTGGCGTTCGAGTACGACTTCTACACCGCCAGGAGCGCCCCCGGCCAGCAACTCGTCCTCATGCAGGTCGAGCCGGGCAGCGCGTCGGAGCACGGACTGGCGTCACTGTGGGCTCTCGCCGATCCCGACGCCAACGTCATCCGGCTCGCCCAGACGCCCGAGCCGGTGCCGCCCGCGGAGGCGGAAGCGGTGACGGCGGCGGTGACGGTGGCGGTGACGGCGGCGGTGTCCGGGTTGAGTGATCGAGGGTGAGGCGTGGTCGCCGTCAACGCCTTGCCTGTCCCTGTCGCCGTGGGATGCTCAGAGGTGTAGCTTCTCTGTAGATCTTTCCGGGCTGAGGACAGGCGATGACGAGACTTGCCGTCACGGTGAGCCATGAGGCGACGCACACTCTCGTCACCCTGACCGGTGAGCTCGACGTGATCTCGGGCGAGCGGCTGCGCCCCGCGCTGGACAAGCTGCTCGACGAGGGCTACACCCGGCTCGTCCTGGACACCGCCCGGCTCGGATTCTGCGACTCCATGGGGCTGCGGCTGCTGCTGGAGACGCACGACCGCGCCGTCGCGGCGGGCGGCTTCATGAGGCTCGCCGGTGTCGAGGGCGTCTTCCGGAGGATCCTCACGGTCACCGGGCTGTACGCCGCGTTCCCCATCTACGGAAGCGTCACGGACGCGGTCGCGGCCGCGACCGACTGACCGGCCGGTCGGCCCCGGTCACCGCTGTCACCGCTGTCACCGCTGCCGCCCCGCGCCGGCCAGGTGACTCTTGACGTCCTCCCGGAGGGCGACCAGGTTCACCCCCGCATCGGCGAGGACCCGTACGCCCAGGCCCTCGCCCTCCCGGATGATGCCGAGGAGGATGTGCCCGTCGCGGATCTCCTTGCTCTTGAGCGCGACGGCCTCGCGCAACGCGAGTTCGAGCACCTTCTTGCTCCGCGGGGTGACGGTCGCCCAGCGGCCGCCGCCGGGGACCCCCCGGCGGCCCCGGGGCGCCTCGTGGTCGAGCGCGCCGGGGCCGAAGGCCTCCTCGACCTTCCGCCGCACGGCCGACAGGTCGATGCCGATCGTCTCCAGGGCCTCGGCGTCGATCTCCCCGCCGGCCGTGTTGCCGCGGATGCGCAGGATCTCCGTGCGCACCCGCTCGTGGTCGACCCCACGGGCCGCGAGGAGCCGGGCGGAGGCCGAGTCCGTGACGCTCAGCAGGCCGAGCAGGAGGTGCTCGGTGCCCGCCTGCCCGTGCCGCAGTCGCCGGGCCTCCTCGACGGCCTGCCGCACGGCCTGCCGGGCGTCTTCGGTGAACCGTTCGAACATCTACTTCTCCCGTCTCAGCAGTCCTCGGCCGCCCGCGTACTTCTTGTGCACCGCCTGCCGGGACACCCCGAGCAGGAGCGCGATGTCCTGCCAGGACCATCCCGCCGCGCGCGCGTTCTCCACCTGTAGCGCCTCGAGCCGTTCCACCAGCAGCCGCAGGGCCCGTACGGCCCGCAGGCCGATGGCCGGATCGCGGCTGCCGGCGTCGCTCGCCAGCTGTGCCGTGTCGCTCATGTCGTCAACATAGGTTGACGGCGCGATCATGTCAACCCTGGTTGACGGCAAAGAAAACGATTTGCCCTCCGACCTGCGATCTTGCGAGGCTGGAACAACCATGCGCTCTCTTCCTGTGACCGATCCCGGCACTCCAGACGCCCGCGGGCCCCTCCGGTACCTGTGGTGGGTGGCGCGCGCCCAGAGCGCCCCGCTGCTGGCCGGAGTGGGCCTCTCGGTGCTGTGGTGGCTGGGCCAGGCGCTGGTGCCGTCCGCGGTCGGCCGGGCCGTCGACGCCGTCACCGCGGCGGACTCGAAAACGCTCCTCACCTGGTCGGCGGTGCTGCTCGGACTCGGTGTGGTCCAGGCGGTCACCGGGGTCATGCGCCACCGCTTCGCCGTCTTCACCTGGCTGTCGGCGGCGTACCGCACCGTGCAGGTCACCGTGCGGCAGGCGGCCAGGCTCGGGGCGACGCTGCCCAAGCGGCTGTCGACCGGCGAGGTCGTCAGCGTGGGCAACTCGGACATCGCGCAGATCGGCAACGCGATGGACATCCTGCTCCGCGGCGCCGGGGCGGTCGTCGCGATCGTCGCGGTGACGGTGATCCTCATCGCCACGTCGGTCCCGCTCGGCCTGGTCGTGCTGATCGGCGTGCCGCTGATGGCGGCCGCCGTGGGTCCCCTGCTGAAGCCGCTGCACCGGCGTCAGCACGAGCAGCGCGACCTGCAGGGCGACCTCGCCACCCGCGCCGCCGACATCGTGGCGGGCCTGCGGGTGCTGCGGGGAGTCGGCGGCGAGCAGGTCTTCGCCGCGCGCTACCGCGAGGAGTCGCAGCGCGTACGGCACGCCGGCGTCCGGGTGGCCTCCGTGGAGTCCCTGCTCGAAGGCGCCCAGATCCTGCTGCCCGGCGTGCTGATCGCGTGCGTGACCTGGCTCGGCGCGCACTTCGCGCTCGACGGCCGCATCACCCCCGGCCAGCTCGTGGCGTTCTACGGCTACGCGGTCTTCCTGATCGCGCCGCTGCGCACGCTGACCGAGGCCGCCGACAAGCTCACCAAGGGGCACGTGGCGGCCCGCCGCGTCTGCCGCATCCTGTCGCTGGAGCCCGAGATCACGGGTGGCGACGCCCGCTTCACCGCCGGCGAGGGCACACTCCGCGACGGCGAGTCGGGCGTCGAGGTCCGGCCCGGACGGCTGACCGCGCTCGCCGCCGCCGCGCCCGAGGACGCGATCGCCGTCGCCGACCGCCTGGGCGCCTTCGCCCCCGGCGACGTCACGCTCGGCGGCGCGCCGCTGGCGGACCTGCCGCTCGCCGAGGTCAGGGAGCACATCGTGGTCGCCGACAACGGCGCGCGGCTGTTCTCCGGACGGCTGCGCGACGAGCTGGACGTGCGCGGCGCGGCCGGCGACGAGGAGATCGGCCAGGCGCTGTACGCGGCCTGCGCCGAGGACATCGTGGCGGCCCTGCCCGACGGGCTCGACGCGTACGTGGCCGAGTCGGGCCGGGAGTTCTCCGGCGGCCAGCAGCAGCGGCTGCGGCTCGCCCGGGCGCTGCTCGCCGACCCCGAGATCCTGATCCTGGTCGAGCCCACCAGCGCGGTCGACGCCCACACCGAGGCCCGCGTCGCCGAGCGGCTGGGCAAGGCGCGGGCCGGCCGGACGACCCTCGTCTGCACGACCAGCCCGCTCGTGCTGGACCGGGCCGACCACGTGCTGTACGTCGAGGGCGGCGTGGTGCGGGCCGAGGGCGGCCACCGCACGCTGCTCGGCACGTCGCCCGGTTACCGCTCGGCCGTCACCCGCGGAGAGGACTGAGAGGTTCAGGAATGGCCCGCGAGATCCTGCCGGTCGCCGACCGGGCGCAGGTGCGCGCCTACGCGCGCCGGCTGACGCTGAAGTATCCGCGTGAGCTGGGCCTGGCGCTGGCCCTGCACGCCCTCGCGGCCGTCGCGGGCCTGGTCGCCCCCCGGATGCTCGGCGGCCTGGTGGAGGGCCTCGCCGAGGGCAGGGCCGGTCTGCGCGTGGACGCGGTCGCCCTGGCCATCGCCGCCTTCGTGGCCGCGCAGGCGGTGCTGATCAGGTTCGCGGTGTACGCCTCCTCCCGGCTGGGCGAGAAGGTCCTGGCCGAACTGCGGGAGGACTTCGTCGGCCAGGTGCTCGCACTGCCGCTGTCGACGGTCGAGCGGGCCGGCGCCGGTGACCTGCTCACCCGCACCTCCCGGGACGTGGACGCGCTGTCGCGCACCGTGCGGCACGCCGTGCCGGAGACGCTGATCGCCGTCGTGACCGGCGCCTTCGTCGTCGGCGCCGTGATCCTCGTCGGGCCGCTCATGGCCGTGCCGTCGCTGATCGCCGTACCGCTGCTGTGGATCTCCACCAGGTGGTACCTCACCCGCGCCAGGGACGGCTACCTGCGCGAGAACGCGGCGTACGCCGACATGACCGAGGGCCTGGCCGAGACGGTCGAGGGCGCGCGCACCATCGAGGCGCTGGGCCTGCGGGACCGCCGCCACGAGCGGACCGACCGGGACATCGCCCGGTCGTTCGCGGCCGAGCGCTACACCCTCGGCCTGCGCATGGTGTGGTTCCCGGCCGTCGAGTTCAGCTATGTCGTCCCGGTCGTGGCGACCCTGCTCGTCGGCGGGCTTTTCCACATCGAGGGCTGGGTGTCGGTGGCCCAGGTGACCACCGCCACGCTGTACGTCCAGCAGCTCATCGACCCGCTCGACCGGCTGCTGTCGTGGACGGACGAGCTGCAGGTCGGCGCGGCCTCGATGGCCCGGCTCCTGGGCGTCGGCGGCGTCCCCGACGACCGCGCGGCCGGAACCGCCCGGCCGGTGGGGGAGGAGCTGAAGGCCGGCGGCGTGCGGTACGCCTACCGCCCCGGCCACGACGTGCTGCACGGCGTCGACCTCGACGTACGCCAGGGGGAGCGGCTGGCCATGGTCGGGCCGTCCGGGGCGGGCAAGTCCACGCTCGGCCGGCTGCTGGCCGGGGTGCACGGGCCGCGGACCGGGTCGGTCACGGTCGGCGGGGTCCCGCTGGTCGAGCTGCCGCTCGACGAGCTGCGCGGGCACGTCGCGCTGGTCACCCAGGAGCACCACGTGTTCCGGGGCACGCTGCGCGACAACCTGCTGATCGCCCGCCCGGACGCCGCCGACCCGGACGTACGCCGCGCCCTCGAGGCCGTGGACGCCTGGGAGTGGGTGGCCGCGCTGCCGCGGAGCCTGGACACGACCGTGGGCTCGGGCGGCGCGGCGATCTCGCCCGCCCAGGCGCAGCAGCTCGCGCTCGCGCGGCTGGTCCTGGCCGACCCGCACACGCTCGTGCTGGACGAGGCCACCTCGCTGATCGACCCGCGCGCCGCCCGCCACCTGGAGCGCTCGCTCGCGGCCGTGCTGGAGGGCCGTACGGTGATCGCCATCGCGCACCGGCTGTACACGGCGCACGACGCCGACCGGGTGGCCGTCGTGGAGGACGGCCGGATCAGCGAGCTGGGCTCCCACGACGAACTGGTGGCGGCGGGCGGCGCCTACGCCGCGCTGTGGGACAGCTGGCACGGCACCGCCCGGTGACTCAGCCGGTCATGTTCAGCCGGTCATGTTCAGGGACTTCTTGAGGAAGTCGAGCTGCAGGAGCAGCAGGTTCTCGGCGACGACCTCCTGCGGGGTCATGTGCGTGACGCCCGACAGCGGGAGCACGGTGTGCGGGCGCCCCGCCGCGAGCAGGGCCGACGACAGCCGCAGCGTGTGCGCGGCGACCACGTTGTCGTCGGCCAGGCCGTGGATCAGCAGCAGCGGGCGCTCCTGCTTCCCGGTCTCACTCCCGGCGCCCTTCTCGGCGTCGCCCAGGAGGGACGACCTCTCGTAGTGGCCCTCGTCCGGGTGGCCGAGGTAGCGCTCGGTGTAGCAGGTGTCGTACAGCCGCCAGTCGGTGACCGGCGCCCCCGCGACGGCGGCGTGGAACACGTCCGGGCGGCGCAGCACCGCGAGCGCGGCGAGGTAGCCGCCGAACGACCAGCCCCGGATCGCCACCCGCGACAGGTCGAGATCGCCCGGGTGCAGGGCCGCCACGCCCTGGAGGGCGTCCACCTGGTCCTGCAGGGAGATCGTGAAGTCGTGCAGCATCTCCCGCTCGAAGGCCGGGCCGCGCCCCGGCGTGCCCCGCCCGTCGGCCACGATCACCGCGAAGCCCTGCTCGGCCCACCACTGGGACTCCAGGAACATCCGGCGGGCGGACAGCACCCGCTGCGCGTGCGGCCCGCCGTACGGGTCCATCAGGACGGGCAGCGGGCCCGAGCCGGGCACGTGCCAGGACGGCAGCAGGACCGCCGCGGCCAGTTCGCGCTCGCCCGCGCGGACCAGCGAGACACGCGGCTCCAGGCCGGGCCGCTCCGCCACCGACCTGATCGAGGATCCCCCTGCAGACGCTGGTCTGACCGACACCGTCACGCCCTCGGTGTCGAGGCTCTGCCGGATGACGAGCGTCGTCCCGCCCGCACGGCGGCCGGAGTGGACGCCCGGCTCGGTGGTCACCGGGCTGAGGGTGCCGTCGTGGTACGTCCACAGGTGGATCTCGGTGGAGTCGCCGCTCGCCTGGAAGAGCACCGTGTCACCGTCCACGTCGAGCACCGCGCGGACCTGCAGCGACGGCGGCGTGACCGGCTCGGAGCCGACCACGAGGCGACGCCCGCCCTCGGCGTCGGCCACCCAGACGAGCGTCCCGCCGGACAGACGCGCCGGCACGCCGGGGACGATCTCCACCCAGGCCGGATCGGTGTCCTCACGCAGGATCGTCGTCTCGCCCGTGTCCGGGTCCGCCGACAGCAGGCGCATGCTCCTCTGGTCCCGCGAGAGCGTCACGAGCGCGAGGCCGTGGGCGTCCCACACGGCCGTCGCCAGGTACTCCTGCTCGAACGGCACCTCCGTACGCGTGCCGTCCAGGCCGATGACCCACAGCGTGACCTCGGCGTTGGCCGTGCCGGCGGCGGGGTAGCGCTGGGGGACGGGCTCGCGGGAGGGGTTGGCCGGGTCGGCGATGTGCCAGAGCGCGACCGGCGCCTCGTCCACCCGGGCCACGAGCAGGCGGTCCCCCGAGGGCGACCACCAGTAGCCGCGCATCCGGTCCATCTCCTCGGCCGCGATGAACTCCGCGAGGCCGTAGGTGACCGTGTCGCTCTCCGGCTCGGCGAGCAGGGTGTCGGTCCCGGTAGCGATCTCCAGCGCGTGCAGGGCGCCGCCCGTCACGTACGCCACCCGCGTGCCGGTGGGGTCGAGGCGGGGGTCGATGACCGGCCCCGCCGCCGGGAGCCGCCGCACCTCGCCCGTGGCGAGTTCGGCGAGGTACAGCTCGCCGGACAGCGCGAAGACGGCGAGCCGCGTCTCCCGGTCGGTGGCGTACGCCACCACGCCGCCGGCCGACTCCCGCGACCGCTCACGGCGGGCGCGCTCCTCCGGCGGCAGGTCCTCGTCGGCCGCGCCGAGCGCGAGCGGGTCGACGACCAGCCGCTCGGCGCCGGTCGCGCCGTCGGACAGCACGTCCAGCTCCCACAGGCACGTCACGGGATCGGTGCCCGACCTCGTCCTGAGGAAGACCACACGACCACCGTCGGGGGAGATCGTGAAGCCGCGCGGCACCCCGAGGGTGAACCGCCGGGTCCTGGCATGCAACCGTGGGAAGCTCTCCGTCATAGCTCCTCATACTGCCAGCAGGAGGGCACTACCCTCGGAGGCATGACTGACCGCCGTCTGCTGCTCGTGCACGCCCACCCCGACGACGAGACCATCGGCACCGGCGCGACCATGGCCAAGTACGCCGCCGAGGGCGCCCACGTGACGCTCGTGACCTGCACCCTCGGCGAGGAGGGCGAGGTCATTCCCCCGGAGCTCGCCCACCACGCGGCCGACCGGGACGACACCCTCGGCACGTACCGCATCGGCGAACTCACCGCGGCGTGCAAGGCGCTCGGCGTCACCGATCACCGGTTCCTCGGCGGCGCCGGCCGCTGGCGCGACTCGGGGATGATGGGCGGGGCGGCCAACGACCGCCCCGGCTGCTTCTGGCGGGTCGGCCTCGACGAGGCCGCGGGCGAGCTGGTCAAGGTGATCCGGGAGGTCAGGCCGCAGGTGCTCGTCACCTACGACGAGAACGGCTTCTACGGCCACCCCGACCACATCCAGGCGTACCGCGTCTCCTGGCGGGCCTTCGAACTGGCCGCCGACCCGGAGCACCCCGGCGGGGAGCCGTGGCGCGTCGCCAAGTTCTACTGCACCGCGATGCCCAGGTCCGTGCTGCGGCGTACGACGGAGACGATGCGCGAGACCCGCGTCGGCTTCTGGGTGCCCGACTCGGTCGAGGACCTGCCGTCGTGCCCCGACGAGGACGTGACGACCGAGATCGACGCCCGGCCGTACGTCGAGGCCAAGGTCGACGCGATGCGGGCGCACGCGACCCAGATCGCGGTCGACGCGCCCTGGTTCGCGTTGTCGAACAACGTCGGCCAGCAGATCCTCGGGGTCGAGCACTACATCCTGCGCGCGGGGGTGCCCGGGCCGCCCGGCATCGGCGTGCCCCCGGAGGCGGGAGGCATCGGCGAGCCGTACGACCGCGAGAGCGACCTGTTCTCCGGCATCGGCTAGGTTGGCGCTATGACCCCGGAGACCGAGGAGACGCAGGTCGGGGCCGAGGACGGTCCCGGCCCTGACGCCGGTCCTGTGGCCGGGGCCGTGGCAGGCGCGGCCTACGGCATGCTCTTCCTGCTGGGGCTCGTGCTGGGGGTCGTCGGCGGCTTCCAGCACGCGTGGTACCTGGGCGGGCTGCCGATCGCCGCGATCGCGTGGCTGGTCGTGCTGTTCGCCCTGCCGTACGCGATGGGCAGGATGATGGGCGGCAAGCTGGGGGCCCTCGTCCCGGCCGCCGGCTGGCTCCTCGTGTCGTTCGTGCTGTCCACGCCGCAGCGGGCCGGCGACCTCGCGATCGCCGGGAACCCCGCCGGCTACTGGTACCTCTACGGCGGCGTCCTCGCCGTCGCGGCCGCCGTGGCCGTGACCCGCTCCACCGGCTCCTGGCTGCTGCGGTCGTACGGCCGGGCGTGAGCTTGTCATGTAGCCTGCCCGGCAGCTTGCCCGGCTCCGGAGAGTCGCCGATCCTGGGGACATGCGGCGGTCGCACCGGGTCCGGCAGGTCATCAACTACGCCAATCTCTCCACACCCCTCGGCCTGCTGATCGCGAGGCTCGGCCGGGCACGCACGTGCAGGGGGGAGCGGGGGCTCGTCTACGCGCACGGCTACCGGATCCCGTTCCCGGTCGCCGGGGCCTTCACGGTCGGCAACGTGATCCTCACCAAGTACGGCGAGGGCTATCTCACCGGCCGGCTGCTCGACCACGAGGCGCGCCACGCCACGCAGTACGCCTTCTGCGTCGGCCTGCCGATGGTCGTGCTGTACCTCGTCGCCTCGGCGGTCTCGTTCGCCCTCTGCGGCCATCCGGGTTCGTGGAACCTCTTCGAACGGATGGCCGGCCTCGACGACGGCGGCTATCCCCGGCTGCGTCCCCTGTGGGCGAGGGCGCGATGGAGGGGGAATCGAATCCGCCGGTCGTAGGAGGAATATTTCCGGTCTCGTGGGGATCATGAGAGCGGAAGGGAGTTCCCCATGTCGCAGACGATCCAGCCGGAGAGCCCTGAGGCCCCAGAAATACGCGTTTCTTCCGATGTCGTCGTACGGCCCGCCACCACTCCCCGCCGGTGGCCGTCGAGCTTCGCCGACCGGCTGACCGCTCCCCTCCCGGACTTCCGAGAGGTGACGAGCGTCATGTGGCACGGGCAGCTCAGGCCCGACATCGGCGACGGCGACCAGATTCCTGTCCAACGTGTGGGCCTGCCCCGCGCCGCCGCGACCGAGACCATGGTGACCTGGGTCGGCCACGCGACGTTCGTGCTGCAGATCGGCGGGCTGACCGTCCTGACCGACCCGGTGTGGTCCCGGAAGATCCCCGGAGTGCGCCAGCGGCTGACCCCTCCCGGCGTCGCCTGGTCGGATCTGCCCAAGGTCGATGCGGTCGTGATCAGTCACAACCACTACGACCACCTCGACGCGCCGACCATCCGCCGCCTGCCGCGAGACACGGCCGTCTTCGTGCCCGCCAGGCTCGCGGCCTGGTTCCGGCGCCGGGGCTTCCACAACGTGACCGAACTGGACTGGTGGGAGTCGGCCCGCCTCGGCGAGGTGTCGTTCGACTTCGTCCCGGCCCACCACTGGAGCCGCCGTACGTTGTGGGACACCTGCCGGACACTGTGGGGCGGCTGGGTGCTCACCTCCTCCGAGCACCGGGTCTACTTCGCGGGCGACACGGCCTACGGGGAACGGTTCGCCCAGATCGGTGAGCGTTATCCGGGCATCGACCTCGCCCTCATGCCCGTCGGGGCCTACGATCCCCGCTGGTTCATGAAGGTCTCTCACGTCGATCCCGGGCAGGCCGTACAGGGATGCATCGACGTGGGCGCCCGGCGGATGGCGACGATGCACTGGGGCACCTTCGTGCTGTCCGGCGAGCCGCTCCTGGAACCGGTGCGCGAGGCCCGCGCCGCCTGGGAGTCGCGCGGCCTCGACCCGGGCGACCTGTGGGACCTGGCGGTCGGCGAGAGCCGTAGGCTGCCCTGACGAGGCGCTTTGGCACAATTCCCGCATGAGCTTCGCCACCGCTGATCTCTACGACGCCCACGGCGACGCGCTGCGCAGTTGCCTAACCCAGTTCCGTTCGTACGGCTCGCGTCCGCGGTTCTCCGGCCGGATCTCCACCATCCGTTGCCTGGAGGACAACGCGCTGGTCAGACAGGCCATCGGATCGCCGGGCGAGGGCCGGGTGCTGGTGGTCGACGGCGGCGGGTCGTTGCGTACGGCGCTGCTCGGCGACGTGATCGCGACCGCCGCCCTGAAGCACGGCTGGGCGGGCGTGGTCGTCAACGGCGCCGTACGCGACACGGCGGCGCTCGCCGGCCTGGACTTCGGCATCAAGGCACTTGGTTCCAATCCCCGCAAGAGCGCCAAGACCGGCCTGGGGGAGGTCGACGTCCCGGTGACCTTCGGGGAGGTCACCTTCGCCCCCGGCGAATGGCTCTACAGCGACGAGGACGGCATCCTCGTCGCCCCCGACCGCCTCGACCTCTGACCGGCCTCGGCTTCTTACCGATGCTGACTTCTGACCGACGCTGACTTCTGGTCGATGTCGGTTTCTGACCGGCCTCGACCTTTGACGGCCCGCCCGGCTCCCACGCGCCGCCCGCCCCTATACCCGCAGTCGGGTGGTGCGGGGGTTGCGGTAGGTGAAGGCCCAGCGGTCGTCTCCGATCTTGCGGCGGGTGTAGCGGGTGGGGTGGCGGTAGCGGTCGCGGTTGTGGAACTGGCACGCCGGTCCCAGCAGCTTGAGGTCGGTCAGCCCGCCGCTGCACCAGTCCTCGGCGTGGTCGATCTGGCACATCGTGGCCGGCAGCGGGCAGCCGTCCACCCAGCAGGTCGCATACCGGGCGAAGACCGCCCGCCGCTGCGCCGGGGTCGCCAGGCGGACCTTGCGGCCCATGTCCAGCACCTGCCCACCGGCGTCCATCACGATCCGCACCAACGTGCTGGTACGGGCCAGGCGATGCACGCTGGAGACGGGCAGCAGATGCCCGGTCGCCAGGATCAACCCCGGCAACCCCCGCAACCACACCCCCGGCGGCGGACTGTTCACCCCCACCCCCTCCCAGGCATCACCTTCCCGCCGGACGCTGCCTCCCAGCCACGCCCGGCCTCCCGGCCAGGTCTCGCGCCCCACCTGGGCGTCTCCTCCCAGCCAGGTGCCCATCGGGCCGGTGCCCGACAGGTCGGGATCAGGACCAGGGCCTGGGTAGGTGCCGGAGAAGTCGGGGCCAGGGCCGTCGCTCGGATCGGTGTCTGAGGGGCCGCTGGTGGCATGGTCCGCTGTGGGGTCGCCTGTGGGGTCGGCTGTGGGGTCGTCTGTGGGGTCGTCTGAAGGGCTGGCTGTGGGATCACCTGAGGGGTCGGTGCCTGCGGGCTCGCGTGAGGGTTCGTCGGCTGAGGGTTCGTCGGCTGGGGGGTCGTCGGGGAGGGATTCGGCGTTGACCAGTACCAGGAGCTCGGCCGCGATCTTGTTCTCCAGGAACGCGATGACCGCATCGGCGTTCCGCACGCTCGGGGTGCGGTCGTCGCCCTCGGCCTTGGGCCTGGCGTAGACGTCCAGCAGGTGCTGCATCCGCGCGGCGGCTTCGACCGGGAGGTAGAACTCTCCCTCCAGCCCGCCGTTCCTGCGCCGCCGGACCCGGAAGAACCGGCGGTCGAAGTCGGCCTGCTCGTCCTGCTCGTGGCCGTCGGGGTCCAGCACCGCCCGCAGATACCGCCCCGCCTTGGCCACCTCCGCCGCACCCGCCGAACCCGCCAACTCCAGCAGAATCCCCTCGGCGGTGGTCGCCTGCTCATCGGTCAACCCGGAGGTGGCGGTGCAGATCGCCTCCACGATGCCTTCGGCCAGGCTGCCCTCGGCGAACCGCTCACGCACCCGCGACAGACGACCCAACTCCACGCCCATCGTCACCAACCGACCGGCTCCGGGGATGGTCATCCCCCCGACAGAGCGCAACCACAACCTGGTGGAGGCATGCCCCTGGTTCCTCGCCTCCCCGGACCGATGCACCCGGCCCACCCGGGCGGCCAACGCCGAAGTGATCCGGTCACGGGCCACCAGCAACTCCTCGGCCTCGGCCAGACACACCTCCGCCGACTCAGGCACCGGCACCAGCGCCACTACCCGCGCCGCCTCACCAACCGCCGCCACCGCCACCCACGACGACGACCCACCGGCACCAGAAGCATCCCGGTCCGGGCCCGCATCGTTCCGGCCAGCGCCCGCGGCGCCGTCAGGCGCGCCACCAGGCGCGCCCTCGGCATCCCGATCAGGGCCCGCATCCCGACCCCGACCCACATCACCTTGGCCAGCGCCCGCGGCACCGTCCGACGCACCACCGGGAACAGCACCAGAAGCGCCACCAGGAAAACCGCCCGGATCGCCCGCCAAAGCGCAGTAGGGAACGCCAGCGGGATCGTCGCTCCAGGCTCCTCCTCCGACGCCGTCAGGAGAGACACCACTCGCGGTCTCATCACCGGTGAAATCAGTATCGGGCGCGTTGCCGCCACGAGTCTCGAATGCGCGGTCGAAGTTGGGCGTTTTCGCCGAATCGTCGAACCGGCTCGCGTGCTTCCGCGCCCTGGGCTCGACGATCGGCACATATTCACGGGCAAGTGCGCCCTCGGACGACCAGAGGGGCGAGTTGGCGGTGAGCTGATCCCACCAGTCGCCATCACCATTATCGTTCGAACGACGGAGGTGCTCAGGATCAGTGTCGAACAGATCCATCACGTCTCCTCACCGCTCGCTGATTCGAAATCCTGTATGAATTCTTCCATGTCAGCGCGCCGTGAACACCTCTGCATGGCGATTTGTTGGAGTCACAAATCGGCGGTTCATCAACGTGTTTCAGCCATTTGTCGGGCGATTTGTCGCCAGGGGATGTCGGATGATGCGGCAGCTCGCCGCCCGCAGTTCCGTCTCGCCCGCAGCGGACCGCAGCGGACTCGCGTTGGACTCGCGGAACATGGCCGCCGAGAGGCGCCCTGGCCGCCGCCAAGGCGTCCGGGTTGCTACCGCCGGGACGGCTCCCGGAACTCAAGCCGGCGGTGCTCCGGAACCCGAGCCGCAACGACTTCCGGAACCCGAGCCGAGACGGCTTCTGGAACTCAAGCCGGCGGTGCTCTCGAAACAGAGTCGGCAGGACGCTTGGAATCGAGCCGGCAGGCGCTCGGAACTCGGCCTGCCCGGAGCGCTGCCGTGGAGGTCAGATCCTGCCTATTTCGGCGGGCAGGTCGAGGGCGAGCACGTGGTCGAAGTGGAGGAAGGTCTCGAACTTGGCTCCCGGCGCGACCGACTCGTCGGTCTCCAGGTCGCCGAGCAGGCGCAGGGCCTCCGGGGTGTCGAGATCATTGTCCAGCGCACTCTGGACGCGTTCGGCGTGCGCGGCGTCGATCGGGCGGCTGGGCGACTCCGCCCACTCGGCCACGCTCCGCCGCAGGCGGCGCAGTTCCGCGTCGGCCGTCTTCAGGGTGTCCCAGGTGAGGTCCACCTGCTGCCGGTAAGGGTGCCGCAGCAGGGCCAGCCGTACGGCCAGGGGGTCGAGCCCCGCCGCGGCCACGCGGGACGGCGTCAGGGCGCCGCCAGAAGAACCGCCAGAAGAACCGCCAGAAGAACCATCAGGAGAACCACCGGGAAAGTCACCTTCAGACTCACCAGACGAGCCGCCGTCGGAGCCCACCGGCCGGCCCTCGAACAGCAGGCGTCCGGCGTGCGCCCAGTGGGCGGCCGCCTCTTCGCCGGTGGCGGCGTTCGACTGGGCCCGCACCCTTTCGTGGTGCGGGGAGCGCAGGTCGTCGCCGCCGACGTAGAGGTCGAAGCGCGGCCCGAGGAACCGCAGCGGCGTCGCCGTGCACTCGATGTCGCGGCTCGGCAGCCCGCGTCCCCAGGGCGCGTTCCAGGCCGCGCCCGCGCCATCCTCGTCGCCGGGCTCCCACAGGGTCCAGTCGCCGGAGGCCGCTTCACCGCGGATCTCCCCGTAGGCGGGGAAGGACGCCGCGTCGAACAGCACCGCCCCCTCCGGGGTGGCGTACGCGTGGCCGCGCTCGATGAGCCGTCCGATGAGCTCGATGATCAGGCCCATGGTCTCGCTGGTGCGGGGGGAGTGCTCGGGTGCGCGCAGGTTGAGCGCGAGGGACTCGGCTTCGAGCGAGGCTCCGTCGTCGCTCCCGTGCCCGAGGTCGTAGACGTTCCGGCAGGCGAGGACGCGCAACCCGGCCCGCTCGCTGAGGCGGCGGATCAGGTCGGCGAGCAGATGCGGGCGCGGGTCGCCGAGACCGGTGGGCCCGTGTGCGGCGCAGGTGTGCATCCGCAGGATCCGCGAACCCGCCGGTACGAGGGGCACGATCTGCCGGGTCAGGGTGTCGTGGAGCCGCAACATGCCTTGAGCCTACGTGCTGCGCCCGGCGTCCCCTTCACCCGAGCAAGGAACCTGAGTCAGGAAGCCCTCGGTCAGAAGAGGAAGGTCAGGACAGGAAGCGGAGGATCTCGCGGTCGCCGCGGTCGCGCAGGCGGTCGAGCACCTCTTCCCGGCCGGTTCCCTCGGCCAGGCCGATGCGCGCGCCGATGAGGCGCAGCCCCTCGGCCTCGGACGCCACCGGCGCGGTGTACCCGATCAGGTGCAGGGCCTGGTTGATCGCGGGCAGCCCGGCCGCGGCGGCGGGCAGGAACCGGGTCAGCAGTTCGCCGCCGTCGGAGACGGTGAGGAAGACGTGGTCGCCCTCGGAGGCGTTGTAGTCGGCCAGCACGTTCCTGATCGATCCGATGGTCGGCTGGTTGTGCCAGCTGATCACCACCTCGCCCGACGAGGTCGACACGGTGAGCTGGCCCCCGGGCGCCATGCCGAGATGGGCCGCGAAACCCGTCGGCAGCGGCGAGCCGGAGCCCCGCAGGTGTTCGGCGTTGACGTCGACCCGGTGCCACCACCGGCCGTCGCGGCTGCGGAAGCAGCGCCGGGTCATCGAGACGTCCCGGCGCGGCTGGTACGGCTCGCCCTGCGCCTGCCCCGCGACCCTGATGTAGCCGCGCTGGGTGCGTTCGAACCCGGGCCCTCCGGCGTACGCCCTGATCGAGCTCTCGCTCACGTCGTAGCGCGAGGTGAGGTTGTCCACGATCGTGCTCACGGACGCCTCGCCGCCCGCGCGCTCGATCTCCCGGGTGATCATCTCGCGGATGCCCAGGTACTCCTCGCCGCCCCAGCGGCGCAGGCCGTACTTGCTGCGGTCGAGCCGGATGAAGCGCTCGTCGGCGGCGAGCTGGTTGCGCAGCCCGACGAGGCTGTAGTCCTCGCCGATGCGGGCCTGGATCTCCTCCGGCGTCAACGGTCCGCCGGAGACCGCCAGCACGGCCTCGGCCTTGTCGCCCATGCTGCGCGGCCAGGGCACGACGTGCCCTTCGAGTACGCGCAGGTGCGGCACCGACGCCAGCCAGCGCTCGGCCACGTCCTCGCGTACGCCGAGCTGGGCCACCTGCGCGACCGCCTCGTCCATCGGGCGGGGGCCGTCGGAGAACAGCTGGCGCGTCTTCTCCCTGAGCTCGTCCGCGCCGCCCGCGACCAGCCAGCCGTCCACCTGGTCGTACCCCGTCAGCAGTGTGCGGACGAACCGCCACGCGGGGATCGCGAGGGTGATCAGCTCGGTGCGGTGCCACGGCACGGCCGCGGCGAGGTCGTCGGCGGGCACCGCGGAGCCGAGCCGGGTACGCAGCCAGGCCAGGTGGGCGTTGAGCGGCGCGGCGGCCGGGCTCTGCAGCCATTCCAGCACGTGGTCGCGCAGGTCGCGTTCGATCTGCCGGATCCGCTCGCGGGTGACGGAGAAGCGCTGGGCGAGCTCGTCGAGCGTGGCGCGCTGGGCCTGGCCGGGGTGCTGGCCGGACTGCTGGGAGGTGTCGTAGTAGAGCCGGTCCCTGGCGATGGCCCGCTGGCGGTCGTCCAGCCGGGCGAAGATCTGGTCGATGATCTCGGCCATCGGCCGTTCGGGGAGGGCCGGCGGGACCGGGACCCCGGCGGGCTCCCCGGCCGGCTCGGTGGCCAGCAGCCTGTCGATGACGTCGATGAACAGCTTGTGGACGACATCGCGGGGCCCGGGCGTCTGCAGGCTCTCCTCGGGGTGGGTGAACCTCAGCAGCGGCAGGATGTCGCCGAGGACCAGATGCGCCCAGCAGGCGCTGGTGAGGTCGGCGAGCCGGGAGGCGAT
The DNA here is from genome assembly GCF_014161435.1 of Microbispora sp. H10949. Lineage (NCBI taxonomy): Bacteria > Bacillati > Actinomycetota > Actinomycetes > Streptosporangiales > Streptosporangiaceae > Microbispora > Microbispora sp. H10949. Next base: position 126,984 of record NZ_JABBWZ010000014.1, on the reverse strand, counting down.
CTGGACGGTCCCCACCGCCGCGCAGGCCCGGTCGAGGGGGAGTGCCTGCCACCACGCGTCGGGAAGACCGGGGTCGCTCGCGATCGGCTCTACCTGGCTGGGCGCGGTCCAGCGCAGCGGAGGCACGATGTCGCTAAGGCTCAGGTTCATGCAGGTCCAACCGGCGAGGGGAATATATCCGCAGTTCACACTAGGGGATCAGGCCAAGGTGGTCACACAGGCAGGAAGGGACTGGCGCGTCCCGAATAGGACACGTAGAGCAACTCTCCCGCTCGTGTGCACGCCACGTAGAGCAGCCCCCGTTCGCGTTGCAGATCGTGCGCCCGTGCCGTCGGATCCTCGGCGGCCGGGGTCAGCGCATCGGGCGCCGGCACGATTCCGTCAGCCACGCCTATCACGGCGACCCGGCGGAATTCCAGCCCTTTCATCCCGTGAAGCAAGGCGACTTTGACCGTGATGCCCGCTTCGCGAAGTGCGGTACGGGCGGTGCGCACGAGGTCAGCGGTACGCGCGGCTACCGCGATCTCGGCCGTGGGCACGCCTTCCCGCAGCCATTCGGCCACCGTCGAGACGAGGCCGGCGATCTCCGCCGCCGGGGTCACGTACTCGCGCACCATCGGGCGCGGACCGTGGCCCAGCCCGCGGTAGCCGTACAGCCCGGCGTTGCCCGCCACCAGGCCGTCGGCGGGCCCGCCGCCGCGCAGCCGCACGCCCCACGAAAGGATCTCCGGGGGCAGCCGGTAGGAGAGCTTCAGATGGAACCGGCGGACGGGGATGCCGACGTCCGCGAGCGCGACCCGCGTGTCGAACATGCGCTGGTGCGGGTCGCCCAGGATGAACAGGTCGTTCGGCGCGGCGGGGACCGCGGCCCGCAGCAGCCGCCACTGCGCGGGGTGCAGGTCCTGCGCCTCGTCCACCACGATGTGCCGGTACGGCTCCCGCCCCGGCTCCCGGTCGCCCAGCAGGTCGCCCACGGCCCGCCCCAGCAGCCCCGCCGCCTCGGAGGCGAGCTGGAGAAGGGTCCGCCGGCCCGTCTCGCGCAGCCGCCCGATGACGTGCTGGACGGCCTCCCACACCAGGGTCCTCGCCCCGGCGTCCAGCGGCACGCTGCGGCCCGGCCGGGCCGCCGCCTGGTACTCCTCCAGCGTCCGCAGGTCCTGCGCGAGGATCACCTGTTCCCACTCCCGCAGCAGGAACGCGCTGCCGAAGCGCCTGCCCGAGTGCTTCCCGAAGCGCCCGGCCGCCGCCTCCTGCCACAGCCCGGCCAGGTCGTCGGAGGAGACCAGCGCCGGGGCGCGGCCCTCCGCCTCGGCGACGATGCGGTGGGCGATCCGGTCCACGTTCCCCACCTCGACGCGCTTGCGCACCAGCTCGTCGCCGACCATCGTGTCGAGCCGCGCGGACAGCTCGGTCGCGAGGCCCTGCGAGAACGTGACCAGCAGGACAGGGCCGGTGGCCGCCCGGGCCAGCAGGGCCGCGCGGTGCAGCGCGATGACCGTCTTGCCGGTGCCGGCGCCCCCGGTGATCAGCACCGGCTCGTCGTACGCCGGCCAGTTGGCGTACGTGTGCTGCGGCGGGTAGAGGAACGTGCACCAGTGCGGCTGGGCGACGAGCCGCTCCAGCTCGGCGGCGTCGGCCGCGAACGCCGCCCGGTCGGGGCTGCGCCGCAGCGCGGTGAGCAGGTCCTCGGGGTCGACCTCGTCGGCCGCCCGGCAACGGCAGGCGTCCAGCTCGCGCCAGGCCGCCGCGAGCGAGCCGCCCCGGGCCAGCGCCGACAGCGGCGCGAACTGGCTGCGCGGGAGCAGCGGCTCCACCGCGGCGAGGTGGGCCTCCGACGTCATCATCCGCAGCAGCGGCAGCAGGCGGGCGTCCACGCCGATGTTCAGCAGGTCGGTGTCGCAGAAGTCCTCGAACACCGGACGGCCGCCGCTCCGCGACGCCCGGCGCAGGGCCGGTTCGATCCGCTCCAGCGCCTCGGCGTCCCAGACCTCCACGATCCCGACGGCCGTGTTCACCCCGAACCGGTGCCGCTGGGCGTACGACCACGCCTCGGCGTCCGGCAGCACGGTCAGCAGCCAGTAGACGTCGTCCTGCCGTACGACCACCCCTCGGTGGCGGTCGGCGAGCCGCAGCGTGGCGACCCGGGGATCGCGGCAGTTGCGCACCCTCTCGGGGTGCGGTGCGGTGGAGGCGTTCAGCAGGAAGCGGCGCACGGCGAGGATCGCCTCCCGGCGGACGGGCCGGGGGAGCGCGTCGAGCCCGTGCAGGAACTCCGGGGAGAGCGCGAGCCGGGGCATCCCGCTATCCCAGCAGGGACAGCAGGTCGCGGTCCCCGCGTTCGCGCAGCCGCGCGAGGATCTCCGGCCGCCCGGCGGGCCCGGTGAGCCCGACCCGCGTCGCGATCACCCGTGCCGCCTGCTCGGGCGTGCCGCCCGGAGCGGTGTAACCGACGAGGCGCAGCGCCCGTCTCGTCTCGTCACCGCCGGCCGCCGGCAGGTGCCGTACGCGCAGCAGGCCCTCCTCGGACAGGGTCAGGAAGATGTGGCTGCCCTCCTCGGCCGCGACCTCGGTGAGGATCCGCCGCAGCGAGCCCAGCGACGGCCGGGTGTGCCAGGAGAGGCCGATGTCCCCTGCGGCGCTCTGCACGGTCCGGGTGTCGCCTGGGGCGAGCCCGACGTAGGCCGCGAACCCGGTCGGCAGCATCACCTCGGCGCCGCCGAGATGTTCGCCGGAGACGTCGACCCGCAGCCACCACCTGCCGTCCGGCTGCCGGAAGCACCGCCGGGTCAGCGACACGTCCTTGAGCCCGCTCCCGCGGGGCACCCGCTGCGCGCGTAACTGGGGGACGCTGTCCAGCCACTCCCTGGCCGCGTCGGGACGGACGCCGAGTGAGCGGACCAGTTCGAGCGCCTGCGAGACGGTCGGCGGCCGCTCGGCGGCGGTGATCAGGCCGCGGGTCCGCTCCCGCAGGTCCTCGATGTCCCCGGCCACCAGCCAGTCGCCGGAGAGACGGTGGTCGGGCAGCGTGGCGAGCACGAACCGCCAGGCGGGCACCTCGAGCGAGCGCAGTTCGCGCCCGTGCCAGTCGGCCGCCCCGACCAGCCGCGCCTTCGGGACCGCGACCCCGAGCGCGGCGGTGAGCCGGGCCAGGTGCTCGTTGTACGGCGCCGCCTCCGGTGACGCGAGCCAGTGGGCGATCCGGCCGCGCAGGGCCGCCTCGGCGCCGGCGAGGACCTCGGGGGGTACGGCGAGCAGCTTGGCCAGCTGCTCGGGCGCCGACGGGTCGTCGGTGAAGACCCGGTTCTGCGCCACCATCCAGGTCTGGTCGTCGAGGTCGGCGAAGGCCGCGTCGATCAGCTCGGGCAGGCCGGCCGGCTCCGGTTCCGGCTCGGGCTCTGGTTCGGATTCGGGTTCCGAGGAAGGCTCCGGAGTCGTCCGCGAGGACTCCGCCAGCCGGGCGAAGACGGCGGAGAACAGGGCGGTGAGCACCGGCCGCGCCTTGACGAAGGGCTGGTCGGCCAGCTCCCGGCCGGACAGCGCGAGCAGGCCGTGCCATGATCCCGCCCGGTCGAGCGCGATCGCGACCTGGGGGTCGTCGGCCTCGTCGGGATCCAGCACGTGCAGCGCGGGCAGCACGTCGCCCACGGCGGCGGCGGGCCAGTGCTCCAGCGCGAGGACGGTGAGCAGCTCGGCGAGCGCCTCGGCGTCCGCGACGGCCAGCACCCGGTGCAGGGGGAGCGTGCGCCACCAGGCGTCGGGCAGGCCCGGCCGGTCGAGCGTCCCGATGCGGGCGGCATCACTCCAGCGCAGTGGTGGCACGAGGTCACTCAGGCAGAAGTTCATGCTGTCCCCATCGCTCACAAAGACCAGACCATAGTCTGGCAAATCGCCTCGCCGTGCTGGAGATTCCCGACTCAGTTGTCGGCTCAGTGGCGTTCGGCGGCGAAACGGAGGCGTACGTAGTCGGCCATCCAGCCCGACTCGCGCCGCAGCGCCGGGGCGGCCAGCTCGTTGACCCGCCGGAGCAGCGGCTCGACGGTCGCCGGAGGGACCCGGTCGAGCAGCGGGCCGGCGAACAGCCGCACCCAGTCGGCCGCGCCGTTGGGGCACTCGTCGAGAGGCGTGGGACGGTCGAAGTGTTCGAGCAGCCGCACCGTGAACCCGCCCTTCTCCAGCCGCAGGGCGTACTCGGCCGGGCCGGGGAAGTACCACGGCAGCTCGGGCTCGCGCAGGCCGTGCTCGCGCCAGGCGGTGAGCATGGCCGAGGTCAGGGCCGCGCAGTTGCCCGCGCCGCCCATCTCGGCGACGAACCGGCCACCCGGCCGCAGCGCCTCGCGCACGCATTCGATCACGGCGTCCGGGTCGCGGCTCATCCAGTGCAGGGCGGCGTTCGAGAAGACCGCGTCGTACGACTGGGCCACGGTGAAGTCGTGGCCGTCGCCGACGGTGAAGTCGAGGCCGGGGTGATGGGCGATGGCCTGCTCGATCATCGCGTGGGAGCCGTCGATGCCCAGCACGTGGGCGCCGCGCGCCGCGATCTCGGCGGTCATCACCCCGGTGCCGCAGCCGAGGTCGAGCACCCGCTCACCGGGGCGGGGGTCGAGCAGGTCCACCAGCGGCGCGCCGACGGGCGAGACGTAGCCGAAGGAGCTGTCGTAGGCGCGAGCGTTCCATCGAGTGGGACTGGGAGTTTCGTACCTCAAGATCGGCTCGCATTCTTACTGGCCGGTGCCGGGATCACCACGCTTCGATCCGCGGCTTGGCCACCACGCCTTGATCACCACGGTCTCGTGCCGACTGAGACTCCTGGGATCTGGTGGGATTCCGGTGGGATGCGACACACTTTACGGCTTCCGCCGCCTCTGCGAGTGTCAGCCGACATCCTTCGCCCAGTGTGTGGCCAGGTACGCCTTGGCCTTGTCCTGCTCGGGGATGGTGAGGATCACCGGGTCGCCGGACGCCTCGGGCAGCCGGGCGGCGGCGTCCCCGTCGAGGGCCCCGCGCGTCTGCATCGCCTCCATCCGCGACGGCCGGGCGTAGGCCTTGAGGAAGAGGTTCTGTCCCTCGTCGGACAGCAGGAACTCCTCCCACAGCCGGGCGGCGGCCGGATGCGGCGCCGCGGCGTCGATCGCCTGCATGTAGTAGGAGGCGAGCACCGCGTTCTTCGGGATCGTGACCCGCCAGGCCGCCGCGCCGCGCCCGCCCGCGGCCCGCGCCGCGTTCATGAAGTCCCAGTCCACCACCGTCGTGGCCTGGTCGGGACGGCCGAGCATGCCGCCCTTGCGCAGCCGCGCGAACAGGTTCACCCCGCGCGCGGCGTCGGGCAGCCCCTGGCCGAGCGAGGCGGCCATGACGCCGCTGAACGCCGACGCCACCTGCCGGGGGTCGCCGGGCAGCGCGACCGTCGTCCCCGGCCGGGCCAGCGCGGCGTACGACGCCGGGGCGGGCACCTTCCTCGGGTCGTAGCCGATCGACATGTATCCGCCGTAGGCGGCGTACCAGCGGCCGTCCTGGTCCTTGGCCTCGTCAGGGATGTCCGCCCAGCCCGTCACCCGGTACGGCGCGAAGAGCCGGGAGTTGGCCACCGCGACCTCCAGCGTGACGTCGAAGACGTCCGGCGCCTGGGCCGTCCCGCGCAGGCGGGCAGCGGCGTCGATCTCCTGCCGGCTGCTCGCCTCCGGCATGACCGACGTCACCTTGATCCCGTACTTGTCGGAGAAGCGGGCGATGATCTCCTTGTAGCCGACCCAGCCGCCCGGCAGGCCCACGACGGTGAGCGCGCCCTCCTTGCGGGCGGCGTCGACGAGCCTGTCCATCGTGCCGAACCCGTCGGCCAGACTGGCCGCGCGGGGATTCAGCGGAGGCGGCGGCCTGTCCGGCGTCCGCTGCCGGGAGCACGCGGAGGCCGCGGCCAGGAGGACCGCCGCCGAGGAGATCGTCACGACACAGGCGCGTAGGGTCACGTCGCGTATGCTCCGCCCCGCCGGCGCGGCCGGTCGAGGCGGCGCGCTGCGGGATTGCCGCCTGATTACCTCGGCTGTCCGGGCGGCACGACCTTGGCGGCGGCGAGGGTCTCCTCGTCGATCTCGACGAGGCTTCCGTCCCGTTTCCGCACGGTGAGCACCCCGTCGCGCCAGGATTCCAACACGCCGACGGCGTCCCGGTACCCACCTGGCGCCCTGCGCCGGGTGGTCACGCGTTGGCCCACGTCGGCGGGCGTGATCGCGACAACGAGACGGGCTCCGGCCCGAGGGGCCACGACGATTGCCCCCCTCCTGTTCCGGCTGGTAAGCAGGCACCGCAATACTAGGGCTAGCAACCCGCGGTCGAGCCGTGCAACCCAGAAGGAGCCCGAGGTGACGTACGTCATCGCGCAGCCTTGCGTGGACGTCCTGGACAAGGCGTGCATCGAGGAGTGCCCCGTCGATTGCATCTACGAGGGCGAACGCATGCTCTACATCCACCCCGACGAGTGCGTGGACTGCGGGGCGTGTGAGCCGGTCTGCCCCGTGGAGGCGATCTTCTACGAAGACGACCTTCCCGAGCAGTGGAAGGACTTCTACAAGGCCAACGTCGACTTCTTCGAGGAGCTGGGCTCGCCCGGCGGCGCCTCGAAGGTCGGGAAGATCAACAAGGACCACCCGGTGGTCGCGGCGCTTCCGCCGCAGAGCGAGGAACACTAAAGAGTCACCGACCCTCGCGGGCCCGCTCCGTCACGACTGGGGGATTTCCTTTGATCGCGTTGCCCGACTTTCCATGGGACCGGCTGGTGCCGTACCAGGAGGTGGCGCGGGCGCATCCCGGCGGGATCGTCGACCTGTCGGTCGGCACGCCGGTCGATCCGGTTCCCCCCGTCGCCCGCCAGGCACTCTCCGCCGCCGCCGACAGCCCCGGTTATCCCCTGACGTACGGCACGCCGCGGTTGCGTGAGGCGGCCGCGGGCTGGCTACGGCGGCGGCACGGGGTCGTCGTCGACCCCGCGGACGTGCTGCCGACGATCGGCACGAAGGAACTGGTGGCCTGGCTGCCGACGCTGCTCGGCGTGCGGCCGGGGGAGCGGGTGGTCTTTCCCGCGCTCGCCTATCCCACCTACGACGTTGGGGCCAGGCTCGCCGGAGCCGAGCCCTACGCGACCGACGGGCTGCTCTCGCTGGGGCCCGAGCGGGTGCCGCTCGTCTGGGTGAACTCGCCGTCCAACCCCACGGGACGGGTCCTGCCCGCCGAGCACCTGCGCAAGGTGGTCGCGTGGGCGCGGGAGCACGGCGCGATCGTCGCCTCCGACGAGTGCTACATCGAGCTCGGCTGGGAGGACGAGCCGCTGTCGGTCCTCCATCCGGACGTGTGCGAGGGCTCGCACGAGGGGCTGCTCGCGGTCCACTCGCTGTCGAAGCGGTCGAATCTCGCCGGATACCGCGCGGGGTTCGTCGCCGGCGACCCCCGGCTCGTACGGCGGCTGCTGGAGGTGCGCAAGCACGCGGGCATGATCATGCCCGCTCCGGTGCAGGCCGCGATGGCGGCCGTGCTGGACGACGACGCGCACGCCGACGAGCAGCGGGAGCGGTACGCCCGCCGCAGGGCGGCGTTGCGCCCCGCGCTGGAACGGGCGGGCTGGCGGGTGGAGCACTCCGAGGCCGGGCTCTACCTCTGGGCCGCCAACGGCGAGGACTGCTGGGACCAGGTGCGCGCGCTGGCGGACCGGGGCATCCTCGTCGCGCCGGGCGAGTTCTACGGCGACGCCGGGCGTGGTCACGTCCGTGTCGCGATCACCGCCACCGACGAGCGCGTCGATGCGGCGGTGAGCCGCCTCCAGTAGGATCGCGCGCCATGACGACAACGATCGTGATCGTGCTGGGCCTCGCCACGGTCGTCGTCCTGCTGGGTGCCGTGATGGCGAGCCGGCGCAGCCGTACGCGTCAGCCGGTGCGCACCCCGCCCACCGCCCCGGGAGAATCGGCGGCGCGGGACCTCGCGTCCGATCCCGACTACTTCGACCCCCGCACGATCAAGGTGGGGGACACGGTCTACGTGGAGGCCGCCCGCTACCGGGCCGTCGGCGCGGTGCACTGCGCGGTGCAGGGCGAGCAGTGGACCGACTACCTCCTCGACGAGGGCGCCCGCCGGTACGACAACTGGTTGTCGGTCGCGGAACGGCCGGGTCCGGGGGGTGAGCCGTCCCACCTGGAGGTCCTGCTGTGGACCGACGTGCCGACCCAGGGGATGGTGCCGGCCAAGCACATGCTGATCGTCGACGGCGTCGAGTTCTCCCCGATCGAGCGGGGCACCGCAGCCTTCCGGTCCGAGGGGAGGACGGGCCTGCCCGAGCGCGGGCTGCTCGACTTCGCCGACTACCGCGCGGGTGACGGCCGCCTGCTGTCGTTCCAGCGTGTGCAGGGCGGCCAGTGGGAGGCGGCGTACGCCCGTCCCCTCACTCCCGGATCCGTCCGCGCGGAACGACTGCCCTGATCACCGGGGTAGGTTCTGGATCGTGGAACGGCGCCTTACCAAACCTGTCGTGACCGTCGTGGTCATCGTCGTCCTGCTGGGCGGGGCGATCTTCTACGGCGCCTATCACCTGCTGAAGCGGACCGAGCCCTTCGCGCTCGGGGAGCACTGCCTCGTCACGACCCCCGAGGGAACGCTCGACATCGACATCGAGCAGGCCCAGGTGGCGGCCACCGTCGCCGCCGTCGCGGCCCGGCGCAAACTGCCCGAGCGGGCCCTCCAGATCGCCTACGTCACCGCGATCCAGGAGTCCAAGCTGGCCAACCTCCCGTACGGCGACCGCGACTCGGTGGGGGTCTTCCAGCAGCGGCCCTCACAGGGCTGGGGGACGGTCGAGCAGTTGCAGGACCCGGTCTACGCGACCCGCAAGTTCTTCGCCGCCCTGGAGAAGGTGAAGCACTACCGGACCCTGCCGCTGCACGACGCCGCCCAGGCCGTGCAGCGCTCCGCCGACGGCTCGGCCTACGCCGAGCACGAGCAGTCCGCCCGGATCCTGTCCGCCGCGTTCACCGGGCGGGTCCCGCGGGCCGTCCACTGCTGGTACCCGCCGGCCGCCAAGCCGGTCAAGCCGCAGGCGGAGACGGCCCGCAAACAGCTCGTGCGGGCGCTCGGCACCGAGGCGGCCGGCAAGCGCGGCTGGCTGGTCGCCGCCTGGTACGTCGCCCACGCCAAGAAGTACGGCCTGCGCGAGGTGCGGTTCGAGGGGGTCGCCTGGACGGCGGCCGCCGGGCACGACGGCTGGCGCAAGGACGCCAAGCCCACCGACTCCGTCCAGGTGGCGTAAGGTCGGGAGGCATGCGACTTGACCTTGCCGAGGACGTGGGCGCGCTGACCGCGCGGCTGGTGGACATCGAGTCGGTGAGCGGCGCGGAGAAGGCGCTGGCCGATGCCATCGAGGAGGCCCTCCGCGCCCTGCCCCACCTCACCGTGCTGCGGGACGGCGACGCGGTGGTGGCGCGGACCGATCTCGGCCGGGCCGAGCGCGTGGTGATCGCCGGGCACATCGACACGGTCCCGGTGGCCGGAAACCTGCCGAGCAGGACCGAGGACGGCATGCTGTACGGCTGCGGCACCTCCGACATGAAGAGCGGGGTGGCGGTGCAGCTCAAGCTCTGCCTGCTGGCCGCGCCGAACCGCGACCTGACCTTCGTCTTCTACGACTGCGAGGAGATCGAGGCCGAGCGCAGCGGGCTGCTGCGGCTCACCCGCACCCACCCCGAGTGGCTCGCCGGCGACTTCGCGGTCGTGATGGAGCCGACCGACGGGCTCATCGAGGGCGGCTGCCAGGGCACGCTGCGCGCCGAGATCACGGTGAAGGGCGTCCGGGCGCACAGCGCCCGCTCCTGGGAGGGCGTCAACGCCGTCCACGGGATCGCGCCGGTGCTGGACCGGCTGGTCCGGTACGAGCCGCGCAGCCCGCTGGTGGACGGCCTCCGGTTCCGGGAGGGGCTCAACGCGGTCGGCGTACGCGGCGGGGTGGCCGGCAACGTCATCCCCGACGAGTGCGTGGTGACCGTCAACTACCGCTTCGCCCCCGACCGGACGATCGAGGAGGCGTTCGCGCACGTGTGCGAGGTGTTCGACGGCTTCGACGTACGGCTCACCGACGGCTCTCCCGGGGCGCGGCCGGGACTGAACGACCCGGTCGCCGCGGCGTTCGCCGCCGCGATCGGCGGCACGCCCCGGGCCAAGCTCGGCTGGACCGACGTCGCGCGTTTCTCCGCCCTGGGTATGCCCGCCGTCAACTGCGGTCCGGGCAACCCCGACGTCGCGCACACGGCGGGAGAGAGCGTGAGCCTGGCCAAGATCGTCGAGAGCGAGCGCCGCATGACGGAGTGGCTTACCGAGAAGGTCGGCGGTAGATAGAAGAAAGTGGCTCTCCTCGCCGGCCATTTGGCGGGGAGAGCCACTTTCGTCCCGAGCAGCACCCTCGTTTCTTAGACGGAGCCTCGGCGAGGAGCGGTTCCCTCCCGCCAAGATTTCATCCAAGATTTTTTCGCCGGTCCCGACGGCGGCCGTTAGCGTGACGGGCATGAACTACACCCGACCCGAACGCCGGCAGGGCCCATCGCTGGTTCGCGGCGGCCTCGTCCCCGAATCCACCCACGACCAGCGCCTGCTCGACCGCCGGGGCCCCACCGGCTGGCTGCACGAGGACCCGTGGCGGGTCCTGCGCATCCAGTCGGAGTTCGTGGAGGGCTTCGGCGCCCTCGCCGACCTTCCCCCGGCCGTGACGGTCTTCGGGTCGGCCCGCACCGGTCCCGACACCGCCGAGTACGAACTCGGGGTGAAGGTGGGCGCGGCGCTCGCCAAGGCGGGCTACGCGGTGATCACGGGTGGCGGCCCCGGGGTGATGGAGGCGGCCAACCGCGGCGCGCTGGAGGCGGGCGGCGTCTCGGTGGGCCTCGGCATCGAACTGCCGCACGAGCAGCGGCTCAACGACTACGTCGATCTCGGCATCGAGTTCCGGTACTTCTTCGTCCGCAAGACCATGTTCGTGAAGTACGCCAGCGGGTTCGTGGCCCTGCCCGGCGGGTTCGGCACGCTCGACGAGCTGTTCGAGGCGCTGACGCTGGTCCAGACGCGCAAGGTGACCTCGTTCCCGGTGATCATGATGGGCGTGGCCTTCTGGACCCCGCTGATCGACTGGATCCGCGACACCCTGATGGCGTCCGGCAAGATCTCCCCGCAGGACGTCGAGCTGGTCACGGTCACCGACGACCCCGACGAGGCCGTACGGACCATCGTGGAGGCGGACCGCCGCGACCCCAACAAGTAAGGTGTCCGGGTGTTCGTGTGCGTCTACTGCTCGTCCAGCCAGCGAATCGACCGCAAGTACGCCGACCTCGCCCGGGAGGTGGGCACGGAGCTGGCCCGCCGGGGCCACGGGCTCGTCAGCGGCGGCGCGGTCGTCTCCTGCATGGGCGAGGTCGCGCGGGCCGTCCGCGCGGGCGGCGGCCGGACGGTCGGCGTGATCCCCCAGGTGCTCGTGGACATCGAGATCGCCGACACCGACTCCGACGAGCTGATCGTCACCGCGGACATGCGCGAGCGCAAGGGGGTCATGGACGCCAGGTCCGACGCCTTCCTCGTGCTCCCCGGCGGCATCGGCACGCTGGAGGAGCTGTTCGAGATCTGGACCTCCAGGGTCCTCGGCATGCACGAACGGCCGCTGGTCGTGCTCGACCCGTGGGGGCTCTACGGCCCCCTGCGCGTCCTGGTCGACGGCATGTACGAACACGGCTTCCTGCGGCCCGACGCCTTCGACGCGATCGCGTGGGCGACCACCGTGGACGAGGCCCTCGATCTGCTCGAACGGCCGGTCCCGCAGTTGCGCCCCACCGGAGAGGAACTCGGCGAGAGCTGACCGCCCGGAGGACGGGCCCGGCTCAGGCCAGCCCGCGGCGGGTCAGGGCCGGGGGCCGGCGGCCCAGCAGGGCCTCGGTCATGTCGAGCGCCTGCCGCACGGAATGGGAGACCGCGGGGTGGGAGGTCGCGGGGTGGGACGTCCGGAAGACGCCGGCGCCCGCCCAGGCGTACGCCGCGGCGGCGGCGATCGCCTCGGTCTCGTCCTCCGGCAGCGTCACCAGGACGGTGCGCCCCGCCCGGACCAGGGCGGACACCTCCGGCAGCGAGGCGGCCTCGGCCCACTCCGGGTCGGCCGGGTCGTCCGGCCCGATCACCAGCGTCATGCCTTCCATGCTCGCACGCACACGAGTTGTGGCACGATTCGTATGTGCTGGTCGTACTCGTCATCGCCGGGCTCGCCGTGATCGCGTGTGTGGTGATGGTCTCGCTGGGCCATGGGGGTGAGATGGCGGAGTTCTCCTCCGACGCTCCGCCGCTCGGCCTGCCCGCCGCCGGACAGTTAACCCCCACCGACCTGATGACGCTCAGGCTGCCGATCGGTCTCGTGGGCTACAGCACCCATGCCGTGGACGAGACCCTGAACCGGGTGTCGATCGCGCTCGCGGAGCGGGACACCCGCATCGCCGTGCTGGAGCAGCGGGTGGCCGAACTGGCCCACGGACGGCCGGGGGCGCGCGACGCGGCCGACGACGCGACCGAAGACAAGACTGAGAACAGGACCGAAGAACTCCCAGGCGAAAGGGCCGACGACAGGGCCGGCGACCAGCCCGAGGTGCCCGTGCCGGCGGCCAGGGAGGGCAGGGACGGCGACCGTTCCGACGCCGAAGAGACATGGTGACCGAGTGACCACGGAGCTGACCACGGAGGTGACCACGGTCATCCGGTGCGGCTGGGCGGGGTCCACGCCGGACTACGTCGCCTACCACGACGAGGAGTGGGGCCGGCCGGTCCGCGGCGACGACCTCGTCTTCGAGCGGATCACCCTGGAGGCGTTCCAGTCCGGCCTGTCGTGGCTGACGATCCTGCGCAAGCGGGAGAACTTCCGCAAGGCGTTCGCCGGGTTCTCGATCCCCGCGGTGGCGGCCTTCGACGAGGCGGACGTGGAGCGTCTGCTCGCCGACGCGGGCATCGTGCGCAACCGCGCCAAGATCGAGGCCGCCGTCGCCAACGCCCGCGCCGCCGCGGAGTTGCCGGGCGGGCTGTCGGCGCTCGTGTGGCGGTACGCCGAGGAGCCCGGACGGACGCCCCCGGCGACCCTCGCCGACGTCCCCGCCCGCACCCCGGGCTCCACCGCCCTGGCCAAGGAGCTGAAGAAGAGCGGCTTCCGCTTCGTCGGGCCCACCACGGCGTACGCCCTGATGCAGGCCATCGGCCTGGTCAACGACCACGTCGCCGACTGCCACGTCCGCGAGGCCGTCACCGCTCTCCGCGGCGCCTGACCGCGGCGGGTCTCAGCTCGCGGCCAGGTTGCGGTCCACGAACGCGGCGGCGGCCGGCAGCAGCCGGGCGGCCTCCTGGTCGAAGAAGGCGCGGGCCTTCTCACCCGGCCAGCCCGGCGGCAGCAGGTCGGCGGGCAGGCCGGGGTCGCGGAACAGGAAGTTGCGCCAGCCGTGCACCAGCTCGCTGCGGACCGCGAAGACCTGGTCGTCCGGTGCCCCCTCCGGCAGCGAGCCGATCAGGTCGGCCGCGCTGGTAAGCCAGTCCTCGTACGCCCTGCCGACGGCGTCCAGGTCCCACGCGCGGGCGAGCAGGTTCCGCGCGTCGCCCTCGTAGGCTGCGTCGAACCGGTGGCCGGGGATTCGCAGCGCGTCGAGCTCCGGCGACGGCCGCGGCCCGATCCAGGTGGTTTCGGACAGCGGCGCGTACCCGAGGAAGGCGAGGTCGGAGCGGAGGCGCTCGCGCCGCGCCCGGTCCCTGACCGGTTCGAGCACCAGGACGTGCCACCGCCCGTCCCAGGGGGCGTCGCCCCCGCGGTACACCCGGGCCGCGGCGTCGTCGAGCCTGCGCTCGCACTTCGGCGTGACGGCGTACCCCGGTCCCTGCGGGAGCCGTACGGGATCGAGCCAACCCTGCCGGACCATGCGGGAGATCGCGGTCCGCACGGCCGGCGCCGCGATGCCGAGCGGCGCGAGCAGCCGTACGAGCGCGGCCACGGAGGCGCGGCCGCCACGGGTGCGGAGGTGGTCCCCATAGAGATCGAAAAGCGCGGCTCGGGCGTTCACGCCACCCAGTGTGGGGTCACGTCCCGCCCTCCGACAACGCGCGCGGTGCGTGCATTGATCCACCTACCGGGGCCGGGCCGTTACCTTTTTGAGCTCCGAGGCGGGATAATAGAACATCACAGAAACGTGAATACGCCGGTTACCCCCTGGGGCGGCCGACAAGGCGGGAAGGGATACACGCATGGCGGCGATGAAGCCGCGGACCGGTGACGGTCCGCTGGAGGTCACCAAGGAAGGGCGGGGCATCGTCATGCGGGTCCCTCTGGAGGGTGGCGGCCGACTCGTCGTGGAGCTCTCGGCGGACGAGGCCAGCGCCCTCGGCGACGCGCTGAAGAAGGTCGTCGGCTGATCATCCGGCCGGCTTGTTGATCCACGGCCCTGGCGGCGGGTCCCTCCGCGCCGGGGCCGCCCTGTTGGAGGTGGACGTGCCCATCGAGACCACGCCGGTCCTCTCCGGCCCCCGCACCGCCGGGCCCGCGCCGGAGGCGGACCTCGTGGCCGTGCCCTTCGGCCCCGGACCCACCCTGCCCGCCGTGCCCTGGGCGGAGCTGCCGGTGCCGGCGGACGCGCTGCTCGCGCAGTACGAGGCCAAGGGCGAGCCCGGCGAGGTCGTCGAGGCGACCGCCCCGCGGGAGGGCGGGCTGCGGCGCGTCCTGTTGTACGGCGTCGGCGACGGCTCGCCCGGCGCGCTGCGCAAGGCCGGGGCGGCCGTCGCGAGACGGGCCAGGCGCCGGGCGTCGCTGTCGGTCGTGGTCCCCGCCGTCGAGGGGGCCACGGCGCCCCTGGTGGAGGGGGCGCTGCTGGCGTCGTACTCGTTCACCATCGGCGACGGCCGCGCGGGGAAGCCGGTGCGGGAGATCGTCTTCGTCGGCGGCGACGAGCGGGAGCTGCGGCGGGGCGAGGCCCTCGCGCGGGCCACCGCGCTCGCCCGCGACCTTGTCAACACCCCCGCCAGCGTGAAGACCCCCGCCTGGCTCGCGGACCGGGCGGTGGAGGTGGCGGCCGGCGCCGGCCTGGACGTGCGCGTCTGGGCGGGGCCCGAGCTCGACGAGTTCGGCGGCATCCGGGCCGTCGGCCAGGGGTCGGTGAACCCGCCGCGCCTCGTCCGGCTCTCCTACACGCCGGAGAACCCGCGCGCCCACGTGGTGCTCGCCGGGAAGGGCATCACGTTCGACTCCGGCGGCCTGTCCCTGAAGCCCACCGAGGGCATGAAGACGATGAAGACCGACATGGCCGGCGGCGCCGCCGTCATCGCCGCGATGAGCGCGCTGGCGGACTTCGAGGTGCCGGTGCGGGTGACCGGGCTCGTGGCCTGCGCCGAGAACTCCATCTCCGGCTCCGCGCAGCGCCCCGGCGACGTCATCAGGCAGTACGGCGGGCGGACGGTCGAGGTGCTGAACACCGACGCGGAGGGCCGCCTGGTGCTGGCCGACGCGCTGGCGTACGCGGACGCCGAGCTCGACCCCGACGTCGTGATCGACGTCGCCACCCTGACCGGCGCGGCCAAGATCGCTCTCGGCCCGGCGATCGCGGCCCTCTACTCGACCGACGAGGAGCTGGCCGCGGGCCTGGCCGGCGCGGGGGAGGCCACCGGGGAGCGCCTGTGGCGGATGCCGCTGATCGACGACTACCGCGCGATGCTCGACTCCGACGTGGCCGACCTGGCGAACGTCGACCGGGCGATGTCGGGGTCGGCGGGGTCGATCCTCGCGGCGCTGTTCCTGCGCGAGTTCGCCGGCGGGCGGCCCTGGGCGCACCTCGACATCGCGGGTCCCGCCCGGGCGGGCTCCGACGAAGGAGAGATCACCAAGGGCGGCACCGGCTTCGGCGTCCGCCTGCTCCTGCGCTACCTGACCGGCTGACGCCGGTTCAGGTGAGCCTGACGGCGGCCAGCAGGCCGGAGCCGAGCGGCAGCATCAGCGGGCGCAGCCGCTCGTCGTTCCGGACGAGCTTGCCCAGCTCGCGGATCGCGACCGTGTCGGGGTCCCGCTGGGTGGGGTCGGCCACCTGGTCGCCGCCGAAGGCGTCGCCGAACACCACGACGCCGCCCTGGCGCAGCAACCGTACCGACTCGGTGAGGTAGTCGATGTACTCCTGCTTGGCCGCGTCGCAGAAGACCATGTCGTAGCCGCCGTCGGCGAGGCGGGGGAGCACGTCGAGCGCGCGGCCGCCGATCAGCCGGATCCGGCTGCCGGAGAAGCCCGCCTCGGCGAACGTCTGGCGGGCCATGCGCTGATGCTCCGGCTCCACGTCGACGCTCGTGAGCGTGCCGTCCGGGCGCATCCCGCGCAGCAGCCACAGGCCGGAGACGCCGCAGCCGGTGCCGACCTCCACCACCGAGCGGGCGTTCACCACCGTGGCGAGGAAGCAGAGCGCCGCTCCGCACCCGGGCAGGATCGGGCGCGCTCCGACCTCGATGCCACGCCGGCGCGCGGTCCGCAGGATGTCGTCCTCCGGGACGAACTCCTCCGCGTACTCCAGGCTGGCCGGTGTCGCCATCGGCCTCTCCCTCCCCTGCTTCATCTTGCACGCAGCCTAGGGGAGTCGGCCCGGAACGGGAACTCACGCCACAACGGGGACGTTGCACGCTTTGAACGGTCTTTGTTCAAGGCCGCTCGGCCCACGGTACGCAGGAAGGGGCGAAACCAGGCACTATGGCTGTAGCGACGATCCTGCAGAGAGGAATGCCGGTGGACGAGCACGACCACCAGGCGGAGACTTCGGTGTCCGACTGGACGCCTCCCACATGGGAGGAGGTCGTCAGAACGCATTCCGCACGCGTCTACCGGCTGGCCTATCGGCTGACGGGCAACGTCCACGACGCCGAGGACCTCACGCAGGAGGTCTTCGTCCGGGTGTTCCGATCCCTGTCGAGCTACACCCCCGGCACGTTCGAGGGGTGGCTGCACCGGATCACCACGAACCTCTTCCTCGACATGGCGCGGCGCAGGCAGCGCATCCGTTTCGAGGGGCTGGCGGACGACGCCGCCGAGCGGTTGCACGGCCGCGAGCCGTCCCCGGCGCAGGCGTACGACGACGCGCACATGGAGCCCGACATCCAGGCCGCGCTCGACGCCCTGGCGCCGGAGTTCCGGGCCGCCGTGGTGCTGTGCGACATCGAGGGCCTGTCCTACGAGGAGATCGCGAGGACTCTCGACGTGAAACTCGGCACGGTGCGCAGCCGCATCCACCGCGGCCGCGCGCAACTGCGGGAGGCACTCGACCACCGGGCGCCCTCGGCGAACCGGAACGGCGACCAAACCCCCCCTTCATTCAGCAGGGAGGGACTGTGAGTCATCTTGGCGAGCGCGTCTCCGCGCTCATCGACGGCGAACTCAGTCACAACGAGCGGGAACGCGCGCTGGCGCACCTGACCTTCTGCGCGGACTGCCGCGCGGAGGTCGACGCGCTGCGGGCGCTGAAGACCCGCCTGCGGTCCATGGATCCGCCCGCCATGCCGGCGGACCTCACGATGTCGCTCCTGCGCATGGCGGAGCCGGGAGGGCCGTTGCCGCCGCGGATGCGGCCCTTTCCCGACCATCCGGCCTTCGGCCGGCTTCCCGGCATGCACGCCGCGGGGCCGATGGACAACCGGCCCCGGCGCCGGGACGACGGACGATCGGGGCCAGGGCGGCCCGGCAGGGCCAGACGCGCGGGATACGTGGCCGTGGGAATGGCCTCCGCGGCCGTCGCCCTCGGCACCATGCTCATGGCCGGCGGATCGAGCGCCACTCCCAGCCAGACCCCCGGGCAGATGTTCGTTCATCCCGCCCCGAACAAGGCGCCGGTGGTGAGCGTGTCGCCCAGTCCGTCGCAGAGCGTGACCAAGGGTCTTTCGCGCTGACAGGGGGAGACGGCATACGATCGGACACCGCAGCCGTTTGGGTGCGAGAAGTGCGCTCGTGTGCGAGGAGTCACTGTCGCGATGACCGACAACACGCGTTCCCACGGCGCGTCGGACCGGCCCGAGTTCCTGCCCGCCGGACATGAGGCGCCGCAGGAGCCGTCCCACGACTCCTGGGGCGCCCGGTGGGCGCCCCCGCCGGGGGTTCCCCGGCAGCCGTACTTCACGGAGGCGGCCTTCACGGAGGCGGCGCCGGAGCCCCGCGGGCCCAACCTCGCGCTGTTCACGGCCCTGGCCGTGGTGATCGCGCTCGTGGCGGGCGGGGTGGCGAGCTGGGGGACGTTCCTGCTGACCCGCCCCACCTCCGGGATCGACCCCGGCTACACGCTGAGCGGGCCGTCGTCCCTCCCCACGGCACGGCCGCCCGGGTCGGTCGCGGGGGTGGCCGCCAAGGTCCTGCCCAGCGTGGTCTCGCTGGAGGTGAAGGGCAACAGCGAGGCCGGCACCGGGTCGGGTTTCGTCATCAAGGGCGGTTACGTCGTCACCAACAACCACGTCGTGGCCGTCTCGGGCCAGGTGGGGAACATCCGTGTGCGCTACAACGACGGCACCTCCGCCGCGGCGCGGGTCGTGGGCCGCGACCCGAACTCCGACATCGCGGTGGTCAAGCCCGACGGGACCGTCAGGGCGCCGGAGCTCGCCCTCGGGAACTCCGACGGGGCGGTCGTCGGCGACCCGGTCATCGCGGTCGGCTCGCCCCTCGGCCTGACCGGCACCGTCACCACCGGGATCATCAGCTCGCTCAACCGTCCCGTCGAGGCCGGCGGCAGCACCGGGTCCGACTACGCGCTGATCAACGCGATCCAGACCGACGCCGCGATCAACCCGGGCAACTCCGGCGGCCCGCTGGTGAACACGGCGGGGGAGGTGATCGGCGTGAACTCGGCGATCGCCACGGTCGGCGGCGGCTCGCTGCTCGGCCAGCAGTCCGGCAGCATCGGCCTCGGCTTCGCGATCCCGGTCAACCAGGTGCGCCGGATCGCCCAGGAGCTGATCACCACCGGGGCCGCCCGCACCTCCCGGATCGGCATCACCATCGACCAGAACTATCAGGGCGAGGGGGTGCGGATCGCCACGGAGACCGAGGGCGGCGCCGTGCCGGTCACCCCCGACGGGCCCGCGGCGAAGGCGGGCCTGCGGGCCGGCGACGTCATCCTGGAGGTCGACGGCCGGCCGGTGAGCGACAGCCGCGAACTGGTCGTCACCATCCGCAGCAAGGCACCCGGCGACCAGGTCCGCCTGCGGTTCCGGCACGACGGCGAGGTGCGGACCGCCACCGTCACGGTCGGCGCGGCCCCCGCCCCCAGCGCCGCCCCGTCCTGACCGCCCCGTCCTGATCCTGCCGCTGATCCTGCCGGGACGCCCCCGTCCCCAGCGCGGGGGCGTGGGCATTAGTCTGAAACCAGTCGTACTTGCTGGAGGAGATCGCCATGTTCGGACTCGGCTGGGCGGAGGCCCTGGCGCTCGTGGTGATCGCCTTGCTCGTCTTCGGCCCGGACAAGCTGCCCCAGGCCGCCCAGCAGGCGGGCCGCACGTTGCGGCAGCTCCGTCAGATGGCCAACAACGCCAAGTCGGACCTGCAGGCCAACATGGGTCCCGAGTTCGCCAACTTCGACCCGGCCGACCTCAACCCCAAGAACTTCGTGCGCAAGCACCTGCTCGACGACCTCGAGAAGGACTGGAACGACCCCGGGCACACGGACCACGGGCCGGACTCCCCGACGCCCGAGCTGCCCGAGCTGGGCGTGGGGGAGATCCCGCCTTACGACAACGAGGCGACCTAGTGCTTGACCGGTGAGATGTCGAGCTTCAGGCCCTTGAGGCCGGTCGGCTTGCGGCCGAGCCCGGCCGCGATCCGGCGCAGCTCGGCGGCCGCCGGGGCGTCGGGGTCGGTCAGCACGAGCGGCTTGCCCTCGTCGCCGCCCTCCCGCAGCCGCATGTCGATCGGCACCTGACCGAGCAGCGGCACCCGCGAGCCCAGCGTGCGGGTCAGCGCGTCGGCCACGGACTGGCCGCCGCCCTCGCCGAACACGGAGATGCGCTCGTCGCAGTGCGGGCAGGGCAGCCACGCCATGTTCTCGATGACGCCGGCGATCTGCTGGTGGGTCTGGGCGGCGATCGAACCGGCGCGCTCGGCCACCTCGGCGGCGGCCTGCTGGGGGGTCGTCACGACCAGGATCTCCGCCGTGGGCAGGCGCTGGGCGACCGAGATCGCGATGTCGCCGGTGCCCGGCGGCAGGTCCATCAGCAGGACGTCGAGGTCGCCCCAGAAGACGTCGGTCAGGAACTGGTACAGCGCGCGGTCGAGCATCGGGCCGCGCCAGACCACCGGGGTGTTGCCCTCCGGCTTGAACATGCCGACCGAGATGACCTTGATGTCGTGCGCCACCGGCGGCATGATCATGTCTTCGACCTTGGTGGGCCGCTCGCTCACACCGAGCATGCGCGGCACCGAGTGGCCGTAGATGTCGGCGTCGACGACGCCGACCTTCAGGCCCTGGGAGGCCATCGCGGCGGCGAGGTTCACCGTGACCGACGACTTGCCGACGCCGCCCTTGCCGCTGGCGACGGCGAAGACGCGGGTCAGCGAACCGGGCTTGGAGAAGGGGATCTCCTTCTCCGGCCCGCGGTCGCCGCGCAGCTTCGTCTGCAGCTCCTTGCGCTGCTCGGCGCTCATCACGTCCATGTCGACGTGGACGCGCGACACGCCGTCGAGCCGGGATACGGCGCCGGTGATGTCGCGGGTGATGGTGTCCTTCAGCGGACAGCCGGCGACGGTCAGGTACACGCCGACGCGCACCACCCCGTCGGGAGAGATGTCGACGCTCTTGACCATGCCGAGCTCGGTGATCGGCCGGCGGATCTCCGGGTCGTTCACCGTGGCGAGCGCGGCCGTGACCTGTTCAGGGGATGGTGCCATGAATCCATGCTATGGACTCAGCGGGGATCCTCCGAACCCGCCCCGCACGATCTCGCCGGTTCACCGCCCAGCTCCTCCTGGAGGCGCTGGAGCTCCGACCGGATGTAGTCGCGCGTGGCCACCTCGCCGATCGCCATGCGCAGGGCGGCGATCTCCCGGGTGAGGTACTCGATCTCGGCCTGGTTCCGCTCGGCCGACGTCTTGTCCTGCTCGTACTGGACGCGGTCGCGGTCGGCCTGCCGGTTCTGGGCCAGCAGGATCAGCGGCGCGGCGTACGACGCCTGGAGGGAGAGCATGAGCGTGAGGAAGATGAACGGGTACGGGTCGAACGTGACCGGCGCGAACAGGTTCCACAGCAGCCACACCGCGACGAACACGGTCATGTAGACGATGAAGCGGGCGGTGCCGAGGAACCGCGCGAACCGTTCGGAGAACCTGCCGAACGCCTCGGGGTCGTAGTAGAGCCGCACGCGGTAGCCGATCTCGCGCGGCTGGTCGAGGCGTTCTGTCATGGTCGTTCCCGCCAGTCGTCCGGCAGCATGTGGTCCAGCACGTCGTCGACGGTCACGGCGCCGAGCAGGCGCCCCAGCTCGTCCACGACGGGGACCGCGACCAGGTTGTACGTCGCGAGGTACGCCGCCACCTCGGACACCGTGAACTCCGGCCTGATCGGGTCCACGGTGATGTCTATCACGCTGCCGAGCAGCGTCGACGGCGGCTCCCGCAGCAGGCGCTGGAAGTGCGCCACGCCCAGGAAGCGCCCGGTGGGCGTCTCGCTCGGCGGCCGGGCGACGTACACCTGGGCGGCGATGGCCGGCGTCTGCTCCTGCTGCCGGATGTGCGCGAGGGCCTCGGCCACCGTCGCGGTCGGGGGCAGGACGACCGGCTCGGTCGTCATCATGCCTCCGGCCGTGTCCTCGCGGTAGTTCAGCAGCCGCCGCACCGGGGCGGCCTCCTCGGGCATCATGAGGCGCAGCAGGCCCTCGGCCTGCTCGGCGGGCAGTTCCTGGAGCAGGTCGGCCGCGTCGTCCGGGCCCATCTCCTCCAGCACGTCGGCGGCCCGGTCCCGGTGCAGCCGGCTCAGCACGAGCACCTGGTCGCGCTCGGGCAGCTCCTCCAGGACGTCGGCGAGGCGGTCGTCGTCCAGCGCGGCGGCCACCTCGGCCATCCGCTTGCTGGGCAGTTCGTGCAGCATGTTCGCCAGGTCGGCCGGGCGCAGCGCCTCGAACACGGCGAGCAGGTTGGCCGCGCCCTGGTCCTTCTGGACCCCGGCGAAGCCGGAGACGTCCTCCCAGTCGACGATGAGCGTCTCGCCCCTGCGCCGCGACCCCCGCCGTACGGCGACCTTCGCGATGAGCCAGTCGGAGGGGCGGGTCCGCTCCATGGCGAGGTCCTGCACGGTGACCCGCTCGCCGCGGTACTCGACGCTGCGGTCGAGCATCTCGCCGATGGCCAGCGTCTCGGTGTCCCGGCACTCGAACCTGCGCATGTTGAGCTTGCCGGTGAAGATGACGGCGCGGGCCTCGATGGAGGTGATCCTGGTGACCGGCAGGAAGACCCGGCGGCGCGGCTGCACCTCGACGACGAAGCCGTGGACCCGGGGGAGCAGCGGCCCCCGCAGCGATACGACGACGTCCCGGATCCGGCCGATCTGGTCGCCGGCCGGGTCGAAGACCGCCACCCCTGCTAGGCGGGCCACGAAGATCCGATCCACCCTGCCAGGTTACGCAAGGATGCGGGCCGGTCCGTGTTGTGACAGGATCAAAGCCTTTTATTGGTGATTACATGGGCAGGTGGCGATGAGGGCGGTCAGCCTGGCGATCGCGGGCGTATCGGCCTTCTGTTTCGGGTTCTCCGGCCCGATGGCGAAGATCCTCGGTATGGCGGGGCTCACGCCGCTGGAGGCCGTGTGGGTCCGCATGGCGGGGGCGGGGGTGCTCCTTCTGCTGGTCCTGGCCGTCTTCAGGCCGCGGGCGCTGCGCATCCCCCGCGACCGCCTGCCGTTCTTCGCGGCGTACTCGGTGATCGCGGTCGCCGCCGTGCAGGGCCTGTTCTTCGTCGCCATCACGCGCCTGCCGGTCGGCGTCGCGCTGCTGCTGGAGTACACCTCTCCGGTGCTGGTGGTCCTGTGGGTGCGGTTCGTACGGAGGGTCCGGCTGCCGCGCTCGGCCTACCTGGGAGCCCTGGTCGCGGTCGCCGGTCTGGCGATCGTCGTCCAGGTCTGGGAGGGTCTGCGCCTGGACGCGCTCGGGCTGCTGCTGGGTCTGCTGGCCGCGGCCTGCTGCGCCGGATATTTCCTGATGAGCGATTCGTTCGGCGACGACGTGGACATGCTGGGCCTGATCGGCTGGGGCATGCTCGGCTCGGCGGTGGTGCTGCTGCCCGTCTCGCGGCCGTGGCAGATCGACTGGGCGGCGTTCACCCGCACGGCCGAGGTCTCCGGGCACACCGTGCCGGTCGCCGCGGCCGGCTTCTGGATGATCGTGGTGGCCACCGTGGTGGCGTACACGACGGGGGTCACCGCCGTACGGCGCCTGTCGGCGGCGGTCGGCGCGACGGTCGCGTCGGTGGAGGTCCTCGCCGGCGCGCTGATCGCCTGGGTGCTGCTCGGCGAGCACCTCGGCGCGGCCCAGATCACCGGGGGCGCGATCGTGCTCGCCGGCGCGTTGTTCGCCCAGTCGGCGACCACGCGGATCGGCGCCGCGCACCACGCCCCCGAGGCGCCGCAGGCCGTACGCGTGTAAGGGGGGCCGGTAAGGGGGTGCGGGTTCAGGGGGCGCGGGCCGTGCCGCGGCGGCCTTCCGCCCACCGGATCTCGCTACGGTAGGGCCATGCGCGCGCGACGTTCCTGCCTGGCGGTGCCCGGCAGCAACCCCCGATTCCTGGAGAAGGCCCAGGGCCTGGGCGCCGACGAGGTCTTCCTCGACCTGGAGGACTCCGTCGCCCACGGCGCGAAGGAGGAGGCGCGCCGCAACGTGGTCGCCGCCCTGCGGCAGGGCGACTGGACGGGCAAGACGGTCGTCGTCCGGGTCAACGACCTCGCCACCCAGTGGACCTACCGGGACGTCGTCGAGGTGGTCGAGGGCGCCGGTGACAGGCTCGACTGCCTGATGCTGCCGAAGGTCCGGGACGCCTCGCACGTGGCCTGGCTCGACACCCTGCTCGGCCAGATCGAGCGGGCCGTCGGGCTGCCCGAGGGCCGCATCGGCGTCGAGGCCCAGATCGAGGACGCCCGGGGGCTCGTCGAGATCGACGACATCGCCCGGTCCTCGCCCCGGCTGGAGACCCTGGTCTTCGGCCCGGCCGACTTCATGGCCTCCATCGGCATGCGGACGCTGGTCGTCGGGGAGCAGCCCCCCGGATACGACGAGGGGGACGCCTACCACTACATCCTCATGCGCATCCTGATGGCCGCCCGCGCGTACGGCCTGCAGGCCGTGGACGGGCCGTACCTCCAGATCCGCGACCTGGACGGCTTCCGGCGGTCGGCGAGGCGGTCGGCGGCGCTGGGCTTCGACGGCAAGTGGGTGCTGCACCCCTCGCAGGTCGAGGCGGCCAACGAGGTCTTCTCCCCGTCCCAGGAGGACTACGACCACGCCGAACTGATCCTCGACGCGTACGAGTACTACACGACGGTCGAGAAGCGGGGCGCGGTGATGCTGGGCGACGAGATGATCGACGAGGCGTCGCGGAAGATGGCGCTGGTGGTCTCGGCCCGGGGCCGCGCCGCCGGGCTCGCCCGCACGAGCGCCTTCACCCCGCCCTCCTGAAGCCCTCCCGAAGCCCTCCCGAAGGCCCGCCTGAAGCGGGCGTACGAGGGCCGCGAAGAATGGACACATGAGCGAGACACAGCCGGATCCGCGCCGGCTTCCCGCGGTCTACCTGGCTCCCGGGCCCTACGCGGGCGGGACCGCGTGGCCGGCCGGCCCGCCGCCGGGATGGCACCCCGGCCGGTACCCGCGCGGGCCCCAGTGGGGGGACGCGGCCTGGGGAAGCTCTCCCTGGGGAGGCCCTGCCGCATGGGGAGGCCCTGTCTGGGGAGGCGCTGCATGGGGGCCGCCCGCGCGGACGCGCTGGGACGTCCCGCCGCCGCCCGGCACGCCGTACGACCAGATGGCGCGCACGGTCCTGAACCGCTGGTGGCGGCCCATCGTGGGCACCCTGGCGATCGTGGCGACCTTCGTGGTGATCTCCATCGGGGCGGGGCTGGTGGCCTACCTCGTCTCCCTGGTGACCCGGGTGCCGATGACGGGGTCGGGACCCCGGCTGTTCGCCGATCCCGTGCTCGACCTCGGGTTCCAGCTGGGCGTCATCGCGTTGCTGCTCCCCCTGGTGCTCGGCGCGGCGTGGGTGTTCCAGCGGAGGCCGCCCGGATCGCTCTCCTCGGTGGCCCTGCGCCTGCGGTGGAGGTGGCTGGCGGCCTGCCTGCTGGTCGCTGTGGTGTCGGTCGTGCTCGGGCAGGCCGCCGAGGCCGGGATGCTGCTGTCGGCCGGAGTGGGTCCGGGGTACGGCTGGGCGGGCTGGGGGGCGTTCCTCCCGGCCCTGATCGTCATCCTGCTGCTCGTGCCGTTCCAGGCGGCGGCCGAGGAGTACGCCTACCGGGGCTGGATCATCCAGGGGCTGGGGGCGTACTTCCGCAGCCCGTGGCCGGCGATCCTGCTGGGCGCGGTGGCCTTCGCCGCCTCGCACGGCTACACGGGCTGGGGGATCGTCTACGTCTTCGTGTTCGGCGTGCTCATGGGGTGGCTCGCGGTCCGCACCGGCGGGCTGGAGGCGCCGATCGCCCTGCACGCCTCGAACAACGTCGTGGCGTTCGGGCTCGTGGCCGCCTCCGGCGACATGAACGGCGCCCTGGAGCAGGGTGCGGTCCCGTGGCAGGCTCTGATCGGATCGGCCGTCCAGTTCGCGGTTTTCGGGTTTGGTGTCCTAATAATCGCCCGAAAGTGGGCAATTCAGACTCTCTCCCGATAAATCTCACTAGAGAGGTATGGTCCCCGGGGCTTTCCCGTGTTGCTCTGGATTCGTGATGGGGTATCACTGTGATCGCTTTGCCGTAATAGAGGTGGAACGGTCCGGATTGACCTCTCCGGGGAGGAGGTACTGAGCGTGGCCTCGGGCCCCGACGAACGTGACCGCCGGCGTACGCCCGGTGAGCAGGAGACGCCCGCGCCCCCTCCGGAGCTGCATCACCGGCCGCCGGGTCCCTCCCCGTGGGCACTGCCCCCCTTCGCCGCCCCCGTACCCGAGGACGCCTTACCCGAGGAGCCCTTGTCCGGGGACGTCCTGTCCGGGGACGACGAGGACACCCGGCCCTACCGCAAATTCGGCGACCCGCAGCCACGCCCCGAACCCCAGGCAGGGCCTCAAGCAGGGCCTCAAGCAGGGCCTCAAGCGGGGTCGCAGGCAGGGTCTCAGGGCGAGGCGCACGACTGGGCGCCGCGGCCGGAGGCGGAGGACCCGCCCCACTTATCCGGCGGCCACCCGCACCGGACCGGCCGCAGGCCCTACTCGGCCCCGTACGGCGCCGCCGCGGACACCGGAGCCACAGACACCGGAGCCACGGACACCGGAGCCACCGGCCCACCGGGCTCCCCTCAGGACTCCACCACCTGGCACGGCGAGGGTGCCAGGTCGACCGGACCGTCGGAGGCCGGACCGCTGGAGGAAGGGGGCCGGCGGCGGCGCGTCGTGGACCGGCCGGACAAGCTGGTCGCCTCGGGCCCGCCCCGGCAGCGCCGGGCGCAGATCCCGCGTGAGAACCCCGACGGCCCCGGGGCCCCCGAGATCGACACTCCGCCGTCCGGCCCGCTGCGTCCCCCGGCTGGACAGGAGACGGCGGGACACGAGGCGGCGGGACAGGAGCACGTGTGGGCGCACACGCCCCCCGAGCCCGCCTCCCGCCACGGCCACGGACACGGCGACGATCCGGACACAGACGACCGGGAGCCAGGTGAGCCGGAGACAGCCGAGCCGGGCATCCGGATGCGCCCGGAGATCCCCGTCGAGCCGGAGCCCGGGCCGGAGTTCGGGCTGGAGTTCGACCCTGAGTCCGGCCCTGAGTTCGGGCCGGAGCCCGGGTCACGGCCCGGACCCGAGGCCGGGCCGGTCGAGCGCATCGGCCGCCCGCCGGGAGGCCGCCCGGCCCGGCACGACGTGCTCGTGGCCGTCGGGCCGCCGAGACCGGGCGGAGGGCGCCACCACAGGCGGGTGCTGCCGGGCCGCGGCTCGCCGGTCCGGGGGCTGCCCCGGCTCGTCACGCCGCTGGTCGTCGCGGCGGTCCTCGTCGTCGCGGCGGTGCTGGGCGTGGCGGTGGTGAAGTGGTCCAGGGGCCCGGCCACGACCGGGCTGCGGCTCGCCGCGGGCGACGGCCAGTCGGGCGACACCGCCTTCGCCGCGCCGGGCCTGCCGGGCAACGGCTCCAGCCAGGTGCTCAACGCGTTCGCCTCGGCGGGATCGACCGTCGTGGCGGCGGGCAGCGACATGACCGGGGCGCTCGCCCGGCCGCTGTTCCTCGTCTCCGCCGACGGCGGCGCGCACTGGCAGTTGGGCCGGGTCGCCGGAGCCCCGGGCTACGAGACCGCGGCGGCGGCCGTGGGCCGGGTCGCGGGCGGCGACGGCCGCTGGCTCGCGGTGGGCACCGACGCGCCGGGCCCCGCGGGCCCCGCCGCGCGCGGCATGTGGGTCTCCTCCGACGGCCGTTCCTGGACCGCGGTCGACCCGCTCCGGCTGACCGCCTTCTGGAGCCAGGACAGGATCACCGACGTGGCGCGGACCGCGACCGGTTTCCTGGCCGTGGGCGCGACGACCCTGCGCGACGGCACGGCGGGCCCGGTGGCCTGGGTGTCGGCCGACGGCACCGGCTGGACGCGGGTGGACACCGAACAGATCGGCACGCCCGACAAGGTCCGGGGCATGCGGGCGGTGGCGGCGCGCGGCGACCGGGTGGTGGCGCTCGCCGACCCCGGCTCCGGCGACACGGTCTCGGTCATCCTGCGGTCCGACGACGGCGGCCGCACCTGGCTGCGTACGGCCGCGGCGATCTCCGATGTACGGCCCGAGCCGGGCGCGCTCGCCGCCGCGGAGAAGGGCTTCGTGCTCGTGCCCACCCGGCAGCGGGACGCCGGCGGCGAGGTGCGGGTGTACTGCTCGCCCGAGGGCGCCGCCTGGACGCAGTGCGGCGCCATCGGGCCGCTCGGCGCGCAGGGCACGGGCGTACGCGGCCTCGCCTCGTCGGCGGCGGGCATCGCGGCGGTCGCCGAGTCGGCCTGGGAGCGGTACGCCGTCTACACCAGCCGGGACGGGCGCGAGTGGACGAAGAGCGCCGACCTCGGCGAGATCCCCGGCACGGTGCGGGGGCTCGCCATCACCGACGGCGGCATGCTGGTCGCGGGCGGCGACAAGCGGGGCCCCGGCGATGTGGAGAACCTGCCGGTGCTGATCACGGCGGGGAAGGGCGAGGCGGCCCACCCCGTGCCGCTCAAGGAGATCGGCGGACTCAACCGGCTGGCCAGGGAGACGGCGGACCTCGCCGCGGCCGGCGGCACGTTCGTGGCGGTGGGCTCGGCCAACGGCGACGCCGCCATCTGGACGAGTGGCAACAAC
This sequence comes from Microbispora sp. H10949, assembly GCF_014161435.1. Taxonomy (NCBI): domain Bacteria; kingdom Bacillati; phylum Actinomycetota; class Actinomycetes; order Streptosporangiales; family Streptosporangiaceae; genus Microbispora; species Microbispora sp. H10949. The sequence goes on along the minus strand of NZ_JABBWZ010000014.1, from coordinate 98,465 downwards.
GGGGCGAACTGGAAGGACGCGGGCTTCCCCGACCTGCTCGGCGGCCCCGGGCGGCAGGCCCTCGGCGGCGTGGCGCACGGCCCGAAGGGGTGGCTCGCCGTGGGCGGGACGATGACCGACCCCGCCGTGACCCGGCCGCTGCTGGTCACCTCGGCGGACGGCAGGTCCTGGCGGCCCGGCCCGCCGATCGAGGTGCCCCCGGGCCACTTCCTGCTCGCGCCCCGCGTGGTCGCCGCGGGGGAGAAGGGCTACGTCCTCGCCGGTGAGGACCGGAGTGCGGCGGGGGTGGTCGCCGCCCTGTGGTTCAGCCCGGACCTCAGGCGGATCACCCGCTCGGCGGCCGGCAGCCTGCCCGCGGGCGGGGTCAACGTGCGCCTGTCCGGGGTCACGGCGACGCCCCACGGGTTCATGGCGGTCGGCGGTTCGGGCTCGGCCGACCGCGAGTCGGGGGTGGTCTGGGTCTCCTCCGACGGGCTCAACTGGACCGCGCGCGGCAGGGTCCTGCCGCCGGACGCCACCTCGGCCGGGCTGCGCCACGTGGTCGCGACGAAGGCCGGGGTCGTCGCGGTGGGCGTCGCCGTGACCGAGGACGGCCCCCGCCCGTTCTCCGCCGTGTCCACCGACGACGGCGAGCACTGGGAGTACGCCATGCTGCCCGCCGAGGCGGACGCCTCGGTCCTCGACCTGACCGCGACCGCGAAGGGCGTGGTGGCGGTGGGATCGCACCGCTCCGCCGAGGCGGACGGCGAGGGGGACAGCACCGCCTGGATCTCCGAGGACGGCCTGGACTGGTCGCGGCACACGCTCACCCAGGACGGCCTGGGCGGGCGGGGCGCCCAGTGGCTCGGCGCGGTGGCCGTCTCCGGCAGCCGGGTCGTGGCCGTCGGCAGGTCCACCGACTACGCCGACGACCACCTGACGATCTGGCGCAGCACGGTCACGGACCGGTGATCCTGGAGACGACCCCCCATTCGGCCAGGGCGTCGGCGAGGCCGTCGGTCAGCGGGAGGCCGGCCAGGTCGGCCGGCGCCCACCAGCGGGCGTCGGCGGCGTCGTCCCCGGCCACCGGCGTCCCCGAGGCCGTTCCCGAGGGTGTCGCCACGTAGTCGTGGATCTCGTACGTCACGCCGCCGGGGCCGGGCCGCAGCACGGTCCCGGCGAGCCGTACGACGGCGACGTCGAGGCCGGTCTCCTCGCGCAGTTCGCGGCGCACCGCCTGCTCGTCGGTCTCGCCGGGCTCGACCCTGCCGCCGGGCAGCGACCACAGTCCCTCGCCGGGCGGGCGGCCCCGCCGCACGAGCAGAAGCCGCCCGTCCGGATCGGTGACGATCGCCCCGACGCATCTGACGCGCTTTCCAAGACCAAGATGTCGCACAACACCAAGATTACGACTAGATAACGGGCAGGCTCTTGACTGATGGACATCACCGAAGCACCGTGAATATTTGTGAGAACCGCGCCAACCTGCCCGCGGTGCTTCGGGCCGCTGCACGAACCGAACGTCTGGTCGAGCTCATGGCGATGCGCCGCCCACGGCGACGTCCTGCCGTTCCAGCCGCCCCACCGGCCCTCTCAGCCCGCGCTCGACGCTATGTGCGAGGCCGCCCGGGTTCCCGTGTGGCTTCCGTGGCCGCTCCCCACGGGGTGGCTGGTGACCGGCTTCGCCGAGGTGGGCGATGAACGGACCGGTGCGAGGGCGAGCGTCGTCGCGCTGACCGGCCCCTCGATCACCCACGGGCCCGCCGACATGCTGATCGTCGCCGAGGAGCCCGGGATCGGCCTCGGGGCCGCGTACGCGGGGCTGCCCGGGCCCGATCCCGGCTCCGGCTTCGACGCCGGTCCGCCGCACGCGAAGATCGACGTACGCGGCCACCCGACGGCGCTGTGGTGCGCGGGGCCGGGCGTGCCGGACGACCGTGCGGCCTATGTCGGGGAGGCCCTCGGAAACTGGCTGTGGACGGTCGCCTGGCCGGCCGAGGCCGGTTGTTTCATCGCGCTGGCCGATCTCTCGCTGCGTGACCTGCGCGACCAGGACCAGGCGGTGGCTCCGCCCTTCGGCGCCCTCTCGCCGAGACTGGACGGGGATGCGCGGTAAAGCCGGTCCGAAGCGCCGGGGATAGTAAGGTTCTGAGCCGTGACAGCGCGTATCGAACGAGTGGTGACCTCGGGCCTCGTGGACATCGAGGGCGACGAGCACAAGGTCGAGAACAACACCTGGATCCTGGGTGACGACGACGAGGTGATCGTCATCGACCCGGCACGGGACGCCGAGAAGATCCTGGAGAAGGTCGGCGACCGCGAGGTCCTCGCCGTCATCTGCACCCACGGGCTGCCCGACCACGTGGGCGCCGCGATCGAGGTGGCGGCCAGGGACGAGGCGGTGATCGCCGTCCACGCCAAGGACAGGCGCCTGTGGCGGCAGACCTGGGAGGAGACCTGGCCCGACATCGAGATGGAGGACGAGGGACTGTTCTCCGTGGCCGACGTCGAGCTTGAGGTGCTCGCCACCCCGGGCGTGACCGCGGGCGGCGTCTCGCTCTACTGCGAGGAGCTCGCGGCGGTCTTCACCGGGAAGACCCTGCTCATGGACGGGCCGGGCAAGCTCGGCGGGGAGTATCCCGCCCTCGCCGACCAGCTCACCTCCATCGGCGAGCGGCTGTTCACGCTGCCGCACGAGACGAGGGTGCTGCCCGCGCACGGCGAGGAGGGCAGGATCGGCGACCTGGAGCCCGAGTTCGACCGCTGGCTGTCGGGGTCGCTCACCGGCGCCGAGGAGGCCGAGCCGATCTCGCCGCTGGTGGACGGCACCGGCGCGTCCGGCATCACGCTGAACCGCGACGAGTAGTGCCGTGGAGCAGCTCGGCCTCGAGGGCATGCCGAGGCGGCTCTACACCTGCACTCCGTCACGCCTGAACACCTGGCTCGACTGCCGGCGCCGCTACCGCTTCGCCTACCTCGACCGGCCGGCCCCGCGCAAGGGGCCTCCATGGGCGCACAACAGCGTGGGGGCCTCGGTGCACAACGCACTGGCCGCGTGGTGGCGGGAGCCGTACGAGCGGCGTACGCCGGTCGTGGCGGCCACCCTGCTGACCGGCGGCTGGATCCGCGAGGGGTTCAGGGACGAGGAGCAGTCGGCGGCCTGGCGGGACCGGGCCCGCGAGATGGTCTCCTCCTACGTCGCGACGCTCGACCCGGCCGACGAGCCGGTGGGCGTCGAGCGGACGGTCGCCACGCGCACGTCCGTGCTCGCCCTGTCCGGCCGGATCGACCGGCTGGACCGGCGTGGGGACGAACTGGTCGTCGTCGACTACAAGACCGGCCGACGCCCGCCGACGCCCGACGACGCCCGGTCCTCGCTCGCGCTCGCCGTCTACGCGATCGCCTCGTCCCGCATGATGCGCCGCCCCTGCCACCGGGTGGAGCTGCATCACCTGCCCACCGGTTCGGTCGCGGAGTGGGAGCACGGCGACGAGTCGCTGGCCCGCCACCTGCGCCGGGCCGAGGAGATCGGCCTGGAGGCGGCGGACGCCGACGACGCCTACCGGGAGTGGGCCGGGCCCTCCTCCCGCGAGAGCGGCCGTACGACGGGCCGCGGGCGGGGCCGTGCGACGGGCGCCGTGCCGGCCCCGAGGCGAGGGGAGGGCGGGTCCGCGGAGGACGGCGCCGCCGTCGCGGTGCCGCCGGAGATCGACGCGTTGTTCCCGCCCGAGCCGGGACCCATCTGCTCGTGGTGCGACTTCCGCGCGCACTGCCCGGAGGGACGGGCCGCCTCCTCCGAACGCCTGCCCTGGGACGGCCTCCCCACGGCCGAGGAGGTCCCCGGCTAGGCTGTGTCTCCGGTCAGCCTCCGGGCGGGGTCGCGGCGGGGTGGCGGCGTGGGTCGGCCAGCCCCCGCAGGCCCTGGCCGACGTCGTACCCGGCCGCGCCGAGGCGCTCCCGGGAGGCCCGCAGCATGGCCCTGGTGCCCTCGCCGAGCACGCGCTGGTGCATCGGGTCGGGAATGGTGTTCATGGTGAGCCGGAACGCCCTCAGCGCCGCCGTGACCGCGATCTCCGGCACCTCCGGCAGCACGCCGTACAGGCGGCGGGCCCAGCGGGGCAGCGTGTAGTAGCAGAGCGCGCCGAACGGGAAGTAGACCGGCCTGGCCGGGGACAGGAACCGCAGGTTCTCCGGCAGGCGCGGCCAGAGCAGGAACCGGACGGCGGCGGCCGACTCGGGGATGACCCGCAGGACGGGCCGCATCCGGGCGAAGTAGTCGTCCATCTCGCGCATCGTGCCCGGCACGTCCTCCGGGCGCAGCCCGACGTACGCCGCGCTGCGCCGCTGCTCGGCGAGGTAGCGGTCGGCCTGCCGGTCGGTGATCGGGACGCCGGCGCGGCGGACGACCTCCAGGTAGGACGTGACCTCCGCGCAGTGGACCCACAGCAGCAGTTCGGGGTCGTCCACCCGGTGGACCCGGCCCGTGTCGGGGTCGTGGACGCGCAGCGCCCGGTGGATCGCGCGGATCCGCCTGCCGATCCGCTCGGCCTCCTCCGGGCTGCCGTACGTCACGCGGCCCACGAAGTCGGCCGTACGGCGCAGCCGCCCGAAGGGGTCCTCCCGGAAGTCGGAGTTCTGCCACACGCCCCGCATCGCCACCGGATGCAGGGCCTGCAGCATCAGGCCGCGGACGCCGCCCACCCACATGGTCCGGTCGACGTGGACCAGCCACGTCACGGACTCGGGAGGCTGGACGGTCGGACCGCTGACCCCGGTCATGGCCGTCGCGTCAGCCGTGCTGGAGCAGCCGGCTCTCGGCCGCGTTCCAGAACCGGGTCAGGGCGGCGGCGGTGGTCTCGGGCGCCTCGACGGCGGGTGAGTGGAGCGCCCCGGGCACCACGACGCACTCCGCGTCGAGCCGGCGGGCCATCTCGGCCTGCAGCGGCGGCGGCCAGCCGTCGTCATGCTCGCCGTACAGGACCAGGAGGTCGAGGTCGCACTGGGCGAGCTCGTCGCACCGGTCGGCGGCGCCGAGCACCTCGTGCGCCATGGTCATGAGCCCGGTGGGGTGGTTGGCCAGCAGCCGCTTGCGCAGGAACGCCACGATGTCGTCCGGGACGCCCGCCTTCAGCGCCTCCGGCTCCATCCGGTTGGACCACATGTAGTCCAGGCCGTACTCGGGCAGTTCGGCGAGCATCACCCGGCCCATCTGCTCCCGGGGCCCGACGATGCCGGCGGGCCCGGAGCTCATGAGCGTGAGCGAGGCAATCTTGGCGGCGCCGTTCAGCGCGACCTCCCGGGCGACGAGGCCGCCGAAGGAGTGTCCCATGAGGTGCACCGGCTCGCCCTGCCCGACGACCGCGGCGATCGCGTCGACGTCCGCGCCGAGCGCCCCGCAGGTGTACGCCGCCGGGTCGTCGGGGCCGGGCGTCTCGTACTGCCCGCGCATGTCCACGGCGATCACCCGGCGGCCGGCCTGCGCGAGGGTCTGCAGCACCGCGATGAAGTCCTCCTTCGACCCGGTGAAGCCGGGGACGAGGAGGGCGGGCCAGCGCTCGGGGATCCCGCTGACGGGAAGCGCCTCCAGGGCCGCGAACGAGCCCAGCGGCGTCTCGATCTGCTCGCTGCTGACGCCCGGAGGGAGGGTCAGGAACCGTGGCGTGCTCACGAGACCTCCTCCATCTCACCCGGGTTCCCCGGCATGGACCGTCTGCTGAAGGCTCGCTCACTCACGTGGCATCACGATACCCAGCGGGGACTCCGGCGACACCGCCGAAAGATCCAAGCCGGTTGCGGACCGGCCGGGCAGAGAGAGTCCGGGTGTCATGACGCGTGCCTCCTGTCCAGGTCATACCCACTGCGAACGTGGCGGCCCGCCGGGGGGACCGTGCCCACGTGTGAAGGCACCCACGCGTAAAGGCGCCCACGCGCGAAAGCAGGGAGGGCGCCGGGTGTCCGGCGCTCTCCCTGCCCTGGTGGTCGTGCTCATCGACGAGCGGGCCGCGGCCGGCCCCTCACCCCGTACGGCGCGGGCGGGGCCGGGCCGGGCGGCGCCGCTGCTGGGCGCGCTCGGTCGCGGCGGACGGAGCGGGATCGTCGTCGTCGGTCGCGAGGTCGGGGGACCTGAACACGACCATGAACGGGCTGGCCGGAATGATCCGTTCCGGCTCCTGCCGGGCGACCGGCGGCCGGGCGGGCTCGTCCGCCACGCCGTTCACGGTCGCCTCGCCGGCCGGCGCAGACGGCGTGGACGGCGCCTCGTCCGAGGCGCCCGCGTCCGTGCTCCGCGTACGGCGGCGCGTGGGCCGGTCCACGGAGACAGTCGGAGAGACGGCCGGAGAGGCCGGAGAGCCCGCCGCGGCGTCCTCCGTGCCCGTGGTGGCCCCCGTGGTGGCCGCCGTGGTGGCCGCCGCGGCGGCGCGGGTTCCGCGCCGGCGGGCGGGCCGGTCCTCGACGGGCGCGGCGACCGCCTGGTCCCCGCTCCGCTGCTCGCCGGCCTGCGACTCGTCGATCCGGGGCTCGTCGATCCGGGGCTCGGCGACCGGGGTGCCGGCCGTGTCGGCGGCGCGGGTCCTGCGGCGGGAGGCCCGGCGCGGGGCCGGCTCCGGCTCGGACACCGCACCGGCCGCCGGTCCGTCCGCCTGCTCCTCCTGCGGCCGTGCGGCCGGAACCTCGGCCAGCGCGCCGGTCAGGGCGTCCGTGTTGGCACCCCCTCGCCGGGACCTGCGCCCCTGGGTCTGGGGCTGGGCCTGCGCGGCCTGGGCGGGCTGCTCAGGCGACTCGGAGCCGTCCCCCACCTGCGAGGTCAGGGCGTCGGCGTCGCCGGGGGAGGACGCTCCGGCCTCCTGGAGGCGCCCGCCACGGGTGCGCCGCCGCTCGCGGGTGCGGGCGGGGCGCTCCCGGCGCTCCTCGCTGTTGTCGTGGTCACGATCACGGTCGCGGTCACGGCCGTTGCCGCGCCCGCCCCGGTCGGACTTGCCGCGGGAACGGGTGCGCCCGGTCTCGCCGAGGTCCTCGATCTCCTCGGACTCCAGGCCCGCGCGCGAGCGCTGGGCGCGCGGCAGCACGCCCCTGGTGCCCTCGGGGATGTCGAGTTCGCCGTACAGGTGCGGCGAGCTCGAATAGGTCTCGACGGGATCGGCGAAGTCCAGCGAGAGGGCGTTGTTGATGACCTTCCAGCGGGTCAGCTCGGTCCACTCGACGAAGGTCACCGCGACGCCGGTGCGGCCCGCCCGGCCGGTGCGGCCGATCCGGTGGACGTAGGCCTTCTCGTCCTGCGGGCAGTCGTAGTTGACGACGTGGGTCACGTCGTCGATGTCGATGCCGCGCGCCGCGACGTCGGTCGCCACCAGCACGTTGATCTTGCCGTTGCGGAAGGCGCGCAGCGCCTGCTCGCGCTGGCCCTGACCGAGGTCGCCGTGGACGGCCGCCACCGCGAAACCCTTGTCCTTGAGCTGCTCGGCGACCATGTCGCAGGCCCGCTTGGTCTCGCAGAACACCATCGTGAGCCCGGCGCCCCTGCTCTGCAGCAGCCGCCCGAGAATCTCGATCTTGTCCATGCGGTGCGTGCGGTACACGTACTGCGTGGTGAGCGTGGTCGTCTCGGCCTCGGCCGTGCCGCTCTCCGCGCGCACGCGGGTGGGCCGGTCGAGGTAGCGGCGCGACAGGTTCACGATCTCGCCGGGCATCGTGGCCGAGAACAGCATGGTCTGGCGGTCGTCCGGCACGAGCTTGATGATCCGCTCGATGTCCGGAAGGAACCCGAGATCGAGCATGCGGTCGGCCTCGTCGAGGACGAGCATGGTGATCTGGCTCAGGTCGAGGTGCTTCTGCTTGACGAGGTCGAGCAGCCGCCCCGGGGTGCCGACGATCACGTCGACGCCGTTCTTGAGCGCCTCGATCTGGGGCTCGTACGCGCGCCCGCCGTAGACGGTGAGGATGCGCGACCCCAGCTTCCCGGCGGCGAGGACCAGGTCCTCGGTCACCTGAAGGGCCAGTTCGCGCGTGGGGACGAGGACGAGACCGCGGGGCTTCTTGCGGTTCTTCCTCGGCTTGCCGACCAGTTGGAGCATGGCGACGCCGAAGGCATAGGTCTTGCCGGTGCCCGTGCGCGCCTGCCCGATGACGTCCTGGCCGGCCAGCGCCAGCGGGAGCGCCATCTCCTGAATCGGGAACGGTGAAGTGATGCCCTCGGTCTCGAGGGCATCGGCGATCTCCGGGATGACTCCCAGGTCTCGGAACGTCGTTGTCAGCGTGGCCTGCCTCAATCTGTGAAGGCGGCCCTCCGGGACATCCGGCCGGCAGATCTTTCCCGGTCCGGGTCCTCGCGGACAGTCGCGCCCTCGTCGTGAACAGCGACCGCGGCATCCACTGGTTCCAGAGGTCCGGGGCAAACCCCGGATCGACTCGGTTGTAGGCCAGCGCTGGTTGTTGGCCAGTGCGGTCGCACTTCCACGAACCAGTCTACTCGATACCACAACACGGAACCGATTTCCGCGTCTTCTCGCTAAAAACTGTTGTCCTGTGGGCGGCCGTACGGGGTTCCACCGGGGGTCGCGCCGGGGTTCCGCCGGACCGGAGCGGCCGGCTCCGCGGGCGTCGCGCCGACCCTTACGCTGCATCCATGAGTGATTCGTCTCCCGGGATCGTCGACCTGCTGGGCGTCCTCGCGTACGCCGAGCTCACCGCCTTCCTCAGGCTGGCCGAGGACGCCGCGCTGTTCGCGCCGACGCTGAACGACAGGGCGGCGCTCGGGGACGTGGCCGCGGCCGAGTACGGGCACTTCCGGGTGCTGCGCGACCGGATCGCCTCGCTCGGGGCCGATCCGGAGGAGGCGATGGCCCCCTTCGTCGAGGCGATCGACGCCTGGCACGCCCAGACCAGGCCGAAGGACTGGTACGAGGCGCTGGTGAAGGCCTACGTGGGCGTGGGGATCGCGGGCGACTTCTACCGCGAGGCCGCCCGCCACGCCGACCCCTCGACCACCGCCCTGGTCGACGAGGTGCTGGCCGACGAGGGCCGTTCGGAGTTCGCGGTGGAGCGGATGCGCGCGGCGCTCGACGCCGATCCGCGTCTGTGCGGGCGGCTCGCGCTGTGGGCCCGCCGGATGGTCGGCGAGGCGCTGAGCCAGGGGCAGCGGCTGGCCGCCGCCCGTCCGCACCTCGCCGCGCTGCTCGTGGGCGAGCAGGGGGAGGATCTGGCGGAGATCGGGCGGATGTTCGCCCGGCTGACCGAGGAGCACGGCAGGCGCATGACGGCTCTCGGCCTCACCCCCAACGGGTGAAACCTCGCCGTTCCTGATTCGCGCACCCGGCAAACGGATGTACGGTGCGAGCATGAGGGCCTCGCGCCGCTACGGCAGTTCCTTGACAAGATGTGGGCCGAACAGCTGGACCCCCCGTGCGATTCTGCGGAGAGGAAGCGCGGGCTGTCCGACGATCGGCGGAAGACGGGACGATCCGCATCGGGCGGATCTCACCCGGCGTCCCCGCGGATGCGGTTACGGGCGGTCCTGACCCGGGCGGCCGGCTCCGGCCGCCGGCACGCCGCGCGTCCTGGGACACCCGCGCCGCCGGTCGGCTCCGGCCGCCGTCAGACTGTTTCCGCGTCAGAGCGTTCTGAGTCAGAGCGTTTGAAGTCAGGGCGTTCTGAGTCAGAGCGTCTCCTAGCCGGAGCGTCTCCGGGTCAGAGAGTTCCGCCGAAGCCGACGGGACGCGTCTCGTCCTCGCCGATCTCGACGAACCCGAGCGAGGTCACGGGTACGACCACCCGGCGTCCCGTCGTGTCGGTCAGGGAGAAGACGCCCTTGTCCGAGGCGAGCGCCTTGCGGAGCTCCTCTTCGATCTCCTCGGCCGACAGGTCGGTCTCCACGACGATCTCGCGGTGCACCGACTGCACGCCGATCTTTATTTCCATAAGGCTCCCCTTTCGCGAGGGCTGTTCTCTCCCCATCGTCGTCGCCCGGTAGCGCGGCGAGCCCTGTGATCGCGTCAAGCGAACAGGGAACCGGAGGCCCGGTCAGCCGGTGCGGGGGAAGCCGCTGATGCCGCGCCAGGCCAGGCGTGCCATCAGCTGCGTCGCCGCCTCCTTGGGGATCGAGCCGTGGCTGCTCAGCCAGTAGCGCGCGCTCACCTCGGCCATGCCGACCAGTCCGACGCCGAGCAGGTGCGCCTCGTCGCTGGAGCAGCCGGTGTCCTCCTGGATCACCCGGCTGATCGCCTCGGCGCTCTCGTACAGCGAGCGCTCCATGCGCTGCCGTACGGGCGCCACGTTGCGCAGGTCGGACTCGAAGACCAGCCGGAAGGCCTCTCCCTGGCTCGACACGAAGTCGAAGAAGGCGCCGATGGCCGCCTGCACCCGCTGCTTGTTGTCGGTGGTCGACTCGAGCGCCTGGCGGCACCGGTTCACCATGTCGTCCACGTGCAGGTCGAGCAGTGCGAGATACAGCTCAAGCTTGCCCGGGAAGTGCTGGTAGAGCACGGGCTTGCTGACCCCGGCCCGCTCGGCGATCTCGTCCATCGCCGCGGCGTGGTAGCCGTTCTCCACGAACACTTCCTGCGCCGCGCTCAGCAACTGGCGGCGGCGGGCCATCCGGGGCAGCCGGGTGCCCCGGGGCTTGGCGTCCGGGGTAGCGGTCACGGCAGTCTCCTTGCAAGAAGCGCATCGGGGGCTCCCGCCCCGGGGCCTCATCCTACGTGTCGGTATCTGTGATCAGCGATAGTCGTCGTCGTCGAGGTCGACCGTGCGCTCCTGCTCGGTCACGTCGGCCGGGTCGGCGTCGAACGGGACGCGTTCGGGCCAGCGCCTGTCCTCGGCGACCTTGACGAGCTGGTGCTGCTCGACCGCGTCGGCCTCCGGCGCCTCGATCGAGATCTCCTCGGCGGTCTCGTCGAGGGGCTCCATCTCTGGCATGTGATCTTCCTTCCGTTCGACGGTCGGCTGCGACAGGTCTGACACCCAGGTCCAACACTACGGCCAGGGGTGCGGCCCGGCTAAGCGCCGAGGGCCACGAACAGGTCGCCGTGTTCCGCGACGCGCTTCAGCACGTCGGAGGAGGTGAAGACGAGCTGCTCCGGGTTCTCGCACGCCTCGACCTCTTCCCACCGCAGGGGCGTCGACACGGTCGGCAACGGGTTCGCGCGCAGCGAGTACGGCGCGACGGTGGTCTTGGCCGGATTGTTCTGGCTCCAGTCGATGAAGACCTTGCCCGGCCTTTCCTTCCTGGCCATCACACTGGTGACGAACGGGTGCTCCGCCTGCATCCGCCGGGCCAGCTCCTTGGCGTAGTCGGAGGTGCCGGGCCCGCGGTCCCACGGAACGTAGAGCTGCATGCCCTTGTTGCCGCTGGTCTTCGGATGGCTCTCCAGGCCGTCGTCGGCCAGTGCCCGCCGCAGCAGGACGGCGACCCGGCAGCAGTCGACGATCGTGGCCGGGGCCCCGGGGTCGAGGTCGAGGACGAGGGTGTCGGGCGGCTGCGGCTCGCCGTCCTTGGCCACCCGCCACATCGGCACGTGGATCTCCAGCGCGGCCAGGTTGGCGTAGTAGACGAGCGTCGGCAGGTCCTCCACCACCGCGAACTCGATCTCCTCGCGGTTCTTCGTGCTGCCCGGCGCCGGGAGGGTCACCGTACGGACCCAGTCGGGGGTGTGGTCGGGGGCGTTCTTCTCGAAGAAGAACGCGGCGTCCGCGCCGTTCGGGTAGCGCTTGACCGTGAGCGGGCGTCCCCGCAGATGAGGGAGCAGGGCCGGGGCGATCCGGGTGTAGTAGTCGATCACCTCGGCCTTGGTGAACCCGGTGCCGGGATAGAGGACCTTGTCCAGGTTGGTCAGGACCAGCATCCGGTCCTCGACCTTCACCCGCACCTTCTCCGTCATCACCGCTCCTCCCGCCGGCCCCCGGCGGGCATTCCCGGAGATCGCCCTTGGCGGCCCGCCAGAGAAGGGGCTCTGCCCGATCTCGGGCGGCTCAATCAGGCACGCGGGTGAGCGCCGGAGGCCGCGAGCGCGGATTCCACCGGGTACGGCTCCGCCATTAGTGGGTACCTGCCCATGAGGTAACTCCCTTGAATCCCACCATAGCGGTATTCGAACACAGAGACGAGAATGTAGCCATGCGGAGCATCTGGAAGGGCGCCATCTCGTTCGGTCTGGTCACCATTCCCATCAAGCTGTACTCCGCGACCGAACAGAAGGACGTCAGCTTCCACCAGGTGCACCGGGAGGACGGCGGGCGGATCAAGTACAAGAGGGTCTGCTCGGTCGACGGCGAGGAGGTGCAGTACTCCGACATCGCCAAGGGGTACGAGCTTCCGACCGGTGAGATGGTCGTGCTGACCGACGAGGACTTCGCCGACCTGCCGCTGACCACCTCGCGCCGGATCGACGTGCTGCAGTTCACCCCCGCCGCCCAGATCGACCCCATCTACTTCGCGAAGTCGTACTACCTGGAGCCCGACGGGCAGGGGACGAAGCCGTACGTGCTGCTGCGGGACGCCCTGGAGAGGTCGGGGCAGGTGGCGGTCGTGAAGATCGCCCTCCGCCAGCGGGAGTCGCTGGCCGCGCTGCGGGTCCGGGACGGCGTGTTCGTGCTGGAGACGATGCTCTGGCCGGACGAGATCCGCGAGGCCGAGTTCGGCTTCCTGGAGGAGGACGTCCAGGTGCGGCCCCAGGAACTGAAGATGGCCGAGTCGTTGATCGACACGATGGTGGCAGACTTCGATCCGGCGGAGTACACCGACGCCTACCGGGAGGCTCTGCAGGAGGTCATCGAGGCCAAGGTCGCGGGCAGGGAGATCGTCGCGCCCGAGGCGCCGGCCGAGCAGGGCCCGGCCGTCGACCTCATGGCCGCGCTGCGCGCCAGCGTCGAGGCCGCCAAGCGGGAACGCCAGGGCGCCGGGGCGGCCGAGAAGAGCGCGGCGAAGACTCCGGTGAAGGCCGCCGGGAAGAGCACTGCGAAGAGCGCCACGAAGAGTGCCGCGAAGAGTGCCGCGAAGAGTGCCGCGAAGAGTGACGGCAGGGCGGCCCCGGAAGGCGCGGAGGAGGAGAGCGCGCCCAGGAAGCGGAAGACCCGCCGCTCCGCCTGATCGTCCGCCTCGCCACTGCGCGGGAGCCCCGGCGGCTGTCCCGCCGGGGCTTGTTCACGGTACGGATTGTTCACGGTACGGAAGCGGCGCAGGGTAGCGCCGTCCGGGATCAGTCGTCGTCGTCGCCGTCGATGTCGACCACGGCGTCGCCGGACGCGAAGGCGGTGTTGTCCCGGTGGACCTTCTTGATCCTGTAGTACTTGAAGCTGCGGAAGTCGTTCCGGTTCACGAGCTTGTTCTTGTTGTAGTTGCGGCCATGCCCGTGGCCGTTCCAGCCGTTGCCCCCGTTGGTGCTGATGGTGGCGGTGGTCGGGGTGGAGGCGTGGGCGGTGACGGTGCTCAGAGCGAGCGCGCCGCCGGCCATCGCCGTGCTGACCGCCAGGCCGGTGATGACGTTCCGGAATTTGGGCATAGAGGCCCTCCTCGAAGGATGGATTGCCCGTACTTCTGACTTCTCCGGTGGGAACCGGAGATGTCCGGTTATGACCTATATGTCCGGTCATCGCCGTGGTGTCTTGATTGCCGAAGGGGCCCCCGGCCAAACTCGGCGGGGGAGAGTTTGACCTCTCGTCGCGACTCATGGCGCGGATTGGCCCGGCCGCTGACGCAGTCGGTGTCCGGCCCGCGATTCGCCGGCCGTTCCGGAGGGTACTCGCCCGGCCGTTTTCCCCGTCCCGGTCCCCGATCCTCGCGGCCGCGGACTCGCCCGCCCGTCCAGGGCGTGGAAAGGTCAGGGCTCCGGCGAGGATCTCGCCGGAGCCCTTGTCTCATGCCATCCGGTGGAAGGCGTCTCCAGACTTCCGGTCGCTCGGCGCGCGGATGCGCTGGAAACACCTGGCTGCACTCACCGGCGCCGTCGTCCCCGGCCGGTGGCGGAGAGGCACTCGTGGGTGGTCCCGCCCACCGGCTCCCGTCACCCGACCGGACGGCGCGGTGCCGCGCGAGGCGTCAGGCCTCGCGGATCAGACGTTGTTGCCGTTGTTGTTGTTGCCGTTGTTGGTGTGCTCGCGGTCGTTGCGGTTCCACCAGTCGTTGTTGTTGTGGTCCCACCAGTTCTGGTCGGCCCACCAGTTGTTGTTGAGCCAGTTGAACGCCTTGTCGTCCTTCTCCTGGAAGCCGAAGGCGACGTCCTTGGCGACGAGGCCGAAGGCGTCGTGCTGGGCCTTGTCGTCCTTGTAGAGGTTCTGGCCCCACCAGTTGTTGGTGTCCCAGAAGTTGTTCTGGTTGCGGTCGTTGATGTTGTGGTTGCGGTCGTTGCGCTCCCGGTTGTTGTTGTTCGGGAAGAACGCGCGCGGGAAGTCCACCCCCTTCTTGTTGTCCTGGGCGATGCCGCCCGTGCTGTCGTCGACGCCGTTGGCCGCGCCGTCCTTGACGATGGGGCGGTCCTCGTTCTTCGTGTAGAAGGGGCTGTCGTCGGCGCTGGCGGCCGCGGCACCCATGGCGACGGCGCCGCCGACGACCGCGGTGCTGAGCGCGAGCCCTGCGAAGATCTTCTTGAGGTTGGGCATTATGGTTCCTCCCTGACAGGATTCGATTTCGAATTGCCCTGTGTCTGTCGGCGTTTCCTGGCCGCCTACTGCGGTCAGGATTTTTTCTTCATGGCCCTTATTGGGCCCTGCTCCCGACGCTAGGGTGATTTCCTGCCGGGTGGCCCGACAAACTGACGTCTGCTGCTTTTGATTAATGATTAGCTGCGTATAGGCTTGATTCGATGGATAATGCGCCTTATGTAGTGATAGGTACGATTTGCCCCCTGGCGCGGACGCGGCCCGACGCTCCGTGAGGGGGGTGCCGGCTCAGCTGCGTTCGCCACCAGGGTCGGCCGGCAAGGTCGGGGAGGTCGGGGAGGCGGGGAGCGGCCGCGGTCGCGGGCGGAGAAAGGCCGCGGAAGGACGTGGTGGCGGCGACGACCACGGTCGGGGGAAAGAGCAGGGCTCCGGCGGAACCTTCCCGCCGGAGCCCTTGGTTGTCCCTGTAGGAGGATTGACGGCCGTTCCCGTTCAGACCGCCGCCGCTCGGTGAGCGAGCGGCCGGCCGGTCGGGGAGCGTGTCTCTGCACTCAACGGCGCCGGTTCCTCAGCCGGAGTCGGAGACCTCGTGGGAGGTCTTCGGGATCCGTCGTCTTCCCGGAACGGCGCGATCGTCTCGCAGGAGCCGCTGGACCTGCCTTCTCAGTTCACGTGGTCGTTGTTGTTGTTGTTCCACCAGTTGTTGTCGTTGCAGTTCCACCAGTTGTTGTTGTTCCACCAGGCGTTGTTGAACCAGGTGTTGTCCTTGTTCGTCTTGTCCTGGAAGCCGATCGCGACGTCCTTGGCGACGAGACCGAAGCCGGAGAAGTCGTCCCGCTTGTCGGAGAACGCCCCCTGGTTCCAGAACTGCTGGTTGTTCCACCAGCAGTTGTCGTTGTTCTGGTTGAGGTTGTGGTTCTGGTTGTTCCTGTCGACGTTGTTGTTCGGGCTGGAGAAGACAGGGAAGACGTTCTCCTGATCACCGCGCTCGCCGACACCCCTGTTGCCCTGGGCGATGCCGCCCGTGCTGTCGTCGACGCCGTTGGCGAGGCCGTTCCGGACGATGGGACGGTCGACGTCGCCGGTCCTGGTCACGGCGCCGGCGGCACCGGCGCCCAGGGCCAGTGCGCCGCCGACGGTGGCGGTGCCGAGCGCGAGGCCAGCGATGATCTTGTGGAGCTTGGACATGCGTGTCCCCCTTGACAGGATTCAGTATCCCTGAATTTGTTAAGGGCGTTTCTTTGAGAGAAAGGCCCTTCGGGCTCTTAATTGAGCCCTAACTTCCTGTGCTGTGATGATTTCCAGCGTGGTGGGCAGACAAACGGCCATCTAAGCCTTTTGATCACCAGTTAGACTCTTATGGACTGACTTAGAGGTATTGAAAGTGAAATGTCGCGATTGACCGATTTCTGGAAGGGTGTTCACCGGCCTGGCCACGCGGCGGAAACGGAGGCGGCGGCCTGAGTGCGTCGTCGCGGGTGTCCCGGCAGGCGTCGTTCGCCCGCGTACCGCTGGCGCACCGCCGCCGCATGGCCGCTGGAAATCCTGCCGGGGCAGGGAAGGGCGACCTGGAGGGCTCCGTGCCGCCCGGAACCCGCCGGTGAACCTGTCCCTTCGGGCTCCGTGCCTGAGCCCGCCGTACGGGGGAAAAAGTCAGGGCTCCGGCGAGAGTCTCGCCGGAGCCCTTGTTTCTGCTTTCTGCTGAATCGAACGGCCGTTCCCTGAGCGTGAAGTGCTACGGATCTTTCGGCGCTGTGGGAACGTGGCTGCGCTTCAGGGCGCCGTTCTCCTGTCGAGGCGGTGGACGACCGGGTGGCCGGCCGTATCAGTCATCCCTTCACCCGGCAGGATTCCGAGCGGCGCGGTCGTCTCGCAGGCCGCTGCCGGCCCCGCCTTCTCAGTTGACGAAGTTGTTGTTGTTGTTGTTCCAGTTGTTGCAGTTGTTGTTGTTCCACCAGGAGTTGTTCTGGAACCAGCCGTTGTTGAACCAGTTGCTCTCGCGGTTGGTCTTGTCGCTGAAGGCGATCGTCGCGCAGGGCCCGACGATGGCGAAGTTGGAGTCGCTGTCCAGGTTGTCGCAGAACGCGCTCTGGTTCCAGAAGCTCTGGTTGTTCCAGAAGTTGTTGTTCTGGTTGTTGTTGCACCAGTTGTTGTTCGCGAAGTTGTCGTTGTTGTTGTTCCCGCAGTTGTTATTGTTGTTGGTGTTGAAGGGAACGAAGTTGTTGTTGTTGCAGGGCATGCCGCCGAGACCCATGAGGCCGTCTCCACAGCCGGCGCTCGCGGCCGTGGCGCTCATGGCGATCGCGCCCCCGGCGATCGCGGTGCCGAGTGCGAGTCCGGCGAAAAGCTTCGTGAACTTGGGCATTGCTGTCCCCCTTGAAAGGATTGGAATTCCCCGCATCCTTCGGTATTTCTCCGTGGAGATTCGAGAGAAATACCTCTTGGCCCCCGTGGGCCGGGTTCCTGCGATACGTTGATATCCGGCGACATCACCCGACAAACGCGCCCTTATGGCTTTTGGTCAGCTATTAGCAGGCTATGGCACGAATTGGAGATAAAAGGGGCGACTTGTCCCGTAATGTCCGATTCGAACGTGGGGTGCTCGGTGGAGACCGGAGGCGGGTGGTGGTGTTCCAGAGGGGTTCGAAAGGGCATGGGGCGGGCCGCGGCGGGGGTGGCTGGACGGCGACCCGGAGGTGGCGGCAGGGGGGACCGCGACCTGGATGACGAACCCCCGGGGCGGACGCGGGGAAAGCGGTCGGGGTGGGGGAGACGAAGAGTGCCCGTGCTCACGATGGGCGTGTGACTTCACGCTCAGGTGAGCACGGGCACATGTTTTCGGCACCCGGGCCGGCGGCCCGAGGCTCAGCGCGACCGGTCGTCCCGGTCACGCGAAGGACGCCGCGGATCAGGGAATGGCGTCGTATCCCGGCCGCTCGTAGTCGTCCCTCTTCTTCTTCTCCTCTTCCTTCTTCTTGATGTCGGCGTCGACGTCGATGTCGACGTTCTTGGTCTTGGCCTTCGGGTTGATCTCGGTGGCCGTGTTCGTGCGCGGGTCGGCCTGCGAGGACTGGTCCTGCCAGGGCCGGTTGTGCATCTGGTTCCAGTCGGTGGTGTTGGTGTACGGGTTGGTGGAGTTCTGCGACCACTGGGCGTTCCACGGCACCGCGGCGGAGCCGTTCGACGACTTCTGGAACGGAGTGAGCACGAGCGTGAAGTCACGCATCAGGAACTGGTCCTGGTACTCCGACTGCCGGGCGTGCTGCCACTCGTGGTTCTTGTTCTTGTTCTTGTTCTTGTTGCGGTTCAGCGCCTTGTGCCCCTGGCGCTGCCGGTTGGTGTTGTAGTTGTAGTTGTAGGCCCGCGGGACGTAGCGGGCGCCACCGGACGGAGCGGGAACGTAGCCGCCCATGACGGTCGCCGCGCCGGCTGTGCCGGCGGCGACGCCACCGAGCACGATGGCCGCGCCGCTCAGCGCGGTGCCGAGAGCGAGGGCCCCGGCGATGTTCTTCAACACGGACATTTGGGTGTTTCTCCTCTGAATATCGCGACCCCGGCCCGGTCCGGTGGGGGACCAGGGCGGGTGGTAGTTGGTTCGGCGCCGTCGTGTGTGACGCGGCGCGATGCGTTCACTGGCACCGGCGGCCCTCTCCTCGGAACACGCCTCCGGTGCTCTGTTCTCTCGACTGCTCTCTCAACTGCTCTCGACTGCTCGCACGGCCGCGGACGGAGCGGCGGACGCGGGTGGCGCCGGTGCCGTGTCTCACGGTCATCCGGTCGCCGCCCGTCCCGCCGGGCGGGTGTGCCCGCCGCTCCGCCGCTCGCGTGTGTCTCCCGCCGCTCGCGGGTTCCGGCTCGGGTGAGGCCGCCGGTCACGAGTACGGGTGGCCGTCGGCCGGCGCGTCACCCGTCGTGGCCGGGACGTCTGCCGAGGCCGCTCGTGCCGATCGCGTCAGCGCACGAACTCCGGCTCGCTGCCGTAGTCCTTCTTCTTCTCCTTCTCCACGTCCACGTCGATGTCCGCGTCGATGTCCTTCTTCTTGATGCGCGGGTTGATCTCGGTAGCCGTGTTCGTCTTCGGCTGGGCCTGGGCGTCCTGGCCCTGACGCGGGTTGTTGAACTGGTCGCTGAAGCTGTTCGTGCGGGTGTACGGGTACGACTGCGTGTTTCCGTACTGCCAGTTGTACGGAAGCGCCCGCGCGTCGGTGTCGGTCTTCTGGAACGGCGTGAGGACGAGCGTGAAGTCACGCAGCAGGAACTGGTGCTGGCCCTGGTTCTGCCGCTCGTGCTGCCACTGCTTCGTCTTGTTCTTGTTCTTGTTCTTGTTGCCGTTCAGCGCCTTGTGCTTCTGCCGCTGCGAATTGCGGTTCGCGTTGAAGTTGCCGTAGGGGTACGGGTAGCCACCGCCGCCCACGTAGCCGCCCATGACGGTCGCCGCGTTCGCGCTGCCGGCGGCGACCGCGGTGCCCAGCGTGACGGCACCACCGGTGAGCGCGGCGCTGATCGCGAGGATCCCGACCAGGTTGTTGAACTTGGGCATTTCATGTCCTCCTTGAAGGATTGTTGCCCCGACACTCCGGCGTTTTCCAAGTCGTTCGGAAAATGCCCTTACTGATGACCCTTGGTGGATCATCCCTGCATTGTCTTGATTTCCTCGGTGTCCGAGCGACAAACGGCGATCGGCGGCTTTTGCCTTCTGCTTATCGCTTTATTGGCTCCGTTGAACCGCTAGCGCTCGGTTTGGCGTGGAATGTCATTCATATCCGCATTTCGAAATGTCCGAATGGGGTGGATATTGGGCTTATGTCGCGACCGGCCGATCGGGATGAACCGGATGATCGCTCCCGTCTCGCCTGGGTAGGGGGAGCGCCTGCCGAGGTGTCGCAGGGGCGGGGTTATGGTCGGAAACGCGAGGTGAACGGGGGAGGACACGTGCGAGACGAGCCGATTCCGGTGTGGCCCGGCCGGTTCATCGACGTGGAGGGCGGTGGCCGCCTCCATCTCCGGGCGACTCCGGAGGGGCCGCGGGAGACCGCCGTCTACGTACACGGACTGGCGGGTTCGGCGACGAACTGGACGGACCTGATGGGCGAGCTCGCCGGTGAGGTGCGGGGCGTCGCGGTCGACCTGCCCGGCGCCGGGCACTCCCCGGAGCCGCCGGACGGCGACTACTCCGTCGCGGCCAACGCCACCGCGGTGGTCAGGCTCGTCGAGGCGCTCGGGGACGGCCCGGTCCACCTGTTCGGTCACTCCATGGGCGGCGCGGTCTCGGTCCGGGTCGCGGCCACGCGGCCCGACCTGGTCCGGTCGCTGACGCTGGTCTCGCCGGCGCTGCCCGACCTGCGGCCGAGGTACGGCCCGGCCAGGATCGCCCTGTCGGCCGCCCCGTCCATCGGCGAGCTGGCCGTCCGGTGGCTGAGCGCGCTCCCGCCCGAGCGGCGCGTGCTGGCGACGGTGAGCATGTGCTACGCCGACACGGGCCGTGTGCATCCGGACCGGCTGCGCGAGGCGGTGGAGGAACTGCGCCGCCGCGACGCGCTTCCGCACGCGGTGTTGTCCATGGTCGGCTGCACCCGTGCGATCGTGCGGGAGTACTTCAGGTTCGGCGAGGAGAACCTCTGGCGGCAGGCCGGGCGGGTCACCGCGCCCACCCTCGTCGTCTACGGCCTGCGCGACCGCCTGATCCACGCCCGCATGGTGCACCGGTCCGGGCGGGCCTTCCGTGACGTGCGCCTGGTCACACTCCCGCACGCCGGGCACGTGGCGCAGATGGAGTATCCCGAGCTCGTCGCGCGGGAGGCGCGCCGCCTGCTGGCCTACACGAGGATGTCCCCGCGCCGAACAGCGTGATTGGGGAATGCGGGGCCACCCCGGTTAAGTTGTGAGAAGAGCTTGTGATGGGCCCATGGAGCCGAGCGCGACCATTGGCACGAAGACGGACACGCAAAGCAGGAGTGGAACTGTGTCGTTGCCACCGCTGGTAGAGCCGGCAGCAGAGCTGACGGTCGACGAGGTGCGCCGCTACTCGCGCCACCTGATCATCCCCGATGTGGGCATGGCGGGTCAGAAGCGGCTCAAGAACGCCAAGGTGCTGTGTGTGGGCGCGGGCGGCCTGGGCTCTCCCGCCCTGCTGTACCTGGCCGCGGCCGGGGTGGGCACCCTCGGCATCGTCGACTTCGACGTCGTCGACGAGTCGAACCTCCAGCGGCAGGTGATCCACGGCCAGTCGGACGTGGGCCGGCTGAAGGCCGAGTCGGCCGCCGCGAGCGTGCGCGAGGTCAACCCGCTGGTCAACGTCATCATTCACAACGTCGCTCTGACGACCGACAACGTGATGGACATCTTCTCCGGCTACGACCTGATCGTGGACGGCACGGACAACTTCGCCACCCGCTACATGGTCAACGACGCGGCCGTGCTGCTGGGCAAGCCGTACGTGTGGGGGTCCATCTACCGCTTCGACGGCCAGGCGAGCGTCTTCTGGGCCGAGCACGGGCCTTGCTACCGCTGCCTCTACCCCGAGCCCCCGCCGCCGGGCATGGTGCCGAGCTGCGCCGAGGGCGGCGTGCTCGGCGTGCTGTGCGCGTCGATCGGCTCCATCCAGGTGAACGAGGCCATCAAGGTCCTCACCGGCGTCGGCGAGCCCCTCGTCGGCCGCCTGATGATCTACGACGCGCTGGAGATGAAGTACCGGGACGTCAAGGTCCGCAAGGACCCCGAGTGCCCGCTGTGCGGCAAGAACCCCTCGATCACCGAGCTGATCGACTACGAGGCGTTCTGCGGCACGATCTCCGACGAGGCCCAGCAGGCCGCCGCGGGCAGCACGATCACCGCGGCCGAGCTCGAGGCGATGCGCGACCGCGGCGACGACATCATGATCATCGACGTCCGCGAGCCGAACGAGTACGAGATCGTCAACATCCCCGGCGCCGTGCTGATCCCCAAGGGCGAGTTCCTCAACGGCTCGGCCCTGGAGGGGCTCCCGCAGGACCGGAAGATCGTGCTGCACTGCAAGTCGGGCGCCCGCTCGGCGGAGGTCCTCGCGGTGCTGAAGAACGCCGGCTTCTCCGACGCCGTCCACGTGGGCGGCGGCGTGCTGAGCTGGGTCAAGACGGTCGACCCCAGCCTGCCGACCTACTGATCGCCGCCACGGGGCTTCCCCACGACGGCCGCGGCCGCCGCCTCCACCCCGGAGGCGGCGGCCGCGTCGTTCCGGCCCCCGCGCTCAGAGGGGCCTGCCCGCGGGCTGCCCGCGTTCCTCCGGCACCACGTTGAGACCGCTGGGCGAGACGATGCGCTGCAGGTTCGCGACGTACGCCGTGAACGCCGCCCGACCCCTGTCCGTGAGCTTGAACCAGGTCTTGGGCCGCTTGCCCACGTACCCCTTGCGTACGTGGACGTATCCCGCGTTCTCCAGCGCGCTGCCCTGCTTGGACAGGACCGAGTCGCTGACGCCCAGGGTGTCGCGGACGAACGCGAACTCCGCCTCCTCGGCCGCGGCGAGCAGCGAGACGATCTGCAGCCGGGTGGGCGCGTGGATGACGGGGTCGAGTTCCATCACGAGCCGCTCTCGATCCGGCGCGCCAGCATCGCCGACATCCACCGGCCGACGAACGGTCCGGTGACCAGCAGGAACGCGGTCATGACCAGGCCGGCGTAGGTCCGCGCGTAGGCCACCTCCGCCGCGTCGAGCCGGAAGGCGACGGCGAGGCAGAGCCCGATGCCCAGCGCGAGCCAGAGCATGAAGAGCGTCATGACGTTCGCCCGCACCAGGCTGCGGTGGGCCGTCATGGTGCGGGTGCGCACCAGCAGGGCGATCAGCGCGCCCATGCCGGCGGCCAGCAGGAGGCCGGTGACCATCATCACCACGACGGGCGTGCCGGGCTCCGTGACGAACTGCACGCCGGTCACGAACAGCCCGACCCCGGCGGCGTACCAGGCCGGGAACCAGGCCTGCGACCTGACCGCCTTGGCCTGAGTCCGCCGGATGAGCGCCAGGCTCCGCTCCGCTTCCTCGACGTTCATGGGGACTCCGTTCGCGTGACAACCACTTTCCAGTGTGGAAAGTACTTTTCGCTTTCCATCGCGTCAAGTACTTTCCGTCGCATTTGGGGGTATGGCGGGCGGTTGGTCGCGTTAAGGTCACGTAGGAGAGGAGGCCGAGACGCGAACGGAGGCGCAGTGGGCGAGACCCGCACCTGGCCGGCCGTCGCCGTGGCCTCCGCGATCACTTTGATCTGCGCGATCGTCGGCGGCATCGCGGCGAGCGCGGCGGTCGCCGAGCTCACCCGGGGGCCCAGCCGGGCCGAGTTGCGCGAGGCGCAGGCGGCCGAGACGGCGCTGCGCTGGGAACGCTGGCCGGTGGGGCGCGTCTTCCCCGCGAGCCTGGCGTACAACAGCGAGCAGGGCGGCCGCGAGCTGGCGCGGCGGGTGGGCGTCTCCACGCGCACCGACTGCCGGTCGGCCGTCGACACCGCCGCCGTCAGGGCGCTGCGCGCGGCCGGGTGCCGGGCGGTCCTGCGGGCCACCTACCTCGACGGCCTGCAGGGCGTCGTGGTCACGATCGGCGTGGCGGCCTTCCCCGACGCGGCCCGGGCGCGCACCGCGCTCGCCGCCTTCCCCCGCGAGGGGGCGCCCGTCCCGGGCCTGCGCGCCCTCCCGTTCCCCGGCACCGTGACCGACCGCTTCACCGCGGGCGGACGGCAGGCCGCGACCGTACGGCAGGCCGGGCCCTACCTCGTGCTGACCACGGCGGGCCAGGTCGACGGGCGGCCGGCCCGCGGGGTCGGGCAGCAGCGGGCGACGATCTTCTCGTTCGCCGGCGACCTGGCCGGGGACGTCGCCGCGATCCTGACCGCACCGGTGTCCCCGGACTGCCGGGCCCGGGAGTGGCAGTGCTGACCCGCCGCGCCCGGACGAAGATCCGGAGGTGCGTCCTGGCCGCGCTCACGGCCGGGACGCTCACCCTGCCCGGCGGGGCGTTCCTCCACGCGGCCCGGGCCGACGACGTACGGCTCAGCCAGCAGGACGTGCTGCGGACCCTCGACGTCGACGACGCGTGGCAACTGACGAAGGGCGCGGGCGTCACGGTGGCGGTCCTGGACTCGGGGGTGGACCCCGACCACCGCGACCTCGCCGGTTCGGTCGTCACCGGCAGGGACTTCACCGCCGGTGCCAACCCCCGCGGGGTGCAGCCGGTGCGGCTGCACGGCACGTACATGGCCTCGCTCATCGCCGGGCACGGACACGGCCCCGGCGGGGCCGACGGCATCATCGGCGTCGCGCCGGAGGCCAGGGTGCTGTCCGTGCGGGTGATCCTGGAGGACGAGGAGCCAGGGTTCCGCACGTTCAACTCCGACGCGCGTTACGAGGGCGTGGTCGCCAAGGGCATCAGGTACGCCGTGGACCACGGCGCCGAGGTCGTCAACCTGTCGCTGTCGAAGGACATGCCGACGGAGGACGAGCGCGCGGCCATCCGGTACGCGATCTCCAAGGGCGTGGTCCTGGTCGCCGCGGCGGGCAACGACGGCGCGGGCAAGCAGACCGCGCCGTACTCCTACCCCGCGGCGATCCCCGGCGTGATCTCGGTGGCCGCGGTCACCTCCACGCTGCGGCGGGCCTCGTTCTCCAACCGCAACTCCTCGGTCATGGTGGCCGCCCCCGGCGTGGACGTCCTCGGGGCGGGCCCGGGCGACGAGTACTGGGTCGGCCGGGGCACCTCGCAGGCCACCGCGCTCGTCTCCGGGATCGCCGCGCTCATCAAGTCGCGCCATCCGCGGATGTCGCCCGCGCTCGTCGCGCAGGCGCTCACCTCGTCGCCCGCCCGCAAGGGGCCCTACAACACGGGCACCGGCTTCGGGGTGGTCAACGCGTACCGCGCGCTGAGCGTCGCGGCCACCCTCGCGCGGCACCGCGCCGTCGCCTCCGGCGCCGGCGTGCTGAACCCCGCGCGCCCCCTCCGTACGGCGGCGCGCGGCCAGGAGCCCATCGTGGTCGTACGGCGCGACACCGGCGCGATCCTGCTCTACGGCGGCATCGCGCTCGCCGCGTTCGCGGGCTCCGGCGCGGGACTCGCCGTCCTGCTCGTGCTCGCCCGGCGGGCGAGCCGGCGGGAACGAGAGGACGACGCACTGCCTCCGGCTCCTTGGCCGTCGAGCCTGCCGACGTAGCATCGGAGTATGCCGCCCGAGCAGTCCCACAGCCCCAAGAGGGCGCGGATCCCGCAGACGGCCCGGCTGCCGCGCCGGGCGCGGGCGCGGCCCTGGACGGCGTCGCGGGGACGCGCCGCCGCGGCGCTGGCGGCCAGGGAGCGGGCGGAACTGGCGCGCGGGGTCCGGTTCCGGTCGGCCTATCTCACGATCATGGGTGTCGTCCTCGCCGTGGCCGCGGTCAACGTGCTCCTCGGGGCGTTCGGGCTCTTCCGCGAGACCCGGTCGAGGCCGCTCACCGACGCCGAGCGCGCCCGCTACGTCGCGCAGGACGTGGCCCGCCGATGGCAGGCCTGGCCCGCGGGGATGGTCTTCCCCGAGGAGCTTCCCTACACCGGGCTCGGCCGGACCCAGCAGTACGCGCGCAGGGTCGGCATCGCGCCCGAGGCGGCGTGCGGGTCGGTGGTCGACGCCACGGTGGCGCCGGTGCTGAGCGAGCACGGCTGCGTGACCCTGCTGCGTGCCACGTACGTCGACCAGACGGCCACCTTCGCCGTCACCGTGGGCGTCGCCGTCATGCCGAGCGAGGAGGCGCGCGCCGACGCGGCGGCCGACCTGCCCGTGGACGACCGGGTGGGGGTGCGGCCGGTGGCCTTCCCCGGCACGGTCACCGACTCGTTCGGCGCGGCCCAGCGGCAGCGCACCGGCTGGGTCGGCGCGGGACCGTACATCGTCTTCCTCACAGTGGGGTACACAGACGGAAGGACACGCGCGTCCGTCCCCCTGGAGGAACAGGTGAACAGCGAGATGTGGCCCCTGGCCCAGACCGTGGCCGGGCGCATCGCGCGTGCCCTCGGCGAGCCCCCGGACGTCCCCCGCTGCACCCAGGGGAACGCGTGCTGAGGGCCGTCTCGCTCCGCGCGGGGCTGGCGGCCCTCCTGCTCGGGACCGGCCCGGCCGTCTCCGCGGCGGCCCTGCCGGACGAGATCCCCGCCGCCGCACGGGTCGCGGCGCCGGGCGGCGGGGAGGAGCGGTGGGCGCTCGACGTCGTCGACGCCGCCGAAGCCTGGAAGGTGACCAAGGGCGCCGGGGTGGTCGTGGCCCTCCTCGGCGAGGGCCAGCCCGACACCGGCCTGCCCGAACTGGCCGGCCGGGTCGAGCGCGGACCGGACATGACGGGCACCGTGATCGGCGACGAGACGCAGCGGCCGGGCGACGACGCGACCGGGCTGGCATCGGTGATCGCGGGGAGCGGAAGCGGCGGCGGGTTCTCCGGGGTCGCGCCGGAGGCGCGGGTGCTGTCCCTTCCCGTCACGGTCGACCGGCCGGAGCGTGACTACGTCGATCCCGAGGAACGGCCGGAGGAGACGCGGGACAGCCCGCTCGCCCGCGGCATCCGGTACGCCACCGCCCAGGGAGCCAAGGTCATCTGCCTGCCCGTCCCGGCGTACGGCGTCGACCGCGTGGAGCGCGACGCCATCTCCTTCGCGCTGGCCAGAGGCGTCGTGCTCGTGGCCGCGGCGGGAGACGCGGGCCAGTCGGCGTACACGCGCCAGAACGGCACCTCCTTCTGGGCGTTCCCGGCGGGATATCCCGGAGTGGTGGGCGTGGGCGCCGTCGACCGGCGGGGCGGCAAGACCTCCGGCAGCAGCGACAACCTCTCGGTCCTGGTCGCCGCGCCCGGAGAGCGGGTGCCGGTCGCGCTTCCCGGCGGACGCAGGGGCACGGCGTCGGGAACGGGAGTGGCCAGCGCGATTGTCGCCGGCGCCATCGCGCTAATTAAGGCGAAATATCCGGATTTGCCGCCGGAATTGGTATCGCGGGCACTGACCGCGACGTCGCGTCCCCATCCACCCGCCGGTTATGACGACAAAGTCGGATTCGGAGTCGTGGACGCGGCGGCGGCCCTCGCGAAAGCCGGAGAACTGGTCGGATACGGCCACGCGTCGGCGGTGCAGGACGACGCGCACTTCGGCAAGGGCCCGGTCTCACGGGCGCCCGCGCGCCCGGGGCCGGATCCCGTTAGGCTCTGGGTCTACGGCATCGCCGTCGTTCTCGGGATCGGCGGTTTCTGCGCGGCCGCCCTCGCGCTCAGCCGCCGGTGATCACATGTTGGCCGCCGTTCGGCCGCATTTCGGGCGCGGTCTTCCCGTTGTTCGCGTTTCCGGTCACAAAGCCGGGTCAATTTTCGCTAAGGTCGCGGCTCATGGGGTACGAGCTGCGCGTAGAGCGTGATGCACCGCTCGCCTACGCAGAACTCGCGAACGTCACGGCGCAGGCCGGATTCGAGCTGCGAGGGTCGCACGAGGCGGGCGAGGTCCTGGCGCGCCACGGCGACTCCGAGCACCGGATCGCGACCTGGTCCGGACGGCTCGCGGGCCAGCCGGGGTCGGACTGGCAGGTCGCCCAGCTCGCCCGGCTCACCGATCTCATGGGAGCCCGGCTCGTGGGCGAGGACGGCGAGGCGTACGGCATCAGGAACGGCGTCGTCGAGCAGATCAACGGGGCGGCGACCTACGAGTTCGGCAAGCTCGAAGAGATCATCGCGGCCGGGCCCACCGACTGGGGTGTCTGAGGCCGGCCGCGAGCCCCCGCCGTACGCGGAGCGGGTGCTCGACGTGGTGGAGCGGATCCCGCCCGGCAAGGTCATGTCGTACGGAGACGTCGCCGAGTATCTCGGCGAGGGCGGTCCCCGGCAGGTCGGCCGGGTGATGTCCCTGTGGGGCGGCGCCGTGCCGTGGTGGCGGGTCATCCGCGCCGACGGGACCCCGGCGGCCGGCCTGGAGGCCGAATGCCTGGCGAGATGGCGGGCCGAGGGCACCCCGACCCGGGGCGCGCGGGCCGACATGCGCACGGCCCGCTGGGACGGCCGCGAGTGACGCCCCGGATCCGGCCCGGCCCCTGACGGGTCACCCTTCGCCGTCGGCGCGTCACGCGCCGGATCACACGAAATTCACAGGCTGCACGGAGTCAGGTCTGGCAGTGTCCTGACAGCATTACCATTTTCTGAACACAGGTCTGGCGAAGGGCGGTGCCTCCCTTATGACACCCGCACCCACGAGCGACGCCGTCGCTGAACGATTGCGGGCTGTCCAGGAGCTTTACGACCGGGGCGAGCCCATCGACGCGTTGGTCGCGCTCGTGCGCGCGGAGGGCCTGAGCCCCGCGCAGCGCAGAGAGCTCGACCGTGAGGCGATCGTCGGCCCCCTGGGCCTGCGCCTCGACGCCGCGGCCAAGCGCGGGGCGGCCCGCCGCCGCCAGGCCGTCGACGTGCTCCGGCCGTACCTGGCGCAGGTCGATCCGAAGGTCAAGCGGGAGCTGCCGGTCGGGCGCCGGGTCGCCTGCCACCTCATCGAGACCCAGGATCCGGGCGCGCTCGCCGAGGGCGACGCGCTGGTCAAGCTGGCCGCCGCCGCGGCCGAGCCGTCCCGCCGGGTCCGCCGGGGCCTGCGGTGGTACGCCGACCTGCCGGTGGAGGTCGGCGACCCCTCGCTGCTGCGCCTGCGGGCGGCCGACCTCGTGCCGGTGACGCAGATCGACGACATCACCTGGGCGGGCAACCGGCTGCGGATCACCGGGCACGCCTACATCGCGGGCCTGTCGGTCCGCGGCCGGCGCTTCAACCACGCCACGGTCGTGCTGCGCGGCCCCCGCTGGCTGCCCCGGGTCACGCTGCGGACCCGGCGGATCTACCGCCCGGAGGCCACCCACGCCGCCCGGGAGCCCGGGTGCAACTACGACTGGGCGGGCTTCACCGCCGAACTGCACCCGTTCTCGCTGCGCTGGCGGGCGGGGGTGCGGGCCCTGGTGCGCGGCGCCAAGCGGCTGCTGCGCCGCCGCCACACCGTCCAGGACACCACCACCTGGCGGGCCGAGATCGTCATCTGGAGCCGCGCCGCCCGGTCCAGGGGCGTGCTGCGCGGCCCCGTGATCGGCCGCACTGAGCGGCCGGCCGGCCTGCGGGTGCGCCCGCGCTGGTGGGTGCGCCCGGTGTGGACCTCCGACAAGGCGCTGCAGGTGGTCTACCAGCCCACCCGCGCGGAGCTCACCGGCGTCCGGCTGAACGGCGACAGCGTCGAGCTCACCGGCTTCCTGCCGGGCCGGCCGGTCGCCAGGGGCAAGGCCCGCGTCGGCGGGCACCGGATGTCGGCCGACTTCACCCCGGCCGAGGGCGGCAGCCGCTTCTCGCTCTCGCTCGCGGTCAACACCCTGCTCAGCGCCGAGTCCCGGCGGCTGTGGGTCGAGCCGAAGGGCGACCCGGCGGCGGCGGTGATGCTGGAGGGCGCGGAGGAGACGCGGCTGCTCGTGGGCGACCGCGAGATCACCGTGCAGGGCGACCGGCGCGACCGGGTCGTCATCTCCGGCCACAAGATCCTGCCCGTGATCACCTCCGCCGTGTGGCAGGACGAGTCGATCACGCTGAGCGGGCGCTACCCCGACCCGGACGACGGCCCGCGCGACCTCGTGCTGCGGCACCGGGGCGGGCTCACCATCCGCGTCCCGCTGGAGCGCGACGGCGAGCGGTTCACCGTACGGCTGTCGCCCGGCGCGATGCCGCGCTTCGGCACGGCCGTGCCGCTGGCCGAGGGCACCTGGAACATCTCGGTGGCCCCGCCCGGCAAGTACGGCCCCGCCATGGTGCCCACCCGGTTCGACCACGCGGCGCTCGACGGGCTGGACGAGGGGCCCCGGACGATCGGCGGCCGGGTCTACCGGTTCGTCGCCACCCGGTTCGACGTGCCGGTGCTGGTCACGGCCGAGGACCGGCCGGGCGACGAGCGGAGCGCGGCGGGCGTCTGGGCGCTCAGCCGCACGTTCTACCCCGCCGAGCGGGCCCGGCCGGTGCGTGACGCCACCGTCTACGTCTCCTTCGACGGCCGTGCCTACTCCGACAACCCGCGGGCCATCTACGAGGAGCGGCTGCGCCGCGGCGACGAGAGCGAGCACATCTGGGTCGTCCGGGACGGCGCGTTCGTCCCGCCGGGCTCGCGCGAGCTGGGGCTCGGCGACGGCGTGACGCCCACCGTCGTGCGCGAGGGCAGCCGCGAGCACTACGAGGCGCTGGCCCGGGCGCGGTACGTCGTCTCCAACGGCTTCCTGCCGCAGTGGTTCCGCGCCCGTGACGAGCAAATGTGCGTGCAGACCTGGCACGGCACGCCGATCAAGCACATCGGCCGCGACCAGGCCCACATGAAGCGGGAGCCCCGGCCCCCGGTCTGGCACCGCCAGGCCGTCGAGGTGCGCGGATGGGACCTGCTGCTGTCGCAGAGCCCCTGGGCGTCGTCGGTGCTCCGCAAGGCGTTCGGCTACGAGGGCGAGATCCTCGAGTCGGGCTACCCGCGCAACGACGTGCTGCTCGCCGGTGACCGCGACGTCATCGCGGCCGAGATCCGGCGCCGCATCGGCGTCCCCGAGAGCAAGCGGGTCGTCCTGTACGCGCCGACCTTCCGGGACTGGGACCGCAGGAACGCGGCGGTCAAGCTCGACCTGGCCGACGCGAGGCAGGCCCTGGGGGACGACCACGTCGTGCTGGTGCGCGGGCACATGATGCAGGCCTTCCCGCACGTGCACGCGCACGGCGGGTTCGCGATCGACGTCACGACCTACCCCGACACCGCCGACCTGATGCTGATCGCCGACGTGCTGGTGACCGACTACTCGTCGGTGGTGTTCGACTTCGTGGCGACCGGGCGGCCGGTCGTGCTGTTCACGCCGGACCTGGCCAAGTATCGCTCGTCCCGCGGGCTGTACCTCGACCTGGAGTCGCAGCGGCCGGGGCCGCGCCTGGAGACCTCCGCCGAGGTGGTGGAGACGCTCCGCCACATCGACACGGTCACCGCGAAGCTGCACGACCGCTACGCCGCCTTCGTCCGCACCTACGCCCCCCACGACAACGGCAAGGCCGCCGCCCGCGTCGTCGACCACGTCTTCACGTCTTGACCGGCACCGAGGACGTCGTGGACAGCGGGGAAGAGGTATCGGACGGACGAGGTTCGCCGGGGACGGGACCACGAACGCGGCCGTACGGGCGGATGCTCGTGCTGGCCGCGGTGGTCCTCCTCGTGGACCAGGCCTCCAAGCTCTGGGCGACCTCCGCGCTCTCCGACGGTGCGGCCATCACGGTGATCCCGCGGCTGCTGCGCTTCCGGCTGCTGCTGAACCCAGGCGCCGCGTTCTCGATCGGCGAGGGGGCGACCTGGGTGTTCACCCTGGCCGCGGCCGGCGCGGTCGGCGGCATCCTCTACGTCGGGCGGCGGCTGCGTTCACCGGCCTGGACCCTGGTGCTGGGCGCGTTGCTGGGAGGCGCCACCTCCCATCTGCTCGACCGCCTCTTCCGCCCGCCCGGCTTCGCCCAGGGCCATGTCGTGGACTTCATCGACTACGGCGGCCTGTTCGTCGGCAACGTGGCGGACATCGCGCTGGTCGGTGGCTGCGCCCTCCTCCTGCTGCTCAACCTGCGCGACGTCCCCCTCGGAGACCCGGCCGACCAGGCCCGCCCCTCCTCGTAAGCCAGGCGGGGGGCCCGATGAGCATGGGATTCGAGGCGTCGGGCGAGACCGGATAGCGCTGTACTGGGCATTCGGGCACGATCTGCCGCAGGGATCTGGTGGAATGCTGTGTTGTGAGTGGTCAGAACTACCGGCTGGTGCGGCGTGGAGGCGTGGGACGGCGCGCGGCTCCCGTGCTGGACGAGCACCAGAGGGCCGTCGTCGAGCACGAGAGCGGGCCGCTGCTCGTGCTCGCCGGGCCGGGCACCGGAAAGACCACAACGATAGTGGAGACCGTCGTCGACCGGGTCGAACGGCGGGGCGTGGATCCCGAACGGGTGCTGGTGCTCACGTTCAGCCGCAAGGCCGCCGGGGAGCTGCGCGAGCGGATCACCGCGCGGATGCGCCGGACCACCAGGACCCCGCTGGCCCTCACCTTCCACAGCTACGCGTACGCGCTGCTGCGGCGGGAGGCGGTGCTGGCCGGTGAGCCGCCGCCGCGCCTGCTCACCGGCCCAGAGCAGTTGCTGGAGGTCCGGCGGCTGCTGCACGGCGAGCTGGAGGACGGCGCCCGGCACTGGCCGGCGGACATGCGGGAGCTGCTCAAGACCCGGGGGTTCGCCGAGGAGCTGCGCGACTTCCTGTCCCGGGCGGCCGAGCGCGGCCTGTACGGCGACGCGCTGGTGCGGCTGGGCCGCGAGCACGGCAGGCCCGACTGGGAGGCCGCCGGGCTGTTCTCCTTCCGCTACCAGGACCGGTTCGACCTCGATCCCGTGCCGGCGCTGGACTACTCGGAGCTGATCCGGGAGGCGGCCGGCCTGCTGACCGACGGGGAGGTGCGGCGGCGCGAACGGGCGGCCTACGACGTGGTGCTCGTGGACGAGTACCAGGACACCGACCCGGCGCAGGAGTTCCTGCTCAGGCAGCTCGCCGGGGACGGCCGCGACCTCATCGCCGTGGGCGACCCCGACCAGTCCATCTACGGCTTCCGCGGCGCCGACGTGCAGGGCATCCTGCGGTTTCCCGAGCGGTTCCCGGCCCGGGACGGCCGCGACGCGCCGGTGGTCGCGCTGCGCGTGTGCCGCCGTAGCGGCCCGGCCCTGCTGGAGGCCTCCCGCCGCGTGGCCTCCCGCCTGCCCGCCGTACCGGGTCATGACAACAGGGCCGGCGGCCACCGTGACCTGATCCCCGTCGGGGACGCGGACCCGGGCGAGGTCAGGGTCCTGCTGGCCGACAGCGTCAGCCAGGAGGCCGCGGTGGTGGCCGACACGCTCCGCCGGGCCCACCTGCTCGACGGGGTGCCGTGGTCGCGCATGGCGGTGCTGGTGCGCAGCGCCATGCGGCAGGTGCCGCTGCTGCGGCGGGCGCTGGTGTCGGCGGGGGTCCCGGTCGTGGTCGCGGGCGACGAGCTGCCGCTCGTGCAGGAGCCCGGCGTACGGCCGCTGATCACGCTGCTGCGGGTCGCGGTCTCGCCGTCCGCGCTCGACGTGGCGACCGCCGAGGAGCTGCTGACCGGTCCGCTCGGCGGCACCGACATGATCGGCGTACGCCGGTTGCGCCGGGCCCTGCGGATCGCCGAGCACGAGGCGGTCGCCGCGGAGGCCGCCAAGGAGGAGGCGGGCCAGCCGGCGCTGCCCTTCACCTCGCGTTCGTCGGACGAGCTGCTGGTCGCGGCGCTGCGCGACGCCCGGGAGCTGACCGGGGTCGAGCCGCACGTCGCGGCCCCCGCGGAACGCCTCGCCCGGCTCCTCACGACCGCCCGGGACGCCGTACGGCACGGCCGGGGCGCTGAGGAGGCCCTGTGGGAGATCTGGCAGGCCAGCGGGCTCGCGGAGCGCTGGAGCGAGGCCAGCCTCGCGGGCGGGGCGCGGGGCGCCCAGGCCGACCGGGACCTCGACGCCGTCGTCGCCCTGTTCGACCACGTCGCCCGCTTCGCCGACCGGCTGCCCAAGGCCGGCGTCGCGGTCTTCCTCGACGACCTGACGTCCCAGGAGATCGCCGGTGACTCGCTGGCCGAGTCGGCCCCCGAGGGCGACGCCGTACGGATCCTGACCGCGCACCGGTCCAAGGGCCTGGAGTGGGACGTGGTGGTGGTCGCGGGCGTGCAGGAGGGCCTGTGGCCCGACCTGCGGCTGCGCGGCTCGCTTCTCGGCACCGCGGCGCTGGTGGAGTTCGCGGGCGGGTCGGCGCTCGACACCACCCAGGCCGCGGCGGCGGCGCTGGCGTCGAAGCTGCTCGCCGAGGAACGGCGGCTGTTCTACGTGGCGGCGACCCGGGCCCGCCGGAGGCTCGTCGTCACCGCCGTCGGCGGCGAGGACACCGACGAGCGGCCCTCACGGTTCCTCACCGAACTGCTGCCCCACGGCGTGGAGGCGGCCACCGTGGACGACCGGGCGCGGTGGCTCAGCATGTCCGCGCTGGTCGCGGACCTGCGCGCGGCCGTGTGCGACACGACCAAGGCGGAGGCGGTGCGCCGGGAGGCCGCCGCGCACCTCGCCCGGCTGGCCCAGGCCGGGGTGCCGGGGGCCAACCCCGGCGAGTGGTACGCCCTGACCCCGATCTCCGACGACCGGCCGCTCGGCTGGCCGGACGACATCGTGCAGATCTCGCCGTCGTCGGTGGAGAACTTCACCAAGTGCGGGCTGCGCTGGATGCTGGAGACGGCGGTCGGGGCGGGGTCGAGCAACGTCACCCAGAGCCTCGGCACGGTCGTCCACGCGATCGCCGCGATGGCCACCGAGGACGGGACCGACTACGTCAAGCGGCTCGACGACATCTGGGACCAGTTCGACTTCGGCGGGCTGTGGTTCAACCGCAAGCAGCGCCGCGTCGCCGAGCAGATGGTCGACCGCTTCGTCCGGTGGCAGAAGGACAAGCAGCGTGACCTGGTCGCGGTCGAGGAGGCCTTCACCGTACGGGTGCCGGGTCACGACATCCAGATCACCGGCCGGGTGGACCGGGTGGAGCGGGACGGCGCCGGCCGGGCCGTGATCATCGACATCAAGACCGGCAGCGGCAGGCCCAAGGACACCGAGATCGACCGGCATCCGCAGCTCGGGGTCTACCAGCTCGCCACGACGCTCGGGGCGTTCGAGCGGCACGGCCTCACCCAGCCGGGCGGCGCGTCGCTGCTGCACCTGGGCAAGGCGGCGGGCCAGGGCGCGGACGCGCGGGAGCAGGCGCAGCGGGCGCTCGCCGACGACCACGCGCCCGGCTGGGCGGACGACCTGGTCAAGACGGTGGCGACCGGCATGTCCGCCAACGTGTTCGTCGCCACGGTCAACGACGGCTGCCGCAACTGCGCCGCCAGGATCGCCTGCCCGGTGAACGACAACGGGGGACAGGTGTGCTGACGCCGGGTGAGCTGGCCGGCCGGCTCGGGATCCTCCCGCCCACGCCCGAGCAGGCCGCCGTCATCGAGGCGCCGCTGGAGCCGATGGTGGTCGTGGCGGGCGCGGGCTCGGGCAAGAGCGAGACGATGGCGGGGCGGGTGGTCTGGCTCGTCGCCAACGGCTACGCGCGCCCCGAGCAGATCCTCGGCCTCACCTTCACCCGCAAGGCCGCCGCCGAACTGGCCGAGCGGGTGCGCCGGCGGCTGGCCGGGCTCGCGGAGGCCGGGCTGGTCGAGCCCGAGATGCTCGACTCCGAGCCGACGGTTTCCACCTACCACGCGTACGCCGCGCGACTGGTGACCGACCACGCGCTGCGCGAAGGGCTGGAGCCCACGATGCGGCTCGTCACGCCCGCCGTGGCCTGGCAGATGGCGGCGCGGGTGGTCGGCCAGTACGACGGGCCGATGGACCGGGTGGACCTGTCCCCGCCCAGCGTCACCGCCGCCGTCCTCGACCTGGCCGGGGAGCTGGCCGAGCACCTGCGCGATCCGGGGGAGGTGCGCGAGGTCGGCGACTGGCTGCGCGAGCGCCTGGCCTCGCTCACCGGGCGGATCACCAAGGACCAGCGCAGACCGGTCGACACCCAGGCCGTGCGCGAGCAGTTGCTGCCGATGGTCGAGGCGTACGGCCGGCTCAAGCGCGGCCGGGAGGTCATCGACTACGGCGACCAGATGGCGCTGGCGGCCCGGATCGCCTCCCGGCATCCGGAGGTCGGCGCGTCCGAGCGGTCGCGGTTCTCGGTCGTGCTGCTCGACGAGTACCAGGACACCAGCCACGCCCAGCTCGTGCTGCTGCGGTCCCTGTACGCGGGAGGCCACCCGGTCACCTCGGTCGGCGACCCCTGCCAGTCGATCTACGGCTGGCGCGGCGCGTCGGCGGGCAACCTGTCCCGCTTCCCGCAGGACTTCCCGGCGGCGTCGGGTGAGCCGGCGCAGGTGCGGCGCCTGTCGGTCAGCTTCCGCAACGGCGAACACGTGCTCGGCGTCGCGGCCCGGATCCAGGCGCCCCTGCGGCGGGAGGCCCGGGAGGTGCCGGTGCTGGTGCCGGGCGGCAACCGGACCGGGCGCGGGCGGGTGGTGTGCGCCTTCCACGAGACGGCCGAGGACGAGGCGGAGTGGATCGCCGGGGGCCTGGCCGCGATGCTGCACGGCGAGGGCGCCCCGGACGGCCTGCCCTGGGGGGAGGGCGAGCGGGCCAGACGCGGACCGGCCCTGCAGCCGCAGGACGTCGCGATCCTCGCCCGCAAGAGGTCGCAGTTCCCGGCGCTGCGCCGGGCCCTGGAGGCGCGGGGCATCCCGGTCGAGGTCGTCGGGCTCGGCGGGCTGCTGACCGTGCCCGAGGTGGCCGACATCGTGGCGACGCTGCGGACGCTGTACGACCCGACCGCCGGGGACGCGCTGGTCCGGCTGCTCGCCGGGCCGCGCCGGCGGATCGGCCCGGCCGATCTCAAGGTGCTCGGCGACCTGGCCCGCGAGCTCAACCGCGAGATCAGGGCGGCCAGGGGAGGGCCGCGGCCGGAGGACCCGCTCGACCAGGTCGTCGCCGACCTCGCCGAGGAGCGCGGCAGCCTGGTCGACGCGCTCGACGAGCTGCCCGACCGGCCCGACTGGCTCGCGCGGTTCTCCCCGCTCGCCCAGGAGCGGCTGCCCGCCGCCGCCCGCGAGCTGCGTCAGCTGCGCGCCCACGCGGGGCAGCCGCTGCCCGACCTCATCAGCGAGATCGAACGCCGCCTCGGGCTCGACGTCGAGGTGGCCGCCCGGGGCCGTGGCGGCGGCCCGCTGGCCGCCCGCGCCGACCTGGACGCCTTCCTCGACGCGGCGTCCCGGTTCGCCGGCGACTCGGAGGACCCGACGCTCGGCGCGTTCCTGGCGTACCTGAAGGCGGCCGAGAGCGAGGAGTTCGGCCTGGAGGCCGGGCGGGTCGGCGACAGCAACACCGTCAAGCTGATGACCGTCCACGCGTCCAAGGGCCTGGAGTGGCCGGTCGTGGTGGTGCCGGGGCTGTCGCAGCTCACCTCGCAGAAGGGCGGGCTGATCAAGGGCAGCGTGTTCCCGGCGACCCCGGTCACCAACTCCCGCTGGACGGAGAACCCGCGCAAGCTGCCGTACCCGCTGCGGGGGGACAGTTCCGACCTGCCCGAGCTGGCCGGGCTGGACCGGGAGGCGCTCGGCGCGTTCGACGAGCGCTGCCGCGACCGCGACCTGATGGAGGAGCGGCGGCTGGCGTACGTCGCCGTCACCCGGGCGCACTACCTGCTCATCGCCTCCGGCTACCGCTGGGGGAGCTCGTCCCGCCCGCTGGAGCCGTCGGACTTCCTGCGGGAGATCCGCGAGGCGGGTGCGGGGGTCGCCCACTGGGCGGAGGACGAGGACGCGCGGAGCCTGGAGAATCCTCTGCTGGCCGAGCCGTCGGCGGCCGAGTGGCCGTCCGTCACCGTCCACGACGCCATCCGCGACGGCGCCCGCCTCGTGGAGGAGGCGATGACCGGCGCCACGCCCGCGACGGCCTCGGCCGGCGACGGTCCCGCTCTGCTGCGGGACCGGGACCTGGAACGGATGCGGGCCTGGGCCCGAGACACCGACCTGCTGCTGCGCGAGCGCGAGGCGAACCGCCAGAGAGCCGGCGCGGTGGTGGAGCTGCCGTCGCGGCTGTCGGTGTCGTCACTGGTGACGCTGGCCCAGGACCCGGCGGCGTTCGCCCGGCAGGTGCGGCGGCCGGTGCCGCGCAGGCCCGCCCCGCTGGCCCGGAGGGGCACCACCTTCCACCGGTGGCTGGAGTCGCGCTGGGGTCAGCAACGCCTGATCGACGACCTGGAGCTGCCGGGCGCCGCCGACGAGCTGTCGGAGACCGACGTGCAGCTCGCCGAGCTGCAGGAGCGGTTCGAGGAGAGCGAGTGGGCCGTGCGGGAGCCGGTCGACCTGGAGGTCCCGTTCGAGACGATGATCGGCGATCGGCTGGTGCGCGGGCGGATGGACGCGGTCTTCCGCGAGCGCGACGGCTACGTGGTGGTCGACTGGAAGACCGGCGAACGGCCGCACGGCCGGGCCGCCGACACGGCGTCGGTGCAGCTCGCGGCATACCGGGTGGCCTGGGCCGCACTGGCCGGGGTGCCCTTGGAGCAGGTCGGGGCGGCCTTCCACTACGTCCGTTCGAACGAGACCATCCGTCCCGTGGACCTCCTCGACGCGGACGGCCTCACCATCCTCATCCAACGCGTTCCCGAGGAGTGACCGAGGGGAGCCGCCGGCCGTCGTCGGATTCAGGAGGCTTTCCCGCCGCAGGGGCTGCGGTCAGTCGCGCCCGCCCGCGACCGCCTTGATCAGACGCAGCAGGTCGTCCAGGTCGGCCTCGAACTCCGTGTCGAGGTCCCAGGGCAGGTCAAGCCATGGCGCGAGCCTGCCGTGGCCGGGAAGCTCGCCCTCCGGCAGCCGGCCGCGCCGGCCGCGCGGATCGAGGGAGCCGGTGCCGAAGCGGCCGGAGGCCTCGGAGGCGGCGAAACCGATCACGAAGGTGGAGATCAGGCGCTCCAGCCGGGGCACCTCGCGGTCCGGAACACCGGCCTCGACGAGCGCTGTGTAGATGAGGTCCACCACCCGCACGGCGTCCGGTGTGACGGCCGGCCGGGAGAACAGCAGTTGCGCCGCCCAGGGATGTCGCCGGGCCATCCCGCGGACGGCGTACCCGAGGGCGGCGAGTCGTTCGTGCCACGCCCGGCCCTTCCCCGCGTCCGGTGGCAGGAGCCCGGTGAGAAGCCGGCCGACCATGCCGTCCAGGAGTTCGGCCTTGTCGCTGACGTGCCGATACAGCGCCATCGGCGTCACTCCGACCCGCTCGGCCAGCGCGCGCATCGAGACCTTGCCGATGCCGTGCTCGTCGGCGATCGCCAGCGCCGCGTCCAGGATCTCTTCTCTCCGGCCACTCACACGTATACAGTGTAGACGTATACGCCGTAGACCAGAGGGGGCGGGATGCTCGTCGCGGAGGGGTTGGTGAAGCGCTACGGCCGGCACAGCGCGCTCGACGGCTTCGACCTCGCGGTCGCGTCCGGCGAGATCGTCGGCCTGATCGGGCACAACGGAGCGGGCAAGACGACCTTTGTCGAAGTCGTCACCGGCCTCGTACGCCCCGATGCGGGCCGTGTACGCATAGCAGGTGGCTCCGGTCGTGCCGTACGTCGGCTGCTCGGCGTCGCCCCACAGGAGTTCGCGCTCTACAACGGCGTCAGCGTGCGCGAGAACCTGCGGCTGTTCGCCGGACTGGCCGGGCTGCGCGGGCGGCGCCGGGACACCGAGATCACTCGCGTCCTGGACGAGCTGCACCTCGCCCCGATCGTGGATCGGCCCGTCGGCGTCCTGTCCGGCGGCCAGCGCCGCCGCGTCCAGGCGGCCACCGCCATGGTGGGCTCGCCACCGCTGCTGCTGCTGGACGAGCCGACCGCGGGCGCCGACCCGGAGACCCGCTCGGCCCTGCTGGCAGCGGTCAGGGCCCGCGCGGAGGCGGGGGCCGCGGTCCTCTACACCACGCACTACCTGCCGGAACTCGTGGATCTCGACGCGACCGTGGCGCTCGCCCGAGCCGGTCGGGTCGTCGCGCGCGGCACCCAGCGGGAGCTGACCCGAGGGCTGCCGGGCGAGCTCAGGGTGACCTTCGCCGATCCCGCCGAGCCCGAACTGCGTCTGCCGACCACCGATCCCGGCGCCGACCTCGCCGCGTTGCTCGCCTCGGGCCGCACGCCCACGTCCGTCGACGTACGCCGCCCCAGCCTGGACGACCTCTACCGCGTGCTGGAAGCCGGGAAGGCTCGTGATGTCGCCGCGTGAGTCCGTGTTCCGTACGGGTGTCCTGGTCCGTCACAACCTGCTGCTGATGCTCCGAGAGCCCGGCCCGCTGCTGAGCAGGATGATCCTGCCGCTCGCCTTCCTCACCATGCTGCGCCCGCTCTACGTCGCCGCACAGGGGCGGGCCGCGGGCACGGAACAGGCCGTCGTCGGCACCCTGGTCACCTTCTCGCTGCTCGCCCTCAGCATCTCCGGCAACTCGATTCTCACCGAACGGCTCGGCCGGACCTGGGACCGCATGCGCGGAACGGCCCTCCACCCGGCGGAGATGCTCGTCGGCAAGGCCGTGCCCGTCTTCGCCGCTCTACTCGCCCAGCAACTGCTCATCGTCGGATTCGGCGTGTGGGTCCTGGACGTGAGCGTTCCCCATCCGCTCCCGCTGCTGGGCGTCCTGCTCTGCTGGAGTTGCACCCTGCTCGGCATCGGCGCGCTGCTCGGCGTGCTCGTGCGGAGCATGGGCGAACTGTCGGCGGCCTACGACATCGGCGGCATGCTGCTCAGCAGCCTGGGCGGCGCGCTCGTCCCGCTCGGCGCCATGCCGGGGTGGATCGCCGCCGCGGCACCGGTCTCTCCCGGGTACTGGGCCGTCCAGGGCCTGCGCGCCGCCGTCACCGGTGACACGCACACCGTGGCGACGGCCTGCGGCGTGCTGCTCGTGGTGGCGTCGGCCTCCGGCGCCCTGGCCGCTGTCCGTCTCCAGGGGCGCGGCGGACGCCTGGTCGCGCTGTGATCCGTCCGCCTCCAACGGTCTCCGGGCAGGGTTTCTAGTCGAACAGCACACTCGTCTCGATCTTGATCCCGAACGGTTCCGGCAGTTCCAGGACCTCGCCCTCCTCGGCCGTGACGATCTGCCGGTACGCCTGCCGGTGGTAGTCGAAGGGCTTCAGATCGGAGAGAGGATCGCTCATAAGCGTCACTCTGCGCGGAGACGTCACGGGGTCCACGATCAGATAGAGCGGTACGCCCGCTCGCGCGTAGTCGAGCGGCTTCTCCTGCCAGTCGGCCACTTGGGTGCCAGGCGAGCAGGCCTCCACGACCAGCAGGACGCTGTGCCCGTGTACGCGCATCGGATCGAGGCTCTCGACTTTGGATGGTACGACGATCATGTCGGGCAGTCGATGGTCGAGTAGCGGTGGAATGTGCACCCCCCAGTGGTAGTGAAAGCGCCAGCGGTTAGCCAGCTTCAAGGGGTACAGAAGTTCGGTGAGCCGGTCGAGAACGTCGCCGTGCTGCATGGTTGCCGGCGGCGTCACGACGACCTGCCCGAGCCGAATCTCCGCCCGGTAACCGGCGTCGTTGAGTTGCATGAACAGTTGCTGCACCTCGTCCGGGAGCTCTTGGGGCTCTTCGGGCTTCCCGGCCTCCTGGGGCTCGTGCTCGTCGGGGACGGGACCGTCCTGCTTGTGCGGGACGGGGTGGTCGTGTCTGCCGCGACGGCTCGGCTTCGAGACGGCCATGTCGCCATCCTCTCCTACTCCTCCATGTCGATGGTACGGAACGCTCTTGTGTCGACACGGAAGGTAACCGATACGTGATGGCGTGCGTGCCTCAGGAGGCGGGCGAAGTGGAGGAAGCTTCACTCGGGGGAGGAAACCACTCCGGTGATCCGGTTATTGGTCGTGAATGTCATACCGGCAGTTAAGTGATCTTTTCTGAAAGGGATTGTCCTTTTTGTCGGGTCATGATCGGCTATGAATGGCTTATGTCTGTTTTGTGGATGGTGTTCGTGATGGCCGGTGTCGTGGCGGCGGCCGGGTGCTCGGCGCCAGCAGCGGGTCATCGACCGCGATCGTGCCCGGCTCGACGTCATCAGGTCGCTCAACGAGGCCCGCCTCGCCAACTCCGCGAAGGTTCTCGGCCCTCAGCGCAGGTAGTGGCGTAAGCGAACGCAGGGAAGCGACGACCACGCACGGGACACTCCAGATAAGGGAGACGGCTGCGGCGTTTTCAGTATGGGATGAGGTGATCAACCGGGACAGGTACATTCCTGAGGCCGCGAGGACAGGAAATGGGCAGCACGGCGGGGCCGGCACCGGGAGCTCCGGGAAGACGGAGCGCGTCCCGCACCTGTGACGGGCACGTCGAGGTCGACCCGCAGCAGCACGTCCGCGGGTCCGCGCAGGCGCCACAGTTCGGCCGGGCTCTCGACGTGCCACCGGTGTGCTGAGGGGCGCTCACCGGCCCATCGCCTCTTTCACCCATAAGACCACTGAGCGCTTGAGCACATTACGCTCGTTTTTCCAGCTCAGCGCGGTCCTTCTCCCACGCGGCCTTTGGCGTCTCATGAGTTGTGAAGGGTGCCGGTGTGTGTCACGCCGTGCGTCCGGTCGCCGGCAGTGGAGTAATCGGTGGACCCTGGCCGTCGGGTCACCTGACGCCGCTTGTTTCGGGGTTGTTGCGTCTGTTGTATTCGTCCATCAGCCGCCTGAGCGGCGCAAATTCCGCTCTGGTCGGTTCGACCTGAGCTTGGCACTGAACCAACCCCATTCACGGACCCCGCCGCGCCACGTTGAGGCGTTCGTAACCGTGTTGCGCGTGAGCGCCCGTTCACAGCGAGTTAACTGCGCCTAGCCGCGCGTGAAACATCCGGCTGGCGTCATCAATTCCACCCCACTTCAGGAGGAGTGCATGCATTCTCCCCCACGCGGCATTCTCGCCGCCCGACGCCGGGCCAATCGACGACGACTGGCTTGGCTGCTGACCCCCATCCTTGCTCTCGTAACAATTGGGGTCAGTCCTTCCTCATCCCAGGCGCTTCCGATCGGTGTAGGAACGCCGGTGCAATTCACGCTAACCGACAATCAGGGTGCGTGGTTCGACACCGGTGCGACGCTGTTCGGCACGCGGTCGCTCGGCGTCGCCGTGACGCCGCGGACCAAGCTCGCGTCGCTGCCGCTGAACACCGACACGCTGCTCAACGGCGA
This sequence comes from Microbispora sp. H10949, assembly GCF_014161435.1. Classification (NCBI taxonomy): domain Bacteria; kingdom Bacillati; phylum Actinomycetota; class Actinomycetes; order Streptosporangiales; family Streptosporangiaceae; genus Microbispora; species Microbispora sp. H10949. The sequence continues at coordinate 56,107 of NZ_JABBWZ010000014.1, read as the reverse complement.
TCTCGGCGGCGGCCTGCTCAACCTGCCGCTGCTCAACGGCGACGCACCGCTGATCGGCCAGCTCGGTGTGAACGTCAACAGCCTGCTCAACCTCGACCAGCTCAACTCGGCGGTCGACGCGGCGGGCGGCGCGCTCGGATTCCTGAACCCGACGATCCAGCGTGCCAAGACGCAGATCAACCAGCTCAGCCAGCAGCTGTCGACGGTGCCGGACAGCAGCGCCACCCCGCTCGGCAGCCTGCCCGTGGGACTCGACCTGATGCGCACGCTCAAGGAGGTCGCCGCGCTGGCGCCCTCGGACCTGAGCCTCGCGCCGAAGGCGAAGTTCGCGGTGGCGGCACCGGCGGCCGCCTCGGCCCACTCGGTGACCAGCCTGATCTGGCCGGTCGGCGCGCAGCCGATCGACCAGAACAGTGCGTTCATCGGCAACGTCGAGGCCAACCTGACCGAACCGGGCCTGTACGCGTGGGCCTGCAAGATCCACCCGTACATGCTCGGTGCTGTGGTCGTGGACGACCCGCTCACGCCCGGCCTGGACTTCGGCAAGAAGCTCAACGTCAACGTCAAGGGCGGCATCGTCGTGCCCAGCTCGGCCGACGTGGTGCAGCAGCTCGTGCAGAAGTTCTTCCGGATCACCACGCCCGACAACTGGCAGGTCTTCAGCAACACGCAGACCAAGAACTGGAACCCCTACTACCCGCCCGCGCCGATCCTGGAGTACGACGCGAACGAGCAGCCGGTGATCATCCCGAGCCTCGACGCGTACTACAACAGCAAGTTCAACGAGGGCGTCACGCTGCCCGCGCTGACCCAGCGGCCGAGCACGCCCGGCGTCGGTGAGCTCTGGGTCGACACCCAGATGGAGCAGTACGCCGGCAAGGTCAAGTCCGGCGCGGCGACCAAGGTCGACGTGCAGAACTGGACCGTAGACCGGAAGGTGGCGCTGCCACAGATCAACCTCAACAACCCGCACAATATGTGGTCGGACCGCAACGGAAAGTACATCTATCAGACGGAATGGTTCTCCGACCGCCTGACCGTGTTCGACCGGACCACGGGCAAGCTCGTGCGAACTATCCAGGTCGGCCCGGACCCATCCCATGTGATGACCCGGACCGATACCGACCAGCTCCACGTCGCCATCAACGCCGGCAACGCGGTGGTCGAACTGAGTCCGGGTGCCACGCAGATCGACAGACGCATCCTGGTGCAGGGTCCCGGCCAGACACCGGCCCACCCGCACGCGCACTGGATGAGCGCCGACGGGCACACCATGGTCACGCCGAACGTCAACCACAACAACTCGACGATCGTCGACGTGCCGTCGGGCTCGATCCAGGAGGTGCAGACCGAGCAGCTGCCCATCGCGACCGGCATGATGCCGGACTCCTCGAAGTACTACGTGGCCAACTTCCTCGGCCAGAGCGTCTCCTGCATCTCGCTGGACGGGCCGGCGTGCCACTCCGACAGCGGCACGAACGTCGGCTACAAGGCCATCAACCTGTGGGCGAACTACGACATGGTGACCGGGGCGACGACCGGGGGCTTCGGCGGACTGCCGATCCAGATCCCGGTCAGCCCTGACGGCAACGTGGCGTTCGTGGCGAATACGCTCACGAGCAACATCGCCGTCATCGACACCAAGACCGACAAGGTCATCAAGTACCTGTCGTGCGACTCCGGCTGTCACGGCATCAACTTCGGTGCCAAGCGCGGCGGCGGCTACTACGCCTACGTGTCGAGCAAGTTCGCCAACACCCTCGCCGTGATCGACCCCGACCCCAACGGCGACGGCAGCCCCGCCGACTCCACAATCGTCGGCAAGATGGTTCTCGACTCGGCCGCGGGCACCAGCGTGGACGACGTCGTGACCGGCTACAACGGCATGGGCGGGCAGGGCGTCTTCCCCTACCCGATCGTCTACAACGGCTGGGTGCAGAACGCCACGCCGGAGATGGCGGACAAGCTCACGTGTGCCCAGCTCAACCCCATTAACCAGGGGGTCTGCGAGTAACTGCGGGCCCGCACTAGCGGGGGAGGGACCGTAAAGCGGACGGTCCCTCCCCCTGACCAGGGCCCCCGATCGCGCACCACCCACGCCGGTCCATTCGGCCGCCGACACGTGGGCGCGTGCATTCCACAGTAGACGAGGAAGTACACCCATGTCTGATACGACCGCGCCGGAGCCCTTCGCGGCCCTCCGGCGTGCCCTCTCCGACGCCTCGCCACCGGTACGGCGGCTGATGCTGATCGGCGTGATCGCGCTCTCGATCCTGGTCCCCGGCGCGGCACTGTTCGCGCCGAAGGCCGCGGGCGCGACGAACCACACGATCGCGATCAAGAACTTCGCGTTCACGCCGGACGTGCTCTCGGTGGCACCCGGCGACACGGTCACGTTCGTCAACCAGGAGACAGACGGTACCGTCCACGCCATCCGCGGCGACTTCACGTCCCCGGACCTGCCGCCCGGGGCGAGCTTCATGGTCACCGTCGCCACCGCCGGCTCGTACAACTACTACTGCAGTTTCCACCCGTACATGACCGGCATCATCAACGCCGGAACGGCACCGCCGTCGCCGTCGCCGTCCCGGTCACCGAGCGCAAGCCCGTCGCCGTCCCGCTCACCGAGCGTGAGCCCGTCGCCGAGCGGCAGCCCGGGCACGAGCCCGAGCCCGAGCGTCACTCCGACGACGACGCCGCCGCCCGGCTCCGCGCCCTGCGACAACCCGGCCCTCGGCGCCGATCAGGGCGATGGCACCCGGCTGGCCGCCTACAACCTGGTCGGCACCGTCAAGGTGTTCAAGCTGTGCATGTCGCAGACCGACTGGGAGGTCTCGCCCGGGGTGGTGAAGCAGGCGTACACGTTCAACGGCATAGTGCCCGGCCCCACCATCAAGGTCAACGAGGGCGACCAGGTGCGGGTCATCGTGCAGAACGACCTGCCGGAGCACACTGCGGTGCACTGGCACGGCATGCAACTGCCGAACGCGCAGGACGGCGTGCCGGACATCACGCAGCCGCACATCATGCCCGGCAACACCTACACGTACGAGTGGACCGCCAAGTCGACCGGCACGCACTGGTACCACTCGCACATGGGTGGCGGCCAGGTCGGCCGGGGCCTCTACGGCGCGCTCCTGGTGACCCCGACGCTGGGCGACATCGCCGCCGACAAGCACTACACCATCGAGATCGGCGACGGTTCCAACGGGTTCACCTTCAACGGCAAGTCGTACCCGGCGACCGTGCCGCTGACGGCGGCGGTCAACCAGAAGGTCCACGTCCGGCTGATCGGCACGGGCCCCGAGATGATCCACCCGATGCACCTGCACGGGGTGCCGTTCCAGGTCGTGGCCCAAGACGGCAACAAGCTCGCCTCACCGTACACCGTGGACACGCTCAACGTCGGCGTCGGACAGACGTACGACATCGTGTTCCAGCCCAAAGAGCCCGGGAAGTGGTTGCTGCACTGCCACATCTTCTCCCACTCCGAGGGACCCAACGGCATGATCGGCCTCGTGACGATCATCAATGTAACGCCGTAATCGCCGGCTGAACCCGCCTCCGAACCCGTGCCGGTCAGCCGTGAGCGCACCTGACCGGCACGGGCTCCACATACCGATACGCGCAAGGAGTCCGCGCATGAAGCCCATCCGTGTCGTCGCCGCGACGCTCGTCGCCGGCGTCGCCGTCCTGCTCGCCCCCACCTCGCCGGCGTGGGCCCACGTCACCGTTTCCCCCTCGGTCGCCACCACCGGCGGCTACGGCACGTTCGCGTTCAAGGTGCCCGACGAGCGCGCGGACGCGAAAACGACCCGCGTCGAGGTCGTCTTCCCGGAGAACGCCCAGCTCACCAGCGTCTCCCTGCGTCCCGTCCCGGGCTGGAAGGCCACTGTCGCCACCCGGCAACTGCCGAACGCCGCGTCCGCCGGGCACGACGACGACGAGGAGGCCGCCAACAAGGCCGTCACGGGCATCGTGTGGGAGGGCGGCGCCATCAAGCCCGGCGAGTTCCAGCTCTTCGAAGTGTCCCTCGGTCCGCTGCCCACCACGCCCGGCCGGCTCGTGTTCAAAGCGCTGCAGACCTACAGCGACGGTGAGGTCGTCCGCTGGATCGACATCCCGGAGGCCGGCGCGCCACGGCCCGAACACCCGGCGCCGATGATCGACGTCAAGCCGGTGGACGCGCAGGCCGCCGCGCCCGCCGCGCCCGCCGCGCCTGCTGCGCCCGCCGCGGCCGCCGTGGCCACCCCCACCGGCGACGGCGTCGCTCGCCTGCTCGGCTGGGCCGGCCTCGCGCTCGGCGCCCTCGCGCTGCTGACGGCGGCCGCGACCGGGCTGCGCCGGCGCACCCCGGCGCCGGCCTCGGCGCCGCTCGCGGAGGCGGACACCGCGGCGCGGCTCTCGCGATGACCCTCACCAGGACGCGCGGCGCGGGGCTCGCCGTCCTCCTCGCAGGGTTCGCCACCGCCGTGTCCCTCGTGGTGGCGAGCCCTGCCTGGGCGCACGCGGAACTGGTCGACGCCGCGCCGGCCAACGGGCAGATCTACCAGGACTCCCCTCGGACGCTGCTGCTGCAGTTCACCGACCCCGTGACCGTGCCGCCGGACGGCCTGCGGCTGTTCGGCCCAGACGGCGCCCGCATCGGCATCGGCGCACCGGTCCACCGCGTGGGCGACGACACGTCGGTGGAGGCTCCGCTGAACGGGAAACTCGCCGACGGCGTCTACACCGTCTCGTGGCGGGTGGTGTCCTCCGACAGCCACCCGGTGCAGGGCGCCTACACGTTCACCGTCGGTACGCCGGGCAGCCGCCCGGCCGCCGTCACGCCCTCGGGCGATCGTTCCGGCGATGCCGCGACGGCGTACGGCGCCGCCCGGTGGGCCGCGTTCGCAGGGTTCGCCGTGCTGCTCGGCACCGCGTTCTACCTGGTGTGGTGCTGGCCGGCCGGTGCGCGGCGACGGCTGGCCCGGCGGGTGTTGTGGGCCGGCTGGGGCGCCAGCCTCGCCGCCGCGATCGCCTCCGGCCTGTTGTACGGGCCGTACGTGGCCGACGGCGATGTGGCGGGCGTCTTCGACCCGCGGCTGCTGTCCACGACGTGGGCCACCGGCCTGGGCCGTGCCCTCGGGATTCGCGTCGCTCTGCTGCTCGCCGCGGCGCCCGCGCTCGTCTGGCTGCTGAACCGCTACCCGGACGCGCCGGACCGCCGCACACGGTGGACGGCCGCGGCGGCGGTGCTCGCGGCCGCCGCGGCGCTCGCCGTGACCTGGAGCATCGCGAACCACAGCGTGTCGGGCGAGGCCGGCGGGTTCGCCGTGCCGGTCGACGTCGTGCACCTCGTCGCCGGCTCGGTCTGGCTCGGGGGGCTCGTCGCGCTCGCCCTGACGCACGTGCCGACCCGCGACGCCGTCACCCTGCGCGTGGCGGTGCCCCGGTTCTCGCACACGGCGCTGGTGTGCGTGGCGCTCATGGTCGCCACCGGCCTGTTCCAGGCATGGCGGCAGGTCGGGTCGCCGCCGACGCTGTTCGCCACCGCGTACGGCCGGGTTCTGCTGGCGAAGGTCGCCCTCGTGGTCGTGCTGGTCGCGTTCGGCGCCGCCGCCCGGGGATGGGTCGCCCGCCACTACGGCGCGGGCGGCAACCGGCGCCGCGGCGGCCCTGACCCGCACCAGCTCTACGCGTTCTACCGGCGGCTGCTGACCGAGACGGCGGTGGGCGCCGTCGTGCTGGGCCTGTCCGCCGCGTTGGTCGCCATGGAGCCGGCCCGCGTGGCGTACGCCGAGCACCGCTCGACGGCGGCGCCCGCGAATACGGCGGTGCCCGCGAATCGAGCGGCGCCGGTGCCGGCCGTGCCCACACCCGTGCCGTTCTCGGCCGGCTCCGGCCCCCACTCGCGCGGTGCGGTGCTGCTCGTGGTATTTCCGCCCAAGGTGGGGCCGGCGCAGCTGCACCTGTCGGTGCTCGACCCGAACGGCGCGCCGCTCAACGTGCCGGAGGTGCACGCCGCCATGACCCTCCCGGACCGGGACCTCGGGCCGATCCCGGTGGAGCTCCAGGGCGCCGGCGGGCACTACATCGGCCAGCTGAACCTGCCGTTCCCGGGTCGCTGGCAGGCCGTTCTCACGGTCCGCACCACGGAGACGGACCAGGCCACGGTTCGCGTCGTGGTCGACGTGAGCGCCTGAAGAACGCGGCCCGCCTCGCCGACTCCGCGAAGGTTCTCGGCCCTCAGCGCAGGTAGTGGAACTCGGGTTTCGGGTGCATGAGGAAGTCGTGGTGGGAGATGTTCCAGGCGTACGCGCCGGCCATTGCGAAGGCGACGACGTCGCCGACGGCGAGTGCGGCGGTGACGCGGCGGGCGAAGACGTCCTTGGGGGTGCAGAGCCGTCCCACGAGGGTTACCGGGCCGTCCTCGCCCTCCCCGCTTCGGGGCAGCACGGCGAACGGCTGGTCGTGTCCCTTCGTCACCGGGGTCCGCAGGTGGTGGGTGCCGCCGGAGAGCACGGCGAAGCGTTCCCCGTGGACTCGCTTCACGTCGAGCACGGTCGTCAGGTACCACCCGCAGTAGGCGGTCAGGGCCCGGCCCGGCTCCACACGCAGCGTCTCGCCCGGGCGGGCGAGCGCCCGCAGGCCCGCGCCGTACGCCGCCCAGTCGAACCGCTCCTCGGGACGGGTGTAGGAGACGGCCATCCCGCCGCCGAGGTTGAACTCCCGCAGGTCCAGGCTTCTGCCGTACGCGAGCACGGCCTCGGCGAGGGTGAGCAGGCCGGGGGCGGCCAGGCCGCTCGCGAGGTGGGCGTGGACGCCCCGCAGCCGCAGCGCCCCCCGCCCCTCCGGCTCGCCCGGGAGGTCGGCTGAGACGTGGCCTGGCCGCGGCTCCGGAAGGCCGTTCGAGAGCCGCCCTGGAAGCGCGCCTCCATTCTGGCCTGAGGTGGCGTCGGCGGGGGTGGGACGGCCGAGCAGGGCGAGGCATTCGGCTATCCCGTCCGGGTCCATGCCGAACGGCGTGGCGCCGCCGCCCATCGCGAGGGCCGCGCCGGTGACGGGCATGTCGAGGTTGACCCGCAGCAGCACGTCCGCGGGGCCGCGCAGGCGGCGCAGTTCGGCCGGGCTCTCGACGTGCCACCGGTGTGCCGAGGGGGCCAGGGCCAGCTCGGCGCCGGTCTTGCCCGGCCCGCCGAAGCTCAGCCGGGCGTCCGGCAGCAGCGCCCTGACGTGCTCGAACTCGCCGCCGGAGGAGACCTCGAACCCGTCCGCGTACGGCGCGAGCGCACGCAGCACCTCGGGGTCGGGGTTGGCCTTGACGGCGTAGCAGAGCTCGGTCCCGGCCAGGGCGGCGCGTACGGCCGCCGCGTGGCGGGCGAGCCCGGCGAGATCGTAGACGTAGGCGGGCACGTCGTCCAGGGCCTCGGCGATCTGCCGCACGCCCGATGGGATGTCCATGCTCATCCGCGCCCCCTGGCGTGGGTCGGTTCGGGCCAGAGCGGGCCGAGGCGGGGCCCGGGCGGCGCGAGCGGGTTGGCGACGTGTACGTATCCGGCCTCCCGGTCGGCTGCCCTCGCCCACCGTACGGTGAGGTTCGCCTTGGCGGGCAGCGGCGCCCCCGCCAGCAGCCGGGTCAGCGGCGCGAGGGCGTCGAAACCGGCAGCGTGACCGGCAGCGTGACCGGCAGCATGGTCGGGCGCGTGGCCGGCGACGTAGCGCTCCAGGGACGTGCGGGCGGCGGCCCACAGGACCCGCAGGAGACGGCCGTCCCCCGCGTCCGCAGTCCGGTCCGTCGCCGCGTCGGCCACTGTGGCGGCGACCTCCGCCAGGTGGTTGACGAAGAGGCAGTAGGCCACCCGGTCCCAGCCGCGCCCGGCGTCGTACGACAGGGAGCCGGCGACCTCGCCCGGCAGGCCGGTCAGGTCGTGGTGGCCGGTGACCAGCTTGGTGCCCTCCAGGTCGCGGAAGACGACCTCGGCGGGCAGGCCGTCCGCGTCGAACCCGACGAGCACGTTCTGCACGTGCGGTTCGAGCACGACGCCGTGCCGGACGTACGCGTCGAGCACCGGGTATGCCACACGCTCGACGTATGCCTCGAACCAGGCGACCGGATCGGCCGCCCGGCGGGCCAGGACGGCCTCCGGCACCCCTTCGCCTCCCGCGGCCAGGGCCGCGGCGAGGACCGGCGTGACTCCCGGTCCGCACACGGCCCACGGCCCGGTACGGACGATCACCGAGAGCCCTTCGAGCAGCCGCGTGCCGAGTGCGGCCGACCGATAGCCGGGCTCGGGTAGCCAGCGCGTGCCGGGAAAGCGTCTGTCCAGCAGTTCGAAGACGGGGGCGAGCCGCCGGGTCAGCTCCACCGCGCCGGCCAGCTCGTACCACGCGTTCTTGCGCACGCAGTTGGTGATCCGCACGTCCAGGCTGAACTTCAGGCACACGCCGGCCCCGGGGTCGTACACGGTCCTGACCGAGGACGTGGGCACGACCATGCGAGGGCCGGGCCCGAGGTCCACGAGCCGCCCGTCCGCGAGCGGCTCCCGCAGCTCGGCGGCCAGCAGGCGGAGCTGCCACGGATGGGCGGGCAGCGGCAGGTAGCCCGGCGGCGCCTCGCCGAAGCCGTCCAGCGCCGTCGTGTCACCCTCCTGGGCCACCAGGTCGGCGCGCACCCCGAGCAGCCGCGGCGCGAACCGCGCGTGCGCCTCGGGCGCGTGGTCCAGCCAGCCGTCGCCCGCGCGGGCCTTCGGCGCGGGGTGGAACGGATGCCCGGCCACGAGGGCCTGCTCGGAGGCGAGCCAGGGGTCGGCGGGCGGGGCGGCCCGCTCGCGGGCGGCCAGGATCGCGGCCGTCGCCTCGCGCCCGGCGCGGACCTGGTCGGCGAACTCCTCGTTGCCGCCGTCGAGATCGTCTTCCACGAGGGCGAGGAGGGAGGGCAGGCCGAGGGGCCGCCACCGCCCCTCCGCCAGGTATTCGGGCGGGCCGTCGAATCGCAGGGCGATGCCCCCGCGTGCGCGTACGCGCACCGGCGTCCCGGCCAATCGGAGCGTCAGATGCGGCCCGGCGGCGCGCACGTCGCCGCGTGGGCCGCCGACCTCACGCAGCCAGCAGCGCAGCAGCGCCCCCAGCGCGGTCTCCTCGGCTGCGAGATCCGAAGCCGTGAGCTCCGCAGCTGTGGGGTCGACGGAGCGGGCGCCTCTCAGATAGTTGGGGCCGGTCGTGCCGTAGAACTTGTTGACGTCCCGGGCCCCGGTGCGTTCCTTGGCGACGAGCGTCCCGGCGACCACCATCGACTTGCCGGTGAGGCGGGCGGCGTCGAGCGTGCGGGCCCGCAGCAGCCGGGCCATCGGGTCGTCCCCGTACGGCTCCAGCGCCGCAGTGAGCGCCCGCCGGACCGGCGCGGCGCCGGAGTGGGGCAGCAGGCCGTGGGCCACCGCCATGGCGGCCAGGTGCAGCGTGATCGTCACGAAGACGTCGGCGAGCGCGTAGGGGTCGTCGGTCAGCATGCGCGCGTCGTCGAACTCCGGCGCGTCCAGCCCGGCGGCCCGCAGCCGCCCGGGGGAGGCGAGCAGCCCGTCGTTGTCCTTGACCAGCAGCCGCATGGGCCCGTCGCCGAACAGCAGGGCCAGGTTCTGCTGGTGGGCCTCCAACGCGACGCCGTACCGTACGAAGAGTGTGACGTTCCAGGCGAACAGCGCCGCGAGGTAATCGTCGAGCAACGCGCGCACGTCGCCGCCGTAGTGCCGCCCGGCCACCTCGTGCGCGACGAGCCGGCCGTCCCCGTCCGGCAGCGGCGCGAGGAGGGCGGCGACCGGGACGATCTCCCCCTCGGGCAGTCCGCGGACCAGCCAGCCCAGGTATTCGTGCCCCGCGTGCCCGTACGTCTGCTCGTCGGCGAGCGTGGCGCGCAGGGCGGGCTCGCGCAGCAGGATCCGGCGCAGCAGCGACTCGGCCAGCGCGCCGTCGAGCAACGTTCCCGGCTTGATCGACCTGCGGTTGCGCAGGCCGAGCGTGCTGGTGGGCAGCGGCACCTTGAGATGGACGCGCGGGCCGGCCTCGACCGTCCGCATCGACAGGGTCGGCCGCACGACCAGGTACGGACGCCGCCCCGGCACCAGCCCGGGAAGCTCGGGCACCGCCCCGGGAAGCCCCGCCACGAGCGGCTCAGCCAGGGGATGCACGGGGAACAGCACGTGCGTACGAGCGAGGCCGGGCGGCAGCCCCACGTCGCCGGGCCGGGGCCACCACGCGGGCGGCTCCGGCCGCGACAGCGTCGCGAGCTCCCGGGGCACCGCCGTCCAGCGCATCGCGAACTCGGGGGCGAACTCCGGCGCGTACGACGGGAGGTCGCCGGGGGAGACGCCGAGGCGGCAGCGGGCCGTCGGATAGAGCGGATGGTCCACCGAGGCGGCCAGCGACTCGTAGCGGATCAGCCCGTCCCGCCCGCGCAGCCGCCGGTCCACCTCGCCGCGCAGCCGGTGCCGGGCCGCCAGGGCCGCGAGCGTCTCGCGGCACTCCCGCGCGAAGGCGGCGACCCCCTCGGCGTCGGCCGGGTCGGCGACCTCCCGCAGCGTGTCCAGCACCTCGGCCAGGCTCAGGCGCTCGTCCGGGGCCGTCGAGAAGTCCTGGAACGGGCTGCCCGGCGTGAGGCCGGCCCGCCGCCCCGAGGCGAGGACGATCGCGACGCCGTCCCGGTCGCGGGTCACCCGGGAGGAGACGCCGCCGTAGTCCTCCCGCAGCAGCGCGTCGAGCACCCGGGCGGCGAGATAGTGCTCCGCGGTCATGCGAGCACCCAAGGGTGCTCCTTCCGGAACGCGTCCACGGCGGCGTCGACGCGCTCCCGGTCCGGGCCGACGGCGCGGAGCAGGCCGAGGTAGTCGCGGTTGGTCCCGGTCACCTCCACGTGATCGCCGACCTCGCGCAGCGCCCGGTGCCACAGCCGTACGCCGTCCCCGGCGTCCGGCGCGGAGAGGTTCGGCGCGGAAAAGCTCAGCGCGGGTAGATCCGGCGGCGCGGCGGTGACCGTGCCGGAGCGCTCGGCCACGAGGCTCACCACGGACCCGTACGCCGGGCGCGGGCCGTCCGTGCCGAACGCGTCGGCGTCGAACGCGTCGAGGTCGAACGCGGAGAGGGGTTCGCCGGCGTGGATCCGCAGGACCCACTCGTGCAGGGGCACACCGAGGAGGTCGGCCAGCAGGAAGTCGCAGTTGTCGCCGATGAGCCGATAGTTGATCTCGATGATCCGCGGGCCGTCGCGGGTGACGGCGTACTCGGTGTGGCACACGCCGAAGCCGACGCCCACGGCGTCCAGCGCGGCGTTCAGGTGGGGGAGATGCCCGGCGTCGGGGGGCCGCCAGTCCAGGCGTTCCTCGATGAATCGCGGCGGCGGGCCGAGCGTGGTGGCGAACCCGCCGAGGACCCGCCGCGCACCCCCGCCGCCGCTGTGCCGGCCGCCGCCGGCCTCACGACCGGCGTCACGATCGGCGCCACGACCGGCGTCACGGACGCCGCCACCGTCACCGAGGGTTTCCAGCGTGCGCACCGGCCCGTCCAGGAACTCCTCGGCCACCAGGACCTCGGCCGGGCGGCGCTCCCGGATCTCCGCCACCGCCGCGCGCAGCGCGTCCGGGCCGTCGACGAGCACGACGTCCTCGCTCGCCACGCCGAGCGCGGGTTTGACCACCACCGGGTACGGCAGGTCGAGCGGGAGGTCGCCGCCGGGAGGGATCCGTACGGACCTGACCGGTTCCACGGCGGCGAGGGCGCGGCGGGTCAGCGCCTTGTTCTTGGCGGTGACGCAGGCCCGCCAGTCCTTGCCCGGCAGGCCGAAGTACTCGGCGGCGAGCGCGGCGGGGGCCTGGAGGTGGTCGGAGTTCGAGAAGATCACGCCGGGCGGGTGATGGGCGGCGACGGCGTCGATCACGGCCCTGGCGTCGCGGACGTCGGCCGCGACGACCTCGCATCCCGGGTACCCGGCATACCGATCAGGTTGGTCGGTGAGTATCGTCACGTCCCAGCCCAGCGCGACCGCGGCGGGAAGGAAACCGCCGGTCACCGAGTCGGTCGGGTTGAGCGTGGTGAGGTACAGCCGCACCGGCCCTCCGATAGGTAAGGCTAACCTAAGTGAGTGCATCCTAGCGCGGTGGCGCGGGGAACGGGCTTGACGGGGAGATTGCCGCGGCGGCGCCAGTGGAAGGATGACGGGGTGGAAATCGCGGACGGACTGCTCGGCCCCCTGCTCCTCGCGCGGAGCGCCATCGACCGGTCGGCGGCCCTGCGCGGCGACGAGGAGTGGCTGCGGCAGGCCTGGGAGGCGGAGAAGACGAGGGTCCTCCTCGTCCAGGACGGCCGCACGCTGATCCGCCGTTTCACCGACGGCGCGGCGCTGGTGCTCACCTCTCCGGCGGAGGCGCCGGAAGGCACGCGTTATCTCCTCGGCGTGGACGAGGACGGCGTGCCCTACTTCGCGGTGAACGCGCCGCTGCCCGAGCCCGCCCAGGGCGCCGGCGACGCGGTGGGCCTGCGGGAGGCCGCGGTGCTGCTCGACGACCGCGACGCGGGGCTGCTCGTCTACGCGGTGGCCCTGGAGGCCTGGCACGCCACCCACGAGTTCTGCCCCAGGTGCGGTGGCCCCACGAACGTGACGGCCTCTGGGCACATGCGGGTGTGCCCGCGTGACGGCAGTCAGCACTTCCCCCGCGTGGACCCCGCAGTGATCATGCTGGTCCACGACGACGAGGGCCGCGTACTGCTGGCGCGCGGCCCGGCGTGGCCGGCGAACCGGATGTCGGTGCTCGCCGGGTTCGTCGAACCCGGCGAGTCGCTGGAGCACGCGGTGGTGCGCGAGGTCCTGGAGGAGGTCGGCATCGCCGTCGTCACCCCCCGCTACCTGGGCAGCCAGCCCTGGCCGTTCCCGCGCAGCCTGATGCTCGGCTTCTTCGCCCGCGCCGTCACGACCGACCTGCGCCCCGACCTGGACGAGATCGCCGAGGCCCGCTGGCTGTCCCGGGAGGAGCTCGCGGCCCAGGTGCGGTCGGGTGAGCTGCTCCTGCCGACCGAGGTCTCGATCGCCCGGCGGATGATCGAGACCTGGTACGGAGGGCCGATCCCCGACACCGGCTGGTAGGTCGTCAGCAGGCGCCCTGGAGGTGCCGCTTGACCTCGGCGACCGAGGGGTTCGTCATGGTGTGGCAGTCGGTGACCACGGTCGGCACGACCTGGTTGCCGTTGTTCACGCTCATGACGAACTCGGCGGCGTCCGGGTGGCGCTCGATGTCGACCTCGCTGTAGGCGATGCCCTCCCGTGTGAGCTGGCTCTTCAGTCGCTTACAGGGGCCGCACCAGCTCGTGGTGTAAACCGTGAGCGCCATCTTCGTCCCTTTCCCGGGCAGCTTCGTGGGCAACGCGTTGCTTGAGCAGTCATGGCAACATCGCGGACGCCCCGGCTGTTCCCGGTTCTGCGCCGGTCCTCCGGTCAGTGGGCCGGCTGCGCCAGCCGGGCGGCGATCCACGCCCGGACGGTCTCGGGAACCCCGGGCTCACGGTAGAGCGGCGCGCTGTGGAAGGTGCCGGCCATCGTCTTGACGGTCATCGGGACCCCGACGTTCTCCAGCGACTCCTTGAGCACCTCGCTCTGGTACGGCGGCACGAACTCGTCGGCCGAGTGGACCGCGAGCATCGGCGCGTCGCCGGGGGTGGCGTGGAACGGCACCTCCATGCTCGACCAGACACGCGGGCACCGGGCCGGGGAGCAGCCTCCGGCCAGCCGTACCGCGGCCCGGCGCAGTTTGCGCTGGTCGAACGTGCCGGCCGCGGTGCCGTCCTCGTACGCCGAGAGCGGCGAGACGGGCGGGGAGATCCCGACGACCCCGCGCAGGCCCGGCCGGCCGTCGCCGTAGGTGCCGACGGCGGCGGCGAGGTGGCCCCCGGCGGAGAACCCGAGGAGCACGTAGCGCCCGGGGTCGGTGTTGAAGAGGGCCGGGTGCCTGCGGACGGCGGCGACCGCGGACAGGACGTCGGTGCGCTGGGCCGGCCACGGCGCGTCGCCGGACAGCCGGTAGTCGAGGTTGACGACGGTGTAGCCCTGCTGGACGTAGTAGCGGGTGACCGACGTCATGTACTTCTTGTCGCCCCCCGACCACCAGCCGCCGTGGACGACGAACACGGCGGGACGCCGCGGGCCGGTGGGATGCCACCACACGTCCATGATCTGGCGGGGGTGCGGGCCGTACGAGTAGGTGTGCATCCTCGCCCCGGCGGGCGGCGTGGGAGACGCCGAAGGCGAGGCGCTCGCGGAGGGCGTGGGCGGCGCCGACGGCGTGGCCGACGCGGACGACACCGGGGAGGCGGACGGAACCGGAGTGGCCGACGGCTGGGGTGCGGGGTTGCCGGCGGGGGCGGCGGCCACGGTGGCGGCCACGGTGGCGGCCCGCGCGCCGGGCGAGGTGAGCATCAGCGCGGCGAGGGCGGCGGCGCCCATGCCCATGGCAGTTCGGACCGCGGTTCCCACGGCGTCATCCTCCCCGATGTCGCGTCCATGTCGCGTCGCTGTCGCGTCGTGCCCCGACCGGTCAATGGGACACGCTCGGTCTGCTGCTGCAAGGATGATGCCAGTAACAACGTCCGCCACGCATGTTGGGAGCGGCTCCTTGGACGTCCTCGACGGTCTGGATCCCGAGCAGCGCGAGGTCGCCCAGGCGGTGCGCGGACCGGTGTGCGTGCTCGCGGGCGCGGGCACCGGCAAGACCCGTGCCATCACCCACCGCATCGCGTACGCCGTGCACACGGGGGTCGTCGATCCGCAGGGGGTGCTCGCGGTCACCTTCACGACCCGTGCGGCGGGCGAGTTGAAGCAGCGGCTGCGCCGGCTCGGCGCGCCGGGGGTGCAGGCCCGCACGTTCCACGCGGCGGCCCTGCGCCAGCTCAGCTACTTCTGGCCCCGGGTGATCGGCGGCGACCCGCCGCAGGTGGTCGAGTCGAAGCTGCCGCTGCTGATCGAGGCGGCCCGGCGGCTGCGCAGGAACCCCGAGCGCGGCGAGTTGCGCGACGTCGCGAGCGAGATCGAGTGGGCGAAGGTCACCCAGGTAGCCCCGGAGGACTACCCGGCCGCCGCCGTCAAGGCGCGGCGCACCCCGCCGATCGCGCCCGAGGAGGTCGCGCGGCTGTACGAGGGCTACGAGAGCGTGCGCCGCCAGCGGAACCTGATCGACTTCGAGACGATCCTGGAGCTCACCGCGGCCGTGATGACCGAGCACCGGGAGGTCGCGGCGCAGATCCGCCAGCAGTACCGCTACTTCGTGGTCGACGAGTTCCAGGACGTCAACCCGCTGCAGAAGCTGCTGCTCGACACGTGGCTCGGCGGGCGCGACGACGTGTGCGTGGTGGGCGACCCCAACCAGACGATCTACTCGTTCACCGGCGCCACGCCCCACTACCTGACGAACTTCGCCGTAGAGCACCCCTCGGCGGCGGTGATCCGGTTGGTGCGCGACTACCGGTCGACGCCGCAGGTGGTCACGCTGGCCAACCGGGTCATGGCCCGCTCGCGGCACCGGCTGGAACTGGTCGCCCAGCGGCCGGACGGCCCCGAACCGGTCTTCACCGAGTACGACGACGAGCAGGCCGAGGCGCTCGGCGTCGCGCTCACCGTCAAGAAGCTGATGGCCGACGGCGTGCCCACCCGCGAGATCGCGGTGCTGTTCCGGGTGAACGCCCAGTCGGAGGCGTACGAGCAGGCGTTCAACGACTCCGGCGTGCCCTACCTGCTGCGCGGGGCGGAGCGGTTCTTCGAGCGCCCCGAGGTGCGTCAGGCCGTGGTGCTGCTGCGCGGCGCCGCGCGGTCGGCGGGAGAGGAGCCGCTGGCGCCCGCCGTGCACGCGATCCTCTCGGGCATCGGGCTCACCGCGGAAACGCCCGGAGGTGGCAAGGCGAGGGAGAAGTGGGAGTCGCTCAAGGCCCTCGCCGACCTCGCCGAGGACATGGCGGCCGAGGGCGCCGACCTGCCCCGCTTCGTCGGCGAACTGGAGCGCAGGGCGGCCGAGCAGCACGCGCCGCCGGTCGAGGGCGTGACGCTCGCCTCGCTGCACGCCGCCAAGGGCCTGGAGTGGGACGCGGTCTTCCTCGTCGGCCTCACCGACGGCATGGTCCCGATCGTCTACGCGGAGACGCCGGACCAGGTCGAGGAGGAACGGCGGCTGCTCTACGTCGGGGTCACCCGGGCCCGCGAGCACCTGCACCTGTCGTGGGCCCTCGCCAGGTCGCCCGGCGGGCGGCGCGCCCGCAGGCCGTCCCGCTTCCTCGACGGCCTCTCCCCGCGTACGGCGAGCGTGAGCCGGGCCGAGCGGCCAAGCGGCGGGGGGAAGGGCAGGCGCGCGGCGGCGGTGCCGTTGCACTGCCGGATCTGCGGCAAGACGCTGTCCGTCGCGGCCGAGCAGAAGCTGGGCCGGTGCGCGACCTGCCCGGCCGACTACGACGAGGCGCTGCTCGAACGGCTCAAGGCGTGGCGGACGACGGCGGCGAAGGAGGCCAAGGTCCCCGCGTACGTCGTCTTCACGGACGTCACCCTGCAGGCCATCGCGGAACGGGTGCCCACCGCCGAGGAGGACCTGCTCGCGATCGCGGGAATCGGGCGCGTCAAACTTGAGCGGTACGGCGACGCGGTCCTGGGGCTGTGCCGCGGCGACGGTAGTGTTACCGGCGAGTATTCCCCCGCCTGAGCTGGAGGCCTCCCGTGAACTCGGCCCTGAAGGAGCTGCTGGACCTGCTCGACCTGGAGCAGATCGAGCTCGACATCTTCCGGGGGCGCAGCCCGGAGGAGCGGTTCCAGCGGGTCTTCGGCGGCCAGGTGGCCGCGCAGGCGCTCGTGGCGGCCGGGCGCACGGTGCCGGGCGACCGGATGGTGCACTCGCTGCACGCCTACTTCATCCGGCCGGGCGACCCCGCCGTGCCGATCGTCTACAACGTGGAGCGGGTGCGGGACGGCCGGTCGTTCACCACCCGGCGCATCACGGCCATCCAGCACGGCAAGGCGATCTTCTCGATGTCGGCGTCGTTCCACGTCGAGGAGCAGGGGGTGAGCCACCAGGCCGCCCGGATGCCGGAGGCGCCGGCCCCCGAGACGCTGCCGACCTTCCAGGAGCGGATGCGCGACGTCTTCGGCGACGAGCCGGGGTGGCGCGACCTGCTGTCGAAGCCGCGCCCGGTCGACGTCCGGTACGTCAACGCGCTGCCCTGGGAGGCGGCCAAGGACCCGAGCCTGGTCACCCCCGAGAACCGCGTCTGGTTCCGGTACGACGCCGACCTGCCCGACGACCCGCTGCTGCACATCGTGCTCGCGGCGTACGCCAGTGACTTCACGCTGGTGGACACCGTGCTGCTGGCGCACGGGCTGGCCTGGGGGTCCTCCGCCGTGTCCGGCGCGTCGCTGGACCACGCCATGTGGTTCCACCGGCCCTTCCGGGCCGACGACTGGCTGCTGTACGCCCAGGAGTCGCCCTGGTCCGGGGCGGCGCGCGGGCTCGCCCGCGGGCAGATGTTCAGCGCCTCGGGGGAGCTCGTCGTCTCCGTGGTCCAGGAGTGCCTGATCCGGGTGTCGCCGGAGCCAGATCCTCGTGTCACGAAGTCGTGAAAATCGCAGGTAGAAAATAGGTTGCCCGGTCTGCCGCGGCGGTTTAGGGTCTTGGACAAGTCAGCCGGACGCTCCTGCCCGGCCGAGACGCACGACGAACAGTAGAGCGCAGAGAAATGGAGGTGAGTCCAGTGAGGAACATGACGACGTCCCGTGTGCTGTGGCTCGTCTCCGCGCGCCCGGCCGCCGTTGTCGCGTCGACTGTCACGCCGGCTGGAACGCCGGTGAAACTGCGGCGTGACGAGGCCGTCGCCGCCCTGGCTCCGGTGAGCGGAGTCGCGGGCTCGGCCGCCTTCGGCGCGTTCGCCGGCCGGACCGGCCACAGCACCCCCACCCACCTTCCGGTGTACGTGAACCGGCCGATGGGTGATGAGCAGATCCGCGCCGCCGCTCGCGGCGGCGCCGCCCAGGGTCCGCACCACGCCTGGAGAGAACCAGTCATACCCTGACCGGTCTCCCTCTCCGGGCCGCGGATCCGCACCAGGATCCGCGGCCCTTTTGTTTGTCGGCCACGAATCCACACCCCGCAACGAGGACACCAGACCAGAAACACTCGAAGAGGTGACGCAGATGGCGGCCCCGGTCATGGACCTGATCGAAGCCGAAATCCCCTGCCGTACCGAGCCCGACCTGTGGTTCGCCGAGTCTCCCGAGGACGTGGAGTTCGCCAAGGCGCTCTGCGGCGGCTGCCCGATCCAGAAGGCCTGCCTGGCCCGCGCGCTGGAGCGCGAGGAGCCGTGGGGCGTCTGGGGCGGAGAGCTCATCCTGCGGGGGGTCGTCGTACCCCGCAAGCGTCCCCGTGGGCGCCCGCGCAAGACCCCTGTCGCCGCCTGAACCGCACGACATCGCATCCGGAAGGAAACCGACCGAAATGAACATCGCCCCCATGACGACCATGTATCTGAATCAAGAACTGGTACACGAGCGAATACGGACCCTCCACCGCGAGGCGGAGCAGGAGCGGCTCGCCGGCCGGGTCAGGAGCGTCGAGAAGGCGCGCCGGGAAGTAGAGCGCGCGTCCCGCCGGCTGCGGTCCGCGCTGGCGCGCGTCTGACGCCGTGACCGGAGCAGAGTGAACAGAGAAGGCCCGGGCCGGGGTGACCGGCCCGGGCCTTCGCCCATATCGGGCATCTAACCCGGCCTGCCGCAAAGGATGGGTCATCGGCCGCGCAGCAGAGCGCCTTCCGCGGGAGGTGCCCCGCGCCGCGGGGTATGAGCCGGACGGCCGCTGACGACGCCGGGCGGAAGCGACGGCATGTGGCGGCCAAGTGGGCAGACGAGCGGCGGACGGGATGCGGATGAGCGACAGAGCGAGACATTTCCGCGGCCCGAGCACCGGTCTGGTCGCCGCCGGTCTGATTGTCGCCGGGCTGCCGTTTCTCGCCGTGCCGCCGGCCGGCGCCGCGCAGCTCCCTCCGGGCCTGCGGACGGTTCGGCACGCCCATGCTCATGCCCGCGCCAACGGCCATGATCACGGCGGTGGGCACGGGCGCGGGGCGACCCAGAGCACCGGCGGCACCGGCACCTCGAGCTCGCCCAGCATCGGCAGCCCCGCACGGCAGGTCGCGACCGGGAGGCGCAACGTGAACGCTCCCGCTGCCAACAGCGCCGTCACGTTCGCCGGTATCCAGCAGGTGTCGAGCGTCAGCGTCTTCACCAACACCGTCAACGGCAACTGCAGGCGGGGCATCGACCGCTGCGTCATCAACCAGACGCTGCGGGCCGTCGAGGGCCGCGGCGGCCGGGCCCACGCCGGCTAGCCGAGGGCGAGAGGGGTGGTTTCAGGGGCTCCGGGGTCGTCGGCGAAGCCGGGGACCCAGCGGACGACCTCGTCCCGGAACCTGGCGGTCGCGCCGAGCTGACACAGCACGCCGACGCCGGCGGCGTGAACGCGGTGGATCAGCACGTAGGACGCGGGTAGGTTGAGCTGGCGGACCACGTTGTTCGGCCGTAGGTCGGCCACGTTCGCCGCCTGCTCGCGCAGCCACTCCCTGCTGAAGGTGAACTCCTCGACGCGGGTGGGCTCGACGTACGGTGCGAGGAACGCCCGCAGGGCGTCGACGTCCACCTCGATGTGCGGGCGGATGAAGCCCTCCGCGCGGAGCCCGTGCACGACGGCGTCCATGTCGCCCTGGTTGAAGATGCGGGTGAGCCTGCCGAAGGCGACCGGGTGGCCACCGGGCATCCGGTTGACGGCGCCGAAGTCCAGCACGCCGAGCCGCCCGTCCTCCATCAGCCGGAAGTTGCCGGGGTGCGGGTCGGCGTGCAGCATCCCCACCCGGGCCGGAGAGCAGAACAGGAAGCGGACGAACAGCAGGCCCGCGTGGTTGCGCTCCTCCTGCGTGCCGTCGGTTATGATCTTGGACAGCGGGGTCCCGGTCATCCACTCGGTGACCAGCACCTGCTCGTTGGCGGCGATGACCGCCGGGACCCGGAAGTCGCGGTCGTCGCGGAACTCCTCGGCGAAGGCCTGCTGGGCCTCGGCCTCCTTGAAGTAGTCGAGCTCCTCGGCCACCCGCTCCTTGAGCTCGGCCAGGACCGGTTTGAGGTCCAGGCCCGGCAGCAGCGCGCCGAACAGCTTGCCCAGCCGCGAGAGCTGGTTGAAGTCGGAGATCAGGGCCTTGCCCGCGCCGGGATACTGGATCTTCACGGCGACCTGGCGGCCGTCGTGCCACACCGCGCGGTGGACCTGCCCGATGGACGCCGCCGCACTCGGCCTGTCGTCGAACTCCAGGAAGTTCTCCCGCCAGTCGTCGCCGAGCTGTTCGGTCAGAACCCGGTGTACGACGGAGGCGGGCAGCGGCGGCGCGGCGTCCTGCAGCTTCGTCAGTGTCGCCCGGTACGGGCCGGCGATCTCGGGCGGCAGCGCCGCCTCGAAGATCGACAGAGCCTGGCCGAGCTTCATGGCGCCGCCCTTGAGCTCGCCGAGGACCTTGAAGACCTGGTCTGCCGTGCGTCGCTGGATCTCCTGGGCGACGATCTCCGCGGAGGCGCCGCCGATCCGCCTGCCCAGTCCGAGCGCGGTACGGCCGGCGAACCCGAGGGGAAGCGTCGCGAGCTTGGCCGAGCGTGTCACGGCACCGTGGGGAACGTCACTCACTCAACCATTCTTAGCGATGGCGGGGCCTTTCGACCACAATTCCCTGTTCGTATCACCCACAGGAGCCCGGGGACGCCAACGGCGGGCGAGGATTCCGTCAGGTGTGTCTTTCATCACATTCATGGCCGATCTTCCTTGTGGAGGCCGGCGACGTCGTCGCCGAGGCAGCCGCAGCCGGGGTGGGCGGCGAGGCGGCGGTGCCGCCAGCGCCAGGCGGGCGACACCTCCGTCAGGCCGCCCGGCACGCTCCCCTCGTCGAGATACGCCAGTGCCTGGCCGGCGGTCTGCGCCGCGACCAGGCAGGACAGGGCGACGTCGCAGGCGATCTCACCGGCGGGGTAACCGCCGAGCCGGGCGCCCACCACCGGCCAGGACGGGTCCCGGTCACGGCGGGCGAGGTCGAGACACCGCAGGCAGGGCGTGAGGCCGGGGACGACGAAGGGGCCCGTCGAGCCGTACCCCTCGAAGGCGCAGGCGAGCAGGTGCGGCACGCCCGAGGCGACGATCTCGCCGACCAGCGTGGCGCTGAGCGGGGTGGTCGGGGCGAGGATCACGAGGTGGGGGCGCGCGCCGCCGTCCGCCAGGCGGGAGGCGGTCCGGCCGGGCCAGGCGTTGACGCCGGGTGAGATCCGCCGGGCCGCCAGCACCGCGGCGTCCTCCCGGGACATGCCGGTGTCGCTCCGGCCGAGACCGCCCGGGACCACGTCGCCCGGCCCGGCCACGGCGGGATCGACCACGCAGATGTGGCCGACGCCGGCGGCGGCGAGCAGGGTGACGATCTGGGCGCCCACCCGGCCGGCGCCGTACACGCGGACCCGGGCCGCTCTCCTCGCGGCGAGACCGCTCACGCCGCCGTCGGAACAGGTGAGCGAGAGCCTGTCCAGGTCGGGGCGGAGCCGGTCCCGCTCGGCCGGCGGCAGGTCGGCGAGCGGGCCGGGCCGGGTCGCGGCGTCCTCGATGAGGCCGTGCGCGGTGAGCCGGGCGACCACCTCGTGGGCGGACGCCTCGTCCAGCCCGCTGCCGGCCACCGCCTGCCCGAGCGTGCGGGTGCCGTCGAGCCCGTCGATCAGGCGGCGCACCGGTGGTTCGACACCGGTGAGGACGACGGCACGCAGCGGGTGGACGCCGAACTGCAGCGTGCGGCCGTCCCGCTCGACCCTGCGCAGGACGGGCTTGAGGCGTGGTCGAATGGTGTGTCCCATAGTCGGCAGACCTTGGCACAGCCGGGCGCGGCCCGGCGCCGGAACGGTCGGGGCTGTGGATAATTACCGGGGTGATCGTGGTTGGTGAACATCCGCAACCCCGTAACTTCCACGCCCGCAAGGTAACGTTCGCCCGATTGACCAGGGAGAACGTGTACCACCCCCTGTGGAAATCGGCGTCTGTCGGCTACCTTTCATATGTGCCCCCCGAGACAGTCGAGGTTCGTCGGAGCGCACGACGGCGGCGAACCGTTTCCGCGTACCGCGATGGCGACAAGACCATCGTGCTGCTTCCGGCCGGTCTGAGCACGACCGACGAGGAGCAGTGGGTACGCCGCATGCTCGACCGGCTTGCGGCCAAGGAGCAGCGAAGACGTCCGAGCGACGACGACCTCCTGGAACGGGCGAGCGAGCTGTCCGCGCGCTACCTGGACGGCAAGGCCGTCCCGGCGAGTGTGCGGTGGGTGGAGAACCAGCTCCACCGGTGGGGTTCGTGCACGCCCGACCACGGCACGATCAGGCTCTCGGTGCGGCTGCGGGGGATGCCGGCCTGGGTCGTCGACTACGTCATCATGCACGAGCTCGTCCATCTGCTCGTACCGAGCCACGGCCCGCGCTTCTGGGCGCTGGTCGAGCGCTACCCTCGCGCGGAACGTGCCAGGGGGTTCCTCGAGGGTTTCTCGATGGCGGCCAACGGTTCGACGGAGGAATGTTGACCCGCGTGGCCGCGGTGCTGGTCACCCCCGGCATGGCCGGCGCGGCTCCGCCCGGCGTGGACCCGGCCGAGTTCCTGACGGCGATGGCCGAGGACACCTACGAGATGATCGCCGGGCTCGAACTCGTGCGGCCGGTGATCCTGTCGGCCGGAGTGCCGGGGCTCGCCGAGATCGCCTGGCCGGGCACGCCGGTCCTGACGATCGGCTCGCCGGCCGGCGCTTTCGCGGCGCTGGCCGCGCTGTACGAGGCCGGGGCGGAGAAAGCGGACGAGGCGGTCGTCGTCAGCGGCGACGCCCCCGACCTGCCGCCGCTGCTGATCGGCAAGCTGTTCCGCGAGCTGGGCCGGGCGGACCTCGCCGTCTGCCCGGCCGAGGGCGGCGGAGCCGTGGCCGTCGCGGCCCGCCTGCCGGTCCCCGGCTGGGCCGCGCCCGATCTCGACGAGCCGGACGTCGTCGCCGCGATGCGCCGCCGGGCGCCGGGGCCGCGCATGGTCGCCACCGGTCCCGGCTGGCACCGCCTGCGGAAGCCGGAGGACGTGGCCCGCCTCGACCCCGGCCTCGAAGGCTGGGACAACACCCGCGCCCTGCTCATGTGACCGCCGGCCGGCCGGGGACCGGTAGCCCGGGCCCGGCCGGAGACCAATGCCGTCACAGGCGTCCGGGCAGGCGGATCTCGGCGAAGAACGCGCGGTGGTCGCTCCCCGGGACGGCGTGGACGCCGGTGTCCACGGCCACCGCCCTCCGGTCGTGCAGCACGTGGTCGATCGTGATCAGCGGCGGGAACCGCCTGTTCGCGGGCCAGGTGGCCGCCAGGCCGTTCCCGGTCGCGCCGGCCGCGTCCACGTACCCGCGCGCGAGGACCGCGCGCAGCGCCGCGTGGTCGAGGCTCGCGTTGAAGTCGCCGGCCAGCACGCGTACGACGCCGGGGGAGGCGGACGGCAGCGCCGCCAGGTCGGCGGCCCACAGGGCCACGTCGCGGACGACAGGCGAGAGGGTGTGCACGTCGACGATCTCGACGGGAGGCCCGGACGGCAGGACGATCCGGGCCCGCGGCATGTTATGGCTGCCCTCGGGCGCGAAGTCCGGCAGCCTGGTCAGCGGGTGCCGCGAGTAGACGCCGCTGCCGGACGCCCCGGGAGCATCCTCCAGCTGCCGGTACGGCAGCAGCCTCCCCAGGCCCGCGTCGTCGAGCGCCTCGACGGCCGCGGGCGTGAGCTCCTGCGTGCTGAGCACGTCCGGCTTGAGCCTGCGGACCAGGCCGACCACGGCCTCGGCGTCGCCGACCCCGTAGAAGAGGTTGGCGGTGAGGATCCGCAGCACCGGCCCGGTGGCGGAGGTGGCCGTCGGCGCCGTTCCGATCGCCCGGGGCAGGACCACGGCGGCCAGCGCGGCCGTCGTCGCGACCGCGGTCACGATCACGGCCCGGCGGCGGCCGGCCAGCGCGGCCAGGACCGCCACCGTCGACGCGGCGGCGACGTACGGCGTGCCGGTCATGAGCGCGACTCCCGCACCGGCGGCGTCGAGACCGGCCAGCCGGGCCACCGCCCACAGGGTGAACGGCGTCACCGTGAGCCATGCCAGCGGAGGGGAGACCCGCAGCCTCCGGCGGGGCGGAACGACGATCTCACCGCCCACGTCCACCTTGGTCATGAACCCGACCCTAATGAACGCCGTCGAAAGCGGGCGTAACGCTGACGTGCGCGTACGGTGCGGAACGGTGCTCAGGCGCGCAGCAGGGCCAGGGAGCGGCGGACCAGCCGCCGGGTGGCCTCGTCGCTCAGCTCCGGGATCTCGTCCACCGGGAACCAGCGGAGGTCGAGCGACTCGTCGCTGATCACCGCCTCGGCTCCCGGCGGCGCGACCGCGCCGTACTCGACGTCCAGGTGCCAGCTGTGCGGCGGGTGGCACCACACCTTGTGCCGGTCGACGGCGAGCGGGCCGTCCAGCAGCACCAGCCCGGGGATGCCCGACTCCTCGGTGGCCTCGCGCAGGGCGGCCTCCCCGAGCGTGGCGTCGGACGCCTCGCAGTGCCCGCCCATCGGCAGCCACATTCCGGCCTTGGCGTGCAGGGTCAGCAGCACCCGCGCGCCGTCGTGCGAGAGGACGGCCGTCGTCGCCGTCAGGTGCGCCGGCACGCACTCGCGCCACATCGCGTCCTCGTGGGCGTCCAGGTGCGCGAGGAAGTCCGCGCGGAGCCGTTCCTCTTCCGGGGTGGGGGCCGTCCACCCGGTCAGCACGGCCCACGCGTCACGGTTCAGGCTCACCGGCGCAGCCTACCGGCCGCCGCCGGTCCCTCTATCGGTCGCGCTCCGGGCCGGGACCGGGTTCGCCGGACCCACCGGACCCACCGGGCTCACCCGATTCCCCGGGCTCTTCCAGGGCGGACAGGTCGAAGGCGGCGCCGCCCTTCACGAACGGCTCGGGGTTGTCGAGGTCGTCGGCCGTGGGCATCAGGTCGGGGTGGCCCCAGACGGCGTCCCGGCCGTCGACGCCGCGCTCGTCGCCGAGCGCCCTCCACAGGGCCGCCGCCTCACGGAGCCGCCTCGGCCGCAGTTCCAGGCCCACCAGCGTCGCGAAGGTCCGCTCGGCCGGTCCGCCCGTGGCGCGGCGGCGCCGTACGGTCTCGGCCAGCGCCGCGGCGGACGGGAGCTTGCCCTCGGCGGCGGCGTCCACCACCGTGGCCACCCAGCCTTCGACCAGCGCCAGCGCGGTCTCCAGGCGGGTGAGGGCGGCCTTCTGCCGCTCGGTCTCCTCGGGCTTGAGCAACTCGCCGCCGCCCAGGACCTCCTGGATCCGCTCCGGGTTGCTGATGTCCAGCCCCTGGAGCTTCTCCTCCAGCGCGGACACGTCGACCGTGATGCCCCGGGCGTACTCCTCGACCGTGCCGAGCAGGTGCGCCCGCAGCCACGGCACGTGCTGGAACAGCCGGTGGTGCGCGGCCTCGCGCAGCGCCAGGTAGAGCCGGATCTCGTCCGAGGGCGTCTCCAGGCCCTTGCTGAAGGCGGCCACGCCGCCCGGCAGCAGGGCGGCGGTGTCGGAGAGCGGCAGGCCGATGTCGGAGGAGCCGACGACCTCCCGGGCGAGCGAGCCGAGGGCCTGGCCGATCTGCTGGCCGACCATCATGCTGCCCATCTGCTTCAGCATGCCCATCAGCGGCCCGGCCACGGCCTGCGCCTCCGGCGGCAGACCGGCGGCGCCGAGCGTGCCGCCCATCGTCTCCACCATCTGGGCGGCGACGGGATCGCACAGCTGCTTCCACACCGGGATCGTCTTCTCGATCCACTCCGACCGGCTCCAGGCCTGGGGCGCCGTCACACCGCCGGGCAGCGGGGTCACCTCGTTCAGCCACAGATCGGCCAGGTTGAGGGCCTCGGCGATCTGCCGCCGCTCGCCCTCCATGACGCTCGGATCACCCTCGGCGACCACGGCGTGCCGTGCGATGTTCTTCGCCATGTCCCAGTTGACGGGCCCGGCCTCCGGCGAGGCCGACAGCATGTCGGCGAACTGCCGCATGGCCGCGGCCATCTGCTCCGGGCTGCCGAACATGGCGAACGGATTGTCGTTGGGGTCGTTTTCGCGACCTGGCAGGTCAGTCACCGCGCCACCTCGTGCAGGATGGAGGAGTCCACATCCGCCACGTTAGCCGCCGTGGGGCGGATCAGTGCAAAGTGAGGACCTCGTGCCTACCTCGAAACGCCTGCGTCCCCCCGTCGTCGCGGTCACGGGCGCCGCCTCCGGTCTCGGCCGTGCGTTCCTCGCGAAAGTGGCCTCGTCTGCGGATTTCCGCCGCGTCGTGGCCATCGACGAGCAGCGCGGAGACGTCCAGGACGTCACCTGGCGAGTCCTCGACATTCGTGATCCGCTCTTGGCGAACCGGATCTCCGACGTGGACGTCCTGGTGCATCTCGGCGCGGACGAGTCGCTCGACACCGACGCCGCCGAGCGCCGGCGCTACAACATCCGGGCCGCCCAGACCGTGCTGACGGCCTGCGCGGCGGCGCGGGTGCGCCGGGTCGTGCTGGTGACGAGCGCGATGGTGTACGGCGCCGCCGCCGACAACCCGGTCCCGCTACAGGAGGACGCCCCGGTGGCGGCGGAGCCCGACACCGGCCTGGTGGGCGACCACCTGGAGATCGAGGCACTGGTACGGCGGTCGCTGCGGGCGCATCCCGGCCTGGAGGTGACCGTGCTGCGGCCCGCCGCCCTGGTGGGGCCGGGCGTCGACACCGTCATCACCCGCCACTTCGAGGCGCCCCGGCTGCTGGTGGTGAAGGGCTGCCTGCCCCGCTGGCAGTTCTGCCACGTCGACGACCTGGTGTCGGCGCTGGAGGCCGCCGCGCTCGGCCGGGTCTCCGGGGTGGTGGCGGTCGGCTCCGAGGGCTGGCTGGAGATGGACCAGGTGGAGGAGATCTCGGGCCTCAAGAGGTTCGAGCTCCCGGCGGGGGTGACGTTCGGCACCGCGCAGCGACTGCACCGGCTCGGCATCACCCCGACCGCGGCCACCGACCTGCACTACGTCGTCTATCCCTGGGTGGTCGACGGCGTGGCGCTGCGGGAGGCGGGCTGGAAGCCGGCCTGGTCCAACGAGACGGCCCTGCGCGAACTGCTCGAACTGGTCGAGGGCAGGCACGCCGTCGTCGGCCGCCGCCTGTCGGGCAAGGAGGCCACGATCACCGCCGCCGGCGCGACCGTGGCGGTCATCGGCACCGCCGCGATCGTCCGCGCCGCCCGCCGCAAGCGCCGTACCTGAGCCCGGCCGGTGGTCCCGGTCCCCGGTCACGTGAGGTTCACGTACTACCCTCGGGATGGTGGACGTCATCCGATTGCTGGGGATCCGGGACACCCCCCTGTCCGTCGACGAGGTGCTGGGCGCCGTCGAGGACCACGCGGCCGGAGGTACGGCGGTCTTCGTCGGGACGGTGCGCGAGCAGGACGGCGGCAGGCCGGTGACGCTCCTGTCGTACTCGGCGCACCCGTCCGCCGAGGAGCACCTGCGCAGGGTCGCGGAGAAGGTGGCCGCCGATCATCAGGTGACGGCGCTGGCGGCGGTCCACCGGGTGGGCGACCTGAGGCTCGGCGAGATCGCCGTGGTCGTGGCCGCCGCCTGCCCGCACCGCGCCGAGGCGTTCGAGGCGTGCCGCAGGCTGATCGACGATCTCAAGCGCGAGGTGCCCATCTGGAAGCACCAGGTGTTCGCCGACGGCGGCGCCGAATGGGTCGGTGCCTGCGAATAGAGCGGTCCGGAACGCATAGAGTTCGTCCATGTCCCGACGCGCTCTGACCCTGCTGGTCGCGGGTTTCCTCACGCTCGCGTTCGCGGTGATCGGCGCCATGGTCCCGGTGCCGTACGTCGTGCTGAGCCCCGGGCCGACGGAGAACACGATCGGGGACGTCAAGGGCAAGCCGGTCATCTCGATCTCGGGGCATGAGACGTACCCGACGCAGGGCAGGCTGAGCATGGTCACCGTCGCCTACCAGGGGGGGCCGGGCAACCGCCTCGACCTGGTCACCGCGCTGCGTGGCTGGCTCGATCCCACGGTCGCGGTGGTGCCGGAGGAGACGCTGTTCCCCACGACCTCCACGCCGAAGGAGGTGGAGGAGCAGAACACCCAGGAGATGACCGACTCGCAGCAGTCGGCCACCGCCGCCGCGCTGAACGCGCTGAAGATCCCCATCGAGAAGACGGTCACGGTCGTCTCGACCAACAAGGGGACGCCCGCCGACGGGAAGCTCAAGCCCGGCGACGAGATCACCGCGGTGGACGGCGCCCCGGCGACCGCGCTGGACTCCGTCGCGGGAGCCGTCCGCAGGCACAAACCAGGCGAGCAGGTGACGTTCACCGTCAAGCGTGGGGGGTCGGAGACGCAGATCCCGGTCTCCACCATCGCCGGCAAGGACGGCACGACGATCGTGGGCGTCCAGATGCGGTCGAGCGGCTACCGGTTTCCCTTCAAGGTCGACATCAGCGTCGGCGACATCGGCGGGCCCAGCGCCGGGCTGATGTTCTCGCTGGGCATCTACGACAAGCTGACCCCGGGCGCGCTCACCGGCGGCATGTCCATCGCCGGCACCGGCACGATCGGCCCGGAGGGGAAGGTCGGCCCCATCGGCGGGATCGAGCAGAAGATGGTCGGCGCGCGGCGGGCGGGCGCCACCGTGTTCCTCGCCCCCGCGGACAACTGCGCCGACGCCGTCAAGGCCGTGCCCGAAGGGCTGCGCCTGGTGCGCGCCGACACCCTCGAAAGCGCGGTCAAGGCCATCGACGCGCTGCGTGACCACTCGGGCGACGTGCCCTCCTGCCCCGCGGGCTGAGCGTGCGGCGGGCGCGTGGGCGGCTGACCTGGCCCTTCCGCTCCCGTCCCGCGTTCGTCGCGTGGCGACGGGGCGCCACCATAACGATCAGATCCGTTACCGCGGGCACGCTCCCCGCGGTGTAGGTTTCCAAGCACGGACCGTTTGCGCCGCGACAATCTGACACCCATCTGAGTTTCCGACAATCCGAGACAAGGGGTTGAGCGTTGAGCTTCCGGAGCCCCGGAGCCGGACGGGCGGTGCGCTTGCCCCGACGGCCGCGCCTGCTGATACCCGTACTGATCGCCGTGGTGGCGATCGTCGTATTACTGCTCGTCTTCGCGGGGATCTACACCGACTACCTCTGGTACGACTCGGTGCACTTCTCCTCGGTGTTCTCCACGATGCTGCTCACGCAGGTGCTGCTGTTCGTCGTGGGCGCCGCCCTGATGCTGGCCATCGTGGGCGGCAACATGGTGCTCGCGCACCGCACCCGCCCGATGTTCGGCCCGGGGATGTTCGGCGCGCCGCAGGGCGCCGACCGCTACCGGGTGGCCCTCGACCCGCACCGGCGGCTGGTCTTCCTGGTCGGCATGGGCGTCCTCGCCCTGTTCACCGGATCGTCCACGGCCGGGCAGTGGAAGACCTGGCTCCTTTTCGCCAACGCCACGCCGTTCGGCCAGAAGGACGACCAGTTCGGGCTCGACCTCTCGTTCTTCATGTTCACGTATCCGTTCCTGCGGATGCTGCTGAACTTCCTGTTCACCGCCGTGATCCTGTCGATCATCGCGGCCACCGCCGTGCACTACCTGTACGGCGGCTTCCGCATCTCCTCGCCCGGAGGGGTGCACGCCACCCGGGCCGCCCGGGTCCACCTGTCGGTGCTGCTCGGCGTGTTCGTCCTGCTCAAGGGCGCGGCGTACTTCCTCGACCGGTACAGCCTGGTCTTCTCCGACCGGGGCAAGGTCTTCGGCGCCTCCTACACCGACGTGCACGCCGTGCTCCCGGCCAAGGGGATCCTCGCGGCCATCTCCATCATCTGCGCGCTGATCTTCTTCGCCGGCGTCATCCGGCCCGGCGGGATGTGGCCGGGAGCGGCGTTCGGGCTCCTCGTCCTGTCCGCCGTGCTGATCGGCACCGTCTATCCCTCGCTGGTCGAGCAGTTCCAGGTGCGGCCGAACCAGCAGAGCAAGGAGCAGGCGTACATCCAGCGCAACATCGACGCGACCCGGAAGGCGTACGGCGTCGATACGGCGAAGGTCACGGAGTACAGCGCCAAGACCGACACCGACGCCTCCGTGCTGCAGACCGAGGCGTCGGCCATCCCCGGGATGCGCCTGCTCGACCCCAGCCTGCTGTCGCCGACCTTCCAGCAGAAGCAGCAGATCCGCGGCTACTACCAGTTCCCCGAGCAGCTCGACATCGACAGATACATGGTCGACGGCAAGCTGCGCGACACCGTCGTGGCGGTCCGGGAGATCGGCCTCCCGCCGGAGGGCCAGCGCAACTGGATCAACAGCCACCTCGTCTACACGCACGGCTTCGGGTTCGTCGCCGCGCCGGGCAACAAGGTGGACAGCAGCGGCCTGCCGGTCTTCAGCGAGAAGGACATCCCGCCGGCCGGCGACCTCGGCGACTACGAGCCCCGCATCTACTTCGGGGA
The DNA here is from genome assembly GCF_014161435.1 of Microbispora sp. H10949. NCBI lineage: Bacteria > Bacillati > Actinomycetota > Actinomycetes > Streptosporangiales > Streptosporangiaceae > Microbispora > Microbispora sp. H10949. The sequence goes on along the minus strand of NZ_JABBWZ010000014.1, from coordinate 25,527 downwards.
GAACTCGCCCGACTACTCGATCGTCGGCGGTCCCAAGTCGGCCAAGCCGATCGAGCTCGACTACCCCCAGCAGGGGCAGCAGGGCGCCGACCAGCAGAACAAGACGGGCCAGGTCAACAGCACCTACGAGGGCAAGGGCGGCGTCTCGGTCGGGAACTTCTTCCGCCGCCTCCTCTACGCCGTGAAGTACGGCGAGACCAACCTGCTGCTGAACTCGAACATCAACTCCGAGTCGCGCATCCTCTACAACCGTGAGCCGGTGGAGCGCATCCAGCAGGTCGCGCCGTTCCTCACGCTGGACCGCGACCCGTACCCGTCCGTGGTGGACGGCCGCATCGTGTGGATCGTGGACGCGTACACGACCTCCGACTCCTATCCCTACTCCGAGCGCAAGAGCCTGGAGTCGCTGACCACGGACGTGCAGAGCAGCCGGCTCGGCGTGCCGCAGGTGCCCAGGGACGAGATCAACTACATCCGCAACTCGGTGAAGGCCACCGTCGACGCCTACGACGGCACGGTGACGCTCTACGCCTGGGACGAGAAGGACCCCGTCCTCCAGACCTGGCGGAAGGCCTTCGGCGGCGTCGTCAAGCCGGCTTCGGAGATCAGCCAGGATCTGCGCAACCATCTGCGCTACCCGGCCGACCTGTTCAAGGCCCAGCGGGAGATCCTGACCTCCTACCACGTCACCGACGCCAACGCGTTCTTCGGCGCGCAGGACTTCTGGAAGGTCCCCGAGGACCCGGCGACCCAGAAGAGCAAGCAGCCGCCGTACTACGTGACGATGAAGATGCCGGGCAGCGACACCGAGCGGTTCTCGCTGACGTCCACGTTCGTGCCCAACCAGCGGCAGAACATGGCGGCGTTCATGGCGGTCGACGCGACCGCCGCGACGCCGAACCCGCAACTGGAGATCCTCCAGCTACCGAGCACGACCGCGGTGCAGGGACCACCCCAGGCGCAGAACCTGTTCGAGTCGAACCCCACGGTCTCGGAGCGGCTCAACCTGCTGCGCGGCACCGCCGGCGCGACCGACGTGCTGTACGGAAACCTGCTCACGCTGCCGTTCGGCGGTGGCCTGCTCTACGTCGAGCCGGTCTACATCCAGCCGCGTGCGGAGAGCTCGGGCAAGTATCCGACGCTGCGCAAGGTTCTCGTGCTGTTCGGCGAGAAGGTCGGCTTCGGCGACAACCTGAGCGAGGCGTTGCAGCAGGTGTTCGGCGGCACCGTGGCCACGCCGCCGGAGCAGACGCCCGACCAGCAGCCCAACCAGCCGCCGGACCAGGTCGCCCAGCCGCCGGCGAACTCCTCGGCACTCGCGTCCGCGCTCGACCGGGCGGAGCGGGCGTTCGAGGACTCGCAGAAGGCGCTGTCGGACACCCCGCCCGACTGGAAGGCGTACGGCGACGCGCAGAACGCGCTCAAGAAGGCGCTGGACGACCTGGCCAAGCTCAAGGTGGCAACGCCGTCGTCGACGGCGACCCCGGCCCCGAGCGGGAGCGCCGCACCGAGTGCGAGCGCGAGCCCGAGCGGCGGTCCCTCGGCCGCCGCTCCCACTCCGGCGCCGAGCGGCTGAACAGGTGCGGAGCCTCGCGCCCACCGCGGCGCGGGGCTCCGGTTTGCCTCCCGGCCCGCGGCGGGATAGTCTCGTAGAGCCGACGCGGGGTGGAGCAGCTCGGTAGCTCGCTGGGCTCATAACCCAGAGGTCGCAGGTTCAAATCCTGTCCCCGCTACTCAAGTCGAAGGCCCGGTGCCCGGAAACGGACACCGGGCCTTCGCGTTGTGCGGAGTCCGCGAGGTTGATCGTTACCCCGGACGCCCCCGATGGTCATATGTCCCGATTGTTCACATTTGTGTGTTTCGGTTAGCGTATGCGGCGTACTAGACGCTGAGTCGGATGACGCATGCCCTGGGCGGCTTGTCCTCCTGCTGTGGCCGTCGATCGTGAGAACGAGGAGTATCCCCTTGAGCAGTCCCGTCCTGGAACCCGCGGCGCAGGCATTCGTGGAGGCCACCGCGAATCCGCCCTATCTCTTCGACCTCGGGCCGGTGGACGGCCGCAAGACGGTGGACGAGGTGCAGAGCCCGGAGATCGAGGTGCCCGGGACCGAGAAGGAGAGCCTGGGCGCGGTGACGGTCTTCCGGCCCACCGGGGTCGCCGGGCCGCTTCCGGTCGTGCTCTACATCCACGGCGCGGGCTGGGTGTTCGGCAACGACCACACGCACGACCGTCTCGCCCGTGAACTGGCGCTCGGCGTCGGCGCCGCCGTGGTGTTCGTCAACTACAGCCTCTCGCCCGAGGCGCGCTATCCCGTCGCCACCGACGAGAACTACGCCGCCCTGCGCTGGGTGGCCGAGCACGGCGCCGAGCACGGGCTCGACCCGGCCCGCATCGCCGTCGCCGGCGACTCGGTCGGCGGCAACATGACCGCGTCGCTCACCCTGACGGCGAAGGAACGCGGCGACGTGCGACTGGCCGGTCAGGTGTTGTTCTACCCGGTCACCGACGCGAGCTTCGACACGGGCTCCTACCACCAGTTCGCCGAGGGCTACTTCCTCCGGCGGGACGCGATGCAGTGGTTCTGGGACCAGTACACGACCAGCGAGGAGCAGCGGGCCGAGATCACCGCGTCTCCGCTGCGGGCCACCGCCGAGCAGCTCGCCGGTCTGCCGCCCGCCCTCGTCATCACGGCCGAGGCGGACGTGCTGCGCGACGAGGGCGAGGCCTACGCGGCGAAGCTGCGCGAGGCGGGTGTGCCCGTCACCGCGGTCCGTTATCTCGGCGTCATCCACGACTTCGTCATGCTGAACGCCCTGCGCGACACCCACGCCGCCGGGGCGGCCATCGCCCAGGCCGTCGCGTTCCTGCGCGGCGTGCTCGCGCAGCCCTGATCGCCTCGGTCGCGGCTCCGCGCCGCTGAAGCCGAAGGCCCGGTGCCCCGGGAACGGGCACCGGGCCTTCGCGTTGCCAGGAGCACGCGGGATTCTCTAGCGTCGTGGTGTGAGTGGAGTGTTGACGGTCGCCGAAGCCACCCCCGAGGACGGGGACGTGGTCGGCGAGATCCACGCGGAGTCGTGGCAGGCGGTCTACGTGGGGTTCTTCTCCCCGGAGTTCGCCGCGGAGGCGATCAGACATCGGCGTGGCAAATGGCGTGACGTGCTTCTCCAGAAGAGGGACACCGTCCTGCTCGGCGCGCTGGACGGCCGGCCGCTCGCCTTCACCTACTTCGGCTCCTCGCCGGCCCGGCCGGAGGCCGCGGAGATCTTCGGCTGCTACGCCCATCCGGACGGCTGGGGAACCGGTGTCGCCAACGCGCTGATGGCCGCGACCCTGCGCAGGATCGGCGAACAGGGCTTCGGGCGGGTCCACCTCTGGACGCTCCGGGACACCCCGCAGGCGCGCCGTTTCTACCAGAAGAGCGGCTTCACCGAATCGGGCGCGGTCCGCGACCACGACTTCGGCGACGGCAACCCCATCGAGCAGGTCGAGTACGAGTTGTCCCTCCCCTGACCCCGGCCTCCCCCGCCCGGCACCCCGGTGAGCGTGACTCATTGGCTGTCGGTCGGTCGCCGTGGGCGAGTGGTGGGGATCCAGCTTGGACAGGAAGGCGATGGCGGGGCAGGTCTCGACCAGCTCCGCGAGGTCCTGTTCGTGGCGGGCCGAGATCAAGATGATGTGCGGCCGGCCTCCGGCGTCTTCCTCTGGCCCGATTTGCCGCCTGGTCCCGGTGACGGGTATGGTTGAGACACAACGACGCGGGGTGGAGCAGTTCGGTAGCTCGCTGGGCTCATAACCCAGAGGTCGCAGGTTCAAATCCTGTCCCCGCTACCAAGAGTCAAGGGCCTGGTCTTCCGAATCGGAGATCGGGCCTTTGGTCATTTTTGGGCCCAATCCACCACGAACGTTCGAAAACCTTCCACCACGGTGGAGTTGCACATGATCAGGTTGGATCGCTTGGTCAACGTGCTGGGCGGGTACGGCGTACGGCTGTGCGGGCGACCCGAGACGCGTTCGGCACAGTTGCGAAGTGTGGCGATACCGGACGCGACCGACAGCCGGGTCACCGGTGACGTGCTCGTGGCCGTGGGAGCCGGGTCGGTGACCGAGGCGGTGCGGTGGGCGGTCGCGGCGCAGGCGAAGGCGGTCCTGGTGCGCGCCGGAGCCGAAAGCGAGCGTGAGGCCGCCGCGACCGGCGACGCCCAGGGCGTGGCCGTGATGCGGGCCGACCCCGCGGTGCCCTGGAGCCACCTGGTGGGCCTGGTCTACGGCCTGGTGCTGGAAGGGCGGGAGACCGAGTCGGGGCGGGGGCCCACGGACCTGTTCGCGCTGGCCGACAGCCTGGCGGACGTCGTCGGCGGCGCGGTGACCATCGAGGATCGGCTCTCGCGGGTGCTCGCGTACTCCCGCTCCCAGCAGGCGGGCGACCCGGCCCGGCTGGAGACGATCCTGGTGCGGCAGGTTCCGGACCGGCTGCGGGCCCTCTTCCGGTCACGGGGGGTGTTCGCTCGTCTGTCGTCGACGGACGAGCCGATCTTCGTCGAGCCGGACCCGGACCACGGCCTGACCGGACGGATGGTGGTGGCGGTGCGGGCCGGGCGCGAACTGCTCGGCTCGGTGTGGGTGACCTGCGCCGGCCCGCTGACCGGGGCGGCGCACACCGCGCTGGCGAACGGCGCGCGCACGGTGGCGTTGCACCTGCTCCGCTCCCGGGCGAGCGCCGACCTGGAGCGGAAGGTGGAGTCCGACCTGGTCATCCGGCTGCTTGAGGGCACCGCCGACGCTGAGACGGTGGTCAGCCAGCTGGGGCTGGCCCCGCGGGAGATGCGCGTCATCGCGGTCCGCGCGCACACGGCCGAGGACCGGCACGCCATGCTTCTGCTGGCCTTCGACCGGGCCACCGCGGGTTTCGGCTGGTCCAGGCCCGGGCGGAGCGCCCTGCTGGGCGACACGCTCCATACGATCCTGCCGGGCACGCGGGCGTCGGCGGCGCGGGAGTGGGTGGACGCGCTGCGGGCCGCGCTGCCGTCGCGGGTGCGGATGACGGCCGGGATCGGCGGCGTGGCCCAGGCGGCGGAGCTGCCGGCCAGCCGGCAGGAGGCGGAGGAGTGCCTGGCGCTGCATGAGAGAGGCGCACCCCAGGCCGAGCCACCCGCGTACGACGAGTCCTGGGACGACATCCTGCTGCAGCGGTTGCGGGCCGCGGCGCGCGCGGGCCGGACCCCGGCACGCGGGCCGGTGAGTGTGCTGCGACGGCACGACGCCCTCCACGACACCCACTACGTGCCGACGTTGCGGGCATGGCTGGAGGCCCAGGGCGATCTCGCTGTCGCCGCCGAACGGCTCGGCGTACATACCAACACGGTCCGCAACAGGCTGCGCAGGATGAGTGAGGTGACTCTGCTGAACCTGGACGACCCGCGCAAGCGCCTCGCCATGGTCATCACTCTGGCCGCCGAGGACGAATAAGGGTTGTCTGGAACCCACAAGACGGACGTTGCGATTGTGCGGCTGCCACAACGGTTCGCGGCGCCGTACGGGCCACGCTGGGGGAAGTGATCGCCTGGTGTGGAGGTGGGGTATGTCCGGCGCCGAGCGCGTCAACGAGTGGCCGCGGTCGGTGATCGTGGTCGGCGCGGGGATCGTGGGTCTGTCGACCGCGTGGTTCCTGCAGGAACGCGGTGTGGAGGTCACCGTGGTCGACCGCCGGGGCGTTGCGGCCGGCGCGTCCTGGGGCAACGCGGGATGGATCGCGCCGGGCCTGGCCATTCCCCTGAACGAGCCCTCGGTCCTGCGCTACGGCCTGCGTTCGCTGCTGAATCCGGCCGCGCCGCTGCGCATCCCGGCGACCTTCGATCCGGGACTGTGGGCGTTCCTGACCCGCTTCGCCGCCAACTGCCGGTGGTCGTCCTGGACCCGGGCGGTGCGCGCCAACCTGCCGCTCAACGACGAGTGCATCGAGGCGTACGGCGTGCTCGCGGCCAACGGCGTGGCCGCCCCCGTCGAGGACGCGCCGATCACCGCGGGGTTCCGCACGCCGCGCCAAGCCGAGGGCCTGCTCCATGAGCTGCGCAGGATGGCCGAGGCCGGCCAGCCGGTCGACCACACGCCGCTGGACGCCCGGCAGCTGGTAGAGACCGTGCCGCTCGCCTCGGAGGCCCTGACCGCGGGCGTGCGGATCGACGGGCAGCGCTACATCGACCCCGGCCGCTTCGTCCACGCGCTGGGTGAGGCCGTCACGGCCCGGGGCGCCACGGTCGAGATGCATGAGGTCGCCGACGTGCGCAGCGACGGCAAGAAGGTCGTCGTGGTGGCCTGTGACGGCGCCGTCCTGTCCGCCGACGCGGTGGTGCTGGCCACCGGCGCCTGGCTGTCCAGGCTGGCGGGCCGCTGGGGCGTACGCGTCCCCGTGCGGGCCGGCCGCGGCTACTCCTTCACCGTCCCCGTGGACCACCCCGTCCCCGGCCCGATCTACCTGCCGGACGTACGGGTGGCGTGCACGCCCTACCAGGGTGGCCTGCGGGTGGCGGGGACCATGGAGTTCCGCGACCCCGACGCCCCGGCCGTCGAGGCCCGGCTGCGGGCGATCACCGCCTCCGCCCGCCCGCTGCTGCGGGGGGTGCGCTGGGAGGAGCACACGGACGTCTGGGTCGGTCCCCGGCCGGTCACGCCCGACGGACGCCCGCTGGTCGGCGCGACGGACGCCCCGGGGATCTACGTGGCCGGCGGGCACGGCATGTGGGGCCTGGCCCAGGGCCCGGCAACCGGACGGCTCCTCGCCGAGCAGATCACCACGGGCAAGCAGCCGGCCGCTCTGCGGGAGTTCGACCCGCTGCGCTGATAGCAGTTTTTCCGGGTTTGTCGTGGGGCGACAACATTCTGGTGATAGATGTCGCACTGTGACATTGAGGCGGCACCCCCCGGTAGTGAAGGCTCCCCGCATGCAGGCCCGCATCACCTTGGAGGACGTCACCGCCCTGGCCCGGGGTTGCGCCGTGCTCGGCACCGGCGGCGGCGGTGACGTGCGCCCCGGCGCCATCGCCGCCCGGCGCGCGATCCGCGAGCACGGCGAGGTGCCGCTCGTGTCCCTGGACGAACTGCCCGATGACGCCCTCGTGCTGCCGCTGTCGGGCATCGGCGCGCCGACGGTCAGCCACGAGATGATCCACGGCGAGGACGAACCAGTACGGATCGCCGAGGAGATCGAGCGGATCTTCGGCCGGCCGCCGGCCGCCGTGATGTCCTCGGAGATCGGCGGCGGCAACGGGGTCGCGCCGGTCGCCTGGGCGGCGAGGCTCGGCCTGCCGCTGCTCGACGCCGACGCCATGGGCCGGGCGTTCCCCGAGGTCCAGATGGTCTCGATGTACGTGGCGGGCATCCCGGCCGACCTCGTGGTCATGGCCGACGTCGCCGGCAACGTCGTGACGATCCGGCCGGTCGACGGACTGTGGTCGGAGCGGCTCGCGCGGGCCGTCTGCGTGGCGGCGGGGTCGAGCGCGCTGATGGCCGACTACGTGCTGACCGCCCGCGAGTGCGCGGGAGCGGTGATCGAGGGAACGGTGAGCCGGGCGATCGCGGTGGGCCGGGCGACCGAGGGCGCCGCCGACCCGCTCGCCGCCCTCACCGCCGAGCTGGGCGCCGTACGGCTGCTCACCGGCAAGCTGGCCGATCTCGACCGCCGGACCACCGGCGGCTTCGCCCGCGGCACGGCGACGGTCGAGGGCACCGGCGACGACCGGGGCAGGACGCTGATCCTGGAGATCCAGAACGAGAACCTCGTCGCCCTGGAGGACGGCCGGGTCCGGGCCATGGTGCCCGACCTGATCACGGTGGTCGACACCCAGACGGCGACGGCGGTGCAAACCGAGGCGCTGCGGTACGGCCAGCGGGTCACCGTGCTCGCCTGGCCCTGCGATCCCCTGTGGCGTACGCCCAAGGGCCTGGAGACGGCGGGCCCGCGCGCCTTCGGCTACGACCTCGACTACCTGCCGGTGGAGAAGATCGCATGAGTGAGCGAATCGGTGACCGCGGCGCGGTGCGCGCATGCGACTCCGAGCCGTCGGGCGAGGAGGTGGCATGAGCGCGAGCCTGCGTGTCGGGATCGACGTGGGCGGCACCAACACCGACGCGGTGGTGCTGGACGACGACGACCGGGTGCTGGCCACGGCCAAGCGTCCCACCAGCCCCGACGTCACCGAGGGCCTGCGCGCGGCGCTCGACGCGGTCCTCGCCGGGCTGCCCGACCCGCGCCTGGTCACCCGGGTGATGCTCGGCACCACCCACGCGACCAACGCGATCCTGGAGCGGCGGGCGCTCGGCCGGGTCGCCGTGCTGCGTCTCGGCGCTCCCGCGACCACGTCCGTGCCGCCGCTCAGCGAGTGGCCGGACGACCTGCGCGACACCGTGGCGGCCGGGACGGCGATCGTCCGGGGCGGCTACTTCGTCGACGGGAGCGAGATCGCGCCCCTGGACGAGGACGCGGTGCGGAGGTTCGTGGCCGGCACGCCCGCCGACGCGGTCGCCGTCACCGGCGTGTTCAGCCCGGCGAGCGCCGACCAGGAGAACCGGGTCGCCGAGATCATCCGGGCCGAGATCGGCGAGGTGCCGGTGAGCCTCAGCCACGAGATCGGCTCGCTCGGCCTGCTGGAGCGTGAGAACGCGACCGTGCTCAACGCCGCGTTGTACGGCGTGGCGCGTGACGTCACCGCCGCGCTGCGCGAGGCCCTGGAGGCGAGGGGCCTGGAGGTCGAGACGTACTTCGCGCAGAACGACGGCACGCTGATGGCGGTCGGCTACGCCGCCCGCTACCCGGTGCTCACCATCGGCTCGGGCCCGGCCAACTCGCTGCGCGGCGCGGCGTACCTGTCGGGCGTCGCCGACGCGATCGTCGCCGACGTCGGCGGCACCTCGACCGACCTCGGCGTGCTCGTGGGCGGCTTCCCCCGGGAGTCGGCCGCGGCGGTCGAGATCGGCGGCGTCGCGACGAACTTCCGGATGCCCGACATCCTGTCGATCGCGCTCGGCGGCGGCACGATCGTCGGTGCGGAGCCGCGCTCGGTGGGCTACCGCATCGGCGCCGAGGCCCTCGTCTTCGGCGGCTCCACGCCGACCATGACCGACGCGGCCGTGGCGGCCGGGCGGGGCGCGGTCGGCACCCACCCCGTCCCCGGGGAGTGGCGCGACAGGCTGGAGCGGGCCGTACGGGCGGCCGACGAGGCCGTCGCGGACGCGGTGGACCGTGTGGCGCTGGGCCGTTCGCGTTCGGGCCGGGCGGACCGGCCGCTCGTGGCGGTCGGCGGCGGCGCGTTCCTGCTGGCCGAGCGGGTGCCGGGGGCGCGCGAGGTGATCCGGCCGGAGCACGCGGAGGTCGCCAACGCCGTGGGGGCGGCCATCGCGCTCGCCAGCGGGCGGATCGAGACGATCGTCCCCGCTGCGGGGGGCGGGAGCGCCAGGGCTAGATTGATCGACAACGCCAAGGAGGAGGCGGCCGCGAGGGCCGTCGCCGCCGGGGCCGACCCCGAGTCTGTCCAGATCGTCGAGCTCAGCGAGATCCCCCTCAGCTACCTGCCTGAGCCCGCGGTGCGCCTGCACGTCAAGGCCGCCGGCCCTCTCGCCCGGCTGGCCGGATAGGAAAGGAACCCCCTTCATGCGCTGGCACAAGCGTCTTCTCGCGGCGGGAGCCGTGGCCGCAGTGACCCTCTCCGCCGCGGCCTGCGCCGGCGGGCAGGTCCGCGGCGCCGCCGACTCCACCGAGCCCGCCCCCTCGGCGGCGGGCGGGGCCGGGAGCGCGGCCGACAGCACGTTCACGTACGTCCCCAACCTCGACGTCGTCACCGACTGGGACCCCGCGAGCTCGTATTCCAACGAGATCATCGCGATGCAGAACATCTACGAGTCGCTGACCCGGTACAACCCGCAGACGAAGAAGGCCGAGCCGCGCCTGGCCTCGTCGTGGACCTCGTCGCCCGACGGCAAGAAGTGGACCTTCACCCTCCGGCAGGGCGCGACGTTCCACACCGGCAAGCCGGTGGACGCCGCCGCCGCGAAGGCGTCGATCGAGCGCACCATGAAGGAGGGCCAGGGCGCGGCCTACATCTGGAGCGCGGTCAAGAAGATCGAGGCCAAGGACGCCACGACGCTGGAGTTCACGCTCAAGTACCCCACCCCGCTCGACCTGGTCGCCTCGGCCGGCTACGCGGCGTACGTCTACGACACCACGGCGGCCTCCGGCGACCTGAAGAAGTGGTTCGGCGAGGGCCACGACGCGGGCTCCGGGCCGTACACGGTCGAGAGCTGGCAGAAGGGCAAGGAGACCGAGCTCACGCTCAAGGCCTTCGACGGCTACTGGGGCGGCTGGGACGGCGCCCACTACAAGAAGCTCGCCTTCCGCGTCACGCCCGAGCTGACCACCGCCTGGCAGCTCCTGCGGGGCGGCGAGGTGACGTTCGTCCAGCGGCTCAACGCGCAGCTGTTCGGCGAGGCCGCGAACACCGGCACGGTGCAGACCTCGCAGACGCCGTCCTTCCAGAACCTGCTCGTGCTGTTCAACACGGCCGACGGCCCGCTCAAGGACGTGAAGCTGCGCCAGGCTCTGCAGAAGGCGATCGACTACGACGGCCTCGTGGCGGCGCTGAAGGGCGCGGGCGTGGCCGCCAGCGGCCTGGTGCCGGAGGGCCTGCTCGGCCACACCCAGGGCATGACCCCCAAGCAGGACCTCGCGGGCGCCGAGGCGCTGCTCAAGGAGGCCGGCTACGGCCCCGGCGGCAAGCGGCTGGAGCTGTCGCTGACCTACGCCCAGGGCGACAGCGACCAGGAGCTGCTGGTCACGCTGCTCAGCTCGGCGCTCGACAAGCTGAACGTCAAGCTGTCGGCCAAGCCGCTGCAGTGGACCACCCAGTGGGACCAGGGCAAGGCGAAGGACCCCGCCAAGCGGCAGGACGTCTTCGTCATGTACTGGTTCCCCGACTACGCCGACGCCTACTCGTGGTTCGTCAACGTCTTCCACGGTGAGGACGCGGTGCAGTTCAACCTCTCCTACCTGAAGGACGCGGCGGTCGACAAGGAGATCGACGGGCTGCCCGCGCTCACCGCGACCGACCAGTCCGCCGCGGAGAAGGCGTACTCCGGCCTCCAGGAGAAGATCATCAACGAGAAGGCCGCGGTGGCCGTGCCGTACGTGCAGACCTACCAGCGGGCGTTCGCCAAGTCGGTCCAGGGCTACACGGACAACCCGGCCTATCCGAACGTGGTGTTCGCCTACGACCTGAAGCCCGGCGCCTGACCATGCCGGGGTACCTGATCCGCCGGCTCGGCCAGGCCCTCCTGGTCGTGGCCGGCGTGATCGTCCTCACGTTCGCCGTCATGCGCCTGGTCCCCGGCGACCCGGCGGTGGCGTACGCGGGACCCAAGGCGACGGCGGCCGAGCTCGCCGACGCCCGGCGGCGGTTCGGGCTGGACGACCCGCTGCCGGTGCAGCTGTGGAACTACGTGCGCGACCTGCTGGGCGGCGACTGGGGGACCAGCCTGCACACCCGGCGGCCGGTGCGCGACGACCTCTTCCAGGCGTTCCCCGCCTCCCTGGAACTCGTCGGCGCCGCGCTGGTCGTCGCGCTGGCCGCGGGCATCCCGCTGGGGATCGCCGCCGCCCGCTACAAGGGCCGCCTGCCCGACCTGTCCGTACGGCTGTCGTCGATGCTGGCCGTCTCGGTGCCGGTGTTCTGGCTGGCGCTGGCCCTGCAGACGGTCTTCGCCAGCGGCCTCGGCTGGTTTCCCGTCGCGGGGGAGTACGACGCGTCGCTCGACCGGACCAGCCCGCTTCACCTCTACACGAACGTCACCGCCGTGGACGCGCTGATCACCGGCAACTGGCCGATCCTGACGAGCACGCTGTCGCATCTGGTGCTGCCCGCCCTCGTGATCGCGGCGTACCCGGCGGGGGTGGTCGCCCAGATGACCAGGGCCGCGCTCATCGAGGAGTCGTCGCGCGAGCACGCCCGGCTGGAGCGCGCCCTCGGCTTCGGGGAGACCGCCGTGCTCACCCGCTTCTCCCTGCGCCCGGCGCTGAACCCGGTGCTGGCGCTGATCGCCCTCGTCTTCGCGTACTCGATCGTGAACGGCTTCCTCGTGGAGGCCGTCTTCAACTGGCCGGGCCTCGGGCGGTACGCCGCCGACTCGATCCGCTCGCTCGACACGCCCGCCATCGCCGGGGTGACGCTGCTGGTCGCCGTGCTGTACGTCGTCGCCAACCTCGCCGTGGACCTCCTCCAGGGCGTGGTGGACCCGAGGGTGAGGGCGCGATGACCACCCCCGCCCTGCCCGTCTACCGCCGTACGCCGCTGCGGCGCCTGGCCGGGGTGGACCGGCTGGCGGTGGCGGGCGGCGTGCTGCTCGGGATCGTCGTGCTCGCGGCGCTGCTCGCGCCGTGGATCGCCCCCTACCCGGAGGACGGCGGCTCGGCCACGCATCCCCTGGAGTCCCTGCTGCCGCCGGGCGGCGACCATTGGTTCGGCACCGACCAGGTCGGCCGCGACGTGTTCAGCCGGGTCCTGTTCGGCGCCCGCACCTCGCTGTTCATCGCCGTGGCGGTGCTCGCCGTTAGCGGCGCGGCCGGGGTCCTCCTCGGAGTGGTCGCGGGGTACGCCGGCGGCTGGGCCCGCGACGTGATCATGCGGGTGACCGACGTCTTCCTCGCCTTCCCCGCCCTGCTGCTGTCGCTGGCGCTCGCCGTGGTGCTCCAGCCGAGCGTGACCACCGTGATCGTGGCGATCGCGATCACCTGGTGGCCCTGGTACGCCCGGCTCACGGCGTCGGTCGCCGCGTCGGTGGCCACCCGGGGGTTCGTCGACTCCGCGCGCTGCCTCGGCGTGCCCGCGCCGCTCATCGTGCTGCGGCACGTGCTGCCCAACTCGCTCACGCCCGTGCTGGTGCAACTGTCGCTGGACGGCGGCGGGGTCATCCTCACCGCCGCCGCGCTGTCGTATCTGGGCCTCGGGGCCCACGAGCCGACCCCCGAGTGGGGCCTGATGGTCCAGCAGGGCCAGTCGCTCTTCACCACCGACTGGTGGGTGGTGACCTTCCCCGGCCTCGCCATCCTGGTCACCGCGTTCGCGTTCAACGTGCTCGGCGAGGGGCTGAGGGCGAGGCTGGCCCGATGAACCTGATCAGCGTCAGGGATCTCGTCGTCCGGATCGGCGACCGGGTCATCGCGTCGGTCCCCGAGCTCGACGTCGCCGCAGGGGAGTGCGTGGCGATCGTCGGCGAGAGCGGGTCGGGCAAGACGACGACCCTGCTCAGCACGCTCGGCCTCGTCCACGGCGCCGACGTCGCGGGGAGGATCCGCGTCGGGGAGGTCGACGTGCTCACGGCGAGCCCGGCGCGGCTGCGGGAGATCCGCGGTTCGCGGGCCGCCCTGGTCGTGCAGAGCCCGCAGGCCGCGCTCAACCCCACCATGCGCCTCGGCACGCTGATGCGCCGCGCGCTCGCCCGGCACGGGGTGAAGGGCGCGGCGGCGCGGGAACGGGCCGAGGAGGCCGTCCGCGCGGTGCTGCTCGACCCGGAGATCCTGCGCCGCCATCCCCACCAGGTGTCCGGCGGCCAGGCGCAGCGCTTCGTCATCGCGCTGGCCCTCGCGCTCGGCGCGCAGGTCCTGCTGGCCGACGAGCCGACCAGCGCGCTGGACGTCACCGTGCAGGCGGAGGTGGTCGCGGTGCTGCGGCGGCTGCGCGACGAGCGCGGCCTCGCCGTGCTGCTGGTCTCCCACGACCTCGCGCTGGTCTCCACGATCGCCGACCGGGTCGTGGTGATGCGCGACGGCGCGGTGGTGGAGAGCGGCCACGCGGCCGAGGTGTTCGCCCGGCCGCGCGACCCCTACACCCGCGAGCTGATCGCCGCCGTCCCCCGGCTGCCCGAGCCTGAGGAGGGGTCGTGACGTTGCTCGCCGCCGAGGGGGTCACCCTCGCGTACGGCACGACGGCGGTGGTCCACGACGTGAGCCTCGCCGTGGACGAGGGCGGGGTGGGCCTGATCGGGGAGAGCGGCTCGGGCAAGACCACGCTCGCCCGCGCGCTGCTCGGTCTCCTGCGTCCGCGCTCCGGCGTCGTCCGGTACGGCTCCCGCGACCTGGCCGCGCTCGGCCGCGCGGGCCGGGCGGAGTTCCGCCGGGCCGTGCAGCCGGTCTTCCAGGACGGCAGCGAGGCGCTCGACCCCCGCATGACCGCGGGGGCGTCGATCGCCGAGGCGCTGACCACCCATCACCGCGTGCCCCGGGACGAGCGGCGGGACCGCGTGGCCGCGCTCCTCGCCGGCGTGGGGCTCGATCCCGCGCTGGCCGGCCGCAGGCCGCACGAGATGTCCGGCGGCCAGCGGCAGCGGGTGGCCATCGCCCGCGCCCTCGCCGTGGAGCCCCGGCTGCTGGTGCTCGACGAGCCGACGAGCGCGCTCGACGTCACCGTGCAGGCCCGGATCCTCGAACTGCTGGAGGGCCTCGCCGCCGACCGCGGGCTGGGTTATCTGCTCATCACCCACAATCTCGGCGTCGTGGGGCGGCTGTGCCGCACGTCGTCGGTGCTCTTCGCCGGGCGGGTGGTCGAGTCGGGCCCGACCGCGGACCTCCTCACCCGGCCGGCCCACCCGTACACCCGGGCGCTGCGCGACGCGGTGCCGCGCCTCGGCGGCGAGCCGCCGCGTACGGCCGGGCGGACGGAGGCGGCGCCGGCCCCCACCGGCTGCCCGTTCCGGCTGCGCTGCCCCTGGGCGGCGGACCGCTGCCGGGACGAGGCCCCGGAGCTTCGCGAGCTGGCAGGACGTAAGGTGGCGTGTCACCGCGCGGAGGAGGTGCTGACCACCCCGGCCTCCTAGGTCGCGCGCGTCCCCCGCGACGGAGGAGAGGCACCCGATGCGCCGCGTCAGTGACCTGCTGAGGACCCCCGCGGGCCGGAGGCTGACGCTCGTCGCCGGACCCTGGGACGCCCGGGAGGTCGACAGCGTCGTCCTCGTCGACGAGATGCGCGAACTCGCCGCGGCGGCCCCCGGGGCCCTTGCGATCCTGTCCCGCCACGCCATGCGGTCGTGCGACGTGGCCGGCGCGCTGCGCCTGGCCGGAGGCCGCGGGCTGGCCGGGATCGTGCTGCCCGGCCCCTCGGGCACCTCCCCGGAGATGGTGGAGGTGGCCCGGCGGGAGAGGGTCGCCCTGCTCGCCGGGGCCTCCGACCACTCCCTCTCGGACACCGTGCTCGGCCTCAGCGCCGCCGTGCGCGCCGACCCCGGGCTGCTGCTGCGCCGTACGCGGGAGGCGATCGACGGGCTCGGCGCGATGGAGGGCGCGGGCGAGGACGACATCCTGCGCGCGGCCTCCGCCTCGGTCGGGGTCGCCTACCGGGCGTCCGGCCTGGCCGCGCCGGGGGCGAACGCCACCGTGATCCGGATCGGCGGACGGCCGGACGGCTACGTGTGCTGGGACGGCGAGGACCCCGCGGCGGCGATCGTCGCCCAGGTCGTCGCCACCACGCTCGGCCGGGTGCGGGCCGCCGCCCGCGAGACGGAGGCGGCCCGCGAGCGCGCGCTGCTGGCCCTGCTCGGAGCCAGGGACGGCGGAGCCGCCGCCCGCCGCGCCCGGCACGCCGGCGTGCCCGTCGAGGGCTGGCACGTGGCGGTGTTCCTGCGCGACCCCGCCGCCGGGGTGGCCGATGCCGTGCTCCGCGAAGTGCGCAGGACGGCCGGCGCGACCCTGCCCGGCCTGCTGGGCCTCGGCGAGGCCGCCGACCTGGCCGCGCCGCCGCTGGTCACCCGCTGGCAGGACGGCGTGCTCGTGGTCCTCACCACCGACGAGCGGACGACCGCCCGCGCGCCCGCAGAAGGGCCGCCGGGCCTGGGCACGGACCTGGGTGCGGGAGTGGGGACCTGTCAGGCGGGGCCCGACGGGCTGCGCCGTACGGCGTCGCAGGCCCGCGCCGCCGCCGCCCGCGCGGAGGCGGGGCAGGCCGTGGCGTTCGACCGGCTGGGGGTGCACGCGCTCCTCGCGGAGCTGGGCGGCAGCGAGAGCGCCCTGATGGCCGCCCGCGACCTGCTCGCCCCACTGGAGCGTCTCGGCGCCCTCAGCGCCCACGCGGTGCCCACGCTCAAGGCGTACCTGGACTGCTGGGGCTCCCGGACCAGGGCGGCGGAGCTGCTCAGCCTGCACCCCAACGCGGTGGCCCACCGGATCAGGCGCATCGCCGAGACCCTCGACGCCGACCTGTCCGATCCGCAGACCCGGTTCGCGCTCCAGCTCGCCTGCCACGTGGTGCTCGACCACGACTGTCTCCCGGGGACAACAACGTCGATCACGTCGTCGTGAGGACACATCGACGCGGCGTGCGCCTCGTCCTACCGTGCCGGGCATGACCACCGTGATCGGAGTGGACGTCGGCGGCACCTTCACCGACCTCGTCCTGCACGACGCCGCGACCGGCGAGATCAGGGTCGCCAAGCGGCCCACGACGCCGGCGGCGCCGGAGCGCGGGGTGCTCGCCGCGGTCGACGCGGCGGTGCCGCCGGACCTGCTCGCCCGCTGCCGCCACTTCGTGCACGGCACCACCGTCGGCCTGAACGCGCTGCTCGAACGGCGCGGCGCGACCGTCGGCCTGATCACCACGGCCGGGTTCCGCGACGTGCTGGAGATCCGCCGCGGTGACCGCGACGACCCCTACGACCTGTTCTGGACCCCGCCGCCGCCGCTCGTGCCCCGCCGGCTGCGCCTGGAGGTGACCGAACGGGTGGCCGCCGACGGCTCGGTCGTACGGGATCTGGAGCCGGAGGACGTGCGCCGGGCCGCGGAGGTGTTCGCCGCCGAGGGCGTGGACGCCGTCGCGATCGTGCTGGTGAACTCCTACGCGAACGCCGCGCACGAGACGAGGGCCGCCGAGCTGCTCGCGCGGGCCGGGTTCGCGGGGCCGGTCTCGCTGTCGCACGAGGTCTCGGGGGAGTACCGGGAGTACGAGCGCACCTGCACCACGGTCGTGGACGCGTTCGTCCGGCACCGGATGGGCCCCTACCTGCACGACCTCGACCGTGAGCTGCGGGCCAGGGGCTTCGCCGGCGACCTGCTCGTCACCCGCTCCGGCGGCGGGGCGCTGACGCTGGCCGAGGCCGCGGCGCGGCCGTTCGAGACGATCCTGTCCGGCCCGGTGGCCGGGGCCGCCGCGACCGCCCGCCTCGCCGCCTCCCTCGGCCCCTCCCTCGGCATCGGCACGGCCGTGGCCGCCGACGTGGGCGGCACCAGCTTCGACACCGCGCTCGTCGAGGACGGGCGGCTGCCGCTGCTCTACCAGGGGGAGGTCGTCGGCCTGCCGCTGCAGAGCCCCTGGGTGGACGTGCGGTCGGTGGGCGCGGGCGGCGGGTCCGTGGCATACGCCGACGCGGGCGGCCTGCTGCGGGTCGGCCCGCGCAGCGCGGGCGCCGACCCCGGGCCCGCCTGTTACGGGCGCGGCGGGACCGAGCCGACGGTCACCGACGCGGCCCTGCACCTCGGCATGATCCCGCGCGGGCACATCTCGGGCGGCATCGAGCTGTCCGAGGAAGCGGCCGCCCGCGCGCTCGCGCCGCTGGCGGGCCCGACCGGCATCGACGGCGTGGACGCCGTCGCGGTGGGCGTGATCAGGATCGCCGCCGCGCACATGGCCCAGGCCGTGCGCGGCGTGACCGTGGAGCGGGGCGTGGACCCGCGTGGCGCGGCCGTCGTCGCCTTCGGCGGCGCCGGGCCGGTGTTCGGCTGCCTGCTCGCCGACGAACTCGACGTGGACGTCGTCGTCGTGCCGCCCAACGCGGGCAACTTCTCCGCCGTCGGCCTGGTGCAGGCCGACGTCGTCCGCTCGGCCGCCCGCACACTGGTGCGCCCCCTGGACGACGCGGCGCTGCCGGTGATCGAACGGCTGGCGGAGACGCTCTTCGAACGGCTCGCGCAGCCGGGGGCCGTCCGGGAGGTCGACCTCGACCTGCGCCACCGGGGACAGGAGCACACGCTGACGATCCCGGTGCGGCCGGCGGAAGACGACGTGGCGGCCGTGTCCGCCCGGTTCTCCGAGGCCTACCACCGGGCCTTCGGCCACACGCTGCCCGATCCGCTGGAGGTCGTCACCGTACGGGCGACCAGCCGGGTCGTGCTCGACGACGCCCGCCCCCTGGTGCCGGCCCCGCCGTCGGGCGAGGGCGGACGGGGGACGACGCGGCTGTGGTCGTTCCGCCGGGAGTCCTTCGCCGAGGCTCCGGTCGTCCGCCGGGAGGACCTGCGCGGCGTGACCGAGGGCCCCCTGCTGGTGGTGGAGCCGACCGCGACCACCTACGTGGACGCCGGCTTCGCCGTGGAGACGCACGAGAGCGGCAGCCTCGTCATCACAAGGAAGGACCGGCGATGACAGTCGTCCGCACCCGCTACGCGGAGGTCCACCCCGGGCTGGGCGACGGCGCCGACCCGGTCACCACGGAGATCATCCGGCAGGGCCTCAACGCGGCGGCCGACCAGATGAAGCAGTCGCTGATCCGCACCGCGTTCTCGCCGATCATCTACGAGGCGCTGGACTTCGCGGTCGCCTTCTACGACGCGGACATGTGCATGCTGGCGCAGGCCCCGACGCTGCCCGCGTTCATGGGCACGCTCGGCTTCTGCGTCCGGGAGGCCGTCGAGGGCGTCGGCGGGCCCGCCGCCCTCAGCCCGGGCGACGTCATCCTCTACAACGACCCGTACGGCACGGGCTCGCATCCCCAGGACGCGGCGATGGTGGTGCCGATCTTCCACGAGGACGTGCTGGCCGGCTACTCCGTGATCAAGGCTCACTGGCTCGACATCGGCGGCAAGGACCCCTACTGCACCGACACGATCGACGTCCACCAGGAGGGCACGATCTTCCCCGGGGTCAAGCTGTACGACGCGGGGCGCCTCGTCAGCGACGTCTACCGGATGATCCTCGCCAACAGCCGGATGCCCGAAATGGTCATCGGGGACATCAATGCGATGGTCGCCGGGGCGCGGACCGGGGCCGAGGCCCTCGGCGCGCTCGTGCGGAGGCACGGCCTCGGCACCTTCCGCCGGTGCGTGGCCCGGATGTACGCGCATGGCGAGGCGCTGGTGCGCGGCTGGTTCGAGCGCCTCCCGGACGGCGTCTACCAGGCGTCCAGCGTCATCGACTCCGACGGCGTCACCGGCAGGCCGATCCCGTTCGGCGTCGAGGTCGTCGTGGCCGGCTCGTCGGTGACGGTCGACCTGACCGGCTGCCCCGACCAGGTGGGCGGGCCGGTCAACTGCCCGCTGCCCTCGACGGTGGCGGCGGTGCGGATCGCGGTGTCCTTCCTCGCGGGGGCGGGCGAGCAGCCCAACGAGGGCCACTTCCGCCCGCTGGAGCTGCTCACCCGGCCCGGCTCGCTGTTCCACCCCCTGCGGCCCGCGCCCTGCTTCATGTACGGCATCCCCTCCGACCACGCCATCGAGCTGATCATCAGGGCGCTCGCCGACGCCGTGCCGGGATCGGTGCCCGCCGCGAGCGGCGGGGACATCAACGCCCTCGTGTGGTGGGGCAACCGCGAGGCCACCGGCGAGCCGTGGGCGGACGGCGCGCCGCACCCGGTGGGCCAGGGCGCCTCACGGTCGGCCGACGGCGCGAGCGCGCTGATGTACATCTCCGAGTCGGCCACCCGCTTCACCCCGGCCGAGGTCTGGGAGGCGCGCAACCCCTGGCGGATCGAACGGCTCGCGCTGGCCGAGGACTCCGGCGGCCCGGGCCGCCACCGCGGCGGGCTCGGGCTCGACCTGTCCTTCCGGGTGCTGGAGGACCAGTACCTCACCGCGGGCCTGGCCAGGACCGCGCTCGCGCCCTGGGGCCTGGAGGGCGGCCTGCCGGGCCGGCCGAACCGGCTGACCGTGGAGTATCCCGACGGGCGGGCCGAGGAGTTCTCGCTGAAGACGCGGATCTTCCTGCCCAGGGGCGCGGTCGTGCACCTGCGCACCGGCTCGGGCGGCGGGTACGGCCCGCCGGAGGAGCGCGACCCGGAGGCCGTGCGCGCGGACCTGCGGGAGGGCTACATCACCCCCGGGCACGCCCGGCGCCACTACCCCCACGCGGTCGGAGAGCCGGGGATCACAGGGCCTGCAGTCCGCCGATCACCTCGGTGAGGAGCTTCTCGGTCGGGAAGCGCGCGACGTTGGCGGGCGGGCGCACCTCCACGAGCCCCTGCTCGTGGAGGTCGCCCACGAGCACCCGTACGACGCCGAGCGGCAGGTCGATGGCCACGGCGATGTCCGCCAGCGACGCCGCACGCGCGCACAGGCTGAGGATCATCCACTGCTCGGGACCGAGGCTGACCGGCGTCGGCCCGCCGATCGCGGTCACGATCGCGATGATGTCGATGTCCTTGTTGGACGGCCGGACGCGCCCGCGAGTCAGGGCGTAGGCCGGGACGACGGGTCCCGCGTCCTCGTCCAGCCACTGGTCCTGCATGCGGTCGCTCACCTCGGGTCCTCCTGGCCGGCGTGCTTGTCGTTCTTGGGCCCCCGGTTGAACGAGGCGAGAATGATGTCCTCCGGGGTGACCTCCTCCGTCTGCAGGCGGGTGAGGTCGTCGTCCTTCGGATAGACCATGAGCGCGGATGGGATCAGCACGATGGCGGTCGTTCCTCCGTATGGCGAGGGCCGAAGGGTCACGCGGATGTCCCGCCGGGCGGCGAGGCGCGCGACGACGAACAGCCCCATGCGGTCGGTGTCCGCGATGTCGAACTCCGGGGCGTTCGCCAGGCGCCCGTTCAGCTCCGCGAGGCGTTCCTTGGTCAGCCCGAGCCCGCGGTCCTCGATCTCCACGGCGAAGCCGGTGCCCACGATCTCGCCGCGTACCGCGACCGGCGTGTGCGGCGGGGAGTAGACCGTGGCGTTCTCGATCAGCTCGGCGATCAGGTGGATGACGTCGGCCACCGCGGACCCGTCGAGCCCGTGATCCTCCATCGGCAGCACGTTCACCCGGGCGTAGTCCTCCACCTCGGCCGCGGCGCCGCGCACGACGTCGTACATCGGGACGGGCTTGCGCCAGGCGCGGCCCGGGGCCGAGCCGGACAGGATGATCAGGCCCTCCGCGTGGCGGCGCATGCGGGTCGTCAGGTGGTCGAGCCGGAAGAGCTCCTCCAGCATGTCCGGTTCGGTCGCGTGCCGCTGCATGCCGTGGAGCTGGGTCCGCTGCCGGTGCAGCAGCGTCTGGCTGCGCCGGGCGAGGTTGAGGAAGACCTGGCTGACCCCGCGCTGCAGGCGCGCCTGGCCGATGGCGGCCTCCACCGCGGCCTCCTGCACGGTCGAGAAGGCCCGCCCCACGTCCTGGATCTCGGCGGTCCCGCCCATGGTCCGGATCGGCGGCGCCTCCGACGCCACGTCGACGTCGTCGCCGCTCCTGAGCTTGGCCAGCACCTGGGGCAGCCGCTGGTTGGCGAGGTCGAGCGCGGCCTGCCGCAGCCCGGCCAGCTCGCGGGCGAGACGGCCGCCGACGCGCATCGAGATGAGGATCGAGGCGACGACCGCGAGGAGGCCGAAGCCGCCGGCCAGCACGGCCCGCCGCAGGATCGAGTCGGCGATCGGCGCGGCGCGCCGGGCGAGCAGCGACGCCGCCTCGGTCTGCGCCTTCTGGAACGACTCGGCGAGGTCGTCGGAGGTCGACTGCCAGACCCGCTGCGTACGCGGCGAGATCCGCGGCGCGCTGATGATCTGCTCCTCCTGGAGCCGCAACCGCTGGTAGAGGGGCGTGGTGATCAGGTTCACGTGGAGCTGCCGCAGGCTGGTGTCCAGCTCGGGCAGCGCCTGGTCGATGAGGAACCGCCGGTTGCCCACGAGCTGGGTGAACAGCTTGCGCTCCTCGTCGGTGAGCCCGCCCGACGCGGCCGCGGCCAGCGCCTGCTCCCGGGTCAGCAGCTCCTTGGCGTACCCCAGCGAGATCACGACCCGCGACTGCTGGTAGATCGGGATGTCGTTGATCAGGGCGAGGCTGTAGTGCATCCGGTAGATCGCGTCGCTGACGAGGTTGTAGGTCTCGATGGCGTGCAGCCGCTCCGACAGCCCCTCGTCCACCTCGGCGCGGATCTCGTCCACCCGGGCCAGCCCCAGCAGCATCTCGTCCACCTGCGCGCGCATGGCGGTGGTGGTGGCCGAGCGGGACTCCCGGGAGAGCGCCAGGGTGCGCACCCGCTCCCTGGCGGCGTTGGTGCGCTGGCGCTGGAGGCCCAGCGCGGTGCGGTCGCTCTCGCTCCGCGAACCGAGGGAGCGGGCCGTCGCCAGCCGCTCCGCCTGCAGTTCGACGATCAGGGAGTCGGCGGGCTGCCGCAGCGTGGACCACAGCGTGTTGTACGTGCGCAGGCTCAGGCTCTCCTCGATGGTCACACCGGCGGTGACCGCCCACAGCGTGACCAGAGAGAACAGGGGGACGAGCAGCAGGCCGATGATCCGGGACCTGATCGGCCGGTCACGCCCGCGCGCACTCATGGCACCTCGCCACGTGAGGTACAAGCCTCACATTAAACACTTTTGCGACAGAGATAGAGGTTAGCAGTGAGATAGCCAGCACGCCGCCCTGGTGATCAATTGCCGGAAATATCACGTCCAATCGTGATCTTGCAGTAGGTTCGATCATGATAGACACGGAAAGGACCCGCCCGCATGCGCCGTTTCCTCGTCCTGGGAGTGATGGCGGTGCTGGCCCTCACGGGGTGCGGCGGGGGTGAGCCCGCCGCGATCTCAGCCGCGGGGCTGCCCTCGGCGAAGGACTCGACCTTCGTCTACCTGCACCATCTCGACATCGTCACCGACTGGGACCCCGCCAGCTCCTACTCCAACGAGATCGTCGCGATGGAGAACATCTACGACTCGCTGACGATGTACAACCCCCGGACGAGGCGGGCCGGCCCGCGCCTGGCCGTGGCCTGGACGTCGTCGGCCGACGGCAAGATCTGGACCTTCACGTTGCGCGACGGCGTGGTCTTCCACACCGGCCGGCCGGTGGACGCGGCGGCGGTCAAGGCGTCCGTCGAGCGCACCAAGCGGCTGGGCGCCGGAGCGGCCTACATCTGGGACTCCGTCCAGCAGATCGTCGTGCGGGACCCGCTCACCGTGGAGTTCCGGCTCAAGTACGCCGCCCCGCTCGACATCATCGCCTCCTCCGGCTACGCCGCGTTCGTCTACGACACCCACGCGGCGGGCTCGGGCGACCTCGGGAAGTGGTTCCAGGCCGGCCGCGACGCCGGCTCGGGGCCGTACACCGTGGCGAGCTGGAAGAAGGGCAGGGAGAGGGAGCTGGTCCTGCGGGCCTTCGACGGCTACTGGGGCGGCTGGGACGGCCCGCACTACCGGAACGTCGAGTTCCGCGTCACCCCCGACCCCGCCAGGGCGTACCGGATGCTGTTGCGGGGCGAGGCGAGCTATGTGCAGCGGCTGAACACCGAGCTGTTCCTGCGGGCCAAGGCGACCGCGGGCGTGCGGACGATCCAGGTGCCGTCGTTCCAGAACATGCTCGTGCTGTTCAACACCGCCTCCGGCCCGCTGGCCGACGTACGGCTGCGCAAGGCGGTGCAGAAGGCCATCGACTACGACGGCCTGATCGCCCGGATGAGGGGAGCGGCCGCCCCCGCCTCCGGCCTGGTGCCCGAGGGCCTGCTCGGCCACGTGCCCGGGCGGCGGGCCCGGCAGGATCTGGCCGGCGCCGCCGAGCTGCTCGCCCAGGCGGGGTACGGCCCCGGCAGCGCGCCGCTGCGCCTCACCCTGACCTACGCCGAGGGCGACGACGACGAGGCCCTGCTCGTACGCCTGCTCACCCAGGCGCTCAAGCCGCTGAACGTCCAGGTCCAGGCCAAGGCGATGCAGTGGAACGACCAGTGGAGCCGGGGCAAGGCCACCGATCCCGCCAAACGCCAGGACATCTTCGTCATGTACTGGTATCCCGACTACGCCGACGCCTATTCGTGGTTCCTGAACGTCTTCCACAGCGCCGAGCCGGTGTCCTTCAACCTCACCTACCTGAAGGACAAGAACCTCGACGAGCGGATCGACACCCTGCCGTCACTCGTGACGAGCGACCGCGTGGCGGCGGAGAAGGCGTACGCCGACCTCCAGAAGAGGCTCGTCGAGCAGGAGGCGGTGGTCGCCGTGCCGTGGGTGTCCACCTATCAGCGGGCCTACCTGGGCAACGTCCAGGGCTACACCGACAACCCGGCCTACTCCAACGTCGTCTTCGTGCACGACCTCATCCCAGGAGGGTGAGCGGCGGCGCGCAGGGATGCACGGCGGGTGACTCAGCTCCGGAGGCGGCGGCTGACGCCTCCGCAGTGGGGACCCCGGGGCGCGCGGGGCCGCGGGGGAACCGGCTCGTCGAGGTGGGCGAGCATGGCCTGCGCGCCCGCGGCGTCCGCCAGGATCCGCGGCGCCTGCTCCCCGTCGGGAAGCTGCCCGTGCCTGGCCAGCTCGTGCTCCAGGAAGGTCAGCGGCGCCTGGTCTCCGACGACGTCGGCGGCGACGGTGGCGCGAGCGGCGGTGAGCAGCCCGAGATAGTGCGAACGCAGGATCGCCTCGCGCGTGCGGAGCTGCTCCAGATCGTCGAGCAGGCTGTGCGCGAGCTCGAGCAGGTCGCCCGCGCGGGCCGGCTCGGCCGCGATGTGGGCACGGATGTCGTCGAACTCCGACCGCATGATGATGGCCACCTCCAGCGGCGGAAGTCCGGGCGGCCGGGTTGGCGCCGAACGGAGACTTCCGCGTCTTGTACGTACCGCGGGGCGATTGCGGGCGGCTTGACGTTTGGTTGACCGGGTAGGCGACGTCCTCGCGGGACCGTCACCGGACGAGGAGCGACGGGTGCGTCCGGAGCGTTGTCCCGCACGTCGCACCTCCCCGATCCTCCGCGCCACACCGGCGTGATCGCCGCAGCGCTAAGTAGATGCCTGAGGACCGGATCTGGTTGTCCGCGCGCGCCCCCGCGTTTCGAGAGATCCGGTACGGGCCGGATCTCGTGCCCGGCAACCCACCCCTCGACCTGCGGGAATAGGTCCGGCCCCGGGAGCGTTCTTCTCGGGCTGGGTCATGGTGCTGCCGGAGCCTGGTAATCTTCTGATGTCGGCGCGGTCCGGCGCACTCCTCTTCGATCACCTGGGTGGTTGTGTTGTGTGTGCGCGGCCGGTTGGCCGGCGTCTCCTGTGGCTTCTGGGTCTTCGCACCGGTGGTTTTGCGCCGGGGTGAGGGTTCGGGTAAGTTAGAGGGGTTGCCCCGGAAACGGGGCGGTCGAATTCCTGTCGGTTGGCGGGTTTCGGGTCAAGTCGGTTCTGAACAGGGCGGATTTGACACGGAATGGCTGATCGGGAAGGATTAAGACCACAAGCGAAACGAAACGCCCCGGAGCGTGGGACCCGGTTGACGGGTTTCGGGTGATGGTGGTCGCGTCCGTTTCTTGAGAACTCAACAGTGTGCTAAAAGCCAGTGCATGAATCATGCATGACCCCGTCACCGTTGATTGGTGGCGGATTCCTTTGACGGTGCCTTTCCTTAGCCG
>NZ_JABBWZ010000013.1:0-255621 GCF_014161435.1 Microbispora sp. H10949 | reverse complement strand
CCCCCACCGTCGGTCTCAAGGGCCAGGAACTCCTCGTCTCCACCGCCGACTCCGCCACCGAGATCGGCACCTCCAAGGTCAACGCCGACCTCGCCCTGCGCACCCCCGTCGACGTCGCCGCCGGCGAGTACCACTCCACCCTCACCCTCTCCCTCTTCAACCAGTCCTGACCCATCCGGGAACATCCCGACCGGAGGCAGGAACGGACCGCCCCAGTGCAAACGTCCGGAACGTGTGCGAGTCTGACTCAACGTTCCGGACGTCCGCATTGAGACAGGAGACACCTCTGTGACCAAGAGCCGTTCGCGGGGCGCCATCGCCCTCCTGGCCGTGCTTCACGCTGTCGGCGCGACCGTCTTGGTCGCCCTGGTGGGATTCGCCACCCCGGCGAGCGCCGACACCACCTGGTCGGTCGTGCCGGCCGACGCCAAAGGCCCCGACGGCCGCAGCGTCATCGACATCGACCTCGCCGGCGGACAGCAGGTGACCGAGCACATCGCGGTCATCAACCGCTCCACCCAGCCGGTCGACTTCGCCATCGACGCCAACGACGGTTATCTGACCGCCAAGGGCTACTTCGACATGCGGCCGTCGGACGCCAAGCCGACCGACGGCGGTTCGTGGATCGAGATCCCCGACAAGGTGACCATCGAGGGCGGAGCCACCGCCGTCGTGCCCGTCAAGGTCTCGATTCCCCAGAACGCGACGCCGGGAGACCACCCCGCGGGGGTCACCGCGTCCATCGACACCATCTCCGGCCAGGTGCGGGTCCAGAACCGGGTGGGCGTCCGGCTGAACATCCGGGTGACCGGCAACTACGTGGCCAAGGTCGCCGTGACCGATCTGCGGGCCGACTACCACTGGTCGTGGAACCCCTTCGCCCCGGGTACGGTCGACGTGAGCTACACCCTCGCCAACGTCGGCAACGTCCGGCTGGCACCGGACGCCCGGGTCCTGACGTCCACGCTCGTGGGCGAGAGCAGCTGGGACGACAAGTCCGAGGCCAAGGCCAGGGAGATCATGCCGGGCGGCAGCCGCACGTTCAGCGCACGGGTGACCGGCGCCTGGCCGATGGGATCGATCGACACGACGATCATGGCGATCCCCGCTCCCGCGGGTAAGCCGCTCCCGGGCATCACCGCCGAACGGGTGGCGAGCGGCACCTCGCTGTGGGCGCTGCCGTGGCCGCAGCTCGCCCTCCTCGTCTTCCTCCTCCTTGTCGTGCTCGCCGTCCGGATATCGGCTGTCCTGCGCCGCAGGCGCATCCAGAAGCTGCTCCTCCTCAACGGCACACCGCTCAAGGCGTGAGCGCGCGGCGCGTCCACGACCTCTCCCCGATCCCGACCCCGACCCCAACCACGACCAGACCACGACCCGAAACGACTTCGAGACGACCCCTGAGACAACCTGAAGGGCAGCACCACTCGTGAACAAGACACTGCGCCACGCCGTGACCCTGCTGCTGGCCGGGCTCGTGCTGGTGCTCGGCGCATCGGCGGCCGCCGCCGACAACGGACCGATCAAGCTGGAGGTGATCGGTGACGGCGGCCACAACGTCAACGTGCTGGCCACCTGGAAGAAGAACGGCCAGCCCGTCGAGGAGGTCGTCGAGGCGACGCTGACCGCCACGTCGGCCGACGGCCGTTCCTTCGGGCCCGTGGAGCTCAGGTCCGCGTCCGAGGGCCAGAACGTCTACCAGCCCGCGGAGCCGCTGCCGAACGGCGAGTGGAGCGTCACCGTCACCGCCACCAAGCCTTCCAAGGCACGCGCGACGACGAAGGTGACGGCGAAGGACCTCGCGGCCTCGCCGATGGCCGCGGCCGAGGCGCTCACCCGCGACAGGGCGGCCGTGGCGGACAGCGGTGACTCGTCGGACTCCCTGCTCAAGATCGGGGTCATCGTCCTGGTGGCGGTCCTCGCCCTCGGCGCCTTCGCCGTGATCATGCGCCGCAGAGGGCTGTACGCCCGGCGCTGACCTCGGCTGAGACGGCCCTGTCGTCGAGCCCTCCCTGTGCCCGGCACCACGTTCGGAGGGCCGTGGTTCCGGGCAGGAAGGGCATCGACGAGCGGCCGAAGGACTGAGGCATGGACGAATTCCGCATCGAGCACGATTCCATGGGCGAGGTGCGGGTGCCCGCCCGTGCGAGGTGGCGGGCGCAGACGCAACGCGCGGTGGAGAACTTCCCCGTGTCGGGCCGGGGCCTGGAGCCCGCCCACATCGCGGCGCTGGCCCGGATCAAGGCCGCCTGCGCGAAGGTCAACGCCGAGTACGGCGTGATCGACGAGGACATGGCGCGGGCCGTCCGGGACGCGGCCGCGGAGGTCGCCGAGGGCCGCTGGGACGACCAGTTCCCGGTGGACGTCTTCCAGACCGGGTCGGGCACCTCCTCCAACATGAACATGAACGAGGTCGTCGCCACACTCGCACAGGAGCGGCTGGGCCGTCCCGTCCACCCGAACGACCATGTCAACGCCGCCCAGTCGTCGAACGACGTCTTCCCGTCCTCCATCCACGTCGCGGCGGCGTACGCGGTCGTGCACGAGCTCACGCCGGCGCTGGAGCACCTGGCCACGGCGCTGGAGGAGAAGGCGGCGGAGTTCGCCGACGTGGTGAAGTCGGGCCGCACGCACCTCATGGACGCGACGCCGGTCACGCTCGGCCAGGAGTTCGGCGGCTACTCCACCCAGATCGAGCTGGCCCTCGAACGGCTGCAGGCCGCGCTGCCGCGCCTGGCCGAGCTGCCGCTGGGCGGCACGGCGGTGGGCACCGGGGTGAACGTGCCCGGCCCCGGGTGGGCGCAGGCGGTGATCGGCGAGCTGAGCCGGGAGACCGGACTGCCGTTCACCGAGGCCAGGGACCACTTCGAGGCGCAGGGCGCGCGGGACGGCCTGGTCGAGCTGTCGGGCGTGCTCAAGGTGATCGCCGTCTCCCTCAACAAGATCGCCAATGACCTGAGGTGGATGGGGTCGGGCCCCCGGGCCGGGCTCGCCGAGATCAATCTCCCCGACCTCCAGCCGGGATCGTCGATCATGCCGGGGAAGGTCAACCCGGTGATCCCCGAGGCCGTCACGATGGTGGCCGCCCAGGTCGTGGGCAACGACGCGGCCGTCACGATGGCCGGGGCCTCGGGCGCGTTCGAGCTGAACGTCATGCTGCCCGTGATGGCGCGCAACGTGCTGGAGTCGATCCGGCTGCTGGCGAACGTCTCCCGGCTGCTCGCCGACCGCTGCGTCAGCGGGATCACCGCCAACGTGGACCGCCTCCGCGAGTACGCCGAGTCGTCGCCGTCCATCGTCACCCCGCTCAACCGGTACGTCGGGTACGAGGAGGCCGCGAAGATCGCCAAGCAGGCGCTCAGAGAGCGCCGGACGATCCGGGAGGTCGTCATCGAGCGCGGCCACGTGGCGAGCGGCGCGCTGACCGAGCAGCAACTCGACGAGGCCCTCGACGTCCTCTCGATGACCCGGCCCACATAGGAGGCCGGAGATCTATGTCGCCGGCCGCCATGTGCCTCGCCCGATGTGGTTCCTATCGTGAGGCAGCATGAGCCTTGAAGGCCGTACGGCCCTGGTCACCGGCGCGGGGAGCGGCATCGGCCGGGCGTGCGCCCGCCGCCTGGCCGCCGAGGGCGCGCACGTCGTCGTCGCGGACGTCAACGCCGAGGCCGCGGGCAAGGTGGCCGCCGAGATCGGCGGGACGCCGGTGACCGTCGACCTCTCCGATCCGGAGTTCCTGGTGGCCTGGCGGGGTCAGCTGCCGCCGTCGCCGGACACCCGCCTGCGGGCCGACATCGTGGTGAACAACGCGGGGTTCCAGCATGTGGCCCCGATCGAGGAGTTCCCGCCCGAGATCTTCAGCGCGATCATGCGGGTGATGGTCGAGGCGCCGTTCCTGCTCGCCCGGGCCGTGCTGCCGGGCATGTACGAGCGCGGCTGGGGCCGGATCGTCAACATCTCCTCCGTCCACGGCCTGCGGGCCTCGCCGTACAAGGCGGCGTACGTGACGGCCAAGCACGCGCTGGAGGGCCTGTCGAAGGTGATCGCCCTGGAAGGGGCTGCCCACGGGGTGACCTCCAACTGCGTCAACCCCGCCTACGTGCGCACGCCGCTGGTGGAGAACCAGATCGCCGACCAGGCGCGTACGCACGGGATCGGCCCGGACGAGGTCGTGGAGCAGATCATGCTCGCCCCGGCGGCGATCAAGCGGCTGATCGAGCCGGACGAGGTCGCCGAGATGGTCGCCTACCTGTGCGGGCCGGCGGGGTCGTTCGTCACCGGCGCGTCCATCCCCATCGACGGCGGATGGAGCGCCCGCTGACCACTCCGGCCCCGGCGTCCGCGGAGGGCGCCCGCGCGTACCTCGACCTGCTTGCGCGGGAGGCGTCGGCGCTCGAGTTCGAGGGCCCGATCCTCCAGGCCCGGGCGGCCGGCGCCGACGCGGCCACGCTGGAGGAGCTGGAGCAGGCCAAGGTCGCCGCGCTGAAGGTGCGGGCGATGCTGCGCCGGCGGGCCCGGCGGGAGGCCGAGCTGTCGGCGCTGTTCGACACCGCGGGCGACCTGGCCGGGCTGCGCGACCTCGACGCCGTGCTGGAGGCGATCGTCCACCGGGCCAGGCAGCTGCTCGGCACCGACATCGCGTACATGACGCTGAACGACCCCGAGCGCGGCGACACCTACATGCGGGTGACCGACGGGTCCATCTCGGCCGACTTCCGGCGGCTGCGCCTCGCGATGGGCGCCGGGCTCGGCGGGCTGGTGGCCCAGACGGGCACGCCGTACAACACAGCCGACTACTTCGCCGACCCGCGCTTCCGGCACACGACGACCATCGACGGCGCGGTCCAGGAGGAGGGACTGGTCGCGATCCTCGGGGTGCCGCTGCGGCTCGGCCCCCAGGTGATCGGGGTGCTGTTCGCGGCCAACCGCAGCGCCCGGCCGTTCGCCCAGGAGGAGGTCGCGCTGCTGTGCTCGCTGGCGGCGCACGCGGCCGTCGCCATCGACACCGCCCGGCTGCTGCAGGAGACCCGCGCCGCGCTCGCCGAGCTGAGCGGGGCGAACGCGGTGATCAGCGCGCACAGTCAGGCGATCGAGCGGGCCGCCGACGCGCACGACCGGATGACCGGGCTGGTGCTGCGCGGCGGCGGCGTGGAGGACGTCGCCGCGGTGGTCACGGAGGTGCTGGGCGGACGCCTGACCGTGCTGGACGACGAGGGCCGCCCGCTGGTCGGCGAGGCCCGCGAGCTCGACGCGGGCGTCTTCGACGCCGCCCAGTCGTCGCGCGCGCTCGGCCGCACGGTCAAGCGCGGCGACGCGTACGTCGCCTCCGTGGACGTCGGGGCGGCGCCGCTGTGCACGCTGGTGCTGCGGACGGACCGGCCGGTGTCCGACACCGACCAGCGCATCCTGGAGCGCGCCGCGCTCGTCACCGCCTTGCTGCTGCTGTTCCGGCGCAGCGTGGCCGAGGCCGAGGGGCGGGTGCGCGGGGAGCTGCTCGACGACCTGGTCTCCCGGCCCGAGCTGCGCGGGCTGCGCGACCGGGCGCGGCGGCTCGGCGTCGACCTCGACGCGCCGCACGTGCTGGTCGTGGCCCGGCACGACGGGCAGCGGGAGCGGGCCGCCTTCTGGGCCTCGTCGCAGGCGACGCTCGCCCACGGCCTGGCCGCGGCGCGGGGCGACGAGGTGGTGCTGCTGCTGCCCGGCGACCGGCCGGGCGCGCTGGCCCGGCGCGTCGCGGCCGAGCTGACCGCCTCGCTCGGGCGGCCGGCGACGGCCGGGGCCGCCCCCGCCGCCGGCCCGGGTACGGGTCAGGCCGGTGAGCCCGGTGGCGGGCCGGTGACGTCGGTCGCCGCGGCCTACGCCGAGGCGCGGCGCTGCGCCGGCGCGCTCGTGGCGCTGGGCCGTACGGGCGACGGCGCGAGCGCCGAGGAGCTGGGCTTCGTGGGCCTCCTGGTCGGCGAGCGGCGCGAGGTGGCGGGTTTCCTCTCCGGGGTGCTCGGGCCGGTCCTCGACTACGACGCGCGGCGGGGCACCGCCCTGGTGACGACGCTGACCGCCTACTTCGGCACCGGCGGCTCGCTGTCGCGCACGGCCGAGGCGCTGCACATCCACGTCAACACGGTCACCCAGCGGCTCGACCGGGTGGGGCAGCTGCTGGGCGTGGACTGGCAGGAGCCCGACCACGCGCTGGAGATCCAGCTCGCCCTGCGGCTGCACCGGCTCAGGACCCACATGCCCGACGCGTGAGGTGTGTGGAACCGCCCCATAGGAGTGACCCCGGTCACTGCGTACCGTGGCGGCACCCCCCATCGGAGGAGTTCCCATGGCACACACCCCACCTGCCCGGATCGGCAAGGTCGTCGGGGCCAGCCTGGTCGGCACGACGATCGAGTGGTACGACTTCTTCCTGTACGGCTCGGCCGCGGCCCTGGTCTTCAACAAACTGTTCTTCCCCACCTACGACGAGCGGGTCGGCACGCTTCTCGCGTTTCTCACCTACGCCGTCGGCTTCGTCGCCCGGCCCCTCGGCGGGCTCGTCTTCGGCCACTACGGCGACCGGCTCGGCCGCAAGCGGCTGCTCGTCATCAGCCTGCTGATGATGGGCGGCGCGACGTTCCTGATCGGCCTGCTGCCGACGTACGCCACCCTGGGCGTGGCCGCGCCCCTGCTGCTGACCCTCCTCCGCCTGGTGCAGGGCTTCGCCCTCGGCGGCGAGTGGGGCGGCGCGGTGCTGCTGGTCTCCGAGCACGGCGACCCCCGCAACCGGGGCTTCTGGGCGTCCTGGCCGCAGGCAGGCGCTCCCGGCGGCAACCTGATCGCCGTCGGCGTGCTGGCGCTGCTGGCCGCGGTGCAGCCGGACGACGCGTTCCTCGCCTGGGGCTGGCGGATCGCGTTCCTGCTGTCCGGCGTGCTCGTGCTGATCGGCCTGTGGATCAGGATCACGGTCACCGAGTCGCCGGTGTTCCAGGAGGCGCTGGCCCGTCAGGAGCCCGCGCCCACCGCGCCCATCCTCGGGGTGCTGCGCCACCACTGGCGCGACGTGCTGGTGGCGATGGGCGCCCGGATGGCCGAGAACGTCTCCTACTACATCATCACCGCGTTCGTGCTCGTGTACGGCACCACCACGGCGGGCCTGCCCAAGGGCACCGTGCTCAACGCCGTGCTGATCGGCTCGGCGATCCACTTCGTCACGATCCCGCTGTGGGGCGCGCTGTCCGACCGGCTCGGCCGCCGGCCGGTCTACCTGCTCGGCGCCGTCGGCGTGGGCCTGTGGGCCTTCGCGTTCTTCCCGCTGATCGACACCAAGAACTTCGCGTTGGTCACCGTGGCCGTGACGGTCGGCCTGGTGCTGCACGGCGCGATGTACGGCCCGCAGGCGGCCTTCTTCTCGGAGCTGTTCGCCACGCGGATGCGTTACTCGGGCGTGTCGATCGGCTACCAGCTCGCCTCGATCGCGGCCGGCGGTGTGGCCCCGCTGATCGCGGTGGCGCTGCTCGACGCGTACGGATCGAGCGTGCCGGTCTCGGTCTACGTGGTCGTGGCGGCGGTGCTCACCGTGGTCGCGGTGGTCGCCTCCAGGGAGACCCGCGACCGCGACCTGTCGGCGATCGAACCGGCCTCCGGCTCCGCCCGGGCCGCTGTCATCACGAAAGAGGCCTGATGCGAGGGAAAGACATGATTCGGCGCGGGCGTCTCGCCGGTCTGGCCGCGCTGACGGCGGCCCTGCCCCTCGTGGCCGCCGCCCTTCCCGCCCGGGCCACGCCGCCCGGGGCGTGCCCGGCGGTGATCGTGCCGGGCGCGGAGAAGCAGGTGACCGCCTGCCTGGCCGACCTCACCACGAAGGGCACGCCGGCCTCCGGGCACACCGACCAGGCGGACTGGTCGGGGCTCAACTCGGCCGGGGCCGTCAACCCCTCCGGCGTCCCCGGCACGCAGATCGACGGCTACTTCCCCGACACCTCGAAGGGGAACACCAACCACGGCTGGAACCACGACGCGCAGTTCGTGATCCGGCTGCCCGAGCGGTGGAACGGCGGCCTGGTGGTCGCCGGGTCGCCGGGCAACCGGGAGACCTACGCCAACGACTTCACGATCTCCGACTGGGCGCTGGCGAAGGGCTACGCGTACGCCGCGACCGACAAGGGCAACACCGGCCCGGCGTTCTACCGCGACGGCGTACGGCCCGGGGACGCGGTGGCCGAGTGGAACCGCAGGGTCAGCGAACTGGCCGTCGCCGCGAAGGCCGTCGTCCGGCAGCGGTACGGCAGGCCGGCCCGCACGACGATCGCGGCCGGCCAGTCGAACGGCGGCTACCTGGTCCGCTGGCAGATCGAGAACCGCCCCGACCTGTTCGACGGCGGCGTCGACTGGGAGGGCACCCTCTTCACCCCCGAAGGCCCCAACCTGCTGACGTTCCTGCCGTCCGCGCTGCGCGCGTACGCGAAGGGCGACACCGCCGGGATCGCGGCGGCGGGCTTCGCCCCCGAGTCCGACTTCCTGTGGCCGTTCCACTACCAGTACTACTGGGACTTCACCCAGCGCGTCTTCCGCGAGGAGTTCGACCCCGCCTACGACGGCGACACCGAGGCGGGCACGCCGTTCTGCGCCTCCGGCACGCCCGGCTGCGACACCGACTACGACTACGCCTCCCGGCCCGCGGCCGTGAAGCAGGCGATGGCGCGGGTGAGCCTCACCGGGAAGATCAAGAAGCCGCTGGTCATCGTGCACGGCACCCTGGACGCGCTGCTGCCGATCCGCGTAGATTCCGACGTCTACGCCAAGATGATCGCCGACCGGCACCGCGACCGGCTGCTCCGCTACTACCGGGTCGAGGACGGCACCCACGTCGACAGCCTCTACCCTGCCTTCCCCGACCGGCTGCGGCCTCTGCTGCCCTGCTTCCGCAGCGCGTTCACCGCGCTGGAGGCGTGGATCGGCAGGGGCACGACACCGCCTCCGAGCGCCACCCTGCCCCGCCCGGCCACGGGCGATCTCGAGAACACCTGCACACTGGGAGCAACACCATGACCCTGCCCGTCACGGCCGAGCGGATCCGCACGGACCGTCTCACCCTGAACGTCCTGTCCGTACCCGGGACGTCGGGCGAGCCGGTGCTGTTCGTGCACGGCAACGTCTCCTGCAGCGCGTTCTGGCGGTCCACGATGGCCTCGCTCGGCGAGGGGTTCCGGCCGTACGCGGTGGACCTGCGGGGGTTCGGCGGCTCAGATCCCGAGCCGGTGGACGCGAGCCGGGGCGTGCGCGACTACTCCGACGACGTGCTCGCGCTGCTCGACCGGCTCGGGCCCGTGCACCTCGTCGGATGGAGCCTCGGCGGCGGGGTGGTCATGCAGGTCCTGCGCGACCGGCCGGCCGCGGTCCGCAGCCTGACGCTGGTCAACCCCGTCTCGCCGTACGGCTTCGGCGGCACGACGGGCGTGGACGGCACGCTCAACTCGCCCGACGGCGTGGGCTCGGGCGGCGGCGGGGCCAACCCCGAGTTCGTGCGGCTGCTGCGGGAGGGCGACCGCTCGGACGGCTCCCCGCTCTCGCCCCGGTCGGTGCTGCGCGCCACGTACGTCGCGCCCGGCACCGACCTCGGCGAGGAGGAGGACGCGTTCGTCGAGTCGATGCTGTCCACCCGGGTGGGCGACGACCACTACCCCGGCGACTTCCTGCCCTCCGACGTCTGGCCGAACCTCGCGCCCGGCAAGCGCGGCGTGCTCAACTCGATCGCGCCGACGAACTTCCGGATCGACGACCTGCACGAGATCGACCCCAAGCCGCCGATCCTGTGGATCAGGGGCGACCAGGACGTGATCGTGTCGGACACCTCGCTGTTCGACCTCGCGCATCTCGGCGCGATCGGGGCCGTGCCCGGCTGGGACGGCACGCCCGCCCAGCCGATGGTCGCCCAGACGCGGGCCGTCCTGGAGCGCTACGGCGCCTACCGCGAAGTGGTCGTCGAGGGCGCGGGCCACGGCCCGCACCTGGACCGGCCCGCCGAGTTCCGCGCGGCCCTGCTCGCCCACCTGCGGGGCTGATCCCCTTTTGGTCCCCGGCCGGTCCTTTCAGCGGCGGTCGCGCAGCACCCGTACGGCGAGGCGGCGCAGCGGCGAGGGCGCCCGCGGCGGGGTTCCGGCGGGCAGGACGGACGCCTGCCCGCCGCGGCGGATCGTCAGCCCGAACAGCAGGTCGACGTCCTTCTGCCCGATCCGCAGGGCAGGCCGCCAGAGGCCGGGGCCGAGGCAGTCGTCGCCGCCGAGCCGGCTCACCGGCACCCGCGCGACGAGCTGCCCGGCCACCCGGCCGGGAATCCCCGGCTCGACCAGCGCGGGCACGACCATGCTGCGCCCCCGCCCGTCCTGCTCGCGCAGCACCAGCTCGGCCGGCGGGCCACCGCTCGGCGGCACGTACGGCACGGGCACGACGACGAAGACGTGCCCCTCCTGCCGGGCCACGGTGGCCCGGGACGAGACCAGCGCGATCGACTCGGGGAACGACCTCGGCTCCACGCACACGCCCAGCTCGCCGCGTTCCGACCAGCACGGCACGACCAGCCGCCCGGGCTCCCCGGCGAGGGCGCCCGCGCAGCTCATCGGATGCGTGGGGCGGACGATCCGGGCCCGGCCCCCCGGCAGGCCTCGCAGGCGCACGTGGATCTCCCACAGCCCGGCGGGCAACGACCGGCCGAGGGCCGCCGAGCCGACGTCGAGGCGCGCCTGGCCGTTCACCCAGACCCGCGCCTGCCCCTCACCGACCGCCCGCCCCCGGCCGCCCGCCGCCTGACCCGCCGCGCCCTGACCCACCGTCGCTTGGCCCACCGTCGCCTGGCCGACCGAGCAGTCGACCGGCAGGGCATACGTCACCCCGGTCTCCGCGTGCCGTACGCAGACCTCCACCCGCGCCCGGCGCACCGCCTCGGTCACGTCGGCCTCCTCGTCGCCGAGCAGCCCGTCGAGCAGCCCATCCAGGGCCGCCGGCGGCGTCCACAGCAGCCGGTCGCCGCGCTGGCGCAGCCAGAGCGGACTCCCGCCCGGCCGCAGCACCTCGACGCTCAGGTCGAGCAGGAGCGCGCCCCGGTCCCAGCGGAGCCCGCGCAGTTCCGCGCTGATCCCGGTGCCCCGCGACGCCTCGGCGAGGGCGAGCAGCGCGTCGAGCCGGTCCTGCCGCAGCAGCGCCGTACGGGCGCGCAGGTGCGCGGGCAGGTGGACGTCGAGCTCCGGGGGAAACCGGTCGAGCGTGAACCGGCGCAGGAAGGAGAACAGGACCATCCGCTCGTCGGGCTCGGCGGCGAGGAAGCGCGGCCCCGCGAGACGGCGCAGCCCGAGCGCCCGGTACCAGTGGGCGTGGATCCGCCGGCGCTGGGATCCCGGCTCGGTGCAGGCGTCCACCACGTCGAAGACCGCGTTCAGCCCGTCGAAGAGCGCCTCGGCGTCGAGCCGCTCCTCCCCCGCCGTGCCCGGCGCGGCCGGGCCTAGATGACAGCAGATCTCATCGGACAGCACCGCGACCACCTTCGCGGCGAGGTACGCCCGGGTCACGAAGGCCTGCTCCGACAGCGGCCGGTCGGCGAAGCGGAGCTGACAGGTCTCCAGGAACTCCCGGCTGAACAGCTTGTGCGCGGTGGGCAGCGCGAGGAGGTGGTCGCGCAGCACGTCCGCCCGGTCGTGGTCGCGGGCGAACGCGGCCGGGGGCGGTCCGCCGTCGGCCAGCCTGCCGATCAGGACGTCGGCGTCGGTCTCCACCGCCCGGTCGTACATCCGCTCCAGCGCGTGCGGCTCCAGCCTGTCGTACTGGCCGAGCAGGTAGACGTACTCGCCGCGGGCCACGGACAGGCCGACGTTGCGCCCGCGCGCGGGCGAGCCGGTGTGGTCGAGGTGCAGGACCCGCACGTTTCCGCGCTGCCCGGCGATGGCGTCGAGCCGCCTGCGGGTCCCGTCCGTCGACCCGTCGTCGGCGAAGACGACCTCGTACTCGTCCGGTGGCAGCGACTGCTCCAGCACCGAACGCACGGCGGCACCGAAGTCGTCGTTCGAGAGCCCGGGGTTGGACACGGGCATAACCACGCTGACCTTCACACCCATGAGGCCAAGGGTGCAGCGCGGGCCCCGCCGGACGCGCGGGCTTGCCGAAGGATCGACCAACCCTGACCAGAGTTTCGCGGAGCCGTCCGGCGGATCAGGAGTGTCTGATAAATGCTGCCCGTCGCGAGCGGGGATCCAGGTGGATGCATCGCAAGGCGGAGGAGGAGCCGATAACAGCGTTATCGGCGACGACTCCGGGCCCCGCGGAGATTCCGAGCCTGCGAGGAATCTTCGTGGGTGGGGCGACAACGCAGCGAGGCGCCGCCTGGGCCACGCGCAGCAGGGCTTGATTTATCAGACACGACCTAGTACCAGCCGGTGGACTGGGAGTGGGCCCAGGCGCCGCAGGGCGTCTTGTAGCGGCCGGCGATGTAGCCGAGCCCCCACTTGATCTGGGTGGCGGGGTTGGTCTGCCAGTCGGCGCCCGCGCTCGCCATCTTGCTGCCGGGGAGCGACTGGGGGATGCCGTACGCGCCGCTGTAGCGGTTCATGGCCCGCTCGTTCCAGTGGCTCTCCCTGTCCCACAGCTTCTCCAGGCAGCCCCACTCGCCGCCCCAGCCGCGCGCCTCGGCCATCTGCTTGCCGAGGGCCTTGTTGCTGCCGGGGTCGGGGGTCGAACCGGGCGGGAAGTTCGCGGGCGGCAGGCCGGCGCCGCCGGGGGCCTTCTCCACGATGTCGACGGGGTCGAGGACCTTAGAACGGTCGCGGGCCTTCTCCAGCCGGTCCTTGCGCAGGGCCTGGACCGCGTTCTCCTTCAGCGTGTCGGCCTCGGGGTCGGGCTTGGCGGGGTCGAGGGCCAGGAAGTCGCCCGGCTCCAGGGGCTTGGCGGGCGCGTTGGCGTGGTCGACGGCCGTACGGACCGTGTAGAACGTCCCCCCCGCGAGCACGGCCACCGAGACGCCGAGGATCGCGATCCGCTTTGGTGTCAGCCAGCCGGGGCCGGAACGGCCGTTTCCGCCCCGTCGGGACCGGGAGGCGCGGGGGCGATCCTTCAACTGCTGACCAGAGCTCACGGCCAATGAGCTTGCCCTGTCCCGGGGGGTGGTCCGCAACCGAATCGTGGTACCTGTTTGGTGACGTCTTGACCCCACCACCGATCACATGCGCTTTCCCCGCCGGTGTGATTTTGGTCACACCTCGTCTCGTGACAACCCGGCATCGATATTGGGACGAATAGGGGAATCATTGTGTACGTCGCATAATGACCAGGTGGCAGGCATTCTCCTGGTCGAAGACGACCCTTCGGTCCGCACCGGGCTCGAACTCGCGCTCACCCGGCAGGGCCACGCGGTGACCGCGTACGCCACGGGCGAGGAGGCGCTCGACCACATACGCACCCGGCGTCCCGAGATCGCGATCCTCGACGTCATGCTGCCGGGCATCGACGGCGTGGAGGTGTGCCGCCGCATCCGCAGGCTCGACCCCCTGCCGATCATCCTGCTCACCGCCCGGGGCGACGACCTCGACGTGGTGGTCGGGCTGGAGGCCGGCGCGGACGACTACGTGGTCAAGCCGGTCGAGCCCCGCGTGCTGGACGCCCGCATCCGGGCCATCCTGCGCCGGCTGGAGTCTGCCTCGCCCGACCGGCTCGTCTTCGGCGACCTGGTGATCGACCGCGGCGCGCTGAAGGTGAGCCTGGCCGGCCGGGAGATCCACCTCACCCCGACCGAACTGCGCCTGCTGCTCGAACTGGTCCGCCGTCCCGGCCAGGTCCTCACCCGCCGCTATCTCCTGCGCGCCGTCTGGGACCACACGCACGTGGCCGACTCCCGGCTGGTCGACGCCTGCGTGCAGCGCATCCGCGCCAAGGTCGAACCGGTGCCCGCCGACCCCGTCTACATCCACACCGTGCGCGGCTTCGGATACCGCTTCAGTCCGCCATGACCTGGCTGCCCTCGGGGCTGCGGGGGCGGCTGGTGATCACCTTCCTGCTGGTGGCGATCACCGCCTCCGCCGTCGTCACCGGCCTCGGATACCAGATCGTCCGCCGCGGCCTGCTGGACCGCGCCGAGCGGGGCGCGGTCGCCGACGTGCGCGAGACGCTGTCCAGGACCACCCTGCCGATCGGAGTGAGCGACGTGGTCTGGCCGAGCGACGCCACCGTCACCGAGGACGACCTCGGCCAGGTCGTGCACGCGCTGGAGGCGCCGGAACGCACCGTGATCGTGACGTACGGCCGGCTCCTGCGGACCAGCCCCGGCTTCGAGTTCACCATCGCCGACGTGCCCCGCCGGCTGCGCGAGCAGGCGGCCGGGCGGCTGGTCCACCAGCGGGTGCTCCTCAGGCGCCGGCCGTGGCTGATCGTGGCCACGCAGATCCAGCGGGAGACCGGCCAGGGGGTGGTGCGGCCGACCGGCCTGACGGCGTACGTGTTCGTCCCCCTGTCGGAGGAGGACGCCGTCCTCTCCCGCCTGCGGACGGCCCTCGCGCAGGCCGGGGGGATCACCCTCGTCCTGGCGTTGACCCTGGCCCTGCTGTCGGCCCGGCGCGTGCTGCTGCCGGTGCGCCGGCTCGGCGCCGCCGCCCGCGCGCTCGGCTCGGGCGACCTGCACGTCCGGCTGCCCGTACGCGGCAGGGACGAACTGGCGGAGCTGACCGCGACGTTCAACGAGACGGCGGCGGCGCTGGAGGAGACGGTCGGCGAGCTGCGGACGCTGGAGTCGATGTCGCGCCGGTTCGTCGCCGACGTCTCCCACGAGCTGCGCACCCCGCTGACGGCGATGACGGCGGTCACCGACATGCTCTCGGAGGACGCCGAGAACCTGCCGGACGACGCCGGGGAGGCCGTCCGGATCGTCGTCCGCGAGATCGGCCGGCTCCGGGTGCTGGTCGAGCACCTCATCGAGATCAGCAGGCTGGACGCGGGCGCCGCCAGGCTCCACCGGGAGACCGTCGACGTGGGCGACGCCCTGGCGGACTGCCTGGAGGTGCGGGGCTGGGCCGACAAGGTGAAGCTCACCGTGCCCGTCGGCCTCACGTTCTCGCTGGACATCCGGAGGTTCGACGTGATCGTGGCCAACCTCGTCGGCAACGCGCTCAACCACGGCGCGCCGCCGGTCGTGGTCACCGCCCGGGTGCGCGTCCGCCCCGACGCGTCGAGGGGCCTGGAGGTGACCGTGCGCGACCACGGGAAGGGCATCCCGGAACACGCCCTCCCGCACGTCTTCGAGCGCTTCTACAAGGCGGGCGCCGACCGGGCGCGGAGCGTGGGCAGCGGCCTCGGCCTGGCCATCGCCAGGGCCAACGCCGAGTTGCACGACGGCTCGGTCACGGCGGAGCGCCGCGAGCCCGGCATCCTCTTCCGGCTGTGGATCCCCACGCCATGACCGGTATCGGACACGGCCGGGGACGGCGGGCCGGGACGGCGGGCCTGCGCGCAACCCTGCGCACGACCCTGATCGCCACCCTGCTCACGGCCCTGCTGGCGGCCTCCGCGGCCTGCGGGGTCGGGCCGAGCGAGGTGGTCGACGCCGGCCCGGCGCCGGCCATCAGCGGCACCCCGACCCTCGTCACGATCTACCTGCTGCGGGACGGCAAGCTGCGGCCCGCCCGCGTCGCGGCGCGGTCCGCGCACGTCAACGACGTCCTCGACGCGTTGTTCAAGGCGAGCGGACGGCCCGCGAACCGCCTGTCCACCGCGCTGACCGGGCTTTCACCGGCCCAGACGCAGCTCGTGAGGTACTCGCCGTACGAGGGCAGCCGCAACGACCCGGACAGCACGCTGAGCCTGCGCGTGCGCCTGTTCGTCAGCGGATGGAAGATCTCCAGGGCGGCCATGGCCCAGATCACCTGTACGGCCCGGCTGAGCCCGGAGGTCTGGGCCGTGGAGATCGCCCACGTGGCTCCCGGCAGGAACGGGCGGCTGAAGGCCCACACCTGCCGGGAGTACTGGGACCTGGCCCCCGAGGACGGCCAGCTCCCACCCTGACGGGGATCAGAGCGTGATGTTCTCCAGCATCTCGGTCACCAGGGCCGCGATCGGCGACCGCTCGGACCGGGTCAGCGTGATGTGGGCGAACAGCGGGTGGCCCTTCAGCTTCTCCACCACCGCGAGCACGCCGTCGTGCCGGCCCACCCGCAGGTTGTCGCGCTGGGCGATGTCGTGGGTGAGCACGACCCGGGAGTTGGCCCCGATGCGGGA
The DNA here is from genome assembly GCF_014161435.1 of Microbispora sp. H10949. NCBI lineage: Bacteria > Bacillati > Actinomycetota > Actinomycetes > Streptosporangiales > Streptosporangiaceae > Microbispora > Microbispora sp. H10949. The sequence continues at coordinate 239,400 of NZ_JABBWZ010000013.1, read as the reverse complement.
CAGCACGGTCAGCAGCACGCCGCGCTCCAGCGACTGCGCCTCGTCCACGATCACGAACGCGTCGTGGAGGGAACGGCCGCGGATGTGGGTCAGCGGCAGGACCTCCAGCATGCCCCGGTCGATGACCTCCTCGATGACCTCCGGAGTCGTCACCGCGCCCAGCGTGTCGTAGACCGCCTGGGCCCAGGGGCCCATCTTGTCGTTCTCCGTGCCGGGGAGGTAGCCGAGCTCCTGGCCGCCCACGGCGTACAGGGGACGGAAGACGATGATCTTGCGGTGCTGGCGGCGCTCCAGCACCGCCTCCAGGCCCGCGCACAGTGCGAGCGCCGACTTGCCGGTGCCCGCGCGGCCGCCCATCGAGACGATGCCGACGTCGGGGTCCATCAGCAGGTCGAGCGCGATCCGCTGCTCGGCGGACCGGCCGTGCAGCCCGAAGACCTCCCGGTCGCCCCTGACCAGCCGTACCGACTTGTCCGGCATGACGCGGCCGAGCGCCGAACCGCGGCTCGACAGCAGCCGCAGACCGGTGTGGCACGGCAGGTCGCGCGCCTCGTCGATGTCGGCCGTGCCCGCGTCGAAGAGCGTGTCCATCTCCTCGGTGGTGACCTGGAGTTCCGCCATGCCGGTCCAGCCCGACTCGACCACCATGCCCGCGCGGTACTCCTCCGCGCAGAGGCCGATGGACGCGGCCTTGACCCGCATCGGCAGGTCCTTCGACACCAGCACCACGTCCGCGCCCTCGGCCGCGAGGTTCTGGGCGACGGTCAGGATGCGGGTGTCGTTGTCACCCAGGCGGAACCCCGCCGGGAGGCAGGATGGATCACTATGGTTCAACTCGACCCGGATGGTCCCGTCGCCGATCGGCATGGGCTCATCCAGCCGTCCGTGCCGCACTCTGAGGTCATCGAGGAAGCGGAGCGCCTCCCGGGCGAAGTAGCCGAGCTCCGGGTGGTGACGCTTGGCCTCCAGTTCCGTGATGACGACGATCGGGACGACGACCTCGTGCTCGGCGAAGCGGCTCAGCGCCGCCGGGTCGGCGAGCAGGACGGAGGTGTCCAGAACGTAGGTGCGGGATGTGGACGGGTTGCTCGAGGACACTGCCACGCGTTCTCCCCCGGGCGCCTGAGGCCGGCGCCCTGCCTTGACTGGTGGTGACCGGACCGGGCCCGTGACCTGCGAAGGCAGACCGGGTCTCCGGCCCTCCCCGCATGGTGGTCGCGCAAGGACGGGCCCTCTCCCGAGGTGGTGACCGCCGATCCTCTCGACGGCCGCTCAGCTACCACGGTACGTAACGAAAGTCCCCAGCCCAATAGGTTTAGGCAGGTTAAAAGGCGCTGGTCACGTACCGTCTCAGGAGCCGTACCGACGGTGTCGCGCGGCGTACGAGCGGAGCGCCCGCAGGAAGTCGACTCTGCGGAAGTCAGGCCAGTAGGCCTCGCAGAAGTAGAACTCGGAGTGGGCGCTCTGCCAGAGCAGGAATCCGGAGAGTCGCTGCTCTCCCGAGGTCCGGATGACGAGGTCGGGGTCGGGCAGGCCGCGCGTGTAGAGATGCTCCGCGATGTGCTCCACGTCGAGGACCTCGACGAGGTCCTCGATGCTCGCGCCCTTGCTGGCGTGCTCCTGGAGGAGGGAGCGCACCGCATCAGCGATCTCACGCCTTCCTCCATACCCAACGGCAACGTTCACAATCAGGCCGGGGCGATGCGATGTGGTTTCTTTCGCGTGTTTGAGGACACGAGCCGTGTGATCGGGCAGAAGGTCCAGCGATCCCATCGGGTTGACGTGCCAGCCCTGGTCCACGAGATCCTGCACGAGGTTCTCGATGACCTGGAGCAACGGCCCCAGCTCGGCCTTGTCCCTGGAGAGGTTGTCGGTGGACAGCAGCCACAGCGTGACGTAGCCGACGCCGGCCTCCCGGCACCACCCGAGCAGCTCGGAGATCTTGTCGGCGCCCTTCTGGTGGCCCCGGCTGACGTCGTGCAGGCCCATGGCCCGCGCCCACCTGCGGTTGCCGTCGACGATGACGCCGACGTGCCGGGGAATCCGAGCGGAGGACAGCTTCCCTTCGAGCCTGCGCTCGTACAGCTTGTACACGAGATCGCGCATGCTCATGCGACCCTCTTCCTCACGACCGGTGGGGGGTTCGGTCACCAATTATCGCGGGCTGCGCGGCGTGCCCCGCCCGCTCTCCTCCGGCTTCCCCGGCGCGCGGGCCGTACGCGGAAGTCAGCCGAGCCGCTCGACCAGGGCGTGGTACTCGTCCCACAGCTCCTTCGGCATGTGGTCGCCGAACGTCTCGAAGTGGGGCGGGATCAGCGCGGCCTCCTCACGCCACACCTCGGGGTCGACGCCGAGCAGCAGCTCCATGTCCCCGGGCGCGATGCCGAGGCCCTCGGTGTCGATCCCGTCCGGCACCTTGCCGATCGGCGTGGGCACGGCGCCGGCCACGCCGTTCAGCCGCTCGACGATCCACTTGAGCACCCGGCTGTTCTCGCCGAAGCCGGGCCACAGGAAGCGGCCGTCCGCGTCCTTGCGGAACCAGTTCACGTAGTAGATCCTGGGCAGCTTCTCCGGGTCGGCCGACTCGCCGACGCCGATCCAGTGCGCGAAGTAGTCGCCCATGTTGTAGCCGCAGAACGGCAGCATCGCGAACGGGTCGCGGCGCAGTTCGCCGACCCTGCCCTCCGCCGCCGCGGTCTTCTCCGACGCCACGTTGGCGCCCATGAAGACCCCGTGGCGCCAGCTCAGCGACTCGGTCACCAGCGGCACGGCGGTCGCCCTGCGCCCGCCGAACAGGATGGCCGAGATCGGCACGCCGGCCGGATCCTGCCACTCGGGGGCGATCGTCGGGCACTGCTCGGCCGGGGTGGTGAACCGGGCGTTCGGGTGGGCGGCGGGCTCGCCCGACCCGGGCGTCCAGTCGCGGCCCTTCCAGTCGGTGAGGTGCGCGGGCGGCTCGTCGGTGAGGCCCTCCCACCAGACGTCGCCGTCGTCGGTCAGCGCGACGTTGGTGAAGATGCTGTTGCCCCACAGCGTCTCGATCGCGTTGGCGTTCGTCGTCTGTCCGGTCCCGGGCGCGACGCCGAAGAAGCCGGCCTCCGGGTTGATCGCGTACAGCCGACCGTCGGCGCCGAAGCGCATCCAGGCGATGTCGTCGCCGATCGTCTCGACCTTCCAGCCCGGGATCGTGGGCTGGAGCATGGCGAGGTTGGTCTTGCCGCAGGCCGACGGGAAGGCGGCCGCGATGTACCGCGCCTCGCCCTCCGGCGGCGTGAGCTTGAGGATCAGCATGTGCTCGGCCAGCCAGCCCTCGTCGCGGGCCATCACGCTGGCGATCCGCAGCGCGTAGCACTTCTTGCCCAGCAGCGCGTTGCCGCCGTAGCCCGAGCCGTACGACCAGATCTCGCGGGTCTCCGGGAAGTGGCTGATGTACTTGGTCCGGCTGCACGGCCACGGCACGTCGGCCTGACCGGGCTCCAGCGGCGCCCCCACCGAATGCACCGCCCTGACGAAGTCGTTGCGCTCCTCGATGAGGCGCAGCGCCTCCTCGCCCATCCTCGTCATGATCCGCATCGACACCACGACGTACGGCGAGTCGGTGATCTCGACGCCGAGCTGGGAGAGGTCGCCGCCCAGGGGGCCCATGCAGAACGGCACGACGTACATCGTCCGGCCCCGCATGCAGCCCCGGAACAGCGTGGCGAACGTCTCGCGCATCTCGTCCGGCGCGATCCAGTTGTTGGTCGGGCCCGCGTCCTCCTCGCGCTCGGAGCAGATGAACGTGCGGTCCTCCACCCGGGCGACGTCGCCCGGGTCCGAGGCCGCGTAGAAGCTGTTGGGACGCTTGGCGAGCCGCCGGAAGGTGCCCTGCTCGACCAGAAGGTTGGTCAGGCGCGTCCACTCGGCCTCCGAGCCGTCGCACCATTCGACGCGGTCCGGCTGGGTCAGCTCCGCGATCCGGCTCACCCAGGCCGCCAGATCGCTGTGAGTGGTGGGCGTCGGCACATCTACTGAAATGGACACGGGGGCGGCTCCTTAATCTCTCAGGGCCAGAGCGTCATTCGCGGCGAACGGCCGCCGAAGCCGATTGGAGTAGACCATCGCGTTTCCACTCCCGTGCAATTCGGTGCCATTCTCCATCACGGCCCCCGACGGTATCCGCCCAGGCAGGGGCCGTGATGTTGTGCGACCTTACCCACTCGGGCCCTGTCGAAAAAACGTCTTTCCCCTCCTTACCCGCCTCACCGGCGTTACACATTGGTATAGACCGATCGCAATGGTTTAGACCTCTGCGCAAATTGGTTCAGTCCAATCCGCCGGGGCCCTCCGCCCTGACCCGGTCGACGTGCTGGAGGGCATCGCGCAGGTCAGCGAGCCAGTTGTCGGTGTGCTTCCCGACCAGCCGGACGCACCAGGCCAGCGCGTCGCTGCGGCTGCGCGCCACACCCGCGGCGACCAGGGTGTCCAGCACCTGCCGCTCCGGCTGGCGCAGGCGGGTCATGACCGGCACGGAAAGAGTGGTGAACATCACTGTCTCGTCACCGGCGACCACCCCCCAGGACACCTTGCGCCGGAAGCGGTGCTCGGCCTCCCGGGCGATCTCGATCCTGCGCTCGCGGGTCTCCTCGCGGAAGCGTTCGACGTATCCCTCGACGGCCGCGGCCCGTTCGAGGTCGGGCAGCCCCTCGGCCACCGACAGCGGCGGCAGGGTCCCGAGCACGGTGATCTCCTCGCGGTCCACCACGACCTCCGGCCGGCCGGCGAACCACGTCTCCGGCAGGCGGCCGGCGAACCACGCCTTCAGTTGTTCTTCTGCATCCATGTAATCAAGATTACAACGCTGCTCAGTCTATGGTCTGGATTGACAGGTACTAGTTTTTGACAGTTACTATCAATTCATGGCCTCTCTCACTTTTCGTTGGTGGGCGCTCGGCGCCCTCGTGCTGAGCGTCCTGGTCATAGGGATGGACGCGACGGTGCTCAACGTGGCATTGCCGACGCTGGCGGCCGACCTGGGCGCCACGACCGGCGACCTGCAGTGGATCGTGGACGCGTACCTGGCTCCGTTCGCCGCGCTGATGCTTCCTGCGGGCGCGCTCGGCGACCGCTTCGGCCGCAGGCGGCTGCTACTGGCCGGGCTCGCGGCCTTCGGGATCGCGTCGGTGTTCGCGACGTACGCGAACGGCACCGGCGCGCTGATCGCGGCCCGCGCGCTCATGGGCGCGGGCGGCGCGCTGATCATGCCGCTGTCGACCTCGATCCTGCCGGTGGTCTTCGGCCCGCGTGAGCGGGGCCGCGCGATCGCCGTCTTCACCGCCGCCCTGGCCCTCGGCCTGCCCCTCGGCCCCATCGTGGGCGGCTACCTGCTCGACCGCTTCTGGTGGGGCTCGATCTTCCTCGTCAACATCCCGGTGGTCGTCGTGGCGGCGGCCGCGGCGGCCGTGTTCATCCCCGAGTCCCGTGACCCCGCCGCGCCACGGACCGACGTTCCCGGCGCGCTGCTGTCGGTGACGGGCCTGGCGGCACTGGTGTACGGCGTCATCGAGGCGCCGGCCCGCGGGTGGGGCGACGCCCGCGTCCTCGCCGGCCTGGCGGCCGGGGTGGTGCTGCTGGCGGCGCTCGTCCGGGTCGAGGCCCGCGTCCGGCGGCCGATGCTGGACGTCGGACTGTTCCGCAGCAGGGTCTTCGTGTGGGGCGCGGCCGGCGCCACGTTCGTGAGCCTCGGCATGTCGGGCGTGCTGTTCGTCGTCCCCCAGCACCTGCAGGCCGTGCTCGGCCACGACGCCTTCGGCACCGGCGTACGGGTGATCCCCATGGTGGCGGGGCTCATGCTCGGCGGCCTGGCCGGTGAGCGGCTCACCGCCCCCCTCGGCCTGCGCGTGGTGATGCCGGCGGGCCTGGTCGTGCTCGCCGCCGGCTTCGTCCTGGGCGCGACGACCTCGGTGTCCTCCGGGTACGGGTTCGTCGCGGCCTGGCTGGCCGTCCTCGGCGCGGGGGTGGGCCTGGCCATGGTCCCCGCCATGGACGGCGTGCTCGCCCTGCTGCCGCAGGAGCGCTCGGGCTCGGGCTCGGCGACCCTGCAGACCGTCCGGCAGGTCGGCGGCGCGCTGGGCGTGGCCGGCCTGGGCAGCGTGCTCTCCGCGGCGTATGCCTCCGGGCTGCCCGCCGGGGCCCCGCGGGCGGCGGACGACTCGATCACCACCGCCGTGGCCCTGGCCGTCCGTACGGGCGACGCGGCGCTGCTGCGGGCCGCCCGCGAGGCGTTCGTCGACGGCATGGACCTGGTCCTGCTGCTGTGCGGGGGCGCGTCCGCGGCCGCCGCCGTCCTGGTGGCCGTCTTCCTGCCGGGGAACACGGCCAGGAGCGGAAAGACGGCAGAATCGGGTCATGAGCTCACCACAGCGCGCTGACCGGAACTCCGCCGCCTCCACCAGCGCTGTCACGAGCCTGCGCGAGCGCAAGAAGGCCAAGACCCGCCGGACCATCCAGGAGGAGGCCCTGCGGCTGTTCGCCGAACAGGGCTACGAGGCCACGACGGTCGAGCAGATCGCGGAGGCCGCGGAGGTCTCCCCCAGTACGTTCTTCCGGTACTTCCCCACCAAGGAAGACGTGGTCATCCAGGACGACTACGATCCGATGCTGCTGGAGGCCATCAGGGCCCAGCCGCCGGACCTGCCCCCGCTGACCGCCCTGCGCGCCGCGTTCCGCACCGCCTTCGAGTCGATCGGCCCGGAGGAGCTGGACCAGATGCTCGCCCGGATCAAGCTCACCACCTCCGTGCCCGCCCTGCGGGCGCGGACCGTGGAGGGACTGTTCGCCACGATCGAGCTGCTCGCGGCGGCCATGGCGGAACGCTCCGGCCGCGATCCGCGCGGCCCCGCCGTACGGACGCTCGCTGGGGCGGTCCTGGGAGTCATCCTCACGGCCCTGTTCGGCTGGGTGGAGCAGGACGGCAGGACGCCGCTGCTCGTCCTGATCGACGAGGCGCTCGGCTACCTGGAGGCCGGCCTGCCGGTCTGATCGGGCGCCACCCGCAGGACGATCTTCCCCTGGATGTGCCCGCGCTCCGCCCGTTCGTGCGCCTTCGCGGCCTCGGCGAGCGGGAAGACCGAGTCGACGCCCACGCGCAGCCGGCCCTCTTCCAGCAGTCGTGCCAGCTCGGCCAGCTGCCCGCCGTCCGAGTGGACCTGGCCGCGCCGGAAGGAGATGCCCAGGTCGGCCGCCCGCTCCTGGTGGTACTCGGCGTAGAAGATCGGGCTGATCACGCCCCCGCGCCGCAGCACCGGCAGGAACCGGTGGGCGTCCGGCCCGCCCACGGTGTCGATGAGGACGTCCACGTCCCGCACCTCGTCCTCCACCCGCGTGGTGGTGTAGTCGAGGAACTCGTCCACCCCCAGCTCGCGCAGGAACGTCTCGTGCCGTCCCGAGGCGACCCCGATCACGTACGCGCCCTTGATCTTGGCGAGCTGGACCGCGAAGTGGCCGACCCCGCCGGCGGCGCCGTTCACCAGCACCCTGCGGCCCTCGTCGAGCTTGATGTGATCGACGATGAACTGGTAGGCGGTGAGCCCCGCCATCGGCACGCCGGCCGCCTCTACGTGGCTGAGCGAGGCCGGCTTGCGCGCCAGGTGCGACGCGGGCGAGGTCGTGTACTCGGCATAGCCCTTCCCCCCGTTCTCCAGGGAGGGGAAGCGCACGAGGCCGAACACCTCGTCGCCCTCCCGCCACTCGGTGACGCCGTGGCCCACGGCGGCGACCGTCCCGGAGACGTCCGAGCCCGGCGTGTACGGCAGAGGGAGCGTGGGCCGGATGTCCTCGGGGATGCCGGCGAAGCCCCGGCGGGCGTACCAGTCGGGCGGGTTCACGCCGGCCGCGTGGACGCGGACGAGCACGTCTCCGGGCCCCGGCTCGGGGCGGGGAAGCTCCTCCACCGTCAGAACGCCGGGTTCGCCGATCCGGTGCATGCGGACGGCCTTCATCGCGGGCATCGATCCTCCTGGAGGGACGATTCGGAGCGGTGCTCCAGATAATAAGCGGAGCGCTGCTCCGTATGTCAACGGCCCAGATGCCGGGGTGCGAGGATCGACGCATGACGGACCGGCAGCAGCGCGCGGACGCGCGGCGCAACCACGGGCGCATCCTGGAGGTCGCCAGGATCGTCGTGGAGGAGCAGGGGACGCAGGCGTCGCTGCGTGACATCGCGCGCCGTGCCGAGGTCGGCATGGGCACCCTCTACCGGCACTTCCCCACCAGGGAGGCCCTCCTGGAGGCGTTGCTGCGGCAGCGGTTCGACCACCTCGCGGCCAGGGCGGGAGAACTGGCCGGCGGCGGCGACCCGCACGCGGCGCTGCTGGAGTGGCTGCGGGAGTTCGTCGACGGAGCGGCCGCCTACCGCGGCCTGTCCGCCTCGATGATGACCACGATCGGCGACGAGAGCTCTCCCCTGCACGCATCGTGCGCGGCGATGCGGGAGGCCGCGGGACGGCTGCTGCGGCGTGCCCAGGACGACGGCCGCATCCGGCCGGACGTCACGAGGATCGACCTGTTCGCCTTGGTGAACGCCGTCGGCTGGATCGCCGAACAGGCGCCGTCCCTCGCCGCCCGGCGGGACCACCTGTTCTCGCTCGTGATGGACGGCCTCGCGGCCGACGGGGTCAGCGGACCCGGGCGGAGACCTGAGGGCTGACCCGGACGACTCCGGCGAGGTTCTTCGTGTAGACGTCCGCGATCTTCACGACGTCGCCGGTGTGCGGGGCGTGCAGCATCTTCCCGTTGCCCCAGTAGATGGCGACGTGCGAGATGTAGCCGGGGTTGGTGGGATCGTTGCGCCAGAACAGCAGGTCGCCCGGCTGTGCCTGCGACAGCGGCACCTGCGGCCCGGTGACCCACTGCTGGTACGTCACCCGCGGCATCCGCACGCCCGCCTGCGCGTACGCCCACTGCACGAGCCCGGAGCAGTCGAAGCTGTCCGGCCCCTCGGCGCCCCAGACGTACGGCCGGCCGAGCTTGCCGACGGCCGCCTCCAGCGCCACCTTGAGCTGGTCGGCGGACATGAACGCGGTCGACGGCCACACGGTGCGCCCCTTGGGCGTGACCACCACGGGGTTGATCGTGGCGACCTGGCTGCCCTTGGGCAGGATCTTCAGCAGGCTCCGGCGGAGTTTGGCCGAGTCGACCTTCGGCGCGCTCACGACGAGGGCGTTGCCGTCCGGGACGCCGAGCGCCGCCGCCGTGTTCTTCGAGACGATCGCGGCGATCGAGCCCATCCCGACCGTGGCGTACGCGCCGATGCGCAGGCGCCTGCCGCCGCCCTCGACGACGGACCCGAGCTTGACCCCGCCGTCGTGGCCGAGTTCGAACGAGACCGCCATGTCCCCGGCCGCGATGTTGCGCCACAGCCCGTCGGTGGCGGCCGTCACCTTCGGCGTGTACGCGCGGAACGTGGACGGGTCGACGCCCATCGTCTGCACGCGCTTGCCGTCCACGGTCACGTCGGCGGCGCCGGTCACCTCGGCGTCCGCGACGCCCTTGACCCGGCGCACCTTCTCGACCAGTTCGGCGGGCAGCGGCTGGTCGGCCACCACGAACAGGTGCGGGCGGATCAGGCGCCCCAGCGGCGCCACCTGCGCCGACGGGCTCTCCGGCGGGCCCGCCGCCGGGTTCTGAGCCGTTGCGGGGGCCGTCCCGGCGCGGTCCTGCCGCGCCGCCGCCACGTAGCCGTGGGCCGTACGCCGCTGGGAGACCCCCGCGGTCGCATCGGGGTTCGCGGTGCCGGACGTGAGTTCGCCGAGCGCGAGGACGTCGGCCGCCAGCACGCACACGAGCAGCACGGCGATGAAGGGGACCGTCCTGCGCAGCCCGGCGGCCCGCCGGGTGAGGCTGTGCCGTCCGAGGTCGCGCCGGGGAAGCCGCGGCCGGTACGCCAGGTCCTGACGCGCCTCGAAGACCGCTACGGCGAGCTTCCTGCGGACACGGGTGGATAAGCGCGCTCGGCGTTCGAGCACGATCTCACCCCTTCCGCAGCGAATGCTTCGTTCCACGACGAGATTGCCGTACGGCCGGGAATAGCGCAATCGATTGCAGAATTCCCGGCCGGGGCGAAAAGGGACAAGGCCCCTGGGTCGCGGCCCCTAGTTGCCGACGTACGGCACGGCCTCGAGGATCTCGACGGTGTTCTGCCTGCCGTTGGGCATCGTGTAGGTCGCCTGCTCGCCGACCTTCTTGCCGTTGATGGCGGACCCGAGGGGAGAGTTCGGCGAGTAGACGTCGATCGGAGCGCCGCTCTCCTCGCGGGAGGCCAGCAGGAAGGTGACCTCCTCGTCGTCGCCGTCGAAGCGGACCGTCACGGTCATGCCGGGTCCGACGATGCCTTCGGCGCGGGGAGCCTCACCGACCCTGGCGCTGTCCAGGATCTGCCGGAGGTGGAAGATGCGGGCCTCCATCTTGCCCTGCTCGTCCTTGGCGGCGTGGTAGCCACCGTTCTCCCTGAGGTCACCCTCTTCCCGGGCGGCTTCGATCTTCTTGGCGATGTCCGTGCGACCCGGGCCCGAAAGGTACTCGTACTCCTCCTTGAGGCGGTCGTACGCCTCTTGCGTCAGCCAGGTGACGTTGTCGTTCTGGGAGACGGCCACGGGCTCTCCTTGTTTCCGTAAGTGACTCGAAAGGCTAACGAGTTAACGCCTTCGAACGCTTCCCCAAAGATTCCACTATACGAGATCGCAGTAGTCGACATGTACCGCTGTGGCCTGCGCGCTCGTCCTCACCCGCTCGGTGAACTCCAGGTCCGACCGGCCCCGCGGAAGGTCCACCTCGCGGCTCCCGACCTCCAGGTGCCTGGTGTCGAGCGCCTGGATCCGGCACGTCGCCGCCCGGCCCGCGGGCTTGTGCACGGTGAACGTTATTACGGCGGAGTCCGGAGCGCTCGCGTCGAATGTGATCACCTGGGCGCTGACGGCCGGGTTCCCGTTCGCGCGGAGCAGGACGTAGCCCCAGCCGCCCGCGATCAGCGCCACGACCAGCGCCATCACGACGTACGGCACGAGCCGGCCGGGCCGCGCCGGGCGTGGCGCGAAGTCGTCCGGCGTGCCGAGCACCGGGCGTGTCCCCCCGCCGCCGGCCTCATCGGTGGGCATCGCGGAATCTCCCTGAGGTTTGTCGGTGTTGTGCGAGACGATCGTCCGCACAGGGGACCGTGCCGGCGCGGGCCATGCCGGTCCGGTACGCACGGTCACATAGAAGCTAACCTCTTTGACAGCCAGAGGACACCATGAGGAGAGCCGTGAGCGCACCGTTGAGGCTGATGGCCGTGCACGCGCACCCCGACGACGAGTCGAGCAAGGGTGCCGCCACGATGGCCCGCTACGTCGCGGAGGGCGCGGAGGTCCTCGTCGTCACCTGTACGGGCGGTGAACGCGGCTCGATCCTCAACCCCAAGATGGACCGGCCCGACATCCTCGAGAACATGGGCGAGGTGCGCCGGCAGGAGATGGAGAAGGCCCGCGAGATCCTCGGCGTGCGGCAGCGCTTCCTCGGGTTCGTGGACTCCGGGCTGCCGGAGGACGAGAACGAGCCGCTGCCGGAGGGCTGCTTCGCGCTGCAGTCGCTGGAGGCGGCCTCGGCGCCACTCGTCGCCGCCGTGCGGGAGTTCCGGCCGCACGTGATCCTCACGTACGACGACAACGGCGGCTACCCGCACCCGGACCACATCATGACCAACCGGGTGTCGGTCGAGGCGTTCGAGGCGGCGGGCGACCCCGACCGCTACCCGGGCACCGGGGAGCCGTGGCAGCCACTGAAGCTCTACTACCACATGGGCTTCACCAGGGAGCGGTTCGAGGCGCTGCACAACGCGATGACCGAGCGCGGCATCGGCTCGCCGTACGCCGACTGGATCGCCCGGTGGGAGGACCGCCCGGAGAAGTGGGAGGTCACGACCAGGGTTCCGTGCGGGGAGTACTTCGAGCTTCGCGACCTCGCCCTGCTCGCACACGCCACCCAGGTCGACCCCGACGGCTTCTGGTTCGTCTGCCCGAGGGATCTCCAGGAGGAGATCTGGCCGACCGAGGACTACCACCTCGCGCGGTCGCTGGTGGACACCACGCTGCCCGAGGACGACCTGTTCACGGGGATCCACGCGGAGGCCGCCCCTGCCCGCTCGTAAGCTGGACGGGTGGACGCAAACACCTACGGGCCTGGTCTCCTGGGCTTCCTCGTCGTCGCCGCGATCGCCGTCGCCCTGTTCCTCCTGCTGAAGAACATGAACAAGCAGATGAGGAAGATCCAGGTGCCGGACGACCGCCGCGAGGACGACCGCCACGGGAACGGACCGGACGCGTGAGCGCGGCCGTCGAGGTCGTCGCCGACCCGGCCGCGTCGCGCTACGAGATCCTGGTCGACGGGATGGTCGCCGGGTTCGCGCAGTACCGGATGCGGGACGGGGCGATGGTCTTCACGCACACCGAGGTCCGCGGCGAGTACGAGGGCCGGGGGCTGGGCGGCCATCTGGTGGGCGCCGCCCTCGACGGCGCGCGTACGGCGGGGCTGCGCGTCGTGCCCCTGTGCTCGTTCGTGGCCTGGTACATCCAGCGGAATCCGGAGTACCGCGACCTGGTGGACGACGACTACCGGAACCTGGTCGACGCCGCCGGGTGAACCCGTCAGTCCGGCAGGGCGGGGCCGGAGGACCAGGCGCGCTCCAGCGCCTTGGGCAGGCCCCACCAGCCGAGCGGGGTCAGCACCTCCGCCCGGTCCACGATGCCGAGATGCGCCCACAGCGGGGTGACCGCCGTGAACAGCATCTCCGTCGCCTCCAGGTCCTCCGGCTCGTCCGGGTCGACGTCGACGTCCTCGGAGTCGGCGATGAACCGGGCGATCCGCTCGGGTGAGGCGAGCACGCCGGGGCCGTACCGGACCAGAGTGATCACCGAGGCGAGCCAGTCGGCGTGGTGGATGGCGCACAGCGAGGCCAGTATCGAGTCCTCGTGGCTGAGATCGCCCTCCATGTCGAAGAACCGGGCCGCGTCCTCCTCGTCCGGGAGGTCGGAGATCGGCGCGGCGATCCCGGCGGCGACCGTGAGCCACAGGTCCTCGTCCCGTTCCGGCAGGTCGCCCTCCTCCAGGCCGGCGCACGCGCGCAGCACGTTGCCGGGGTAGCCGGGCCGGCCCAGCGTGACGCGCAACCGGCGGGCGGCCATACGGAGGTCGGCCTCGGGGAAGGGCGGCTCGGGCAGGTCGTCGAGCACCCGCCGCAGCTCGCTCAGCGCGAAGGCCTCCTCCTCGTCCCAGGCGGCGTACAGCTCCTTGTCCTGCTCGTCGTTGACCACGACGTTGGGCACCCGGCCGTCGGGGAGCGGCGTGCCGAGCCAGCGTTCCTGGAGTTCCTCGTAGGCGTGACGGGCCCCGGCGTCCCCGGCGGCCAGCGCGTCCGCGTCGATCTCCCCCGCCGCCAGGCGCTCCTCCAGGAACTCGACCAGCCGCTCGTACATCTCGGTGGCCACCGGGCCGCGCTCGCTCTCCTCGGGCCACAGGAAGTAGCTGCGGGTGAGCATGATCGGCTCGGTGCCGCTGGACTCCAGCCAGCGCTGCACCTCGCCCACCGTGGCCACGCCCGACTCGATGCTGGTCAGCACCGCCTTGGCGGACTCCCAGAACGTGACCGACAGCGGATTGCCCACGGCGAACAGCTGCCGCCGCAGGTCGGGAAGGGCGACCAGGGCCTGCCCCGACGGCACGGCCAGCAGCACCCGGGCGACGTCCCGCCGCGTCATGGCGGCCGCCGGGCGCCCCGAGTGCCTGACCGCGAAGTCCAGATCCAAGCCCACGTCCTGTGAGCCTACGCCCGGACGCGCCCGAACACATCCCCACGTTCTCCCCGCGCGTTCCCACCGGACCTTTCCCCCGGACGCGGCGAACGCCCCGGGAGCCCGTCCGCCCTGGCCGGAAGACGAGGGATCGCGCATCTGAGCGTGTGAGAGGCTGGCCGTATGAACCGGCTGGGCGGCGAGACCTCTCCTTACCTCCTGCAACACGTGGACAACCCGGTGGACTGGTTTCCGTGGGGCGAGGAGGCGTTCGCGGAGGCGCACAGGCGCGACGTCCCCCTGCTGATCAGCGTCGGCTACTCGGCGTGTCACTGGTGCCATGTCATGGCCCACGAGTCGTTCGAGGACGAGGCCACCGCGCGGCAGATGAACGACCTGTTCGTCAACGTGAAGGTCGACCGCGAGGAACGCCCCGACGTGGACGCCGTCTACATGGGCGCCGTCCAGGCGATGACCGGGCAGGGCGGCTGGCCGATGACGGTGTTCGCCACGCCGGAGGGCCATCCGTTCTACGCCGGGACCTACTTTCCCCGGCCGCACCTCCACCGGTTGCTGCAGGCCGTCTCGGAGGCCTGGCGGCAGGACCGGGAGGGCGTGCTGACCCAGGGCGCGAAGGTGGTGGAGGCACTCGGCGAGCGGACCGGGGTGCCGTCGGGCCCGCTGCCGGACGCCGGCACGCTCGCCCTCGCCGTACGGAATCTCGCGGAGGGCTTCGACGAGCGGCGGGGCGGCTTCGACGGGGCGCCGAAGTTCCCGCCGTCCATGGCCCTGGAGTTCCTGCTGCGGCACGGCACGCCCGAGGCGGTGTCCATGGCCGAGGCGACCATGGAGGCCATGGCCAGGGGCGGCATGTACGACCAGATCGGCGGCGGTTTCGCCCGCTACTCCGTCGACGCCGACTGGGTCGTGCCGCACTTCGAGAAGATGCTCTACGACAACGCGCTGCTGCTGCGGGTCTACGCCCACTGGTGGCGTGCGACGGGCTCGGTCCTCGCCAGGCGGGTGGCCCTGGAGACCGCCGAATGGCTGCTGCGGGAGATGCGCACCCCGGAGGGCGGTTTCGCCTCGGCCCTCGACGCCGACAGCGAGGGACCGGACGGCGCCCACGGCGAGGGCCTGTTCTACGTCTGGACTCCCGAGCAGCTTCGCGAGGTCCTCGGGGAGGACGACGGCGCCTGGGCGGCCTCGGTGTTCGAGGTCACGGGCACGTTCGAGCACGGCACGTCCGTGCTCCAGCTTCTGGCCGACCCCGACGACCCGGAGCGGTTCGACCGAATCCGTACGGCCTTGCGGGCCGCGCGGGAACGGCGCCCGCGGCCGGGACGGGACGACAAGATCGTGGCCTCGTGGAACGGGCTGGTGATCGCCGCCCTGGCCGAGGCGGGCGCGCTGTTCGAGCGGCCCGTGCTGGTGGACGCCGCGCGGGAGGCGGCCGTGCTGCTCGACGACCTGCACACGGTGGCCCGCGGCCCGGCCCGGCTGCTGCGCACCTCACGCGACGGCCGGGCGGGGACCAACGCCGGCATGCTGGAGGACTACGCGAACACGGCGGAAGGGTTCATCGCCCTCTATGGCGTCACCGGCGAGAGCCGCTGGTTCCACCGGGCCGGCGACCTGCTGGAGACCGTCCTGACCCGGTTCCCCGACGGCTCCGGAGGGTTCTACGACGCCCCGGACGACGGCGAACGGCTGTTCCAGCGACCCGCCGACCCCACCGACAACGCCACGCCGTCCGGGCGCTTCGCGGCGGCGGGCGCACTGCTGTCGTACGCGGCGCTGACCGGTTCGGCCCGGCATCGGGAGGCGGCCGAGGCGGCGCTGGGCGCGGTCTCCACGCTGGCCGGGCGGTACGCCCGCTTCGCGGGATGGGGTCTCGCCGTGGCGGAGGCGGCCCTGCGCGGGCCGGTGGAGGTGGCGATCGTCGGCCCGTCCGGCGACCCCCGCACCCGCGCGCTGCACCGGGCGGCCCTCCTGTCCGGCGCGCCGGGCCTGGTGGTCGCGCTCGGCGACGGATCCGCCGGCAGCGGATCAGTGGACGGCGGAGCTGTGGATGACGGAGCTGTGGACGTGCCGCTGCTGGAGGGACGCGGCATGGTCGGCGGTTCGCCCGCCGCCTACGTGTGCCGCCGCTTCACCTGCCGGGCGCCGGTGACCACTCCCGCCGAACTGCGGGCCGAACTGGCGAACTGACACGGGGCCGACCCCCGGCGATCGTCTCCGTCAGGTCGCCCGGCGCGGCATCTCGCGGCGTCGCCTCACCCCGGGGGTCGTCGGGGGGTCGTCTTCGCCCGTACCCGGACATCGCTCCGTCCGGGCAGATCTTCCGGCGATTAGGGCAGCAGGCCCGCCGGGGCGTCGCCGGCGCTCCTTCTTCCGCCCGTGCCGGCGCCCGTGCCCGTGCGGTCCGTGCCCGTGCGGTCGGCGCCGCCGGAGGCGGGGGCGTTCCGCCCGGTGACGGGCCCGCCCGGCGCGGCCCCCGCGTCGTCGGACCGGCCCGGATCGCTGGGATCGAAACCGTTCGGGCGAAGGTCCGGGGCGAAGTTGTCGGCGCCGCCCCGCGGGCCGCCGCCGTCCTGACCCGCGCCCTCCTGGCCGGCGCCGCCGGGCTGCTCCACGTCTCCGGGCGCGCCGGGAGGCAGCCCCGGCGCCCCCGGCGCGTACGGCGGGAAGGTGCCCGAAGGGTCGTTCGGGATGACGTTGGGATCGCCGCTCGGCCGGGGCGTGGGCCTGCCGTAGTCCCAGGAGTAGTAGGGATTCCACGTGACCGGCTCGGGGAACTCCTTCACCGGCTTGCCCTCCATCGCGGTGCCCACGAAGGTCTTCCAGATCTCCGCCGGAAGCGTGCCGCCGTACAACTCGCCGTATCCGGGGACGGTCACCGGCTTGTTGTCGTCGCGGAACATGTCGACGGCGACCGCCAGTTGCGGGACGTATCCGGAGAACCAGACGGCGGCCGACTCGTCCGTCGTGCCGGTCTTGCCCGCGACCGGCCGGTCCCACAGCCGCGCGGCCGTGCCGGTGCCGTTCAGCACGACCTGCTCCAGCGCGTACGTCGTGTCGGCGGCCGTGTTCTCGCTGAAGGCCCGGGCGCCGGGCCGCGAGAAGGTCCGGACCAGCCCGGTGCCGTCGGTGACGGACCTGATCACGTGGGCCTCGCGGTGAATCCCCCCGGCGGCGAAGGTGGCGAACCCCGAGGCCTGCTGCACGGCGCTCACCGACGCCACCCCGAGCGGGAGCGTGGCGGCCCCCGAGTGCGGGGCGAGTTGCGCTTCGGGGATGCCTGCCGCCCGGGCCGCCGCGACGACCTTGTCGAGGCCGATCCGCTGCCCGAGATCGACGAAGGCGGTGTTGACCGAATACTGCGTGGCCTGGACCAGCGGGATCGCCGGGCCGTAGGACCTGCCGCCGGAGTTGGGGATGCTCGCGGCTCCGATGGTGACGGGCGAGTTGCCGTTCACCAGGGTGTCGAGCCCGTACCCGGCTTCGAGCGCCGCGGCCAGCGTGTAGGGCTTGAAGGTCGAACCGGCCTGGACCTTGGCGGAGAAGGCGTTGTCGTACTGGTTGGTCTCGTAGCGCCCGCCGTAGAAGGCGACGACCTCCCCGGTGCCGGGATCGACGGCCGCGAGGCCGGTGCGCACCTTCTTGGGGGTGCCTTCGGGCAGCACCGACCTGACCGCCTCGGCGGCGAGGGACATGAGCTTCTTGTCGAACGTCGTGGTGACCTTCAGGCCGCCGTGGTTGATGTCCTCGTCGGTGAAGCCCAGCCGGTTCAGTTCGGCCCGCACCTGCGCGAGCATGTAGCCGTTCTGGCCGCCCAGGGACAGCGGCGGCCGCTGCCGGGCGAGCGCCGGGAACGTCTGCGACCCGGCCTCCTCGCGGCCGATCGCGCCGATCTCGCGCATGCCCTGGATCACCGACGCCCACCTCGCCCGGACCGCGTCGAGCGCGGGGCCGGTGGGATCGGCGAACCGGGTGGGCTGCTGGATCACGGCCGCGAGATAGGCCCCCTCGGCCACCGTGAGGTTCTGCACGTCCTTGTCGAAGTAGGCGCGGGCGGCGGCCTGGATGCCGTACGCCCCGCGGCCGAAGTAGATCGTGTTGAGGTAGCGCTCCAGCACCCAGTCCTTCGGCTTGGAGCGATCCACCTTGAGCGCGATCATGATCTCCTTGAGCTTGCGCCCGACGGAGCGTTCCTGGCCGAGGCCGCTGTAGTAGTTGCGGACCATCTGCTGGGTGATCGTGGAGCCGCCCTGAAGCTGGCGTCCGGTGACCGTCGACCAGAGGGCGCGCGCCGTGCCCGACATGGAGACGCCCTGGTCCCGGTAGAAGGTGCGGTTCTCGGCGGCGATCACGGCGTCCCTGACCGCCTTGGGAACCCGGGCGAGCGGCACGTTCTTGCGGTTCACGCCCTCGGTGGCGAGGACGGTCCTGCCGTCCCGGTAGTAGATCACCGACCCCTGGGCCGTCGCCAGCTCCTGGGTGCCGCCCGGGATCGGGGTCAGCGCCCACACGACGGCGAGGAACACGACCAGTCCGGCGATCGAGGTGACGAGGCAGGCGAGCAGGACACGCGGCAGCCGTCGCCGCCGGCGGCGGCGTTCCGGCCTGCCCGCCCCGTCGCCGGCGTCCCTCTCGGCCGAGCCCTCCCCGATCGGGCCCTCCCCGGTGTTGTCCACCCTGCGACCCCCGATAAGTCCGATACCCCCGATACGCCCGCTTGTGGCCCTGTGAGCTGGGCGAATGCAACCACGGTAAACGATGGCCCACGATGGTTCCGCACTCCCTGTCACCTCTGTGGAAAAGATGCCCCGCGGACAAGCACCTGTGGATAAACCACGCCAACATGGCCCGGTGGCCTGATCAGCCGCCCGCCGCCCGTACGAGGGGAAGGGTCCGGTACGGCACCGGCGTGTCGAGCGCGATCACCGACTCGGTCCGCACGACCCCCTGCACGTCCACGATCAGGTCGATGACGCGCTGGAGGTCGGCGTTGCTCCGGGCGACCACCCGGCAGAGCATGTCTCCCCCGCCGGTGATCGTGTGGACCTCCAGGACCTCGGGCACGAGCGCGAGCTGGTCGGCCACCGGCACGTGCCCCGCGACCTGCCTGATGTGCAACGTCACGAACGCGGTCACGTCGAAGCCGAGCGCGGCCGGATCGATGTCCGGGCCGTAGCCGGTGATGACCCCCTTCGCGGCCATCCGGTCGAGCCGGGCCTGCACCGTCCCCCGGGCGACGTCGAGCCTGCGGGAGCACTCCAGCACGCCGATCCTGGGCTCGGCGGCCAGCAGGGCGACGAGCCGGGCGTCGAGGTGGTCAATCGTCATAACCGTTTCCCCTTCCGTAGCATGGAGACTGAGCAAATTGTCCACCGAATCAACTCACTGTTGCACAAATTGGCCATGCCAACCGACAGTTGTCACATGAACGATGTCTTTCCGGTTCACGGCATGGACGCGGTGGTTTTCGCGGTCGGCAACGCGAAGCAGGCCGCCCACTACTACTCGACCGCCTTCGGGATGCGCCTGGTGGCCTACCGGGGGCCGGAGACCGGCAGCCGCGACGAGGTGGCGTACGTCCTCGTCTCGGGTTCGGCGCGCTTCGAGCTGCGCGGGGCCGTACGGGCGGGAACGCCACTCGCGCGGCACGTGGCCGACCACGGCGACGGCGTCGTCGACCTCGCGCTGGACGTGCCGGACGTGGAGGCGGCCTACCGGTACGCCCTGGGACAGGGCGCCCGGGGGCTGGCGGAGCCCCACGTCGTGGAGGACGAGCACGGCAAGGTCGTGGTCGCGGCGATCGCGACGTACGGCGAGACCCGGCACACGCTGGTCGACCGGGCCAACTACACCGGCCCGTACCTGCCCGGATACGTCGCGGCCGAGCCGATCGTCGCGCCGCCCGCGGTGAAGAACGGCCGGTTCTTCCAGGCGGTCGACCACTGCGTCGGCAACGTCGAGCACATGGAGGAGTGGGTCGGGTTCTACGAGAAGGTCATGGGCTTCACCAAGATGGCGGAGTTCATCGGCGACGACATCGCGACCGAGTACTCGGCGCTGATGTCCAAGGTCGTCGCGGACGGCACCCGCAAGGTCAAGTTCCCCCTGAACGAGCCCGCAGAGGGCAAGAAGAAGTCCCAGATCGAGGAGTTCCTGGAGTTCTACGGCGGTCCGGGCGTGCAGCACGTCGCGCTGGCCACCAACGACATCGTCGCGACGGTGGACGCGATGCGGGCGGCGGGCGTCGAGTTCCTCGACACGCCCGACTCCTACTACGACGACCCGGAACTGCGCTCCCGCATCGGCGAGGTCCGCGTGCCGGTCGAGGAGCTGAAGAAGCGCCGCATCCTGGTGGACCGCGACGAGGACGGCTACCTGCTGCAGATCTTCACCAAGCCCGTCCTGGACCGCCCGACCGTGTTCTACGAGCTCATCGAGCGGCACGGCTCCCTCGGCTTCGGCAAGGGCAACTTCAAGGCCCTCTTCGAGGCCATCGAGCGCGAGCAGGAGCGCCGGGGCACCCTCTAACGCACACTTTGCGCGTGCCGGGCTTTGCCCGAAGGGCGGCGGGGTGACCATTCAGCCATGGGAACACCGCCGCCTCCGGGAAGCCCGTACGAGGAGCCGAGGACTCCCTGGACGCCCCCTCCGTTCGGGCAGACGGCGCCGCGGCTCGCCGGGCGGTGGCGGCGGCTGTTCGCCGGGATCGTGGACGCCGTGATCGTCTCGCTGATCACGACACCGGTCACCTGGGACGACTGGAGGGCCGTGTACGACGACGTGGCGGGCGCGGTGACAAGGGTCCCGGCCGGTGACGGCTTCCTCGTCGCGGTGATCGGCTTCCTCTACTACTGGCTGCTCCAGTCGTACTGGAACGGGCAGACCGTGGGGAAACGGCTGTTCGGCATGCGCGTCGTCCGGGAGAGCGGGGAGCCGGCCGGTGTCGGGCCGGTCGCGCTGCGGCAGGCGGTGATGACCGTGCTCGGCTCGCTCTGCTGCCTGGGGCTGGTCGACCTCGCCTGGATCCTGTTCGACCCCAGGAAGCAGGCCCTGCACGACAAGGCCGCCCGGACCCTCGTCGTCGACGCCTGAACCCCCTCTGAGCAGGGGAGACACCCTGACGTGGCGATACGGAGCACGCCGTCGCCTCGCGTAGAGTGGCGACTCTATGCCGCTGAACCGTTTCCCAGTCATCCCGGCCGTTCCGGCGGTCGTCTGCGCCGTGGCCGTCGCGACCGCCACGGCCTGCGCGCCGTCCCAGAGCGCCGCCGCCTCGGCCTCGCCCGGCACCACGGCCGGCGTCACCGCTCCGACGGCGAGCACGGGAAGCACGGGAAGCACGGCCGGTACGGGAAGCACGACGGGCGCCCCCGGGATCGGGGACCCCGACTTCCCCGGCGGCGGCAACGGCGGCTACGACGTCGAGCACTACGACCTCAAGCTGTCCTACGACCCGGCGTCGCGGAACCTCGCGGGCAGCACGACGATCCGGGCGAAGGCCACGCAGGACCTGACGTCGTTCGACCTCGACCTGCACGGGCTCACGGTGAGCCGGGTGACGGTGGACGGCGCGGCGGCCGCGTTCAGCCGGCGGGACGACGAACTCGTCGTGACACCGGCCGGGCGGATCGCCGACGGCGGGAAATTCGCGGTCATGATCGACTACTCCGGCGTGCCCCGGTCGCTGCGGTCGGCCGGCCTCGGCGAGTACGGCTTCATCGCCACGCCGGACGGCGCCTTCGTCACCTGCGAGCCGGACGGCGCCAAGACGTGGTTCCCCTCCAACGACCACCCCGCCGACAAGGCGACGTACGACTTCCAGATCACCGTGCCCGCGGGACTGACCGCGATCGCCAACGGCGAGATGTCCGGAACGCCGCGGACCACGGCGGGCAAGACCACGTTCGTGTGGCGCGAGAAGCACCCGATGGCGAGCTACCTCGCCACGATGACCACCGGGAAGTTCCAGGTGCGCACCGGCACGAGCGACGGAGGGCTGCCGATCTACGCCGCCGTCGCCGACTCGTTCCGCGGCTCGCTCGACACCCTGATCGCCCAGACGGGGAAGATCACCGACTACTGGTCGAGCGTCTTCGGGCCGTACCCGTTCTCCTCCACGGGCGGGGTGATCGACGACCACGCGGTGGGGTACGCGCTGGAGAACCAGACCAAGCCGATCTACGGCGGTTTCTCGCCCGAGCCCGCCATAATCGCCCACGAACTGGCCCACCAGTGGTTCGGCGACAGCCTGAGCGTCAGCCGCTGGCGTGATCTGTGGCTGAACGAGGGCTTCGCGACGTACGCCGAGTGGCTCTGGGCGGAGCACAGCGGCCAGGGCACCGCGGACGCGGCCTTCCGCCGTTACTACGCGAACGAGGCGGACCCGATGTGGAGCTATCCCCCGGGCGTGGCCCGCGCCGACGACCTGTTCAACGCCGCGGTCTACACGCGCGGCGCGATGGCGCTGCACGCCCTGCGCCGGGAGATCGGCGATCAGAGGTTCTTCCCGCTGATCAGGCAGTGGACCGCCGCGCACCGGTACGGCAACGTCACGACGCCCGAGTTCCTCGCGCTGGCCGAGCGCGTCTCCGGGAAGAACCTGAAGCCGCTCTTCGACGCCTGGCTGTTCCGGCCGGGGCGCCCGGCGCCGGTCGCCTGACCCGCCGGGTCATGGCCTGAGGGCCGCGACGACTCCCTCGCCGCCCACCTGGAGGCCGTACTCCGCGTCGATCCGGTAGCCGTGCCGCCGCAGCGCGCCGATCACCTCGTCGCCGTGCGCGGGCCCCCGGGTCTCCAGTTGCAGCAGGACCTCGGCCTCGTCGAGGTGCAGCCGGGAGCCGAACCGCTCGTGGACCACGTCGAGCACGTTGGCGCCGAGGTCCGCCAGCCTGGCCAGCAGCACGGCGAGCGCGCCGGGCCGGTCGGTCAGCCGGATGCGGAAGGCGAGGTAGCGGCCGGCCGCCGCCAGGCCGTGCCGCAGCACCCGGGCCAGCAGCAGCGGGTCGATGTTCCCGCCGGACAGCACGGCGACCACCGGCGGCTCGAACGCCTCGGGGTGGTCGAGCAGCGCGGCCACCCCCGCCACGCCGGCCGGTTCCACCAGCAGCTTCGAGCGTTCGAGGCAGAGCAGCAGGGCCCGCGACAGCGACTCCTCCGAGACGGTCACGACGCTGTCGACGAGGTAGTGGATCAGTTCGAACGGCAGGTCGCCCGGCTGTCCGACCGCGATGCCGTCGGCCATCGTGGACGTCGGCACGACCGTCACCGGGTGGCCCGCGGCCAGTGAGTCGGGGTAGGCGGCGGCCCGCTCCGCCTGCACCCCCACCACCTTGATCCCCGGACGCTGGGACTTCACCGCGAGCGCGACGCCCGCCGCCAGGCCGCCGCCGCCGATCGGCAGCACGATCGTGGCCGTGCCGGGGAGCTGGTCCAGGACCTCCAGGCCGACCGTGCCCTGCCCGGCGACGACGTCGGGGTGGTCGAACGGGTGGATGAACACCGCCCCGGTGCGCTCCGCGTGCTCCCTGGCCGCCCGGAGCGCCTCGTCCACGGTGTGCCCGGCGAACACCACGTCCGCGCCGTACGCCCGGGTGGCCTCCACCTTCGGCAGCGGCGCGCCCTCGGGCATGTAGACGGCCGACTTGGCCCCGAGCAGGGACGAGGCGAGCGCCACCCCCTGCGCGTGGTTGCCCGCGCTGGCCGCGACCACCCCCCGGGCCCGCTCCTCCGCGGTCAGCCGCGCGATGCGCACGTACGCGCCGCGGATCTTGAACGACCCGGCCCGCTGCAGGTTCTCGCACTTGAGGTGGACCGGGCCGCCGACGGTCTCGGACAGCACCCGCGAGTGCAGCACCGGCGTCAGCGCCGCCACCTCGGACAGCATCTCGCGCGCGGCGACGACGTCGTCGTACGTCACCTGTGGGACAGCCATGCGCCCATCATCACAGGTTCCGGGGGGAGGCGGCGTGCGGAGAGGGCGCGGGCGGAACGCGTCGTCACGGCCCGGGTGACCAGTACCGGTCGCCCGCGATCACCAGGGCGGCGGCGCCGACGAGGCCGGCGTCCTGGCCGAGCGCGGCGGGCACGACCCGCACCCGCCCGGCGAAGCCCATCCGGGTGTGCTCGCGCAGCGCCTCCTCCAGCGGCCCGAAGAGCAGGTCGCCGGCCTGGCTGAGCCCGCCGCCTACGGTCACGAGATCGAGGTCGCAGAGGTTGACGGCCGAGGCGATGGCGACGCCGAGGGCCCGCCCGGCCCGCGTCATCGCGGCCAGCGCGATCGGGTCACCCGCCGCCGCGTCGGCGGCCAGGCGCCGCGCGGTGGCCGTCCCCTCCTCCCGGTAGAGCTCCCCGCCCTGCCCGGACGGCTCCTCGTCCTGCCGGAAGGACTCCCCGCCCGGCTCCGAAGCCCCGCCCGGCTCCTGGGGCGAACCGGCGCGGCCGGGTGACCAGCCCTGGGCGACCGCCCAGGCGGCGAGCCCGGGGCCCCGGGCGATCGCCTCCAGGCAGCCGTTGCCGCCGCAGCCGCACGGCGGTCCTCCGGGGTCGACCACGACGTGGCCGATATGACCGGCGTTGCCCGTCCCGCCATCGATGAGCCTGCCGCCGAGGATCAGGCCGCCGCCGACGCCGGTCGACACGACCATGCCGAGCATGGCCGCGCTCCCCCGCCCCGCGCCGCGCCAGTGCTCGGCCACGGCCAGGCAGATCGCGTCGTTGTGGATGCGGACCGGTATGCCGGGGAACCGGGCGGCGAGCCGCTCACGCAGCGGGAAGCCGCGCCAGCCGCCCATGTTGAGCGGGGAGACCTCCCCGGCGGGCCAGGTCATCGGGCCGCCGCAGCCGATCCCCACGCCCGCCACACCCGGGGGCGGTTCCAGCCGGTCGAGCAGGCCGGTCAGGGTCTCCCACAGGGTCTCCGCGTCGCCGCCCCGGGGCGTCGCGGACCGCTGCGCGGCCACGACCCGCCCGTCCGGCTCCACCAGCCCGGCCGCGAACTTCGTGCCGCCGATGTCGACGGCCAGGGTGAGATCGCTCACGCGCCCTTCCCCGCGCCGGACGGGCCGGAGGAGAAGACGAGCAGCGAGGCGGTGAACCCGTGGACGTGGTTGTGCCCCGCGACCGGCCCGACCTCCCCGGCCGCGAAGAACCCCGCGACCCCGATCGGCCCCAGCGTCTCGCGTACGGCCAGCGCGTCGTGGTCGGCCGAGTCGAACATCCCGGAGCCGCGGCCGTTGCAGGAGAACAGCAGCGCGCCGTCGGCCCTGCCGGTGTCGCGCAGATGGGCGTCGAGAAGTTCGTAGAGGTCCTCGTCGGCCGCGTCGGCGTCCCTGACCTGGAACCGCACGGTCCTGCCGATCTCGACCACGTCGCCGATGGCGACCGCCTCCCGCTCGGGGTCGATGCCGATGACCCCCCGGATCAGGAAGTCGCCCCGCTCGTGGCGCTCGGCGTACTCGTCCATGGCGACGCCGATCTGTAAGCCGGCGGCGACGAGTTCGCGGTCCTCCTCGTCGAGATCGCTCACGATGTCCTCAAGACGGGCGAGGGCGGGCTGCCCGGCGAGTTCGAGCAGCACGTTGTCCTCGGCGCGGGTGACGACCATGGTCGGGCCTATCGGCCGGCAGCCCTGGCTCACCACCGTGCTCACGTTCACCTCGCCGCCGATGACCACCCCGATGGCGCCCGACTCGTGCACCTCGCCGTTGGCGAACAGCCGGACGGAGCCACGGCCCTGCAGTCCGTTGGCCAGGCCGCCGACGATCGGCAGACCGTCCAGCACCTCGTCGGAGTGCTCGACGAAGGCGTCCGTCGGGAAGCTGTAGGGATCGGCCAGGAGGATCGCCACCCGGTCGTCCGGGATCCGCTCGGGCAGCCCCACGACCACGAACCTGTCCTCGGTCCGCAGCGTCTCCAGCGCGAACGCGTCGATCCTGGCCCCGTCGAGGGACGCGGCCCACGCGCTGACCGCCGGGGCGAGCTCCACGCCCTGGCCGTGGCCGATCACGCCCGTCGCGCTGCACCCGATCACGTCGGCCCCGGACGCGACGGACATCGCCCGCTGCCCCGCCCGGGCCACGTCGTCGGGGTCGTCGCCGCAGACGAAGAAACAGACCAGGTCCGGCGGACCCGACAGGCCGGCCAACGCCTGGCGTACGGCGGTCTCGGCCGCCTCCTCCAGGTTGGCGCCCACGGCGAGACCGTCGGCGAAGCGGCTCGTCAATACCGCCATCGTCTCGCCCTCTCTTTCGCGCGACCGCTTCTCATCGGCCGGTCGTTTCCACGATTCTCCCCACTGAACGGAGGTCAACGCGCGGTACGCCCGGCGAATCGCGCTCCTACGGCCCGATCGCGCGGCCCGGATGACGCGACCCTGCTGCCGGATCACCGGGCGGGGACGTAGGCTCGACTCCGTGCACAAATCGCCCACGCCTGCCCCCAGCACTCTGCGTGAACTGCGCGAGAGTGGACATCGATACCGGACGGTCAAGGCCGAGATCAGGGAGAACCTGCTGGCCAGGCTGCGTTCCGGCGAGCCCCGGTTCCCCGGCATCGTCGGCTTCGACGAGACCGTCCTGCCGCACCTGGAGAGGGCGCTGATCGCCGGGCACGACCTCGTGCTCCTCGGTGAGCGCGGCCAGGGCAAGACCCGGCTGATCCGCACCATCACCGGCCTGCTCGACGAGTGGTCGCCCGTGGTCAAGGGCTGTGAGATCAACGACCACCCGTACGCGCCGGTCTGCGTGCGGTGCCGCCGGCTGGCCGCCGCCCACGGCGACGACCTGCCGGTCGCCTGGAAGCACCGCGAGGACCGGTACGGCGAGAAGCTGGCCACCCCCGACACCTCAGTCGGCGACCTGATCGGCGACGTGGACCCCATCAAGATCGCCGAGGGCCGCACGCTCGGCGACCCCGAGACGGTGCACTACGGCCTGGTCCCCCGCACCAACAGGGGCGTCTTCTCCGTCAACGAGCTGCCCGACCTGGCCGAGCGCATCCAGGTGGCGCTGCTGAACGTGCTGGAGGAGCGCGACATCCAGGTCCGCGGCTACAACCTCCGCCTCCCCCTGGACGTCCTGCTCGTCGCCAGCGCCAACCCCGAGGACTACACCAACCGCGGCCGGATCATCACGCCGCTGAAGGACCGCTTCGGCGCGGAGATCCGCACGCACTACCCCCAGACGATCGAGGACGAGCTGGTCCTGATCCGCCAGGAGGCCGACCTCGACGAGCTCGGCGCCGACCTGCCCGACCACCTCGTGGAGGTGATCGCCAGGTTCACCCGTCTCGTCCGCGAGTCGACCGCCGTCGACTCCCGCTCAGGCGTGTCGGCGCGGTTCTCGATCGCCGCGGCCGAGACCGCGGCCGCGTCCGCCGTACGGCGGGCCGCGCTGACCGGGGAGGAACGGCCGGTCACGCGGGTGTGCGACCTGCCCGGCGTGGTCCACACGCTGCGCGGCAAGGTGGAGTTCGAGGTCAGCGAGGAGGGGCGGGAGGTCGACGTGCTCTCCCACCTGCTGCGCCGCGCGACCGCGGAGACCTTCCGCGGCACTCTCGGCGGGGCCGACCTCACGCCGCTGCTGGACCGGTTCGGCGAGGGCGCGCGGGTCGAGTCGGGCGATCTGGTGCCCGCCCCCGAACTGCTGCGCCGCATCGGCCGCGTCGAGGGGCTGTCGAAGATGATGACCAGGCTCGGCATGGGCGAGGGCGACGAATCGCCCGGTCACGCCGCCGCGGCGCTGGAGTTCGCCCTGGAGGGGCTCTACCTGATGCGCAGGCTGTCCAAGGACGAGACCGACGGCGGCACGGTGTACCGCACGTGAGCTACTTCTACCGGGAGTACCACGACGGGCCGGATCCGCTGGCTCCGCCGTACGACGTGCGCGCGGCCCTGGACGAGATGGGCGACGCCGTCCTGTCCGGCTCGACGCCGCTCGACGCGCTGCGCGACCTGCTGCGCCGGGGGCTGCCCGGCGCGCCCGGGCGCCGCGGCCTGGAGGATCTGCTCCGCCAGGTGCGGCGCCGCCGCCGGGAGCTGAGGGACGGCACCCGGCTCGACGGGACGCTGGAGCGGGCCCGCGCCCTGCTCGACAAGGCGATCGGCCAGGAGCGGGCGGAGCTCCAGCGGGAGTCCGAGGGCTCGGGAGAGGCCGGGGAGGCTCTGGACGACGCCCGGTTCCGGGAGGCGATGCTGGACACGCTGCCCTCCGACACCGCCCGCGCCGTTCAGGAGCTCGCCGGCTACGACTGGCGGTCGGCCGCCGCTCGGCAGACGTTCGAGGAGCTGCGCGACCTGCTGCGCAGGGAGGTCCTCGACAGCCAATTCCGCGGCATGCGGGAGGCTCTGGCCAACCCCGATCCGGCGGCGATGGAACGGGTCCGGCAGATGATGTCGGATCTCAACGACATGCTCGACCGGGACGCCCGAGGCGAGCACACCCAGGATGACTTCGACCGGTTCATGCAGAAATACGGGGACATGTACCCCGAGAATCCGCGGAACCTGGAGGAGCTGGTCGACCAGCTGGCCCGCCGCGCCGCCGCCGCCCAGCGGCTGCTGGCCTCGCTCACCCCCGAGCAGCGCGAGGAGCTGGCCGGGCTGATCAACCACACGCTGGAGCAGGCGGGCCTGGCCGAGCAGATGAGCCGGCTCGGCGAGGCCCTCCACGCCCGCCGTCCCGACCTCGCCTGGGGCGCTCCCGAACGCGTGTCGGGCGAGCGGCCGATGGAGATGGGCGACGCCGTGACCGCCCTGCAGGAACTGGCCGACCTCGGCGACCTGGAGTCCGCCCTCCGGCAGGACTACCCCGGCGCCCGGCTCGACGACATCGACGAGGAGGCCGTACGCCGGGCCCTCGGCCGTTCGGCGGTGGACGACCTGGAGTCCCTGCGCCAGGTCGAGCGCGAGCTGGAGGCCCAGGGCTACCTGCGGCGCAACCGCGGCAAGCTGGAGCTCACCCCCAAGGCCGTACGGCGGCTCGGCGAGACCGCCCTGCGCCGCGTGTTCTCCTCGCTCGAATCCGGCCGGCGCGGCGACCACGACCAGCGCGACGCCGGGACGGCCGGGGAGCCCACCGGATCGACCCGGCAGTGGCGCTTCGGCGACGAGCAGCCGATCGACGTCGTACGGACCGTCGTCAACGGCGTACGGCGGGGCGGGGGCGCCCCGGTGGCCCTGTCGGTGGACGACTTCGAGGTGGTGGAGACCGAGCGGCGCTCGGCGGCGGCCGTGTGCCTGCTGGTCGACCTGTCGTACTCGATGGCCCTGCGCGGCACCTGGGCGGCGGCCAAGCAGACCGCGCTGGCGCTCCAGGCGTTGGTGGCCTCGAAGTTCCCCCAGGACGCGGTGCAGATCATCGGCTTCTCGAACTACGCGCGGGTGCTGCGGCCGGACGAACTCGCCGGGCTCGAATGGGACATGGTGCAGGGCACCAACCTGCACCACGCGTTGCTGATCGCGGGCCGCCACCTGGACCGGCACCCCGACTTCGAGCCGGTGGTGCTCGTGGTGACCGACGGTGAGCCCACGGCGCACCTGATGCGGAACGGCGCGCCCCGGTTCGAGTGGCCGCCCTCGCAGGAGACGCTGACGCTCACGCTCGCCGAGGTGGACAAGATGACCCGGCGCCGCGCGACGCTGAACGTCTTCATGCTGGCCGCCGACGACCGGCTGCGCGAGTTCGTCAACGAGGTGGCCAGGCGCAACGGCGGCCGGGTCTTCTCCGCCAGCGCCGACCGGCTCGGCGAGTACGTCGTCAGCGACTTCCTGCGCGCCCGCCGCACCCGCTGAACGGCCCCGGACGGGGTGCAACGGGCCCGCGCGTGGCACCCTGGTGGGACAGGGGCGTCACGGGGGACGGCCCCGCACCGGCGCGCCGCACGTGCGGAAGGAGGCGTACGGACAGGCGGCACGATCCGATCGTGGGCCCGGAATCCGGGGACCGTCGCCGGCGGGATCGATAATCCATTGCCGACCGGGCTGCAATCGGCGGACGATAGACAGACACTCCCCGTGTTCGCGCTGATCGTTCCACACGCCGGTGGAAGGAGCGCTCCCATGTTCGCAGCAGTCGGCCTCGTCGTCCTGATGATCCTCACCGGAGTCCTCTACGAGATGTCGGTCCACAACCGCCCGCGCCGCCGGAAATGAGGCCGGGTGCCGGGTCACGCGGCCCGGCCCGGCCTGTCCACGGCGCCGCGCTTCGTGCCGCGACGGGTGCGGTACGGAACCGACGCGATAGCCTCTGCCCCATGTCGCCTCTCGACCATCTGCTGCTGTGGCTGCACATAGGATTCGCGATCTTCGCGCTCGGCCCGCTGACGGCGGTCACGAGCGTCACGCCGCGCTACATCAGGGCCCGGGAGATCGGTGTGCTGCGCTATCTGCACCGTTCGACCCGGCTGTTCGGGCTGCTCACGATCGGGGTGTTCCTGTTCGGCCTGCTGCTGGGCCGCAGCGCCCTCGGCGCGCCGTACCTGTCGGTGTCGATGACGCTGTTCGTGGTGGCGGCCGTCCTGCTGGTGATCGTCGAGCGGGACCAGCGCACGGCGATCGAGGCGCTGTCCACCGAGTCGCCGGCGGACGACGCCAAGGTGCAGACCGGGCGGATCGCCGCGCTCGGCGGGATCAGCGCGCTGATCTGGCTCGTCATCCTCTTCCTGATGGTCTTCTTCAACCCATGACGCTACCGGTCTAGCCTGCTACACCGGTAGCACGCCTGGCCCGACGTCTCTCCGTGAGACGCCGGGCCTTGGCCTGCGACCCGCAGTCGGCCATCGCACACCAGCGGCGCGAGCCGTTGCGGCTGTGGTCGAGGAACAGCCAGCCACACCCGCCCTCCGCCAGGGGGCACACCCGCAGCCGCCGCAGGTCGGCCGTGGACAGGAACTCCACGGCCGCGTGGGCGAGCCGGTCCGGCACCAGGAGGGCGGGGCTGGTGCCCACCAGCAGGCGGACCACCCGGCCCGGGGCGGCCTCGGGAGCGGGCGGGGCGCTCCCGGAAACGGGCGGGGCACTGCCGGGGACGGGCGGGGCACTCCCGGGGACAAGCGGGGCGGTGTTGGGGACAAGCGGGGCACTCTCGGGAGCGGGCGAGGCGCTGCCGGGGACGAGCGCCGAGCGCGCCGCGGCGCCCGCCCACCGCAGCCCGAGCCGTTCCAGCGCCGCGACGACCTCGGATTCCGAGCTCGGAGGGCTACCGGGGGCCGCTTCCGGCGAAGACGCGGCCAGCACCCCAGCCGCCGGTATGCCCGCCGCCGGCGCCCCAGCCCTCGGCGCCCCGATTCCCGGTGTCCCGGCCGCCGGCAGGCCGGCCGCCAGCACGGTGTAGACGGACTCCCGGATCTCCAGGGCGGCGTGCCACGCCTGGGCCGCGGACGAGGGGACGGCCGACCAGGCGGCCGCCACCGCCCGCGCCTCCTCGGCGCCGGCGACTCCCGCGCGCTCCGCCCACGCCAGCAGGGCGGCGGGGCCGGGCAGGTACTCGTGATGCTCGGACCCGCCGGGCACCCGGGGCGCCACCGTGTTGACCAGGTCGAGCGCGAGATGTCCGCCGACGATGCGCGGATCACCGTTGTGGGCCTCAGTCACGCATGTCATGCTACCAGTAAAGAGAGTTTCACCGGTAGCAGATGGAGGACACATGACGCCCTTACCGGGACGCCGGGAGAAGTGGGCGCTCGCCGCCCTCTCCGTGGCCTGCTTCGCCTACGTCACCACGGAGGTCCTGCCGATCGGGCTGCTCACCGTGATCGCGCACGATCTGCGCAGATCCCCGTCCGAGACCGGGTTCCTCGTCACCGGATACGCCGCCGTCGTGGTGCTGGCGTCGCTGCCGCTCACCCGGCTCACGCGGCGGGTGCCCCGGCGCGCCCTGCTCACCGCCACCCTGGCGGTGCTCGTGCTGGGCTCCCTGCTCACCGCCGTCGCGCCCGGCTACCCGGTCCTGCTCGGGGGGCGGCTGCTGATCGCGCTGACCCAGGCGCTCTTCTGGTCGGTCGTCGCCCCGACGGCCACCGCGATGTTCCCCACTGCCGTACGCGGACGCGTAGTCGCCCGGATGGCGATCGGCAACGCGCTCGCGCCCGTCCTCGGCGTCCCCGCCGGGACGTGGCTCGGGCAGCAGGCGGGCTGGCGGGTGGCGCTCGCGGCGCTCGCGGTCCTCGGGCTCGTCACCTGCGTCGCGGTGGCCACGCTCCTGCCCGCGGCCGCCGCCGGGCCGGGAGGCGAGGACGGCGGGCAGGTGAGCCGCGCCCCCGCGCCCGACCTCGGGCGGTACGTGACCCTCGTCGTCGCCACCGTCGTCGGCGTTACCGGCTTTTTCACGGCGTACACGTACATCACGCCGTACCTGCTGGAAGTGGGGGGTTTCGCGCCGGGCTCGCTGAGCCCGCTGCTGCTCGCGGGCGGGGTGGCCGGGGTCACCGGCACCGTGCTGGTGGGCCGGGCGCTCGACCGGGCCCCCCGGGGCGCGCTGCTGACGCCGCTCGCCGTGATCACCTGCGCGTTGCTCGGCCTCCACGCCTTCGGCGCCGTCAAGGCCGCGACCGTCGTCTGCCTCTGCCTGGCGGGCATGGCCTTCAGCGCCCTCGCCGCCGCGATCCAGAACCGTACGCTCCAGATCGCCCCCGGCGGCGTCGACCTCGCCTCCGCGGGGACGAGTTCGGCGTTCAACGTCGGGATCGCCGCCGGGTCGATGCTCGGCGGCGCGCTGATCGCGGGGCCCGGCGTCCACAGCGTGACCCTCGCCGGGGCGGTCCTGGCCGCCGTCGCGCTCGCCGTGCTGCTCGGCGAGCCCTGGGCGGCGACGGGCGCGCGATCGGCGGGCGGGCGGGCGCCGGGCCGGCGGATCCGGTCGGCGAAACCGGCCGGGCGGACCCCCTCCCACACCTCCGCCTAGAAGAATCGGCGTGGATGGGGCGGCGACGCTGCGAGGCGCCGTGGGCCACGTGCGGCAGGACTCAGCCCAGGGCTTGGGAGAGGTCTGCGAGCAGGTCGTCGATGCTCTCGATGCCGACCGACAGGCGCACCAGGTCGGCGGGAACCTCCAGCGGCGACCCCGCGGCGGAGGCGTGGGTCATCCGCCCGGGGTGCTCGATCAGCGACTCGACGCCGCCGAGGGACTCCCCGAGCGTGAACAGGCGGGCCCGGTCGCAGACCGCGACGGCCGCCTCCTCGCCGCCCTCGACCCGGAAGGACACCATCCCGCCGAAACGCCGCATCTGCTTGGCCGCGACCTCGTGGCCCGGGTGCTCGGGCAGGCCGGGGTAGAGGACCTGGACGACCTTCGGGTGCGACAGCAGCAGGTCGGCCACCCGCTCGGCGTTGTCGCAGTGCCGGTCCATGCGGATGCCCAGCGTCTTGAGCCCGCGCAGGGTGAGCCAGGCGTCGAACGGCCCGGCCACGGCGCCCATGGCGTTCTGGTGGTAGGCGAGCCGCTCGCCGAGGTCCGCCGACCGGGTCACCAGCGCCCCGCCGACCACGTCGGAGTGGCCGCCGACGTACTTGGTCGTCGAGTGGACCACCACGTCCGCGCCCAGGCCGAGCGGCTGCTGCAGGTACGGCGAGGCGAAGGTGTTGTCCACGACGAGCAGCGCGCCCGCATCGTGCGCGACGTTCGCCAGCGCGACGATGTCCGCGACGTTCAGCAGGGGGTTCGTGGGGGTCTCCACCCAGATCGCCCGCGTCCGCGGCTGTACGGCGGCGCGCACCGCGTCCACGTCTCCGAGCGGCACCGGGTCGAAGGTGACCCCCCACTCCTCCAGCACCCGGGCGAACAGCCGGTAGGTCCCGCCGTACGCGTCGTCCGGGATCACCACGTGGTCGCCCGGCTTGCAGACGGCGCGCAGCAGCGTGTCCTCCGCGGCCAGGCCCGACGCGAAGGCCAGCCCGCGCACGCCTCCCTCGACGGCGGCCAGCGCCTCCTCCAGGGCGGTCCTGGTGGGGTTGGCCGACCGGCTGTACTCGTATCCCGCCCGCAGGCCGCCCACGCCGTCCTGCTTGTAGGTGGAAACGGCATATATGGGAGGCACGACGGCACCCGTGTAGGGGTCGGCCTCCTGGCCCGCGTGGATGGCGAGGGTCTCGAAACCATGGTTCATGAGGTCGAGCGTAGCCGCCCGTCCCGCCTGGTCCCGGCGGGCGCGTCAGCGGCCGGCTCACAGATGGCCGAGGGGCCGGCCCGGTGGTCGGCCCGCTGGCCGGCTCAGTGGTTGGCGAGGAAGGCCAGCAGGTCCTGACGGGTGACCATGCCCACCGGCTTGCCGTCGTCGAGGACCACCGCGGCGTCGGCCTTCTCCAGCGCCTCGACCGCCCGGGCCACCGGCTCGCCGTAACCGATCATCGGCAGCGGCGCGGACATGTGGCCGCCGATCTCGTCCTCCGACCGCACCCGGCCGCGGTACAGGCCGTCCAGCAGGTCGCGTTCGACGATCGAGCCGACGACCTCCGCCGCCATGACCGGCGGCTCCTCCTTCATGACCGGGAGCTGGGAGACGTTGTACTCCCGCATGATCGAGATCGCGGTGCCGACCGACTCGTGCGGATGGACGTGCACGAACTCGGGCAGCCCGGACGACTTGCGGCCCAGCACGTCGCCGACCAGGCCCTCCTCGCTCGTCTCGGTGAGGAAGCCATAGTCCGCCATCCACTCGTCGTTGAAGATCTTCGACAGGTAGCCGCGGCCGCCGTCCGGCAGCAGCACGACCACGACGTCGTCCGGCCCGGCCGCCTGGGCCACCCGCACCGCCGCGACCACCGCCATGCCGCACGAGCCGCCGACGAGCAGCGCCTCCTCCCGGGCGAGCCTGCGGGTCATGCCGAACGAGTCCTTGTCGGAGACCGCGATGATCTCGTCGCAGATCGTGGTGTCGTAGGTCGCGGGCCAGATGTCCTCGCCGACGCCCTCGACCAGGTACGGCCGGCCGGTGCCGCCCGAGTAGACCGACCCCACCGGATCGGCACCGATAATCTTCACCCGGCCGTCGGAGATCTCCTTGAGGTACTTACCCGTCCCACTGATGGTCCCCCCGGTGCCGATGCCGGCGACGAAGTGGGTGATCCTGCCCTCGGTCTGCTCCCAGATCTCCGGGCCGGTGGAGAGGTAGTGGCTCTCCGGGTTCCCGGGGTTGGAGTACTGGTCGGGCTTCCAGGCGTTCGGGACCTCGCGGGCCAGCCGGTCCGACACCGAGTAGTACGAGTCGGGGTGGTCCGGCGAGACGGCGGTCGGGCAGACGACCACCTCCGCGCCGTACGCCCGGAGCACGTTGACCTTGTCCTGGGCGACCTTGTCCGGGCAGACGAACAGGCAGCGGTAGCCCTTCTCCTGCGCCACGATGGCCAGGCCCACGCCGGTGTTGCCGGAGGTCGGCTCGACGATCGTGCCGCCGGGCTTGAGCGCGCCGCTCCGCTCGGCCGCCTCGATCATCCGCACCGCGATGCGGTCCTTCACCGAGCCGCCGGGGTTGAAGTACTCCACCTTGGCCAGCACCTGGGCGGGCGCGCCCGCCGTGACCTTGCGCAACCGGACGAGCGGGGTGTTCCCCATCAGCTCGATCAGCGAGTCGTGTACGCGCACCGCGAGGACCACCTTGTCCGCCCGAGGCCTGTCGGCCGTCTTCACGCCGGGGGCCCGTAGGGGTGGCCGGACCTCGGCGTGTCTCCTACCTTCAAACCGTACCGTCAGGTTCCACACCGTACCGTGAGGGTGAGGGCCGGTGATTCCGACATCCGGCACGACGCGGGCCGCGCGGCGCATGGCGACCGCCGCCGCCCTGGGCGGGGGCGGCCTCACCGCCCTGGGAGCGATCACGTACGGCCTGCTCTTCGCCGAGGCCGCCGTCGCCCGCCGCATCGTGGGACAGCCGCACGGCCTCGACGGCCCCGACGCCGACGGCCTGTACGGCGCCTATCCCGGGGAGCCGATCCGGATGGCCGTGCTCGGCGACTCGACCTCGGTCGGTCTCGGCATGACCCGCCCCGAGGAGACCCCCGGCGTACTGATCGCGTACGGCCTCGCCGAGGTGGCCGAGCGGCCGGTGCGCCTCACCGTGGCCGGGCGGTCGGGGGCCTCCTCCGCCTGCCTCGGCGGCCAGGTGGACCGCGTGCTGGAGACCCGCCCGGAGATCGCGATCATCTTCGTGGGGGCCAACGACGTGACCACGGCGACCCCGCCGGCCCGGGCCGTACAGCACCTGCGGGAGGCGGTGGGCAGGCTGCGCGAGGCCGGAGCGGAGGTGGTCGTGGGCACCTGCCCCGACCTCGGCACCGTGCGCCCGATCGCCCAGCCCCTGCGCTGGGTCACCCGGCGCTGGTCGCGCCGGCTCGCCGCGGCCCAGACGGTCGCCGTCGTCGAGACGGGCGGGCGGACCGTCGCGTTCGCCGACCTGCTCGGACCCGAGTTCGAGGCCAACCCGGCCGAGATGTTCGGACCTGATCGTTTTCATCCATCTGCCCGAGGTTACCTACAGGCCGCGTACGCAGTGCTACCGTCTGTATGCACAGCGTTGGGGTTGTGGCCCGAGCCGGAACCCGTACGCGTCGAAGGATCGCAACACCTCTTGGCCGCAATGGCCGTGGAGGAGCCCGGCACCGAGGTCACCGCGACCCGTGTCGCCGGCCGGGCGGTCGGCCCCCATGGACGGTGGGCGACGCTGCTCCGCCGGAGACCCGGGCCGCTTCCGAACGCCTAGAGCCGGTCACCTCCTGCGGCCGGGCCATCACCCCCTGTAGGAGCGAAATGATCCGGCCCCAGCCAGCCCACCTGAGACCCGCTCTGGCGCTCGCGGCGAGCGCCCTGCTGACCGGCGCCGCCCTCACCGGCTGCTCCGGCGGCGGCGACGACGCCGCGAAGGACCGTCCGGCCTGGCACAACACGCAGGTGAACGCGGTCAGCCGGGCCACCACGGGCGGCGGCGTCGCGGCCGCCACCTCCATGCGGCCCGACGGCACGCTGGAGACCGTCGCCCTCGACCTGTCCACCGGCCGCCGCCTGTGGACGCACCCGGCGACGATGGTCGGACGGCTGCCGGGGATGGGGGTGCAGGCCCCCGCCACCGTCGAGACCGGCGTCGGCCAGGCCGTGGTGGTCACGCTCGACCCCTCCGGCGGGAAGAACGCCGTCCTCGTCGCCAGGGACGGGCGCACCGGGCGGCAGAAGTGGACCAGGCCGATGCGGTCCACCTTCGGGCCGCAGCGCTGCGGGCCGTACGTCTGCGTCTCCGAGGACACCGAGCTCGCCTCGGCCCGCGTCGTGGTGCTGAACCCGCGCGACGGCGCGCTGATGTGGCGCCTGCCCGGCATCGCCGAGGTCGAGTGGTCCGACCCGACCAGGGTGGTGCTGCTCAGACTGGCCTCGCATCCGGTGCTGGAGGCGCGCACGCTGAAGGACGGCAAGGCCGTCTGGCAGTTGCCGATCGAGGACGCCCTCGGCCCCGGCGTCGACCTGAGCGGGGGCTGGGCCTTCGGCGCGACCGGCGACAAGATCGTCGGCTACGTCGCGCCGTACACCAACCCGCAGACCAAGCAGACCTCGGCGTTCGGCCTGTTCTCGGCGCGCCTCACCGACGGGGCCGTCGACTGGATGCGGCCGTCCGTCGTCCGCGTCTACCCCAGCGGCAACCCCGCGTACGCGCCGATCGTCCGGCCGGTGGACGAGCAGGGCCAGTACGGCGGGTTCGCCCGGCTCGACGCCGAGAGCGGGCGGGTCCTGGGGCAGATCACCCCCGCCCAGGTGCCGGGATCGGGCTGGTGGCTGGCCTTCCCCCGGGACATGGACCGGCTCGGCTTCCTCAAGCGCGACGCCCCAGGCTCGGTCTTCGACCTCAGCACCGGAGAGCCGACCCCCGTCAGCGGCGCGAGCGGGTGGTCGTTCTGCGTCACCGACCCCAAGCCGCTGCCGCTGCGCGGCATGATCCCGGGGTTCTACTCGATCGCGGCGCTGTGCGAGTTCGACCTCGCCACGGGCAGGCGCAAGAGCTCCTCCGCCGCGCCGCCCTCCTGGTTCACCGGCAGCCAGAACGGCTGGCGCCTGTGGCGTGACGAGAAGGGCGGCCTCCACGCCGTCAACGACCACACCACCACCGCCCCCGGCATGTACGGGTAGGCGGGGCGTGGCGGGCGGCGTACCGGGGGGTAACCTCCGGGGAGGAGGCCCCGCGAACCCTGGGTGGA
Organism: Microbispora sp. H10949; assembly: GCF_014161435.1. Taxonomy (NCBI): domain Bacteria; kingdom Bacillati; phylum Actinomycetota; class Actinomycetes; order Streptosporangiales; family Streptosporangiaceae; genus Microbispora; species Microbispora sp. H10949. Next base: position 201,414 of record NZ_JABBWZ010000013.1, on the reverse strand, counting down.
GGGGCACGAGTTCAGGCAGGAGAGTCACATGCCCGAGGCAGTCATCGTGGCGACCGCGCGGTCGCCGATCGGCCGCGCCTTCAAGGGGTCACTCAAGGACATCCGTCCCGACGACCTGACCGTGCAGATGGTCCGCGCCGCGCTGGCGAAGGTGCCGCAGCTCGACCCGGCCGACATCGACGACCTCATGCTGGGCTGCGGCCTTCCGGGCGGCGAGCAGGGCCACAACCTGGGCCGGGTGGTGTCGGTGCTGCTCGGCCTGGACAACGTGCCCGGAACCACCGTGACCCGCTACTGCTCCTCCTCGCTCCAGACGACCCGGATGGCGTTCCACGCCATCCGGGCGGGAGAGGGCGACGTGTTCGTCTCGGCGGGTGTCGAGACCGTCTCCCGCTTCGGGAACGGCAGCTCGGACCTGCCCGACGCGCAGAACCCGCTGTTCGACGAGGCCAAGGCCCGGACGGAGGAGACCGCGAAGGGTGGGGGCCCGGTGTGGCACGACCCGCGTGCGGACGGCGCGCTGCCCGACATCTACATCGCCATGGGACAGACCGCCGAGAACGTGGCCGCCCTGAAGGGCGTCTCGCGGCGCGAGCAGGACGAGTTCGGCGTGCGGTCGCAGAACCTCGCGGAGAAGGCGATCGCCAACGGTTTCTGGGACGGCGACATCACGCCGGTCACGCTGCCCGACGGCACCGTGGTGAGCAAGGACGACGGCCCCAGGGCCGGCACGACGTACGAGGCGGTCGCGCAGCTCAAGCCGGTCTTCCGGCCGGACGGCACGGTGACGGCCGGCAACTGCTGCCCGTTGAACGACGGCGCCGCCGCGGTGATCGTCATGAGTGACGTCAAGGCGGCCCAGCTGGGCATCACGCCGCTCGCCCGGATCGTGTCGACCGGCGTCACGGGCCTGTCCCCCGAGATCATGGGCCTCGGCCCGATCGAGGCGTCGCGCCAGGCCCTCACCCGGGCCGGCATGTCGATCGACGACGTGGACCTGGTCGAGATCAACGAGGCGTTCGCCGCCCAGGTGATCCCCTCCTACCGCGAGCTCGGCATCGACATCGACCGGCTCAACGTCAACGGCGGGGCGATCGCGGTGGGCCACCCGTTCGGCATGACCGGCGCCCGCATCACCTCCACGCTGGTCAACAGCCTGCGGTTCCACGACAGGTCGATCGGCCTGGAGACCATGTGCGTCGGCGGCGGCCAGGGCATGGCGATGGTGCTGGAGCGGCTGTCCTGAACGTGACCCCCGCGCCGGGACCGGCCCGGCGCGGGCGGCCGCATGGGGTGGTCAGCCGTGGTGGTCGGGACCGGCGCGGGTGGGCTCGATGCGGATGATCACGCGCTTGTCCCGGACCATCGCCTCGCGGTAGTCGTCCCAGTCCGGGTGCTCCCCGCTGATGTCGCGGTAGTACCGGACCAGCGGCTCCATCGCCTCGGGCAGCGGGACGACCTCCGCCTTGCCCTCGATCTGGACCCACGCGCCGAAGAACGCGTCGGTCGTCACGGTCAGCACGACCTGGGGGTTGTTGCGGAGATTGCGGGTCTTCACGGCGGTCTCGCGGCTGCTGACCACGATGTGGCCGTCCTCGTCACAGCCGACGGTGACCGGCGAGGTCTGCGGGCGTCCGTCCGGATGCCAGGTCAGCATGACCGCTCGGTGGTTGTTCCTGACGAACTCACGCGCCTTGTCGAGATCCATGAAGACAATGATGCGCCCGCACCTGACCGGTGCGGGCGCGTTTCTGCTTGTGCGGGCCGATCGCTAGAAGCGACGGCGCCGCTCGTGCTCGCGGACGATCGCTGCGGCGTAGCCGTGGCTCAGCCCGTGCTCGTCGGCGAGCCAGTTGGCCCGCTCCTCACAGCGTAGGAACGACGGACCGTTGTCGATGGCTTCGAACCACTCGGGGAGTTCACGCCCGGTTATGGACGGGACGCGGGCGATCAGCTTGGTCTGGGTCTCCGGTGAGTGGTTCAACGACATGGGCACCTCCACGGAAAAGGCTGCTTTGTGTCACAGTGCATCACCGGTCCGCGCTTGACAAGCCCCCAACGGCATCGTTTTGTTACAGGATGTTGATCCAAACTTACAGAACCGATCACCGAATCCTGCTATAGGACCAAAAAAGGAGCGCCGCTCCGGAGGAACGGCGCCCTGCTCACCCCGCGATCGGGAGGTGCCCGATGGACCTTCGGCAGGTCCCGCGGGCACCGGCTAATCGTTGTTCGTGAAGTAGCTGATGAACCGGAGGATCTCCAGGTAGAGCCAGACGAGGCTCAGCGTCAGGCCGAACGCCATCAGCCAGGAGTAGCGCTCCGGCACGCCGGCCCGCACCCCCTGCTCGATCTCGCTGAAGTCGAGCAGCAGGAAGAAGCAGCCCAGCAGGATCATGCCGATGCTGAAGATCCAGCCGATCGGGCTGTCGGTGCGCAGCCCCAGGCCACCGCTGACGAAGATGCTCGCGATCCAGTTGATCAGCATCAGGCCGATCGCCCCGAACGCGGCGGCGACCACGAACTTGGCGAACTTCGGCGTCGGCCGGAAGATCTTCAGCGCGTACACCGCGAGCGTGCCGCCGAAGGCGACCATCGTGCCGAGCACGGCCTGCAGGACGATGCCGTTGTACACCGTCTCGTACATGTGGCTCAGCACGCCGATGGCGATGCCGTAGCAGAGGGAGTAGCCGAGGATCAGCGCCGGGTTCGTGCTCTGCTTGAACGACACGATGAGCCCGAGGATCAGGCCCACGATCATCGCGGGTGCCGCGAGTCCCCAGCCGACGTTGAAGTACCACGCAAGGGCGGCCGAGACGACGAGCGTGCCGAGCGTCATGAAGCCGCGCATCACGACGTCGTCCATCGTCATGGCGCGCGCCGCCGGCGGAGCGTAGGAGGGGGCGGCGTACATGTCGTTCAGTTCGTGCACGCTGGGCGTCGGGCCGGTCCACGTCTGCTGACCAGCCGGACCGCGCCGACTGAATATCGGGTTCTTGCTCTCCATCCGCTTCCTCCAGGACGCGACTTGCCGATCAGCCGCTGGGGCGGCCAGTGGGGACATGCCCGGGGAGCGGTGTTCCTCGAACGTGTCTCGCATGGAACGCCACCCCGCCACAATGGCAACGTTCGGCCCCCCGGCGGGGTTCCCGCCACCTGGTAAGGAAAAAAGCCGGGACTCCCGGTCGGGTCAGAGCCGGGCGAACCAGTCCCGTACGGCCTGCCGCCCTCCCCCGCCGAGCGCCGCCATCAGCGCGTACCGCGCCTTGACCGGAGCAAGCCCGCGGGCTCCGATCGCGCCGACCTTCGCCGCGAGCCCGTAGCCGGGCGGCAGGGCCTCCAGGGGAACCGCCCGGGTGCGGCACCGCGAGGCGACCACCACCGGGATGTCCCACTCCGCCAGTTCGCTGATCGTCGTGAAAAGCCCGACGGGGACGTTCCCGGCGCCGGTGCCCTCCAGCACGACTCCTCTGGCCCCGGCGTCCACGACGGCCGTGAGGAGCACCGGATCCATCTCCGGGTAGGTCTTGACCAGTGCCACGTTCGTCTCCGGCTCCCCCTCCGGCTCCGGAGGCCGGGGCGGCGGCGCGGCGCACATCTCGGCCCCGCCGTCCGCGACCCGGCCGAGCACCGGCGCGGGAGCGGACGAAAGAGCCGTCACGGCCGTCGCGTCGGCCATGGTCACCCAGCGGGCCGCGTGCAGTTCGTCCCCGGCGCACACCACCGCGCCCACTCCTCGCAGAGCGGGGTCGGCCGCGGCGACCAGGGACGACGCGAGGTTGCGCGGCCCGTCACTCGACAACGCGTCGAGCGGCCGTACGGCCCCGGTGAACACGATGCCACCCCGGTGCGCGGCCGGTCCCGCGAGGAGATCGGTGAGGAAGGCGGTCTCCTCGACGGTGTCCAGGCCGTGGGTGACGACCACGCCGTCGAACCCCTCGTCGAGCAGGGCCGTACGCACCCGCCGGGCCAGCGACAGCATCGTGGCGGGCGAGGTGTCCCAGCTCGGCTCGGCCCGCACGTCCTCGGTGACGACCTCCAGGCCGAGATCCGCACCGAGGTACGCGCTGAGGTCCCCGGCGCTGCCGGGCGCGAGGTCGGCACCGGGGTCGGTCGCGGGGTTCGCGCCGGGATCCGCGCCGAGGCCGCGGGACACGGCGGCCAGCAGGTCGTCCGCCGTCGCCAGTCCCGGCCGCGAGGTCCGCCGGGCGTACGCCATGACGTCGCCTGTGGCGACCAGCAGCACCCGTGCGGTCACGGCGTCTCTTCCTCGGCCGATCCGGCGACACCGGCGTGCCGCTCCAGACGTTCGACGCGTTCGAGGAGCGGCGCGATCTCCCGGCGGACCATGGCCGCCACCATCTGGACCGCTTCCCGGATCTGCGCCGCACCATCGCTCTGTGCCGCCGCACCACCTGCCCCCGCACCACCGCTCTGTGCCGCCGTGCCACCGCTCTGTTGCCCCGCACCGCCCTGTCCCGAGCCGCCCTGCACGGGACCCACGGCTTCCTGCGCCTGCGCCCGCAGGTGGACGTAGCCGGCGAGCGCCGCGACGACCGTACGGCGGGTGAGCCGGGGCTCGGCTCCCCGCGCCCGCAGCACCTCCCCGGCGATCCCCTCCGGCTCGGCGGCCAGGCCGAGCAGCAGGTGCTCGCACCCGATGTAGTTGTGCCCGAGCGACTGGGCCTCGGCGACGGCCAGCTCCAGGGCGTTGGCCGCCAGGGCGTCGAACCGGCCAGGGCCGGCGGCCGGTTCACCGCCCTCCTCCCGCGCGGGCTCCTCACCCGTCTCGGGCGCGCTCTCCCCGGCCTGCCCGGCCCCGGAGCGTACGGCGGGACGGCGGGCCGCCAGGTCGCGCTCGACCAGCGCGGGCTCGATCTCCATCGCCCGCAGGACGTGCAGCGCCAGGTTGGTGCCCTCGGCCAGCATCGCCGCCAGCAGGTGCTCGGTCCCGACTCCGGGGGCGCCCTCACCCCGGGCGCGCTCCAGCGCGAGCCGGAAGACCGCGCGGGTCCGCGGCGTGAAGTGCGACAACCGCGGATCGTCGATCTCCAGATCGCCGAGGATGCTCTCCCGGATGGCAGTCACCCGCCGTACGGCCTGTTCCAGTGCCCGCTGGCAGATCGCGGACACCGGCAGGGAGGCCTCCTTCACCGCCTCCGCCAGATCATCGGGCAGATACACATTGATTTTCGGCATAACCCCCTTGTACCCCCACAGGGGTTACATGTCTACCCCAAGCAACGCCGACGTTTCCGAAGCGGCCTTGGACACGAGCGGGGCTGACGGCGCACACTGGGGGCAGGCGATCAAGACGGAGAAAAATGGCACTAGCGAGTAAGGGGTCACGGTCCATCACGGTCGGCGAGACCCAGTACCGCTGGACGGTGCGCAAGAAGCCGACCTACAGCCAGGGGAACGGCTGGACCCCCTTGACGTTCGCGGTGGAGCACGGTGTGCGGTCAGGCAGCGTCCTCGTGGTCTCTCTGCCATGCGTCCATCCGCGCGGCTGGGCCCTAGGCAGGTCGACGACAGTGAGGCCGGCACTTGTGGCCTCGGCGATCCGCACCGCCCTGGCCCGTGGGTGGAGACCGTCTGAGGCGGGGCCGGCGTTCCGCCTCGGTCTGCTGGAAGAGGAACTACCGAAAGGAACCGTCTGGTTCACCGCGACCACCTGATTACAGGGGAAGGGCGGATACCTCGTCAGCGGCATTCCGGCCCAGAGGATTTGTCTACTCAAGAGTTCGCGCCGACGCGGGCACACCAGGGGCACGGCTTGTGTGTGGACGTTCGAATTCGGCCGAAGCCAGCCGGACGGTCACGATCGGCCCGTGGGTGCGCTCCCGCAGGTCACGGGCTTGTTGGGCGAGGCGGCACTCGGTGCCCCCGGTGGGACTCGAACCCACACCACAGCCCTTTTAAGGGGCTTGCCTCTGCCATTGGGCTACGGGGGCGCCGCGATCATATGTCACGGATCACTCCTCTGTAAGCAAGTTACGTCTTACGCGGCTTGTCCCCCTTTCCACGGCCGGTGAACGGCGCCCGTGGCCGCCTGCCGGTCAAGGAACGGGAGAGCCTCCGGGAGCGCCCGGCCGCGATCGGGCCGCGGTCGCGCCTCCATGACACCACCTGTCGTGGGCGTGGAGAACGCGAAAACGGCCCGGCCGTGAGCGCCGGGCCGTACCGCACCGAGGGCCGGGCGCCTCCGTGGCGGCGCCCGGCCGGGGACTCAGCGCTTGAGCCCGCTCTTGGCGGCGGCCCGGAACTCGTCGCGCGGGTGCTCGATCTCGCCCAGGGAGACGGTCTCCCGCCTGAAGAACAGCGACAGCGTCCAGTCCATGACCACGCGGACCTTGCGGTTCACGGTGGGCACCCGCGACAGGTGGTAGGTGCGGTGCATGAACCAGGCGGGGAGGCCGCGCAGCTTGATGCCGTAGACGTTGGCGACGCCCCGGTGGAGGCCCAGACCCGCGACCGACCCGACGTACTTGTGCCGGTAGTCCTTCAGTTCCTCCCCGCGCAGGAACGCGGTGATGTTGTCGCCCAGGACCCGGGCCTGCCGTACGGCGTGCTGGGCGTTGGGGGCGCAGAACTGGCCGGGGTTGGTCACGTCGGGCACGCCCGCGATGTCGCCGGCGGCGAAGGCGCCCTTGACGCCCGCGACGGTCAGGCGGGTGGTGGTCTTGATCCGGCCGCGCTCGTCGAGCGGCAGGTCGGTGGAGTTGACGATCGGGCTGGGCTTGACGCCCGCGGTCCAGACGATCGTGGCCGACTCGAACTCGTCGCCGTCGGAGGTCTTGACCAGGCCGCCCTCGCAGGACTGCAGGAACGTCTCCATCTTGAGCTCGATACCGCGCTCGCGGAGCTGCTCGGCGGTCCACTCGCCCATCTCGGGGCCGACCTCGGGGAGGATGCGGTTGGACGCCTCGATGAGCACCCAGCGCAGGTCCTTCTTGTCGATGCCCGGGTAGTACCTGATCGCGTCCTCGGTCATATCCTCCAGCTCGGCGAGCGCCTCGATGCCCGCGAAGCCGCCGCCGACCACGACGAAGGTGAGCGCCCGGCGGCGCACGTCCTCGTCCTCGGCCGAGTCGGCGCGGTCGAGGAGGGAGATCACCCGGTTGCGCAGCGCGATGGCCTCGCCGACCGTCTTGAAGCCGATGGCCGCGTCCTCCAGGCCGGGGATCGGCAGCGTCCGCGAGATCGACCCGGCGGCCATGACGATGACGTCGTACTCGATCTCCCTCGACTCGCCCGCCGGGGGTTCGAAGGTGACCGTACGGGCCTCGTGGTGCACCTTGGAGACCTTGCCGTTGAGGATGCGGACCTTCGGCAGCACCCGGCGCAGCGGCGCCACGACGTGGCGCGGCGAGATGTTGCCGGCCGCGGCCTCGGGCAGGAACGGCTGGTAGGTCATGTACGACTGCGGGTCGATGAGCGTGATCCGCACGCTGCCGTCACGGAGCTCACGGCGGAGCGTGCGCTGGAGACGAAGAGCCGAGTAGAGGCCCACGTATCCACCGCCGACGATGACGATGTGCTGCGGCTTGCGGTCTGCCACGATGCCCTCCAAGGCTTGTGAAACCATTCACAAGCTTACGTCACGGGTTGGCCACGAGGCCAATGCGCAAGGGCCGAAGGTCGAGTGATTTTCCCCACTTGGTCACTCACTGGCGATGTTGCGGCAAAAAATTCCGGTGAAATTCCGGGAGTGATCCGGTTCACACTCGTGAATCCGTTCACAAGGCCTGATCAGGCGGTGGCGCCGAGTGCGGCGGCTCGGGCGAAAACGGCGTCGAGCATCTCCGCCGTGACCCGGCCGGTGAAGGTGTTCTGCTGGCTGGGGTGATAGCAGCCGATGAGCGTGACGGGCGCCGCGCCGTGGACGAGCGGCACCTCCACGCCGTGCCCGAAAGCGGGCCTGCGGGACGGCAGGGTGAACCCCGCCGCCCGCAGTGCGGGCCAGACCGCCTGCCAGGCGAAGCCGCCGAGGGCCACGACCACCCGGGTCGTTCCCGCGACCAGCGCCAGTTCCGCGGCGAGCCAGGGGAAGCAGGTGTCGCGCTCTTCTGGGGTCGGCTTGTTGGCGGGCGGCGCGCAGCGCACGGCCGCCATCATCCGGGCCCCGATCAGCCGCTGGCCGTCGCCCGCGTGGACGCTGGTCTCCTGCGCGGCGAGCCCGGTGCGGTGCAGCGAGGCGAACAGCCAGTCGCCGCTGCGGTCGCCGGTGAAGATCCGCCCGGTACGGTTGCCTCCGTGCGCGGCGGGGGCCAGGCCCACGATGAGCGTGTGCGGCGCGTCGTCGCCCCAGCCCGCGATCGGCCGGCCCCAGTAGGTCTCGTCCGCGAACGCCCGCCGCCTGACGTCGGCGACCTCCTCCCGCCATTCGACGAGCCGGGGGCAGGCCCGGCACACCGACTGCCTGGCCGTCAGGTCCGCGAGCGTACGGCTCTCGGCCGCCAGCTTGGCGACCTCGTGGGCGTCACGGGCGACGGGGGTGCCGGGGCCGGCGGGGTCGCCCGGCCAGCCGGAACCGGGAGGAACGAAGCTCATAAACCGATCGTGCCAGGTGGACGGGGCTGCGTCGGCCGGAAGCCGGCTCTCACGAGGCCCGCGACCGCTGGGCACGACGTTCGCGACAGACGGGCACGACGCCCGCGACAGTCGGGCGCGACGCCTGGGACGGCCGGGCGCGACGCCTGGCAACCGGCACGTTCGGCCCGCGTGAGGGCGGGTGTCAGGAGGTCGCGCACCGAGAAAGATTCCGATCTTTTCCGCGGCGGCGGAGGTGGGTACGTATCGGCCCGTGTCCACCGACTCATGCCCCCCGCTGTTCGGCCCCGCCTTCGACGCCGACCCCTATCCCGCCTTCGACTGGCTGCGGCGCAACGCGCCGATCAGCCGCGTGCCGCTGCCCGGCTGCGAGGCATGGCTGGTCACGCGGTACGAGGACGCCGTCGCCACGCTGACCCACCCGTCGCTCGCCAAGGACCCGGCCGCCGGTTCGCCGGAGTGGCAGGCGGCCGGTCTCGGCCTGCCCCTCGATCACCGGCCGTCGCTCGCCCGGCACATGATCAACGCGGATGGGGCCGACCACGCGCGGCTGCGCCGTCTCGTGAGCGCGGCCTTCACGCCCCGGCGGATCGCGGGGCTGCGGGCCCGGGCGCTGGAGATCACCGACGACCTCCTCGACCGTCTCGACGGCCCGGAGGCGGACCTGGTCACCGGCCTCGCCTATCCCCTGCCGATCGCGATCATCTGCGACCTGCTCGGAGTGCCCGAGGAGGACCGGGCCGTCTTCCACCGGCACGCCTCCGTGATCGACTCCGCGGCGGCGTCCGAGGTGGAGGAGATCGCCCGGGCCACCGACGGCCTGGAGGCGTTCCTGGACGACCTGGTCGAGCTCAAGCGGTCGAGGCCGGGCAACGACCTGCTCACCGACCTCGTCCGGCGGTCCAACGAGGGCGAGATCGACAAGGACGAGCTGACCTCGACCGCGTTCCTGCTGCTCGTCGCGGGTCACGAGACGACGGTGGCGTTGATCGGCAACGGCCTCCTCGCGCTGCTGCGGCATCCCGCCCAGGCCCGGGCCCTGCGCGACGATCCCGCCCTGCTGCCGGACTACATCGACGAGATGCTGCGCTACGACGGCCCCGTACGGAACGCCACCTGGCGCTTCCCCACCGAGCCGGTGGTGATCGGCGGCCAGGAGATGCGGCCCGGAGAGCCGATCCTCGTCTCACTGCTGGCCGCCAACCGGGACCCCGGCGCCTTCGCCGACCCGGACACGTTCGCGCCGGGGCGGATCGGCGAGCCGCACCTCGCCTTCGGCCGGGGCCCCCACTACTGCATCGGCGCCGCCCTGGCCAAGGTCGAGGGCGAGGCCGCGATCGGCAGGGTGCTGGAGCGCTTCCCCGATCTGACCCTCGCCGTCGACCCGGCCGAGCTGCGGTGGTGGCCGAGCATGATCATGCGCGGCCTGTTCTCGCTGCCGGTCCGGCTGCGCGCCTGACCGGTCAGTCCCCCTGGCGGCCCGGCTTCGGCTTCGTCGGGGACGGGGCCGGTGACGCGGCGGAGGGTTCGGGTGTCGGGGTCGCCTCCTCGCCGCCGTCGCCCGGGGTCGCCGTGACCGCGGGACCCGGCGTGGCGGTCGCGGTGGGACCCGGCGCGGCGGTGGCGGAGTCGGAGGCGGCGTTGGGGGCGGCGTTGGGGGCGCAGTCGCGCTCCCGGGCCGCCCGGGGGTCGAACGGCGTCAGCGGCAGGGGGTAGGCGTTGCGGAGCGGCGGCTCCCCCTCGCAGGGAATGACGAGCATCTGCCCGAAGTCCTCCGGCCGCAGGGTGAGCGGCCTGCCGTCCTGGTCGTAGAGACGCACGTCGCGCAGCGGAGTGCCGTCCGCGGCGTACGGAAGGATGTTGTAGACCGGACCGCCGTCCAGAGTGGCGGCCCGCTCGATCATGACCGATCGCCCAGGCCCCACGGCGGCGGGGCCGGGACCGTAGTCGAAGGACACGTTCATCGGCGACGTGCTCGACGCGTCGGCCATGGCGGTGATCACGAGGACCACCGCCAGCACGTTGGCCCCGGCGAGCAGCGTCCGCCCCCAGCCCCTCGGCCCGCTGCGGGCGTGCCGGCCCAGCCAGACGGAGGCCCAGACGACGGTGAGGGTGAACACCCAGGCCACCAGGTCGCCGGGGACCAGCCCGGGCGTGGTCAGGGTCGCGAGCACGGCCAGTGCGATCGCGTAGCCGCGCAGCACCCACCAGGCCGGGCGCAACTCGGGGAGGAAGGCGGCCGCCTGGCGGTAGGGCGGCAGGCCCAGCATCCGGGTGTGGGCGCGCCGGGCCACCCCGGCCGTCCTGGAGCGCAGCCGGCCGCGCCGGGAGGTCGCGGTGCCCGCCGGCCGGCCGCCGTAGGCGGCGCGCAACTCGGCGGCGTACGCCTCCGGGGCGCCGAGGCGGTCCTCCAGGGACAGTCCCGGCTCGGCCGCGACCTCCGAGATGTGGTCGTGGAGGTCCTCCAGCAGGGTCTCCCGGTCCTCCGGGGGAAGATCGGCCAGTGCCTCGCGCACGGCGTCGGCGTACGCCTTGGGCGTCAGGGGGGAGTTCATGCCGATGCGACCTCCTTCAGCAGGTCGTTCATGGTGGCGGCGAACGACGTCCAGGTCGTCGCCGAGTTCCGGAGGAGCGAGCGGCCGACGTCGTTCAGGCCGTAGTACTTGCGGTGCGGCCCCTCGTCGGAGGCGACCACGTAGGAGTTGAGCGCTCCGGCCTTGAAGAGCCGCCGCAGGGTCCCGTACACGGAGGCGTCGCCGACGTCCTCCAGCCCCGCCTCGCGCAGGCGGCGTACGACGTCGTAGCCGTAGCTGTCACGTTCGGCGAGCACCGCGAGGACGGCCAGGTCGAGGACCCCCTTGAGAAGCTGGCTACTGTCCACGCACCGCAGAGTACTACGCAATGCGTAATAGCTACAAGATCGAGCCCTGCGCATGCCGAGATGCGCCTCCCGGCCGGTCAGGCGAGCGACCAGGCGATCCCGTCGAGGATGTCGTGCTCGCTGACCACGACCTCGGCGAAGCCGTACCGGCGGACGATCCGGTCGAGGATCAGCGCGCCCGCGCCGATCACGTCCACCCGGCCCGGGTGCATCACCGGTACGGCCGCCCGCTCGTCGTGGGTCATGCGCAGCAGGCGTGCGGACACCTCGTGGACCCGCTCGGCGGGGATCCGCGAATGGTGGATGCGCTCGGGGTCGTAGGCGGGCAGGTCCAGCGCGATCCCGGCGACCGTGGTGACCGAACCGGCCAGGCCGACCAGCGTCCGCGCCGTACGGACGGGGACGTGCTCCTCCACCCGGTCCATGGCCGCCTCGATGTCGGCGACGGCGGCCGTAACCTCCCCGTCCGCCGGGGGATCGGCCCGAAGGTGCCGCTCCGTGAGCCGTACGCACCCGATGTCCACGGACAGCGCGCCCTCGACGCTCCGGGAGCCGACGACGAACTCGGTGCTGCCGCCGCCGATGTCGACCACCAGGTACGGCGTCTCGGCGGCGGCGCCGGCGCGGGCAAGGCCCCGGGTCGCGCCGGTGAAGGACAGCCTGGCCTCCTCGTCGCCGGAGACCACCTCGGGCTCCACGCCGAAGATCTCCCGCACGCCGGCCGTGAAGTCGGCCCGGTTGGCGGCGTCCCGGGTCGCCGAGGTCGCGACCACCCGGACCGGCACCGCCTCGCCCGCGGCGTGCTCCCTGATCAGCTTGGCGTACCCGCGCATGGCGGTGAACGTGCGCTCCAGCGCCTCGGGCGCGAGCCGTCCCGTCCTGTCGACGTCCTGCCCGAGCCTCACGATCTCCATCCGGCGCTCGACGTCCGTGAGGTCGTCGCCGGAGATGTCCGCGATGAGGAGCCGGACCGAGTTGGTCCCGCAGTCGATCGCCGCCACCCGCCTCATGCCCGGGTCCCCCCGTCGGTGCGCGTCTCCTCGTCCGTCACGCAGGGTCCGTCGGCCCACCACCGCGGCAGCGCGTCCAGGGCCTCCCGGCCGAAGGGGTTGACGCCGGGCGCGGCCAGTTCGTGCGCGACCAGCGCGTGCAGGCACTTGACCCGGCCGGGCATCCCGCCCGCGCTCTGCATGTCGCGGGGCAGCGGCTCCATGCCCTCCTCGCCGGCCGCCCGGTCGCGGCGGTCGAGGTAGTCCTCGTGGGCCGCCCGGTACGCCTCGGCCAGTTCGGGGTCCTCGGCCAGCCGGGCCTGCATCCGCTTCATCAGCCCGGACGACTCCAGCGTGCCGATGGCCGAGGCCGCCTTGGGACAGGTCAGGTAGAACAGGGTCGGGAAGGGCGTGCCGTCGGGCAGCCGCGGCGCGGTCTCCAGCACGTCGGGCAGCCCGCAGGGGCACCGGTGCGCGACGGCCCGCACCCCGCGCGGGGGACGCCCGAGCTGCGCCCGCGCCGCCGCCAGGTCCGCCTGGTCCACCTGGTCCGCCACGTCGATCTCCTCGCCCTTCACCATGCCTGCCCCGATGCCCGCCCCGATGCTCCGCCACGGTGCTCCGCCACGGTGCTCCACCGCGGTGCTCCGGCACCGTGCTCCGGCCGCGGTGCCCGCGCGCCGGTCCGGACTCCGGTCTCATCCCACCGACGGCGCCGGGCTCTTCTGCCGCCCCACGGAGGTCGCGGGACTCGGCCGCGCCGCCGGTGCGGCGGGCCGTCCCCTTTCGGACCCTCTGTCCGCCGCCTCGAAGGACCGCCAGAGCGTGACGTACCACGCGGGCCGCTCCGGCGGCCTGCTCCCGGCCTTCGCGGCGGTCGAGCCGGCCGCCTCCTCGTCGAGCACCTGGTAGCAGTCGGCCCCCGGCTCGCAGTAGAAGAGCCGTTCCTTGGCCAGGCGCTTGATGTACTCCGGGTCCTCCAGCCGGCGGCGCCGCTCCTCCAGCTTCTGGAGCTTGCTCAGCGCGTTCGCCTGCTGCGCCTCCAGCTGGGCGATCTGCCGGCGCTGGGCGACGTACTCCCGGGCGGGGTAGGCCAGGCTCATGGCGATGGCGCACACGACGACCGCGAGGATCGCCGCGCGCCCGGTGAGCTGCGGCCGCGTCGCCGCCACCGAAACCACCCCTCCCGGTCGGTGCTCGCACAGGCCCGGTCACGCCGGGTGCGGCGCGGCGGGGTGCCGCGCCGCCCGTCCGTACGACGCCGGGCCGGGCCGCCCGCGTTCGCCGCAGGCTACCCCGTCACGCCGCCGTTATCCCTTGAAGCGCGGGAAGGCGGAGCGACCGGCGTACCGCGCCGCGTCGTCGAGCAGCTCCTCGATGCGCAGGAGCTGGTTGTACTTCGCCACGCGGTCGGAGCGGGCCGGGGCGCCGGTCTTGATCTGGCCGCAGTTGGTGGCCACGGCGAGATCGGCGATCGTGGTGTCCTCGGTCTCGCCGGAGCGGTGGCTCATCATGCAGCGGTAGCCGCTGCGGTGGGCGAGGTCGACCGCGTCGAGGGTCTCCGACAGCGTGCCGATCTGGTTCACCTTCACCAGCAGGGCGTTGGCCGCGCCCTCGCCGATGCCGCGGCCGAGCCTCTCGGGGTTGGTCACGAACAGGTCGTCACCCACGAGCTGGACCTTCGCGCCGAGGGACGTGGTGATGGCCTTCCAGCCCTCCCAGTCCTCCTCGTTCAGCGGGTCCTCGATGGAGACCAGCGGGTAGGAGCGGACCAGGTCCTCGTAGAAGGAGATCAGCTCGGCGGACGACACGCCCTTGCCGTCGATCGTGTAGACGCCGTCGTTGTGGAACTCGCTCGCCGCGACGTCGAGCGCGAGCGCGATGTCCTGGCCCGGGGTGTATCCGGCCTTCTCGATCGCCACCAGGATCAGGTCGAGCGCGTCGCGGTTCGACGGCAGGTTCGGCGCGAAGCCGCCCTCGTCGCCGAGGCCGGTGGCGTAGCCCTTCTCCTTCAGCACGCCCTTGAGCGTGTGGTAGGTCTCGGCGCCCATGCGCAGCGCCTCGGAGAACGTCTCCGCCCCGATCGGCGCGATCATGAACTCCTGGATGTCCACATTGGTGTCGGCGTGCGCGCCGCCGTTCAGGATGTTCATCATCGGCACGGGCAGGATGTGCGCGTTCGGGCCGCCGATGTACCGGAACAGGGGCAGGTCGGCGCTGTCGGCGGCGGCCTTGGCGACGGCCAGCGAGATGCCGAGGAGCGCGTTCGCCCCGAGGCGGGCCTTGTTGGGCGTGCCGTCGAGGTCGATCATCGTCTGGTCGATCAGACGCTGCTCCTCGGCGTCGAAGCCGATGATCTCGTCGGCGATCTCGTCGGTGACGCCGAGGACGGCCTTCTCGACACCCTTGCCGAGATAGCGGCTCTTGTCCCCGTCACGCAGCTCGACGGCCTCGAACTGGCCGGTGGAGGCGCCGCTCGGAACGGCGGCGCGGCCGGTGCTGTAGTCGTCCAGCAGTACCTCGACCTCGACCGTGGGGTTCCCACGGGAATCGAGGATCTCGCGGGCGGTAACGGCCTCGATGGCAGCCACGAACGCTCCTAGCAAAAAGACGGGCGGTTTGCGACCAGAGCCTATCGGTCTCCACCACCCCGCATCGCGGAGGGGCTCGGGTTCACGGCGTGTCCCGCGGCTCCCCGTCCTGCCCCTCGCCGGCCTCCCACTGCTCGACGCGCCGCCGGTACTCCCTGGCCGCCGCCCTGAGCTCGGCCTCGGGGTCGAGCCCGTCCTCCTGGACCTTCCGTACGAGCGCGAACAGGCGGGCCCCGGCGCCCGCGGTGAGGCCGTCGGCGAGCGAGGCGGGCGCTCCGGCCCGGCCGGCCCGGCGGAGCAGCTGGGCGGCCAGGGAGATCGCGGGCTGGCCCATCGGCACGCCGCTGAGCGCCGACGCCGTCTCGCCCTTGGCGGCGCGCTCGGCGGCCTTGATCGTCTCCCAGTTGTCGCTGACCTCTCCGGCCCCGGTCACCCGGACGTCGCCGAAGACGTGGGGATGCCGGCGCACCAGTTTCTCCACGATGCCGGCGGCCACGTCGTCGACGTCGAAGCCACCGCCCTCGGCCGTCCGCTCCTGGGCCACCCGGGAGTGGAACATCACCTGGAGCAGCAGGTCGCCCAGCTCCTCCCGGAGGGCGGGGTAGTCACCCTGGTCGATGGTCTCGAGCACCTCGTAGGCCTCCTCGACCAGGTAGGGCGCGAGCGACTCGTGGGTCTGCTTGCGGTCCCAGGGGCACTCGCGGCGCAGCCGGTCCATGACCTGGACGAGATCGAGCACCCGGGCGCCGGGAAGGTCGTAGGAGCCGGGGACCACCTCGATCTCCGGCGGGTCGTCCAGGGAGATCGCGGCGTGGCCGACGGCGCGCATGAGGTCCTCGTCGCCGTCCTGGGCGGCCAGCCACACCACCGTCCCCGTACGGCTCTCGCGGGCGAGGGCGCCCGGGTCGGGCGTCACCACCTCGACCGGAACGCCGGCCTCGTCGAGATAGGGCAGACAAGGATGATCCGGACTACCGGTGAGCACCCGGCCCCGGGTGAGGGCCCGCCACGCCGCGGGAGCGAGCAGGGCCGGGGCGACCCGGGGCGAGGTGGTCACCACGATCAACGACATGCCCTCACCCTAACGACCGGTGAGCGGCCACCGCTCAGCCGGCGGCCGGCGGCGCCTCCGCGGGGTTCGCGGGGGGCGCGACGGGCGTGTAGGCGCCGAAGCGGTCGTCGGCCACGAAGCCCTGCTGGGGGTCGTACTTGCCGTACCGCGGGCTGTACTTCACCGGGACCGTCGCGTCTGCCTCCTGGAGCACCTTCTGCCCCGCGGCGGCCTGGCTCTCCTGGTCCTGGCCCGCCCCGGCCTGCTGGGCCAGCTTCGACCGGATGATGTAGGCGCGGAGGAAGGCACGGCTCTGGTCCCGCGGGATGCCGTTGGCCAGCAGCACCTTGTCGAACTGCGTCCAGCCGCCCTGGGCCGTGGCGAGGTCGTCGATGTCCCGGTCGCTCACGGCGACGCCCTTGCGCCGGCCGAGCTCCTCGAACTGCCTGCTGAAGGTCATGTTGAGCAGCACCATCTGCGGCAGCGAGGCGGGGAGCTGGAGCTGCTCCTCAGGGATCTTGTTCGCGGCGAGGTCGGCACGCAGCGCGCGCACCTCGTCGTTCACCTGGCTGGAGGTGATGCGCTCATTGCCGATGATGGCCGCGGAACCCGCCTGCACCGGGCCGCCGCAGGCGGTCATGGCGATACCGGCCGCCGCCAGCGTCACGGCGACGCGCACTCGATACGACTTCACGGACAATCCTCCCGAACGACACCGGCCAGGCGTAGTGTTGACGATTTCGCGGGTCACTGTACCCGCATCGGCTCCAGGAACAGGGCCTCGACCAGGTCCCCGCACCATTTCAGCAGGTCCAGGTCGCGCAGCGGCTGCCCGCCGATCGGCTTGGTCTTGGGCACCGGCACGAGCAGGGTCCCGGTGGCCTGCTTCCACAGGGACCGGGGATAGAGCCGCTGCAGCCGCACCTGCTGGGAGTCCCTCAGCTCCACCGGGGCGAACCTGATCTGCTGACCCTGCAGCGTCACGTCCGTCAGCCCGGCCCGGCGCGCGTTGATCCGGAAGCGCGCCACCTCCAGCAGGTTGTCCACCTCCTGCGGCGGCCTGCCGTACCGGTCGGTGAGCTCGTCGCGGACCGCCGCGATGTCGTCCTCCGAGCCGATGGCCGCGATCCGCTTGTACGCCTCCAGCCGCAGCCGCTCGGAGGTCACGTAGTCGTGCGGCACGTGGGCGTTGATCGGCAGCTCGACCTTGACGTCCGGCCGCTCCTCCGTCTGCGTGCCCCCCGTGAGCTTGGCCTTCTGCTCCTGGACGGCCTCGGCCATCATCCGGACATAAAGGTCGAAGCCAACGCCGGCGATGTGCCCGGACTGCTCCGCGCCGAGGATGTTGCCGGCGCCGCGGATCTCCAGGTCCTTCATCGCGACGTACATGCCGGCGCCCATCTCGGTGTGCTGGGCGATCGTGGCGAGCCGCTCGTGCGCGGTCTCGGTCAGCGGCGACTCGGGCGGGTAGAGGAAGTAGGCGTACCCCCGCTCACGGCCCCGGCCCACCCGGCCCCGCAACTGGTGGAGCTGCGACAGGCCGTAGTTGTCGGCCCGGTCCACGATGAGCGTGTTGGCGTTGGGCACGTCCAGGCCCGATTCGACGATCGTGGTGCACACGAGCACGTCGAAGTTGCGCTCCCAGAAGTCCACCATGATCTTTTCGAGCTGGGTCTCGTTCATCTGCCCGTGCGCGACCGCGATGCGCGCCTCCGGCACCAGCTCGTGCAGCCGCGCGGCCACCTTGTCGATCGTGCGGACCCGGTTGTGGACGAAGAACACCTGGCCGTCGCGCATCAGCTCGCGCCGGATCGCCGCGCCGATCTGCTTCTCGTCGTACGGCCCGACGAAGGTGAGGATCGGGTGCCGCTCCTCCGGCGGGGTGAGGATCGTCGACATCTCGCGGATGCCGGTGAGGCCCATCTCCAGCGTCCGCGGGATCGGCGTGGCCGACATGGCGAGCACGTCCACCTGGGTGCGCATGTGCTTCATGGCCTCTTTGTGCTCGACGCCGAACCGCTGCTCCTCGTCGACGATGATCAGGCCGAGGTCCTTGAACCTGACCTCCGGCGACAGCAGCCGGTGGGTGCCGATCACGACGTCCACCCCGCCCGTACGGAGGCCGTCGAGCGTCTCCCGCACGTCGGCGTCGGTCTGGAACCGGGAGACCGGCTTCACCGTGACGGGGAAGCTGGCGAACCGCTCGCCGAACGTCGACAGGTGCTGCTGCACCAGCAGCGTCGTCGGCACGAGCACGGCGACCTGCTTGCCGTCCTGCACCGCCTTGAAGGCCGCCCGCACCGCGATCTCGGTCTTGCCGTAGCCCACGTCGCCGCAGATCAGGCGGTCCATCGGGACCGCCCGCTCCATGTCGCGCTTGACCTCGTCGATCGCTTCGAGCTGGTCGTTCGTCTCGGCGTACGGGAAGGCGTCCTCCATCTCCCGCTGCCACGGACTGTCGGGGCCGAAGGGGTGGCCCGGGGAGGCCATCCGGGCCGAGTAGAGCCGGATCAGCTCGCCCGCGATCTCCCTGACCGCCTTCTTGGCCCGGGTCTTGGCCTTGGCCCAGTCGGCGCCGCCCATCCGGTTGAGCGTCGGGGCCTCGCCGCCGACGTAACGGGTGACCTCGTCGAGCTGGTCGGTCGGCACGTACAGCCGGTCGCCCCTGGCGTACTCGATCACGAGGTACTCCCGGGTCGCGCCCTGGATCGTGCGCTGCACCATCTCGATGTAGCGGCCCACGCCGTGCTGCTCGTGCACCACGTGGTCGCCGACCTTGAGCTGGAGCGGGTCGACCATGTTGCGGCGGCGCGACGGCAGCCGCCGCATGTCCTTGGTCGAGGCCTTCTGCCCGACCAGGTCGAGATGGGTCAGCACGGCGACGCCGGGCGCGATGAACCCGTGGTCGATCCGCCCGGTGGTGACCTGCACGACGTCGGCGGGCAGCGGGCCGTCGAGGGACGGCACCAGCCGCGCCGCCACGTCCACGCCCCGGAGCAGTTCGACCATCCGCTCGGCCGGGCCGTGTCCCTCGCTCAGCAGCACCACGGCCCGGCCCGCGCCGAGCCAGCCCTTGATGTCGGCGAGCGCGCGCTGCGTGTCGCCCCGGTACGCCTCGACGTCCTGGGCCTCCAGCTCGACGCCCTCCCCGAAGGGGGCGATGCTCCACCACGGCTGGCCGAGCTCACGGGCGTGGTCGCGCACCTCCTCCAGCGTCCGGAACGAGGCCGCCTCCAGGTCGATCGGGGCCTCGCCGCCGGCCGCCGCGGCGATCCACGACGCCTCCATGAACTCCTGGCTCGTACGGACCAGCTCGACGGCCCGGCCGCGGATGCGCTCGGGGTCGCAGACGAACACGGCCGCCCGCACCGGCAGGTGGTCGAGCAGCAGGTCCATCGACCCGGCGAGCACGGGCGCGAACGCCTCCATGCCCTCGACCGGCACTCCCTCGGCGAGCTGGTCCAGCACGTCCTTCAGCGCCGGGTGCTCCTCCCCCAGTTCGCGGGCCCGCCGCCGGACGTCGTCGGTCAGCAGCAGCTCACGGCAGGGCGCGGCGAACAGGCCGTCGCGCGCGACCTCCAGGGAGCGCTGGTCGGCCACCTTGAACCAGCGGATCTCCTCGATCGTGTCGCCCCAGAACTCCAGCCGGAGGGGGTGCTCCTCGGTCGGCGGGAACACGTCGAGCAGGCCGCCGCGCACGGCCACCTCGCCGCGCTTCTCGACCATGTCCACCCGGTGGTAGCCGTTCTGCACCAGCCGGACCACCACGTCGTCCAGGTCGGCGTCGTCGCCCGCGTGCAGCCGTACGGGCGCGAGGTCGCCGAGGCCGGACACGATCGGCTGCAGCAGCGAGCGGACCGGGGCCACCACGACGCGCAGCGGCCCGGCGGCCGGGTCGCCCTCGATCGGGTGCGCCAGCCGCCGCAGGACGGCCAGGCGCTGGCCGACCGTGTCGCTGCGGGGCGACAGGCGCTCGTGCGGCAGCGTCTCCCAGGCGGGGAAGACGGCCACCGTGCTCTCGTCGATCAGGCTCGTGAGCGCCGCCGCGAGGTCCTCCGCCTCACGCTCGGTCGCCGTGATGGCGAGCACGGGCCGTACGCGGGACAGCGCGGCCACGGCGAAGGGCCGCAGCGCGGGCGGCGCCACCAGGTCGGCGCCCAGTTGGGCGCGCGGATCGGCGGGCTGCCCGGCGGCGTCGAGCGCGGCGGCCAGCCTTGGTTCGGCGGAAACGAGGTCGAGCAGTCCGGAAAGAGACATCGATGCCTTCAAAAGCCCCGTGACAAAGACAGCCGGCGTGCGGACACGGGCCCGATCCACGAGACGATCCCGACCGGGCCGCGGCTACCAAGGCTACCCCGGTTTATCCGGCTCGCTCCGTCCGGCCGCTCGGGGCGCCCGGGGTTCGTGGTCCGTGGAGCCCTCGCCTCCCGCGACGGACGACGGCAAATGCGCAACGATGAGTCGTCAGGTCATTACTCTCGGTGTCATGACAGAGGTTCGGGTGTCGTCCGCCGACCAGGACGACGTGTTCAGTCAGCGGATCCGCGAACAGTGGACCGACCAGCTCGGGCGGCGGCTCGACATCCTCATCGCCGGGTGCGGCCGGGGCGGCGTGCTCGACGTCGGACGGTACGAGCCCAGGATGACGGGGGTGGACGAGGACCTCCCGGCCCTGCGGGCGCGCACCGCCGCCCGCGACGACCTGGAGGCGTCCTACCTGGGCGACCTGCGCCTGGTGCCGATCCCGCCGCGCTCCTTCGACGTCGTCTACGTGTCGTTCCTGCTCGAACGCATCCGCCACGCCGAGCTCGTCCTCGACCGGCTCGTCGCCGGGCTGCGCCCCGGCGGGCTGCTGCTGCTCAAGATGCGCGACCGCAGGTCGGCGTACGGCTTCTGCGACCGGACGATCCCCGGCTGGTTCCGGCGGACGGTGTGGCGGGCGTTCGCCCCGGCCGGGTCCGTGGGACCGCTGCCGGCGGTCTACGAGCCGCTGGCCTCGCGCGAGGGCGTCCAGGCGTACTGCCTGATGCGCGGGCTCATGATCGCGGAGGACTACTCGGCGGTGAGCGGTTCGGCCCGGCGGGGTCCGCACCCCACCCTGGTCGCCCTGGTCTGCCGGGCCGTGGCCGCGCTCTCGCGGGGCGGGCTCAACGGCACCGAGGACGAGATCACCATGGTGATCCGGCGGCCCCAGAACCACTTCGCCCGCCTCATCTGACCCGCGCCCGTGGCGGGATCGACAACACAAGGACCGGACGTCGCCGCCGATGTCCGGCCCTCGTGAGGATCATGTGTCGGTGTTCTCGTCCAGATGCTTCACCACTCGCGGCAGTTCGGGCAGTTCACGTGGGTCGCTGGTCCAGACGAGGATGCCGTCGACCTCGTACCCCTTCTCGCCCCGGATGACGTAGTCGGGCCGGTCGCCGAGCGCGTCGCCGGGCCTGACGGCGAGGAAGTAGTCGTAGGCCGCGAGCAGGATGTCGCCGAGCAGCCCCCGGCCCGCGAGCGTGTGCAGTCCCTTGAGGTAGGGGTGTTTCGGCGACTCGCCCCGGACGAACAGCCCGCCTCCGATCCGTCCGCCCATCATGGAGTCGGCCACCGCGATCTCGGTCTGCGCGCCGGCCGGGGAATTCTCGATCCACATCCGCCTCCAGTGGGGGGTTCCCGCGGACGACACGGCCACCAGGTCCAGTTCGCGGAATTCCTCCGAGAAGGGGCCCTTGACCATGTCGAGGCAGATGATCGCGCCCAAGGTGGCGGACCGGCCACCCGACGGGTCCTTGACGGTCCGCGCGATCGGACCTGTGCCCGGCTGCACCTCGTACCGATTGGAGTCCCAGCCGTCGATGCCACTCTCGTTGTGCTTGGAGAAGTAGACACGGGTCTGCTCGTGCGATTCCAGCACGGCCCCCACGTTCATCCCCTTTTTCTTGCCGCTGGGGAGCGTCTCACCGGTGTCGACGGCGATTCCGCCCGCCGCCACGACGAATCCGGGGGACAGCTTGGAGAGCTGCGCGTGGATTTCGTCGAAGACAGCCCGGGCGGTTTCCTCGCTGTGCGGGTTCGCGGCCGAGTGGACGAGCTGGCTGTTGGTCGTGCCATCGCCCGGCCCCTGTTCGATCACCCCGTTGAGGGCGAATTCCGGGAAGAGGATGACTCGCAGGTCGTCGTCGGGCTTGTCGAGTGCGCCGATCTGCCGCATGACCGAGAAGTAGTGACTCACCGCCGACTGGCCGTCGTCGAGGGAATAGATCGCCTTGGGGTAGGGGCCGAGCCGGACGGTGGATATCGTCTTGTAGGTGCGCCTGAAGTTCCGGTAGACGGTGACCGGATTCTTGACCAGGGCCAGCTGCATCGTCGCCCGCAACATCCCGGCAGACATGAACGTGCGTCCTTTGTTCGCCACAGTCACTCCTTTTCCTTCTTCCGCTCCGCCCGACAGACATTAGACCGAATACTGCCCCACTAAAAGAGCCTCTTTCACAACAGGGCTACTATGTGTAGATTTATCCACAATGATCTGATTTGCACATAGGATTGTGTTATGCGGAAAAGGTCGGCCTGAAGGAAATGCGCCGTGGAATCGATCGCGAGGCGCGGGGAAGACGTGCGGGGAACGGGCGGGGCAACGGGCACGGGCGGCCCGCCGTACTCCGGGGTAAGGTTTCCTGACCATCCGACGACCCACCGACCCACGAAGCGGAAATCATGATCGAGTGGACGCCCGACGCGCGTGAGCTGGCCGACCTTGAGCTACTGCTGTCCGGGGCGTACGCGCCGCTGACCGGCTTCCTCACCGCGGCGGAGGTGGAGAGCGTGGCCGGGCGCGGGCGGCTGCCCGGCGGCGCTCCCTGGCCCGACCCGGTCACCATCGCGCTGCCCGACGAGATCGGGCCCGGGGACCGGGTGACGCTGAAGGACCCCGAGGGCGCGGCGGTCGCGGTGCTGACCGTCACCGAGCGCGACGGGCACCACGCGGCCGGGCCGGTCGAGGCGCTCGACGCCCCCGTCTACGGCCCGTTCTCGCGGCTGCGCCGTACGCCGGAGGAGGTGCGCAAGGACCTGCCGGACGGCGGCGAGGTCCTCGCGGTGACCATGCGCGGGCCGCTCGACTCGGCCGCGCTCGACGACGTCGCGGCGACCGCGGAGGAACTGGACGCGGCCGTGCTCCTGATGCCCCTGGTCTTCGGCGAGGCGGGCCCCGCGGTGGTGCGGGCCGCGCTCAAGGCGGCCGAGCGGCTGCCCGGGGCGATGGTGGTCGCGGTGCCGCTCGCGCCGCGCGAGGACGCCGAGATCGACCTCGAACTCCGTGAGCACGTGGCCCGCAACTACGGCGCCACCGAGCACTACGCGGGCCCCGCGCCGGTCACGATCCCCGGGCCGCCGCACCGGCAGGGCCTCGTCGTGTTCTTCACCGGGCTGTCCGGCTCGGGCAAGTCGACGATCGCGCGGGGGCTGCGCGACGCGCTGCTGGAGCGGGGCGGCCGCACCGTCACCTACCTGGACGGCGACGTCGTGCGCCGCCTGCTGTCGGCCGGGCTGACGTTCTCGCGGGAGGACCGCGACCTGAACATCCGCCGGATCGGATTCGTCGCCGCCGAGGTCGCCCGGCACGGCGGCCTGGCGATCTGCGCGCCCATCGCGCCGTACGCCGCGACCCGGGACGAGGTCCGGGCGATGGTCGCGGAGGTCGGCGGCGACTTCCTGCTGGTCCACGTGGCCACGCCGCTGGAGGAGTGCGAGCGGCGCGACCGCAAGGGCCTGTACGCCAAGGCGCGGGCCGGGCTGATCCCGGAGTTCACCGGCGTCTCCGACCCGTACGAGGAGCCGGAGGACGCCGACCTCGTCCTCGACACCACCGGCATGACGGTCGAGCGCGCGGTCGGGTCCGTGCTGAACCTCGTCACCTCGGGCGGCTGGATCCGTTAGCCGCACCTCGCCGGGCTTCCGGCGAGAGTGGCGACGCTCACTCGACCACAGAGCTCACTCGACCACGGCGCTCACTCCGACCACGGCGCTCATTCGACGACGACGGGCGCGAGCGCCGCGGTGAGCAGGCGGCGCGGGGCGCCCGAGCCGTCCGCCGGCGCCGTCCAGACGTCGGCGCCGAAGTCCCCCGGCAGGGCGTAGCCGACCGTGCGGGCGTCGAGCCACACCGCCTGGTCGTCGACGCTGCGCCGCTCGGCGACCGGGGTCTCCCGCATCGTCCGGAGGTCGAGGACGTACAGCCGCCACGGCGCGTCCTCGGGCAGGCCGGGCACCCGTTTCTTGAACGCGACGCGGGTGCCGTCCGGGGAGAGCGACGGGCACTCCACGTTCCGCCGGACCGTGGTCAGGGTGCGGGCGGCGACGTCGCCACGGGCCAACCACGTCCGGCCCCCGGTCGCGAGGGTGACCCAGAAGTGGCCGTCGTCGGCGAAGGTCACCCCCCACAGGTTGACGTCGGCCGCGTGATAGGGACGGCCGTCCTTGACGACGCGGTAGGTCTCCAGGTTGTCCTGCAGGGACCAGGTGCGCGTGTCCAGGATCGAGGTGCGGGTGGAGAAGTTCGTCCCCGCGTACGAGTCGCCGCTCACGAAGACGGTCCACGCCGCCATGCGGCCGGACGGCGAGACCCTCGTGCGGGTGGGGATGCCCGCGAGGGGGAACGCGCGCCGCTCCCGCAGGCGCGCGTCGAGCACCACGGCCCGGTAGGTGTCGCCCAGCGAGCCGTGCACGGCCTGGAGACAGGCGCCGGTGCCGGACGAGGCGTGGAAGCGCAGGCACCGCACCCCCGCCGAGACGCGCGGCGCCCCCGGGTCGTCCGCGGGCACGGAGACCACCTCGTCGCGGTGCGGACCCCACGCCATCGTCCGGAAGAGCATCCTGCGCTCGTGTCCCGCCGCGAGCGTGACCGCTCCCGGTCCGGCGGCGGGCTCCCCCGCCCGCGGCAGGCTCCGGCTCTCCGCCCGGTCGGCGGCGTGCACCACCGCCCAGACGGACAGGCCCCCGAGGAGCAGGACCGCGGCCAGCAGGACCGTCAGACGGCGTGGGACGGGCACGGGGTTCCTTTCCGTCACATGCTCAGGCTGTCCGCTGCGCGGAGGGGTGCGCCGACGAGCGCAGGGCGGCGATCGCGGCGGGGGTGGAGATCGCCAGCCCCGCCGCCGCGACGGCCAGCGCCGGGCCGTCCCCCCAGGCCGTCCAGGCGGCGCCGAAGGCGATCGAGCAGGCGAACCGGGCGAGGGCCTGGCCGGTGCCCACCAG
The DNA here is from genome assembly GCF_014161435.1 of Microbispora sp. H10949. NCBI lineage: Bacteria > Bacillati > Actinomycetota > Actinomycetes > Streptosporangiales > Streptosporangiaceae > Microbispora > Microbispora sp. H10949. The sequence continues at coordinate 176,103 of NZ_JABBWZ010000013.1, read as the reverse complement.
GGCCAGCCCTCTCGCCCGCATCGCCTCCGGCACGAGGCCGGTCACCGCGGCCGCCAGCACGCCGTCGGTCGCCGCGTAGAAGGCGCCGTGCAGGACGAGCACCGCCACCACCGCCGGCAGCGGCCCGCCGGGGGCCGCCAGCACGAGCCCGTGCGCACCGAGCAGCGCCAGGTGCCCGAGCAGGAACAACCGCCGCCGCCCGATCCGGTCGGCGACCACGCCGGCGGGCACTGCCAGCAGCAGGAAGGCGGCCGCGGTCCCGAGCGGCAGCAGGGGGAACCACTGCGCGGGCACCTCGAACCTGCGCTGCAGCAGCAGGTAGACGAAGGAGTCGCTCACCGTGGTCAGCCCCAGCAGCACCGCGCACGCCGCAAGCCGCCGTACGCCGGGCATCCGCAGGAGCGCGGTCACCCGGAGCGGACCGGAGGACGCCCCGCTCCCGTGAGCGTCGGCGGTGTGGGCGGCGCTCGTAGTGTGGGCGGCACGCGTGGTGTGGGCGTCGGCGGCGAAGGTGCCGGCGGCGGCGCTGACGTTCGCGTCGGCACGGGCGGGACGGCCGGGGACGAAGAGCACCAGCACCACCACGCCCAGCGCGGCGACGCAGGAACTGACCGTGAACACGGCGTCGTAGCCCTCCGCCGCCACTCCGAGCACCAGGAACGCCAGGACGGGCCCGCAGAGGGCTCCGGTGGTGTCCATCGCCCGGTGCACGCCGAACGCGCGCCCCCGGCGCTCCGGCGGGGTGGCCAGGGAGATGAGGGCGTCCCGGGGCGCGGTGCGCAGGCCCTTGCCCGTGCGGTCGAGGGCCAGCACCGCGCCGATCACCGGCAGGGTGTGGGCGACCAGCAGCAGCGGCTTGCACAGCGCCGACAGTCCGTAGCCGGCCACGGCGACCGCCTTGTGCCGCCCGCCCCCGCCGTCGGCGAGATGGCCTCCGGCCAGCCTCACCAGGGCGCCGACCCCGTTGTAGACGCCGTCCAGCACGCCGAAGCCGAGCGGGGACAGCCCCAGTCCCGAGACGAGGTAGAGCGGCAGCACGGCGGTGACCATCTCCGCCGACACGTCCGTGATCAGGCTCACCGCGCCCAGGGCCAGCACGGTTCCCGGAACCGCGGCCCACCGCCGTCCCCGGTGCTCGACGGCGGCGGGCGCGCCGCGACTGTCCGCGAGATACACGCGGTCAGTTCCAGACGCCGGAGACGGCAGACGCCGACGCCGCGTTGCCCGCGTGGGCGGTGCCGTACATGTCCTCGATGGTGCGCAGCAGGTTGTAGTGGTTGTAGGTGGTCCCGGAGGACGATCCCGCCCGCACCGGCTGCCCGTACAGCACGGTGGCGATGCGGTTGCCGCTCAGCCGGTTGTCCTCGTCGAAGGTGACCACGAGCAGGCTGTTGTGGGTCTTGGCCCAGGTCGCGTACGCGCCGAGTTTGTTCTTCAGCCAGGTGTCACCGGTGGACACCGAGCAGTCGTGCATGTCGCTGCACAGGTTCGGGACGACGAACGACACGGTCGGCAGCTTGGTGAAGTCGGTGGGGAACTGGGCGAACGTGTACGCGGTGGACGTCGGCACGTTGGAGAACCCGAACCAGGGGTTGTGCTTGCGCGCGTAGTTTCCGCTGCTGCACGTGGTCGAGCCCTGGCTGGGCAGCGTCTCGTTGTAGCTGGCCCAGCTCCTGCCCGCCGCGATCAGTTCCGACGCCAGGTTGGGCTTGGAGCTGAAGCCGGGGGTGTAGCAGGAGTCGTCGGTGATGCCCTGCGTCGACCCGGAGAACATGGCGAAGTAGTTGGGCTGGCTGGGGTGGGTCTCGGCGTAGAACGCGGTCAGGTTGGCCCCGCCGCTCTTCAGCGAGTTGATGTACGGCGCGCTGGAGCTGCCGATGATCTGGGAGTAGGCGTGGTTCTCGAAGACCACGACCACCGTGTGGTCGGGCGTCGGCAACGTGGCCGCCTGGGCGCTGAGGCCTCCGGCGGCCCACAGGCCCAGGGAGGCGGCGGACAGCGTGAGGGCGGCGGCGAGAGCGGTGATCCGGCGGGACGGCATGGCTGTCCTCCACAGGGGGGTGTCTGCGACCAGCTCAGGCTAGGAACGCGTCGTGACGCGGACCGCACGCCCGACGTGAAGATCGGCCGAACGGTGAGTGAAGACCCTGTCGCCCGATCCCGGCGCCTCGCGGGGGAGCGCCGCCGCGGCCGGTGAAGCGGGCGGGTCAGGAGGCCGGCACCGGCGTGGAGGTGAAGCGGCGGTCCCGGCCGAGCTCGGCGAACGCCCGGGTGGCGCCGGGCGTGGTGTCGAACCGGGTGTCCCCCCGGGGCGCCAGCGGCGAGTCGAAGTAGACCAGCGCCTTGATCTGGGGATAGTTCCCGATCTGGTGGGCGACGGAGTCGAAGAAGTCGCGCTTGAAGTGGGGCGCGTCCGGCCGCTCGAACGCGCCCCACTCGGCGACCATGATCGGCTTCGCCGGGAACCTGGCCTGCATCCACCGGTAGAACCCCGGCCAGCCCGGCACGTCGGGACGGGTCTTGTCGACCAGCGCGGCGAAGTCGCCCACCCGGCCGTCGGCGTAGGGGTCGAACGCCACCCAGTCGACCACGTCGTCACCCGGGTAGAGCCGGCCGAACCACGGCCTGGCCGCCCAGTTGGGCGCGCCCATGTAGGTCATCACGGTCACCGCGTTGCGCACGCCCCGCTCCCGCAGACGGGTCACGACGTGGCGGAACATGGCGGTGTAGTCGGCCGCCGAGTATCCCCCGCCCTCGCGTACGTCGTTCTCCGGCTCGTGGTGGATCGTGAGGAAGAACCGGCCGGGGAAGGTGCGCCTGACGTGGTCGGCGAGCCGGTCGATCCGCCCGTCCACGTCGCCGCGGGCGACCTCCGCCCAGGTGTGGTCGAGCGCGGGCTTCCAGTTGACCAGCAGCAGCCGGGGTCCCTTCGCCACCTCCCGCTCCTCGGTGGTCGGGAAGAGCTCGCCGCCCCGGTGGTAGACGTGCACGATGTCGGCCCTGCGGCCCATCCGCCTCTCGGCGAGCTCGATCGCCCGGACCGGGCCGCGCCCGGAGAAGACGTCGGGCGCTATCCCCCACCACGCCCCGCACGTCGGGATCAGCTTGTCCGTGACCGCGCAGGCGGCCTGCGTCCGCGCGGCTCCGTTCCCCGGCTTGCCCGGCCCCACGATGCCGCCCAAGCCGGCGTCGTCTCCCGGCCCGCGGCTGTCTCCCGGAGCCGTGTGGTCTCCCGGTCCCGCGCCCCCTGTGGTGGTGCCGCCCGTCGCGGTGCCCCCGCAGGCGGCCAGGCACGCCCCCGCCACCAGTACGCCCATGCCGGCGATCCGTCTCATCGCGCCCCCTGTCCCCGCAATGGATGGGTGAACACCATCCCACCGATTCCCCGGATTCCGAGGCCGTTTTCTCGATCTCACATGCACCGAAATAGCGGGTTTTAAGTAGCTAATTGGCGGTCATTGCCCTGAGGAAATTCAGCAATAGCCGGGGGCGAAATCCCGCCGCCGCCTATAGTTCGAAATCGGGTCACGCCGGAGGGCCGCCGGGACCGCGGACGCGCCCGTCTCCGACGGCGTGCCGCCGCTGTGCCGCGACCGCGGCGGGGTGACGAACGAGCGCACGGAGATCTCCATGAGCCTGCCGCCGCACAGCCGGGACATCGGGGAGTACGGTTCGGTGCTCTGGCGCAGGCGGCTGGTCGTGACCGCCTGCCTGCTGGCCGGAGTGGGCGGCGGGGCCGCGGCGCTGGCGGCGACCCCCGCGCGCTACACGGCGGTCGCCCAGGTGCAGGTGCTGCCGACCGGCGTACAGGAACAACTCAACACACCGAGCACCCGGCAACGCGAACCACTCAATCTCGACACCGAATCACAGGTCGCTAGATCGGCGGTCGTATCCGCCCTTGCCGCCAGAACTCTGAAATATCAGGATCCGGAGGAATTACGGGAACACGTCATGGTGGACGTGCCACCCAATTCCGCCATTCTCTCCATTTCCTACACGGCGTACGATCCCGGGGCCGCGGCGGCGGGCGCCCAGGCGTACGCGGAGGCGTACCTGCGCAATCGCGCCCGTTCCGCCGAGGACGCGCTCGCCGCCCAGCTCAAGCTCATCTCCGCGCGACTGCGCCAGGTCGAGGACGACCTGGACGAGGCCGCCGGAACCACTCAGGCTGCCGCGCAGACCGGGCAGACCACGCGTACGACTGGGCAGGCTGATCCCACGGCCCGGCTGGGAGCGGCCCGGCGGCAGGCCGTGCTGGCCCGCCAGGTGTCGGATCTCACCCTGCGCTACGACGCGCTCAGGACGGTCGCGGTCACGCCGGGCACGGTGATCAGTCCGGCCCGGCCGCCCGCGCGGGCCGGCAGTCCCAGCCCTCCGCTCTATCTGGGCAGCGGCCTGTTCCTCGGGATACTCGCGGGGGCGGGCGCCGCCTTCGCCCGCGACCACACGGACCGGCGACTGCGCACCTGTGCGGACGTCGAGCGGATGTGCGGCCTGCCCCTGCTCGCCGAACTGCCGGTCAGACCCGATCCGGAGATCCTCGGCGAGATGGCCGCCACCGTCGCCACGTCTCTCGGTGGCGGACCGCACCGGCTGCTCGTCGAGGGCGTCGGGACCGACACCGGACCTCGGCGGGACGGCGGCAGGGCCAGGCGGGCGGGGACCGACAGCGGGGCCAGGCGGGCCGGGGCGGACGGCGCCGCCAGGCAGCTCGCCAGGGGACTCGGCGCCGCGCTCGCCCACCTCGTGCCGGTGGCGGTCGTGACCGGCCGCGCCGCCCACCCGGACGCCGCCCTGCTTCTCGTCGGTCTCAGGCGGACGACCTCCACCGAGGTCACCCGGGTCGTACGGCAGCTCGGGCGGCAGGGAGCGCGGGTCCTCGGCGTGGTCACCGTGCCTCAGGGATTCACCCCGCCTGTTCCCGAGCCCGTCACGGAGCCCACGAGGTGGAGCGCTTGACGTCACCGACGCCACACGCCGCCTTCCCCGGCCGCATCGATCCCCCGCCGTACGCCGCGTCTCCCGGCCCGGACGCTCCCCCTCCGTACGGCTTGGGCGGGAGCGGGCGGCTACCCGCGGCCCGGCCCGCGCACGCGAAGCGCCTGGAGGCCGCGGACGCCCCGCCACCCGCACCGGAACATGAACCGGCGCTTGGCAGGCACCGCGTGCCGATGAGCGGACCGGCGACAGGACCGGCGACAGGACCGGCGACAGGACCAGGGCGGGCGTCCGCGGCGGCGTGGCCGATCGGGGCGCTCCTTCTGGGCTACCCGCTCTGGTGGGCGCTCGGCCTGGGAGCCCTGTCGGTGGTGGTGCTGGCCGTGCCGATGGCGGTGGTGCTGTGGCGCAGGCGGCCGATAAGGGTGCCGAAGGGGTTCGGCCTGTGGGCGCTGCTGCTCGTGGGCTACCTCGTCAGCGCGCTGACGCTCGCCGAGACCCCGGACGGCACCTACGGCGAGCTCGGCACCGGCCGGGTCATCGGCTACCTGATGCGGCTCGCGGTCTACGTCGCACTCCTGATCATGGTGCTCTACCTGGGCAACCTGAGCGTGGCGGAGCTGCCGCAGCGCACGCTGGTGAGGTGGCTCGGCGCGCTGTTCCTGACTGCCGTCGCGGGCGGCCTGCTCGGCGTCCTCGTCCCGCGCTTCGAGTTCACCTCGCCACTGGAGATGGCGCTGCCGTCGTGGCTCGGCGGCAACCCGTTCGTCGCCAACCTGATCCATCCGACGGCGGCCCAGGTGCAGCACGTGCTCGGGCACGCCTCGCCGCGCCCGGAGGCGCCGTTCGAGTGGGCCAACGCCTGGGGCAGCGACGTCTCGGTGCTGGTGATCTGGTTCGTGGTGGGCTGGTGGACCTACGGCGGGCCGTACCGGCGGGCGGCGGCCGTGCTGCTGCTCGCCGTCGCGGCGGTCCCGGTCGTCTACTCGCTGAACCGGGGCCTGTGGATCGGGCTCGGCGTCTCGGCGGCGTACCTGGCCGTCCGGGGCGGACGCCCCCTCCTCGCAGGCCTGGTCGCGGCCGTCGCCGGGGTCGCGTTCCTGCTGTCGCCGCTGAGCGGGATCGTCGCCCAGCGCCTGGACAATCCACAGAGCAACGGCATCCGGGCCTTCACGGTCGCGACCACGGTCCGGGTCGCGACCTCGTCCCCGGTCATCGGCTACGGCAACACCCGCACCGCGTACGGCAGTCACCGCACGGCCACGACGGGCCGCAGCGCGTGGTGCCCCGACTGCGGCCATCCCCCGCTCGGGAGCGACGGGCACCTGTGGCTGCTGCTCATCAGCCAGGGCTTCACGGGGGCGCTGCTGTACGTCGCCTTCTTCGCCGGAGCGGTGCGGCGCTACTGGGCCGACCGGTCGCCCATCGGCAAGGCGGGGACGCTCGTGATGATCCTCGTGCTGCTCTACATGGTCGTCTACGACGGGCTGGTGAGCGCCCTGACCCTCTACCTGATCTCCTTCGCCCTCCTCTGGCGCAACGGAGCCACGACGGCCACCGGTGCGTTCCCCGGCGATCGGCGGCGGCCATGAGGGACGCGACCATCCGGCTCCGCTACCTCGACGAGGTGCTGGAAGCGCTGTTCCCGCCCGCCGGGGAAGACTTCCCGCCCGCCGGGGTGACAGCGCGCACCGTGCTGCCGCACCGCCTCGTCCCCCGGCGGGTCGTCCCCCGCGCCTGGTGGCACGCGGCGCTGGGCCGCGGCCTGCGGACCGGCGGGGCGTCCGGCACGATCGAGACACACCTGAGCGAGGTCCTCGCCCGTCGCGTGCGCGTCGTCGTCCACGTCAGGCCCGCCCGCCGGGCCAACCGCAAGCCGGTCCTGGAGGCGTACGACGCCTCCGGGCTCGTGGCGTTCGTGAAGATCGGCGACTCCGAGCGAGCGCGCGAACTGGTGCGGCACGAGGGCGAGGTGCTGCGCGGGCTCGCCGACCGGCCGCTCAAGGTCGTCGTGCCGCCCACGGTGCTGCATCAGGGTGTGTGGCGAGGTCTGGAGGTGCTGGCGCTGTCGCCCCTGCCCGTCCCCTCCCGCCCCGTCAACTCTCGCCCCGTCACCTCTGGCAGAGTGCCCGCCGGCCTGCTCGCCTCGGCCGTCCAGGAGATCGCCGCCCTCGGCCCCCGTACCAGCCTGGCCGCAGGCGGCCCCACACCCATGCGTCACGACGGCCCGCCCGGTGACCTGCACGCCGGCCCGTACGCGGACCGCGGCCGGACGGCGGCGTGGCACGGGGACTTCACTCCGTGGAACACGGCGGCGGGCGCGGACGGACGGCTGCTCGTGTGGGACTGGGAGCGGTTCGCCGTCGGCGTGCCCGTGGGCTTCGACGCGCTGCACCACTTCTTCCACCGGGCGCTGCGCCGGATGTCTCCCCCGGTCGCCGCCCGCGCCTGCCTGGCCCAGGCGGGCCGGATCCTGGAGCCGTTCGGCGCCGACGCCACCGCGGCGCGTCGCACGGCGGCCCACTACCTGATCACCCTCGCCGAGCGGCACCGCCGCGACGGCCACGAGCCGCTCGGGTCCCCCGCCCTCTGGCTCAACCCCGTCATCGACCACCTGGAGTGCCTCCTGTGAAACCTGTCGGACGCGCCCGATCGCGCGGGAAAGCCTCATCCGTCCCGGGACGACGGAAGGGGCGACCATGACGTCGGTACTGAAGCGCTCGGCCCACGCGGTCTCGTTCGCCGCCGGACGGCTCACCACGGAGGCGCGGGTGCTCCCCTCGTTCCTCATCGCCGGGGCGCAGCGGTGCGGCACGACGTCGCTCTACCGCGCGCTGTCACGCCACCCGCTCGTCATGAAGCCGGTGCTGCGCAAGGGCGTCCACTACTTCGACATGGCCTACGACCGGGGCCTGCCCTGGTATCGCGCCCACTTCCCGCTGGTGACCACGGCCAGGGCGCTGGGCCGCAGGCACGGCGGCCGCGTTCAGGCCTTTGAATCCACCCCCTACTACCTCTTCCATCCCCTCGCGGGCGCCCGGATCGCCGCCGACCTGCCCGGCGTCAAGCTGATCGTCCTGGTCCGGGACCCGGTCGAGCGGGCCTGCTCCGCCCACGCCCACGAGCTGGCGCGGGGCTTCGAGACCGAGCCGAGCTTCGAGCGCGCCGTCGAGCTCGAACCGCTCCGCCTCGCAGGGGAGGTCGAACGGCTGCGCGACGTGCCCGGCTACGTGAGCGCCGCCCACCGGCACCACGCCTATCTCGCCCGTGGCCGGTACGCCGAGCAACTGGCCCAGCTGGAGCCCCTCCTGGGCCGCGACCGGATCCTCGTGCTCGACAGCGGGCGGATGTTCGACGATCCGGCCTCCGCGTACGACCGGGTGCTGGAGTTCCTGGACCTGCCCCGGATCGGCGGCGTGGAGTTCGCGCGGCACAACGCCCGCCCGCGTACGGGCGTCGTGCCCGAGTCGGTGCGCCGCCGCCTGCACGAGCACTTCGAGCCGTGGGACGCCCTGCTCGTCCGCTGGCTGGGAGCCGACCCGTCATGGCGACGCTGACCGGGGAGGCGAACCGCTGGCTGTTCCGCCTGGGCCGGCTCCGCCGGGAGCTGTTCCGGCATGGGCTCGCGCGGCACGGCGCCGCCGGTCTGGCCGCCGCCGCGACGGCCGCGATCGGGCAGTTCGCGATCGTGCTGGTGGTGACGCGGACGCTCGAACCCCGCGCCGCCGGCGCGTTCTTCACGGCCACCACGGCGTGCCTGATGCTCGCGGGCGTCGTACGCCTCGACACCGGCAACGGCCTCGTCCACGCCCTCGCCGGGAGCGGCACGAGGCAGGCGCGGAACGCCGGGTCGCCGGGACCGGAGCGGAGAGTCCTGGCAGGAGCACCGCGTCGACGGACACCACCTCCAGCAGCGTCGCCGGGGTCGGCGCGGGGGGCGTCGGCAGGCGCACCGCATCGACGGATGTCTCCGGCAGCGTCGGCGGGATCGCTGCGGGGGGTCCTGGCTCCGGTGGCGGCGCTGGCGTGCGTGGCCGCGGCCGGGGTCTGGCTGGCGGCCGGTCCGCTGGCCGGGCTGACCGGCGTGTCCCCCGGCGTCTGGACGGTGCTGGCCGCCGCCCTGCCGTTCGTGGTCCTGTCGGACGTGCTGGTGTGCGCCACCCGCGGCCTCGGCACGATGCGGCCCACCCTGCTGATCTTCGGGGCCGTCCAGCCGCTCGGCCAGCTCGCCCTCGTCACCGCGGCCGTCCTCGCCGGGGCTCCACCAGCGGCGCTGGCGGCGGCCTGGGCACTGCCCTCCGTGGCCTGCGCGGTGCTCGCCGCCGCCCGGCTGCGCGCCCTCAGGCCGTACGACGTGGGAGACGTGCGCGCCTTCTGGCGGCACACCGCGCCCCGGTCGGTGGCGGCGGCGGTGCAGTCGGTGTTCCAGCGGCTCGACGTGGTGGTCGTCGCGCTGCTCGCCGGGCCGGCCGCAGCGGCCGTCTACACCGCCGCGACCCGCTTCAAGGTGGTGGGACAGCTCGCCGGGCAGGGGCTCGCCCAGGCCGCGCAGGCCCGCCTGGTCAGGGCCCTGGCGGAGGGCGACCTCGGCACCGCCGGGAGGGTGTACCGGACCACGACGAGATGGCTGGTCGGGCTGACGTGGCCGCTCTGGCTGGGGTACGCGGCGCTCGCGCCGTGGGCGCTGTCGCTGTTCGGGCCCGCGTACGCGGGAGGTGTCGCGATCGCGCTCGTCCTGTCGGCCACGATGATGGTCGCCACGGCCTGCGGGATGGTCGACGTCGTGCTCGTGGCGGCCGGGCGTACGACGGCCAGCCTGGCGAACGTGTCCGCCGCAGTGGCTGTGACGATCGTCCTCGACGTGCTGCTGGTCCCCGCGTACGGCGCGCTGGGAGCCGCGCTGGGCTGGTCGGGCGGGGTGCTGGTGAAGAACCTGCTGCCCGCCGTACAGGTCTCCCGCCGCTACGGCCTGCGCCCCTTCGGCGTGGGCCGCCTCACCGACAGGCCCCTCGCGGCCGGTTGCCTGGCGGGGAACACGCGCGGCGCCGGGAGGGCGGCGTCGTGACAACACCGGCTGGGCCTCCTGTGCTGGTCACGGGCCTGCCGCGCAGCGGCACGAGCTGGGTGGGCCGGATGCTCACGGCGAGCGGCCGCCTGGTCTACGTCAACGAGCCGCTGAACCCGCAGCGCCCGCCCGGCCGCTCCCCCGGCGTGCTCGACGCGTCCGTCACGCACCGGTTCCAGTACATCTGCCCGGACGACGAGACGCCCTGGCTGCGGGCGTTCTCCCGTACGGTCGCGCTGCGCTACGGCTGGCGGGCGGAACTGCGCCGCAACCACCGGCCCGGCGACCTCGCCAGAATGGCCAAATACGGCACCGCCTTCGCCCTCGGCCGGCTGCTCGCCCGGCGGGCGCTGCTGGACGACCCGTTCGCGCTGCTGTCCACCGAATGGTTCGCGAGCCGCCTCGGCTGCCGGGTGGTCGTCGTGGTCCGCGACCCCGTGTCGTTCGCCGGAAGCTGGCAACGGCTCGGCTGGTCGGTGGACGTCCGCGAGCTGCTGAGCCAGCCGCTCCTGGTCCGCGACCATCCGTACGTCGCTGAGCTGGAGTCCGTCGTCGGCGGTCAGGACGTGATCACGGGGGCGGCCACGCTGTGGCGGGTCGCCCACCAGGTCGTCCGCACGGTGGCCAGCCGTACCGGCGGCATCAGGGTCGTGCGCTACGAGGACCTGTGCGCGGCACCGCTCGACGGCTTCCGCGACCTGTACGCCTGGTGCGGCCTGCCCTGGACCGGTCGCGCCGCTCGCCGCATCGCGGCCGCCTGCACGTCCCGCCGGGCTCCGGCCCGGTCCGCGTTCACCTGGACCGGCCTGTCCCGCACGGCCTACCGCCCGATGGACTCCCGCCGAGCCCTCGCCTCGCCTTCCCTCCCCACCGAGGACGCCGTCCGCGTACGGGCCCTGACCGACGTGTGATGCCCGGCGTGTTCCAGAGACGCGACCTTTACCGACACGATCCTGTATCCACCGCGACGCCTCCTTGCTTTGTACTGTCTGCAGACAGGCCGACCCGCGTGGGGTGGGCCGCTCCTCCCACAGGTCCCGCTACCTGCCTGATCCGCTCACCGTGAGGACCACCTCATGACCGAAGAAGCGGCACCCCCCGTTGTCGAACCCGTCGCGTCCGCCACGGCGCCCGCCACTGTGGCCGACCCTGCGGCCGGCCCTGTGGAGGACGAGAGGCTCTACCTCGCGGAGGTGTTCGGCCTGGCGAAGAAGCTGGACGGCACCTGGCCGCTCTTTGCCCGGAGCCTGGATCCCGCCACCGACCCCGCACGCCTGCGCGGCCGCTACCGGTCGGCGGCGGTGTCCACCGCCCGCTGGTCGATCCGACGGAGAAACGTCGATGGGTATGTGTCTCTGCTCGCCTTGCTACTGATGTTCGCCGTGGCCTGCACCGTCCTGGTGACGGTCTTCTCCGTCGACTCCTGGCAGGAGCTCAGACGGGCCGCCGGCGGCCTCGTGGTCTTCTTCGTGATCGCCTGGTGGTCAGAGAACCGCCGGCATCGCCCGCTCTTCCGCCTCATCGATTCGCTGGTCTCCGTCGTGGGATTGGGTTGCTTCCCGGTCGCCCTGTACGGCCGCTACGCGAGCGGCCCCGCATGGGCCGTCGGCCTGGCGGGCGAGTGGTGGATGCCGATCGTCCAGAGCATCGGCGTCTTCTGCGTGGGCCTGGTCCTCGCGTGGGCTCCGGTCCAAGGGGCGATGCGGCTGTGGGACCGCGAGTCCCCCACCTTTCCCACCGAGCCCCTCTTCGAGCACCTGACGACCATCCTCACCCGTATGGAACCCGACCACCGCGGCCGGCTCCCGCCCAAGGCCCGTCAGGAGATCCTCACCCTGCTGGCCAAGGTCGCCGTCCTCCTGCGGGCAGGGATCCCGGCCGCCGCCCGTGGTGGAACCTCTCTGACCAGGGCCGTCGTCAGGGCCCGTGCGATCGAGGCTTCGAAAGCGGTCGTCGACCTCCAGCTCTGGATCGCGCTGCCGTCCCCGACCGCCTACGACGACTTCCGCACCCAAATCGCCGACCTGACCCGCACCATCCTCACGGGCGAATACGACCGGCTCCCCACTCGCGAGACCACCCCCGAGGCCACGCGCCGCACCTGGCACGCCCGTGCCGTGGAGACCACCCGAACCCTGATCATCGCCCTGGTCCCCCTCGCCGTTCTTCTCGCCGTCCACCGGCTGGGCCTCACGCTCCCGTCTCCTTTCGACGACGGCGCCTTGATCGCCGCCCTCGCGTGGGCCGTCGTCCTCCTCCTGGGTCTCCTCGATCCGAACTTCCCCACTCATCTGGCCGCCGTCCGCGATCTGACCTCCCTCAACCCGTTCACGGAGAAGAACCCGGGCAGACGGCTCAGCCCGTGACCGGTGGTGGTGCTGGTGCCTCCTGCGAGCGGGTGCGTCTGTCGAGGTCCTGGACCCACTTGACCGCGACCGCGGCGACCTGGATCAGCTCATCGCGCAGGCGGTCTGCGTCGTCCTCGGCGAACGCTTCGAGCACCTCCTCGTGCAGGATGTGCCGCCAGGTCAGCCGGCCTTCGGCCGCGGCGTCGGTCACGGCGCGCTTGGCGAGGTCGGCCTCGGGCCCGTACCCGGGCCCGGTGCCGTCGGCGTGGTCCTGTACTCCCCACATCGCATCCTGGGCGGCCCGTTCGGCTGCCACGTCGCTCAGCACTCGGTTCAGCGACCCAGGCAGGCCGTAGTCGCCGGGTTGTGTCATGGTGCCGGTGTCCTTCCTTGGACGGCGCGTTGGAGGTCGAGCCTGCCAGACGGCGTCGAGCAGCGGATCGAGGGCTGCAGGTGTCAGCCGGACGAAGAGCCGAACGTGCCGCGCATGGCGTGCAAAGCGTCGTGCAGATCGTCCCAGGGGAAGGAACCCGCTCCGGATACGCCCGAATCGGGTGCGGGGAGCCGGTCCCAGTCGAGAATCACCCGCACGCCCCATTCCTTGAGCCGGGCCACGCTGACGGGGAAGGCGGGGTGCCTCGCGAGCGCGTGGTTGGGCCACGGCACGGCGACTATCGGCAGGCCGAGGCCGATGGCCTCGTTCAGCAGGCCCAGCGCCAGGGTGTCGCTGATGCCCTGGGCCCACTTGTTGGTCGTGTTGAAGGTCGCCGGGACGACCGCCATGGCGTCGGCCGGAGGCAGCACGTCCGGTTCCTCGGGCCGCTTGTAGTCGTACCGGACGGGATAGCCCGTGAGCGCGCTGAGCCGCTCGGCGTCGACGAACTTCATGCCTGACGGCGTCGCGATCACACAGACCGTCCAGCCGTCCGCCTGAAGGCGCTCGACGAAGGCGGGGAGGTCACCCGCCGGCCGGCCCCCACACGCGATCACATACAGAACCGGTGTGCCTTCTGCCATATCCCGCCGTTCTCCGTCTCGTTTCGTCAATCTCGTTGCGGCCGGGCGGGCACGACGCGCCGGGGGGCTGACTCGCGTGTGTCCCACCGCGTACTGGCCAGGCGGCGTTCGGTGAGGGTGAGCAGGTCGAACACCTCCCGCGCCAGGTATCCACGCGCATTCCTCTCAACCTGCTTGGGATGAAGGATCCCGGCTCCCGCGAGTTCCTCCAGAGCCTGGCGTGCGGCGGGGTGCGTGACCGCGAGCAGGCGTTCGACCGTCCGCGCCGTGACGACCGGCACTGCTGGCAACAGGTCCAGAAGACGTGCGACCGCCGAGTCCGAACGAGGAGCGGCGCGCAGACCTTGGGACTCGCGAAAACGGTGATGACGCTCCACCCACTCCTCGTGTAGTCGGCTCAGTTCGTCGGCGAACTTCTCGGCCTGTTCGGCCGCCGTGCGCGTGGCCGCCAGGAAGGTGCGCAACCAGGCGCCGACGGCGGCCTGCGCCTCGGCGGACGTGCTGTCCCCCGCATAGCGGTAGGCCATGAGGCCCGAGACGTACTCGTCCGATCGCGTGAGCAGGACGAGGCTGATCGGCAGGATCGCGCTGGGCGTCAGGCCTCGCCGGGTGAGGACCGTGTGAATGAGCGCTCGGCCCACCCGGCCGTTGCCATCCGTGAAGGGGTGAATGGTCTCGAACTGGGCGTGAACCAGAGCGGCCTGGACAATGGCCGCGTGCTCAGCCCCGTTCATGTAGGACGACAGATCCTCCAGGAGCGAAGGGACGTCCTCGGGCGGAGGCGGGACGAATTCGGCGTCCAGCGGATGCCATTCGCTCCCGCCGACCCAGTTCTGCACTTCCCGGAGCCCGTGGTGCCGTTCCTCGGGTAGCAGCGCCTGGTGAAGAGCGATGATGCGGGCGACGGAGACCGCGTCGACCGTCACCAGATCGGTGACCGCATGCCGCAACGCGGTCACGTTGTTGGCGACCAGCCTTGCCGTCGCGGTGAAGCCCTTCGACACGCCGGTGTCCTGGTCTGCCAGCTCGGCGAGGGCGACCTGCTGCGGGGACGCCTGCAGCCCTTCGATCCGGGAGGACGCGATGGCCTCGGACCTCAGCAGGAACCGAGCCAGGCCGTCGATGCCGTGACCTGCGGGATGAGCGATGAGCCGCCGTACGAATCGTTCCACCGCGGCGGCTTCCTCGGCGATGCCGGCCGGCATGAGGAGGGGGCGACCGACGAGCGGGTCCGGCCGGTAGGGGCGGTAAAGGCCACCCCGCTTCTCCCGCTTGCTCGGTGCGGCCCAGGCCATTGGCCACGACGCCTCCACGTATCCCGCCACGAGGATTATCCTTTCACAGCGGGCATGATCGTGAAAGGATAATCGGTATCCTTTCACAGTGGGCGTCGGCGTGAAAGGATACGGCTGCCAGGTGGGGTCTCGGCTCGCTAGCCGAGTGTCGTGTCGCCGAGGGATGCGAGGAGGGTGCGCAGGGCGTCGGCCAGGTGGTCGCGGTCACGGGGGCCGAGGGCCGCGAGCAGGCGCTCCTCGTTCGCGACGTGCGGTGCCAGCATCTCGTCCACGAGTGCGACCCCGCGGTCGGTGAGCCGCACCCGGACCGACCTGCGGTCCTCCTTGTCCGGCAGGCGGTCGACCAGCCCTTTGGCCACCATCCGGTCGATCCGGTTGGTGATCGCGCCGGAGGTCACCATCGCCGCCTTGACCAGGGCGCCCGCCGCCAGCTCGTACGGCGGGCCCGAGCGGCGCAGCGTCGCGAGCACGTCGAACTCCCAGTGCTCCAGCCCGTACGAGGCGAAGAACTCCTTGAGTTCCCGGTCGAGCAGCTTGGCCAGCCGCGAGACCCGGCCGACCACGCCCATCGGCCAGGGGTCCACGTCCGGCCGCTCCCGTCGCCACTGATCCAGCAACAGGTCCACCGCATCGCCCACAGACACCACTCCAGATATCTCAACGTTCGTTTACTTGACGCTGAAGCTTCGTGGATGTTTTTATCTCAACGTTGAGATTATCAACGGAGGAGTAATCATGGGAGCCTCGAACCGCACATCCCTGTCGATCGCGGGCACGCTCGCCATCACCGGGCTCACCCCGTTGGTCTGGGGCTCGACCTACGCCGTGACGACCGAGTTCCTGCCGCACGACCGGCCGCTGTTCACCGCACTGACCAGGGCGTTACCGGCCGGGCTCGGGCTGCTCGCCGTCACCCGCGTGCTGCCGCGCGGTATGTGGGTCTGGCGGGCCGCGCTGCTCGGCGTGCTGAACATCGGGGCGTTCTTCCCGTTCCTGTTCCTCGCGGCGTACCGGCTGCCCGGCGGTGTCGCCGCCGTACTGGGCGCGGCGGGCCCGCTGTTCGCGCTCGCCTTCGCCCGCGCCCTGCTCGCCGAACGGCCGACCGGCCGGAAACTGCTCGCCGGTCTCGTGGGGCTGGCCGGTGTCGGCCTGGTCGTCCTGCGCGCCGACGCGGCGCTCGACACGGTCGGGGTGCTGGCCGGGCTCGCCGGGGCCGCCTCCATGTCCGCCGGAACCGTGCTGACCAAGCGCTGGGGCCGTCCCGAGGGCGTCGGCGCCCTCGCGCTCACGGGATGGCAACTGACCGCGGGCGGGCTGCTGCTCCTCCCGGTCGCCCTGCTCATCGAGGGGGCGCCGCCCGCGCTGACCACCGAGAACATCCTCGGCTACGCCTATCTCGGGATCGTCGGCACCGCCTGCGCGTACTGGATCTGGTTCCGCGGCATCTCCCGGCTCCCCGCGACCTCGGTCGCCTTCCTGGCCCTGCTCAGCCCGGTGTCGGCCACCGTGATCGGCTGGGCGGCGCTCGGTCAGGCCCTCACCCCGATCCAGTTGCTCGGCATGGCCCTCGCCCTCGCCGGCACCCTGCTCGGCCAGGCCTCCGCGTCCTCTCCCCACCGGCCTCCCGTACGGCCCGCCGTTCCGGGCGGTGGTTCCGTCCCGTTGGACGATCTCCCATGCAAGGCCGTCGCCTCCTGACTCTCCGCAGGCGACACGCGTGCACGGTGGCCGGGCGTCCGGACGGGCGTGGGAGGATTTTCACGTTGTGTTGCGACGAGCGGAGGGCGGCGCGATGCGCGAGGAGACGATCGGCGACTTCCTGTTCCACCTCGCCGACCGGGTGCCGGCGCCCGGCGGAGGCGCCGCCGCGGCCCTCCAGGCCGCCCAGGCCGTGGCGCTGCTGGGGATGGTCGCGCGCTACAGCACCGGCGAGAAGTACGCCGAGCACATGTCCCTGATCGAGCGGATCATCGGCGAGACCGACGTGCTGCGATCGGAGGCGCTGCGCCTGGCCGAGGACGACGCGGCGGCCTTCGGGGCGGTCGCCGAGGCCTACAAGCTGCCCAAGGACACCGACGAGGCGAAGGACGCCCGGTCAGCCGCCATCGCGCGGGCGCTGGTGGGGGCGGGCACCGTGCCGGCGAAGGTGGTGGCCGTCGCCCGGCGGGCCGTCGAGATCGCCGAGGAACTGCTGCCCGTCGCCAACCGCAACGTCGTCTCCGACGTCGCCGCCGCCACCGAGGCCGCCCGGGCCGCCGCGGCCACCGCCCGGGTGAACATCGAGATCAACCTGGGCGGGATCAAGGACGAGAAGGTCCGCGCCGGACTGGCCGCCGAGGCCGCGGAGGTGGACGACGTCGCCGCGCGTGCCGAGCAGGTCACCGCCGCCGTACGCGAGGAGATCGCCAAGTGAGCGCCCGCGTGCTGTCCGGCAAGGAACTCGCCGCGTCCATCCGGTCCGAGGCCACCGGGCGGGCCGCCGAACTCGCGGCGGCCGGGACCCCGGCGAAGCTCGCGGTCGTCGTCGCCACGGCGGACGAGTCCAGCGCCTGGTACGTCCGCTCGATCGCTCGGGCCGCCGAAAAGTCCGGGATCGTCTGCGAGATCGTCGACCTCGGCGCGGAGGCCGACCCCGCCCTGATCCACGACAGGCTGGCGTCGCTGAGCGCCGACGACACCGTCCACGGGATCATCCTCCAGACCCCGCTGCCGCAGGGGGCCAGGCTTGAGGATCTGGCCGGCGCCATCGCGTTCGAGAAGGACGTCGACGGCGCGAACCCGCTGTCACTCGGCCGTCTGGCCGCGGGGTTGCCCGCGTTCGCACCAGCGACCGCCGAGGCGGTCGTGGCGATCCTCGACCACCACGGGATCGACCTGGCCGGCCGGCACGTCGCCGTGGTGGGCCGCTCAACCGTCGTCGGCAAGCCCGCCGCCCATCTCCTGCTGGACCGGAACGCCACCGTGACGGTCTGCCACTCCCGTACGAGGGACCTGGCCGCCGTCACCTCAGCAGCCGACGTGGTCGTCGCGGCGGTCGGCCGCGCCGGTCTGATCACGGCCGAGCACGTACGCCCGGGAGCGGTCGTGGTGGACGTCGGCACCAATCCCACCGAGGACGGCGGCCTGGTCGGCGACGTGGACGCGGTCGCGGTCGCCGACAGGGCCGGGGCGCTCACGCCCGTGCCCGGCGGCGTCGGCCCGGTGACCACCGCCCTCCTGCTGCGCCACACCGTCCACGCCGCCCAACACCACCTGCCGTGAGCCGGAGAGAACTTCGATGACCGGTGACGACCCCGAACCGTTCGTCTTCACCGCTCGCCACGGCCGAAAGCGAGAGGACACCGGTGTCGCCGCCCTCCTGTCGAGCGCGGAGGGTGCTCCGGCCGTCCTGCACGCCCTGCCCCGCGTCCTCCCCTGGGTCAGGCACCTGTCGGGCGACGAAAGGCAGAAGTTCGTCCAGGAGCTGCTGAACGCCACTCACGCGACACCGCACCGTGTCGTCGCCGAGTGGCGGGCCACCGCCCGCATACTGGCGAGCCCGGCACTGACCGCACAGCTCACCCAGCCGCTTCCGGACGATGACTTCGGCGAGGTCCTCGCACCGTAAGCCCCTGATCAGTCGTCGCGAACTACCACCTCACACCCGGCCTTCCCACTCCGGCGGGGTGTAGCGGGCGAACATCTCCGTTCGCTGCTGAAGTGCGTCCTGGACGGCCTCCTCGTAACCCGGGCGAGCGTAAGCGATCGCCCGCAGTCGCCACTGACGCAGCAGCGTCTGCACCTGGCTGAAGCGAGCCAGGTCGTGGGCGGCGTCCAGCGCCTCCTCGTACTCCGCCCGGAACCGAGCTCGGTGTGCTGGCGGAAGCGCCTCGAAGATCGCGGTCGGGTCCTTCACCGGTCCGGTGGGCGAGCGGTGAGGGCTCGGTGGAGGAGGGCGCGGGTGAGGAGGCGGAGGGCGAAGGGGAGGTCGTCGACCAGGTAGCGGCGGGCGAGGCGGTGGGGTTCGCTGATCAGGCGGAACAGCCATTCGAGCCCGTGGTCGCCCATCCAGCCGGGGGCGCGGCGCACCGATCCGGCGGCGAAGGCGATGGCCGCGCCGCAGCCGACGAACCACGTGCCCGGCAGGTCGGGCCGAAGCCGCGTGATGAGCCGGTCCTGCCGGGGGAACCCGAGACCCACGAAGACCAGGGACGGCCGCGCGGCGACGAGTCGCCCCCGCATCTCCGCCAGCGCCGCCGGGCTGGTCTCGAATCCGTACGGCGGAGCGTGGACGCCCGCCACCACCAGGCCCGGATGCCGCCCGCACAGCGCGTCGCGCGCCGCCTCGGCGACGCCCGGCGGTCCCCCGATCAGATAGACGGGCAGGCCGCGCGCCGCGGCGGCTCCGGTCAGCGACCAGATCAGGTCGGCTCCCGTCACCCGCTCCGGCAGCGGACGCCCGAGCAGCCGCGACGCCCAGACCAGGGGCATGCCGTCGGCCACCGCGAGCTCGGCCGCGTCGATCAGCTCACGCAGCGACGGATCGCGGGCGGCGGCCCGGCAGATGTCGACGTTCGGCGTGACCAGGTGACCGCCCTCGCCGCGCTCCAGCGCGGCCAGGATGTGCGCCACCACCCGCGCCTCGGTCAACGGGTCGAGCAGCACCCCGGCCACCGGAACTCTGTCCATCCCAGGCCCGACCGCCCCGATCCCGGCCGCGAGCGCCGGGTCCAGAGCGGCCGTGGGGATCGATGTGGGATCGGCCATCAGATGCCGTGGCCGCGCAGGTGGAGGGCGTGCAGTACGGCACGCGGGGTGAGGAGGCCGCCGGCGACCGCCAGCGCCACCGCCGCGCGCGGCTCGCCCGGCCGGGCGGAGAAGGCCCGCAACGACCACCGGGCGGCCTCGCGGCGCCGCCCCAGGGCGGCGTGGCAGAAGGCGAGCTGCCCGTAGACGCGGGCCGCGCCGCGTGGCTCGCAGGTCAGGCCCGGATGCCGGGCGAGCATCCACTCAAGCCCCGCGATCCGGTCCGCCCACCGTGCCGCGTAGTGCGACGATCCCCAGCGCACCCGCACGAGCGGGTGGTCGACGTGGACGATGGGGTGCCGCCGGGCGGCCCGCAGCGCGAGGTCCCAGTCCTCGTTCTGGCCGCCGGGGGCGCTCTCGTCCACCCACACCGAGCCGCGCCGGAACAGGAACGTCGAGGAGTGGACCATCATCATCCTCGATCGGGTGAGGTGGTGGTGGGCGACCCGGTCGGTGCCGGCCAGCCGCGGCACGCGCCGCGTCCCGTACTCGACCTCGACCGCGCAGCTCGCGAAGGCCGCCGCGGGCTCCTCCGCGAGCGCGGCCACCTGGGCGGCCAGCTTGCCCGGCAGCCATAGGTCGTCGTCGTCGCAGAAGGCGACGAGATCGGTGCCCAGCGCGGCGATCCCGGTGTTCCTGGCGCCGGGCAGCCCGGGGGTGCGCCGGTTGCCCAGCACCCGGACGCCGCGCGGGCCTCCGCTCCCGGGCCCGGCCACGCCGGGCACCTGCCTGGCCACCAGCGGCGCAGGGATGCCGTCGGCCACGACCAGCACGCGCACCTCGCCGCCGTACTCCTGGGCGAGCACCCCGGTCAGCGCGGCGCGGAGCGGGCCGGGCCGGTCGCCCCTGGTGGGGATGACGACCCCGACCGACGGCGTCATCGCCGGGCTCCCGGGGACTGGGCGAGGCGGTAGCCGTACCAGAGGAGCAGCGGAAGGGTGAGCGCGGTGACCAGCCACCGCTGCGCACGCGGCAGCGGCGCGGGACGGTCGCGCAGCTCGACCGGGCCGACGGAGAAGCGCATCGGGTTGCCGGAGACGGTGTGGGCGACGCCCAGGCGCGCGTGGCGGCCGTCGAGGAAGTCGAGCCCGCCGGCGGACAGCCCGAGCCGTGCGGCCAGGCGGACGACCGTGGTGCGCGGGTCGCGCAGCAGGTCCTCGTGCCGGACCCGGACGACCCGCACGCCCCTGCGGCGCAGGATCTCGAAGGCGAGGTTCTGGGCCAGCCAGTGGACGGCGGTCCTGGCGGGCGTCCAGCGGGTCATCGGCCGCCCGTTCTCGGGTCTGCGCACCCTGCGGCGCCAGGACGCGGCCACCGCCCGCGGGTCGCGCACCACGTGCACGACCCTGAGTTTCATGATCGAGGCCAGGCAGTACGCCAGCGAGGCGTGCTTGCTGGAGTCGACGACGACCCGGGCGTCGGCCGCCTCGGCCGCCGCCGCGTAGATGCGGGAGTACGACCGCACGTACTCGGCCAGTTCGGCCTCACGGCTCGGGAGCCCGAGGGCGAGGACGGGCAGCCGCCGGGTCCGGTCGACCCGCATGCGCAGGCTCGGGAGCCACCCCGCCTGGCTCTGCCGCCACTGCCCGAACGCGTGCTCGCCCACCTTCGTCCAGAACGGGCACCGGGAGAACGGCTGCCCGCAGCCGCAGGGCTCGTCGGCCCGCACCCCGCGGTCCCACAGATGGACCACCTCGCCGAGCGGCGCCACCCCCGGCAGCTCGCCGAGCAGGCGCTCGATCAGGGTGCTTCCGCTGCGTCCCAGGCCGCCCACGAAGATCACCGGCTGAGCGTCGGCCACGTGTCCTCCATGAAACGGATGCGAAACGTGACGACCCTAGCGCGGAGAGTAATCCAGCGACCGGCGATTCCCAAAGGATCTACCGGCGGGCGGGGTGGCGCCTTCCGTACGCGAACGGCCCCCGGCGCAGTCGCGCTCGGGGGCCGATCAGGATGGAACTCAGACGTACCGGATCAGTGTGCGTCGACGATCATGCCGGCGCCGACGGTGCCGTTGGTGGCCTCGTCGATCAGGATGAAGCCGCCGGTGAGGCGGTTGCGGGCGTAGTCGTCCACGAACAGCGGCTGGGTGGTCCGCAGCGACACCCGGCCGATCTCGTTCAGGCCGAGGGAGGTGGCCGACTCGTCCCGGTGCAGGGTGTTGACGTCGAGCCGGTAGTGCAGGTCGCGCACCAGTGCCCGGGCCGTACGGGTGGTGTGCTTGATGATCAGCTTCGACCTGGGCTGGAGCTTCACGCCGTCGGCCATCCAGCTGACCATCGCGTCGATCTCCTGGGCGGCCTGCGGCTGGTTGTTCGGCCGGCAGATCATGTCGCCACGGGAGATGTCGATGTCGTCGGCCAGGCGCAGCGTGACCGACATGGGCGGGAACGCCTCCTCCACCGGCCCGTCGAAGGTGTCGATCGCGGCGATCGTGGTGGTCAGGCCCGAGGGCAGGTGCAGCACCTCGTCCCCCGGCTTGAGCACGCCGCCCGCGACCTGCCCGGCGTAGCCCCGGTAGTCGTGCAGCTCCTGGCTCGTCGCGCTGTGCGGGCGGATGACGTACTGCACCGGGAAGCGCACGTCGACCAGGTTGCGGTCGGAGGCGATGTGCACGTGCTCCAGGTGGTGCAGCAGCGAGGAGCCCTCGTACCACGGCATGTTCTCGGAGCGGGAGACGACGTTGTCGCCGTGCAGCGCCGAGATCGGGATGAAGGTGAGGTCGCTCGCGTTCAGCTTGCTGGCGAACGCGGTGAACTCCTCGCGGATCTCGTCGAAGCGTGCCTCGGAGTAGTCGACGAGGTCCATCTTGTTGACCGCCAGGACCAGGTGCGGCACCCGCAGCAGCGTCGTCAGGAAGGCGTGCCGCCGCGACTGCTCCAGCACGCCCTTGCGCGCGTCGATGAGGATGATCGCCAGGTCGGCGGTGGAGGCGCCGGTGACCATGTTCCGGGTGTACTGGATGTGCCCCGGGGTGTCGGCGATGATGAACTTCCGCTTGGGCGTGGCGAAGTAGCGGTACGCCACGTCGATCGTGATGCCCTGCTCGCGCTCGGCCCGCAGGCCGTCGGTCAGCAGCGACAGGTCGGTGTACTCCGTGCCCCGGTCACGGGAGGTCCGCTCGACCGCCTCGAGCTGGTCCTCGAAGATCGCCTTGGAGTCGAACAGCAGCCGCCCGATCAGCGTGGACTTGCCGTCGTCGACGCTGCCCGCCGTCGCGAAACGAAGGATGTCCATCAGAAGTAGCCTTCCTTCTTGCGATCTTCCATGGCGGCCTCGGACGCCCGGTCGTCGGCGCGGGTCGCGCCGCGCTCGGTGATCCGGGTGGCGGCGATCTCGTCGATGATCTGCTCGACGGTCGTGGCGGTGGAGGCGACCGCCCCGGTGCAGGTCATGTCGCCGACCGTGCGGTAGCGGACGACCGCGTCGAACACCGGCTCGTCCTCGCCCCGCTGGACGACCTCCGAGTCGGCCAGCAGCATGCCGTCGCGCTCGAAGACCGTGCGGGAGTGGGCGAAGTAGATCGACGGGATCTCGATGCCCTCCCGCCGGATGTAGTGCCACACGTCCAGCTCGGTCCAGTTCGACAACGGGAACACGCGGATGTGCTCACCGCGGCGGATCTTGGTGTTGTAGAGGTTCCACAGCTCGGGCCGCTGGTTCTTGGGGTCCCACTGGCCGAAGTCGTCGCGGAAGGAGAACACCCGCTCCTTGGCCCGGGCCTTCTCCTCGTCGCGCCGGGCCCCGCCGAACACCGCGTCGAACTCGTGCTCCTCGATGGCGTCCAGCAGGGTCGTGGTCTGCAGCCGGTTGCGGGAGGCCCGCCGCCCGGTCTCCTCGGCCACCCGTCCGGCGTCGATCGACGCCTGGACCGAGGCGACGACCAGCCGCACGCCGAGTTCGCCGACCCGGCGGTCGCGATAGTCGATCACCTCGGAGAAGTTGTGCCCGGTGTCGACGTGCATGAGGGGGAAGGGGATCGGCGCCGGCCAGAACGCCTTCTCCGCGACCCGCAGCATGACGATGGAGTCCTTGCCGCCGGAGAAGAGCAGACAGGGGCGCTCGAACTCGGCCGCGACCTCACGCATGATGTGGATCGCCTCGGCCTCGAGCACATCGAGCTGCGACGTGGTGTAGTCACGCTGAAGCATTCGGCTTCCTTCAGGGAGTCTGGCGATGCAGGTCACGGATTCCGGCGAGCAACGTTGGCGCCAGATCCGGTAGGGAGACCAGGATATCGGGGAGTGAGGGGTCACCCTGGTTGTAGGTCAGGGGTGAGCCGTCGATCCTGCTGGCGTGGGCCCCCGCCGCGAGCGCCACCGCGACCGGCGCGGCCGAGTCCCACTCGTACTGACCTCCGGCGTGGACGTACGCCTCGACCTCACCCGTGAGCACGGCGGCGATCTTCGCGCCGGCCGAGCCGATCGGGACGAGCTCCGCGCCGAGGCGGGCGGCGAGGTCGCGGACGAACTCCGGCGGCCGGGTGCGGCTGACCGCGACGCGGAACGGCTCGCGCGCCTTCTCCGGCAGCTCCGGCGGAGCCGCCGTCGTGAGCGTACGACCCTGTGCGGGCAGCGCGACGGCGCCCGCACTGAGGGAGCCCCGCTCCCACAAGGCGACGTGGACGGCCCAGTCGGCGCGGCCCTCCTCGGAGAACTCGCGCGTGCCGTCGAGGGGGTCGACGATCCAGACGCGCTCGGCCGACAGCCGCCGGGGATCCATCCGCTCCTCGCGGGTCGCCTCCTCCGACAGCACGGCGTCGTCCGGGCGGAGCCGCCGCAGGGCGTCCATCAGGAACCGGTGCGAGGTCTGGTCACCGGCGTCCTTCAACGCCCGGCCGTCCTCGAACCCGAGGCGGGCGCGCAGCTCCAGGAGCCGCTCCCCCGCCTCCGACGCCAGTTCCCCCGCGAGGGAATGGTCGTCCCGCATCGTCATCTTCAGTACGCTCCCGCCCCGCGTGCGACCGCGGCCCATGTCCTCCATAGGATCTGCAGATCCAGCCTGAGAGACCAGTTCTCGACATAACGCAGGTCCAACCGTACCGATTCCTCCCATGACAGGTCAGATCGGCCGTTAACCTGCCACAGTCCGGTCATCCCCGGGCGCACCGGCAGCCTCCCGCGTACGTCGCCGTACCGCGCGACCTCCTCCGGCAGCAGCGGGCGCGGCCCGACGAGCGACATGTCCCCGCGCAGCACGTTGAGGAGCTGCGGCAGCTCGTCGATCGAGTAACGCCGCAGCAGGGCGCCGAGCGGGGTGACCCGGGGATCCCTGCGCACCTTGAACAGCACGCCTCGGGCGTCGCTGGTCAGCTCGACCTTGCGGGCCTCCGCGTCGCGGTGCGTCGTGCGGAACTTCAGGATCGTGAACTCGGCGCCGTCCCGGCCCACCCGCCGCTGCCGGAACAGGGCCGGGCCCGGCCCGCTCACCCGTACGGCGACGGCGACGGCGGTCAGCAGCGGGGCCAGCACGATCAGCGCCACGGTGGCCACCAGCCGGTCGAAGACGGCCTTGACCAGCCGCCGCCACCCGGCCGGTCCGGCGTGCGGCGGCCCCGCGCGGCCCCCGGCCGCGGTCCGGCGCCGGCGCGGCCCGCGCCACGGGCCGTACCGCGCGCAGAGGGTGAACACGGCCGCGAGCGGCAGCGCGATCACGTACGGCGCCAGGGACGCAGTAACCTCGCCGGACCGGATCACGACGGCGGTGATCCCCGCGAGAAGGGCGCCCGCGATGGCGCAGACGACGGCGGCGAGCCGGTGTCGCACGGCCCACTTCGCCGGCCGCGCGGCCGGACGGCCGGGTGCGCCCCGCGACGCGCCGGCGGCGACCCGGGACATGGCGCCGTCCAGCACTCTCACCCCCCGTGATCGTCTTGCTACTGAACGTGATGGAATGCTAGCCGCCGCGCCCCGGCCCTCAGGGAGATTTGGTGAAAGCCGAGACGTACATATCGGTTGACATCGAGGCGGACGGCCCGATCCCGGGCCCGTACTCGATGGTCAGTTTCGGCATGACCGTGGCGGGCCGGATGATCGGACGGCGCTTCGAGCGGACCGATCCGGAGACCCGGACCTTCTACGCCGAACTGCGGCCGATCAGCGACGACTTCGTGCCGGAGGCGCTGGCGGTGAGCGGCCTCGACCGCGGCACGCTGCTGCGCGAGGGCCGCGATCCGGCGGAGGCGATGACGGCCGCGGCCGCCTGGGTCCGGGAGGTCTGCGGGGCGGACCTCCCGGTGCTCGCGGCCTTCCCACTGTCATACGACTGGATGTGGATGTACTGGTACTTCCTGCGCTTCACGGGCGAGTCGCCGTTCGGCCACTCCCGGTGCATCGACATCAAGACGCTGTACGCGGCGAAGGCCGCCGTGCCGGTGGCCTGGGCCACCAAGCGGCAGATGCCGCGCGAGGTGCGGTCGAGCCGGCGGCACACCCACAACGCGCTCGACGACGCGATCGAGCAGGCCGAGCTGCTGCAGAACCTGATGGAGTGGCGATCTTCCGACAGGAAGCGCAAGGAAAGCTGACTCTGACAATTCAGTCAATTTTCGAGTCATCTCACTATCCGACACGCCGTTTGTCCGCTTTGGGAGTTTCGGGTATCCTTTAAAGGCAAGAAATGACCGTACTAAGTCATTTCTACTTTTTCGTGCGGACATATTTAGTTACCTGCAAGTTTACTTCGCGTCACCTCATAAGCCCCATCTGCCCTTGATGAAACACATTTCACTCTGATAACAGATGGATCGTTCCAGTCAAGCCAGGCATATCGCCACGTATCTTCTCTACCTGTCGCCAAGCGAGCAGGTCGCCCCACGCACGTGGGCAGGCGGATAAATGTCGGGGAGGATCCGTGGGGTCAGATTCGAATTGGCTCGATACCGCCTATGAATGGCTGGTGCGCACCGGAACGGATGGTTCCTGGCGCAATCTGATCCCGCTGGGCCTGGCCGGACTGCTCGTGTGGGGACTGTGGATCTATCGGGTGGTGCTGTCCCGGCTGGCCAGGCCGATCGTGAACGGCTACCGGACGACGGTCTCCGTGGTGGTCCCGTCCTATCGCGAGGATCCCGAGATCCTGGTGCGCTGCCTGGAGAGCTGGCTGGCCCAGGACCCGCTCGAAGTGATCATCGTCGTCGACGTGGGCGACACCGAGTGCCACGCCAAGCTCGCGAAGGTGGAGGACCCCCGGCTGCACGTCCTCATCTACGAGCACGCGGGCAAGCGCTCCGCACTGGGAGTCGGCATCCGGGCCGCGCAGGGCGAGGTCGTGGTCTTCGCCGACTCCGACACGTGGTGGCAGCCCGGCCTGCTCGACGCCGTGCAGATGCCCTTCGAGGACCCGGCCGTCGGCGGCGTGGGCACCCAGCAGAACGTCTACCAGCGGACCACCAGCGTCTGGCGGCGCGTCGCCGACTGGCTGGTCAACCTCCGCTACTACGACTACGTGCCGGCGATGGGCAGCAGGGGCGGCGTGGCCTGCCTGTCCGGCCGTACGGCGGCCTACCGCCGCGCGGCCATCCTCCCGGTGGTCCAGCACCTGGAGAACGAGTTCTTCCTCGGCCGCCGCTGCATCGCCGGTGACGACGGCCGGCTCACCTGGCTGGTCCTCGCCTCCGGCTACAAGACGGTGCACCAGTCGACCGCGCGGGCCATATCGATGTTCCCCTCCTCCTTCCGCGCCTTCGTCAAGCAGCGCGTCCGGTGGAGCCGCAACTCCTACCGTTGCTACCTCACCGCCCTGTGGAAGGGGTGGCTGTGGAAGACGCCGCTGGTGACCAAGGTGACCGTGCTGCAGATCCTGCTCACCCCGGTGACCATGGGCATCACGCTGGCCTACCTGTTCTTCAGCAGGCTCCAGCCCACCCTGCCGAGCATCGCGCTCGCCGTCGGCTGGGTGCTCCTCAGCCGGGGCGTCCGCGGCTGGTCGCACCTGCGCCGCCACCCCGGGGAGATCTGGCTCCTGCCGCTGGTCTGCCTGGTGGTCATCATGATCGCGCTGCCGATCAAGCTGTACGCGTTCGTCACCATGAACAAGCAGGGATGGCTGACCCGCTCGTCCAACCAGATGGGCGGGGCGGGCCAGACCGCGGCCACCCTCAAGGGGGTGGCCTGAGTGAGGCGGTCGCTGCCCGCTCTTCTGACGGCGGCGGCCCTCACGCTCGGCACGGGCGGCGCGGCGGCCGCGGCCACCCCCGTACGCGGCGGGCTAGCGGCGGCCGCGGAGCCGACGCCGGTGGATCTCGTGGACCCGGCGGCGCCCCCGTCCGACCGGGAGAACAGCCCGGCTCCCTCGCCCGATCCGACGCCGACCGAGACCTCCCGCCCGTCCCCCACCCCCAAGCGGAGCCCGTCGTCCCGCCCCACCCGCTCGTCCGCCCGGTCTCCCGAGGCCACCCGTACGCCGGGGACCGGCACGGCCGGGACGGCGCGGCCGGTTCCTTCGGGTGGCCAGAGCCTGCCGACTCCCACGCGGGAGGAGCCGAAGGAGGAAGAGGAGCCGCCACCGCCGCTGGAGAAGGCGGTCATGGCCGACGACGAGACGTTGAAGGCCGGCCTGATCTCCGCCGACGCCGAGGCGCAGGCGCGGCTGGTGGACGTCGAGGACCAGCGCATCATCCAGACCCGGGCCGCGCTCACGGCCCTTCTGCAGGCCGGCGGCATCGCCGCGGCCCAGCGCAAGCGGCCCCAGGTCTTCGTCTCGGCGTACGGCAGGACCCTGGTGCTGCCCGCGCGCAACGACACCACGGCCCCCTACACGCTGCGTGACATCGCGGCGGTGGAGAAGGGCCGTTACCTGCGGCGGATGAAGGACGGCTCCTACCTGCTCGGCGTGCAGGTCTTCGTGGCCGACGGGGCGAGCCTGCAGTTGCGCGGGCCGCTGACGCTGCGGATGGGCAGCCTGCCGGGGTCGTTCAGCTCGATCATCTCGTTCGGCGGCGACATCGACATCAAGGGCACCGCCGCCAAGCCGGTCCGGATCACCAGCTGGGACGTGCGCACGCGCAAGCCCGACCTGACCACCACCGACGGCCGCGCCTACATCAGGGCGGTCGGCGGCAAGTTCGAGATGTCGTACGCCGAGGTCTCCGACCTCGGCTTCTGGAGCGGCCGCACCGGGGGCATCGCGCTCACCGGCACCGAGCGGCCGGCGAGCGTCTACCGGCACCGCACCAAGACGCAGCGGCACCAGGACAAGGCTGAGCGCCTGTCCAAGGCCGGCAGCCAGCGGGGCGGGAGCAGCTTCGGCGACGTGGAGACCATCCCGATCGGCCCCGGCACGGCGACGCACGTGCTCGCCGACGACCTGGTGTCCGGGTCGATCAGGCACAGCGTCATCACCGGCAACGCGTACGGGCTGTTCGTCTCGGGGTCGAACCAGACGCAGATCGTCGACGACGAGATCAGGGACAGCCTGGCGCACGGCGTCTTCCTGCACCGCTTCGTGAACAGCGCGACCGTCCAGTCGACCAAGGTGATCGGCAGCGGCGGCGACGGCTTCGTGCTGTCGCGGGCGACCGAGAAGGTGCAGATCACCGACTGCCTCGCGGAGCGCAACGGCCGCAACGGCTTCACGCTCAACGGGCAGGCCCTCGCGCAGGGCCCGTCCGCGAGCGGCGAGTCGCTGGCCGTCTACGGCGACAACTCGGTCAACGACAGCGTCGCCCGCGACAACGGGAGGTACGGCGTCGAGGTGCTCGGCGGCAGCCGCCTGTCCGTCTACACCAGCGAGATCACCGGTGGCGACATGGGGATCGTGGTCCGCGAGGGCGCCAGCGAGGTGCAGATCTCCGGCAACAGGCTGTCCGGCCAGGCCCGGCAGGGCATCGCGCTGCGCGACGGCGCGACCGCCGGCCACGTGGCCGGGAACACGATCACGGACACCCTGACCGGGATCTACCTGCGCGACTCCAACGCCAAGGTGGTGGGAAACAAGATCACGACCCTGGTGAAGCCCCGGGCCCACGGGATCACCATGGTCGGCGACGTCGGCGCCACCGAGATCACCCGCAACACCGTCATCGGCTCGGGCACCAGCGCGATCAGCGTCTCGCGGTCCGCCCACCGGGTGAACGAGCACGACAACGTCGAGGACGCCTGGCACGACACCTCGACGTTCTGGGTCAAGGCCAAGCGTTACGTCAAGCCGATGAACCTGATCTGGGCCGCGGTCATCCTCCTGGTCATCGTGTCGGCGCTGCGGTCGCGCCAGGCGGGAGCCGATCGCCGGCGGCGCCGTTCCGCGATCGGCGACCCCTACGCGCGCCAGCGGGTGCTGGAGGAGCGGCCCGTCCTCGCGCTGCGTCCCGCCGGGGCCGCGCCGGCCCGCTCCGCGTACGGCGGGGACCGGCCACGGCACCGCGAGCCGTCGCTGCCGATCCACCATCCGGCCCCGGCCCCGGCCGCGCCCGCGACGGGAGGCCTGACGTCATGAGCGACACCCCCCGGCCCCGCAGCCGCGCCCTGCTCATGATCCTGGTGCTGGGCCTGGTCGCCGCCTGCACCTGGGCGTACCTCGCCTACACCGACGGAGCCGAGCCCCCGCCCGCGATCAACGACGTGCCCCAGGCGGAGGCCCAGCAGCAGTCGACGCTGGTCGACCAGGAGTCGCTGCGGGTCATGCAGACCCGGGCGACGCTGTCCTCGGCGCTCGCGCGGGGCGGGCCGGCCGCGGCGCAGGCCCGGGTGCCGCACATCTCCAGTTCGGCCAACGGCCAGACGCTGGTGCTGCCCCAGCGGCGTGACCCGTACCGCATCGCCGACCTGGAGCGCCTCGGCCTGGAGCAGTTCCAGAAGCAGTCGGACGGCTCCTTCGTGCTCGGCATCAACGTGTTCCTCGGCCCCGGGGCCAAGCTGGTGCTGCAGAACGCGCAGGGCCCGCTCGTGATCCGGATGCGCAGCGAACCCGGCGCCTTCGTCTCGATCGTGGGCTTCGACGCGAGCATCCGGGTCAACGGCTCGGCCCAGAACCCGGTGCGGATCACCAGCTGGAACCCCCACACCAGGACGGCGGACACACAGGTCTCCGACGGCCGCGCGTACCTGCGGGCCATCGGCGGAGAGCTCAGGATGAGCCACGCCCGGGTCGAGTACCTCGGCTTCTGGAGCGGCCCGACCGGCGGCCTGGCGCTGACGGGCACCGACCGGCCCGCCGAGACCGCCGAGCGGATCCCCGTACGCCCGGGCGTGGCGGCCACCGCCGCTCCCGGCACCTCGGGGTCCGGCAGGAAGCCGGCCGACAGGGAGGACGCCGAGCGGAAGACGCTCCTGCCCAACGGCCTGCTCGTGCCGAGCCGGGGCGGCGACGACGAGGTCGAGATCACCGACAGCGCGGGCGGCAGCAAGGTCGCCTACCAGATGCCCCAGGCCAACCTGGTCACCGGTGAGATCAGTGACACCTCGGTCGTCGGCAACGCGTACGGCGTCTTCATCAGCGCGTCGGACCAGACCCGCATCACCAACGTCACGATCGGCGACAGCCTGATCCACGGCGTGCTGCTGCACCGGTTCGCGCGCAACGCCTCCATCGAGAACACCACCGTGACCGGCAGCCGGGGCGACGGGTTCGTGCTGTCCCGGGGGACGCAGAACGTCACGATCACGGGATCGACGGCCGAACGCAACGCGGGCAACGGTTTCACGATCAGCGGCCTCCCGCTGGCCCAGGGCCCCTCCGCGTCCGGCGAGTCCCTGCGCAGCTTCGGCGGCGACTCGCTGCTCAGCAGCGCCGCCCGCGACAACGGCCGGTACGGCGTGGAGGTGCAGGGCGGCATCCGGCCGGTCGTGCAGACCACCGAGGTCGTCGGCGGGGAGATGGGCATCGTCGTGAGCAAGGACGCCACCGGCGCGCAGGTCTCCGGCAACCGGGTCAGGGGCCAGAGCAGTCAGGGCATCGTGCTGCGCGACGGGGTCGTGTCGGCCCGCGTCAGCGGCAACATCGTCAGGGAGGTCCCGACCGCGATCTACGTCAGGAACTCCCGGGTCACGGTCACGGCCAACACCGTGCAGTCGGCCTCGCTGCACGCGATCTCCGTGCTCGGCGCGGCCGGGGGCAGCGAGATCACCGGCAACACCCTGGGCGGCGCCGGCCGCAGCGCGCTGGACACCGCCCGGGCTACCGGGTCGCTGACCGTCGCGCGGAACAACACCGGCGGCTGGCAGGACACGGCCGGCTTCTGGACCATGGTCAAGCGGATCGCCAAGCCGATGAACCTGATCTGGTTCGGCGTGATCCTCCTGATCGTGATCGCCGCGATCCGGGCGCTGAACGGCGACGGCCCCCGGGCCGGCCGCCGCTTCGTCGACCCGTACGAGAAGCAGGCGGTGCTGGAGGAACGTCCGGCCAGCGAGCTGCGGACCGCCGCCGTCGCGGCCGCCGGGAAGGGGGACTGAGCGGTGGACCGCTACATCGACCGCAGGACCCTGGTGGGGATGCTCGTCGGGGCGGCCCTCACGATAGTCGTCGTGGTGCTGCTGCGCGGGCTGTTCGGCGGGGGCTCGGAGCCCCCCGTCGAGGACATCCGCCCGGTGGGCGGGAACACCCAGCCCCCGGGGGCGATGGACGACGGCTCCCAGGACCTCCAGAACTCCCGGCCGGACGACGGCGGGAAGGACGAGGACCAGGACGCGCCGCTGGACGGGGACGAGGCGGTGCCGTTCGTCCCGACGCAGGACCCGCCCGCCGTCCCGGTCCCCGAGGGACCGGGGAAGATCGACTGCCCCGAGGCCACGGTGACGGTCGGCGACGCGGCCGGGCTGACCGAGGCGCTGAAGACCGCCGAGCCGGGCGCGGTGATCACGCTGGAGCCCGGCGTGTACGTCGGCAGGTTCGTGGCGACGGTCTCCGGCACCGCCTCCGAGCCGATCTTCGTCTGCGGCCCGGCCGACGCGGTCCTCGACGGCGGCGGGGTGAAGAAGGGCTACGCCTTCCACCTCAACCAGGTGAGCCACTGGCGGTTGATCGGCTTCGACGTCCGCAACGGCCAGAAGGGCGTGATGGCCGACCAGACCTCACACACGATCGTCCAGGGCCTGACCGTCCACGACATCGGGGACGAGGCCATCCACCTGCGCAACTTCAGCAGCGACAACACCGTGCAGTACAACACGGTCTACGCGACCGGCCTGCGCCGCGAGAGGTACGGCGAGGGCGTCTACCTCGGCACCGCCGAGAGCAACTGGGCGTCCTTCTCCGGCGGGAAGATGGACCGCAGCGACCGCAACGTCGTGCGCGGCAACGTCATCCGCGCCACCGCCGAGGCCGTGGACGTCAAGGAGGGCACCTCCGACGGCCGGATCGTCGGCAACGTCTTCGACGGCTCCACCCTGGGCGGGTCCAAGCACAACGACTCCTGGGTGGACGTCAAGGGCAACGGCTACGTCATCGAGCGCAACACCGGCAGCGGCACCAGCGAGGACGGCTTCCAGACCCACAGGATCGTGGACGGCTGGGGCACCGGAAACGTGTTCCGGGCCAACGTCATCGACCTCGGCGGCTCGGGCGGCTACGGCGTCAACGACACCGCCGGCGGCAACACGATCTCCTGCGACAACAAGGTCACCGGCGGAGCGCTGACCAAGAAGGGCGGCTGTTCCTGACCACGGCCCGGCGGAACCCCCGCCGGAGACCGACTCTCCGGCCGTCCGGCACACCCCGCCGGCGGTCACCAGGCACCGAGTCCGCCGGACGGCGACTCGCCGACACTCATTGGGATACTGACATGAGCGACGCCGAACTCCCCCGGCTGACGGTGATCGGGACCGGTTACCTCGGGGCGACACACGCCATCTGCATGGCCTCGCTGGGCTACGACGTGGTCGGGCTCGACGTGGACCCCGGGAAGATCCGCAAACTGCAGTCCGGGGAGGTGCCGTTCTTCGAGCCGGGCCTGCCCGAACTGCTGGCCAAGACCCTGGAGTCGGGACGGCTCCGGTTCACCACCTCCTACGCCGAGGCCGCCGAGCACGGCGACGTCCACTTCATCTGCGTGGGCACCCCCCAGCAGCCCGGCCTGGACGCCTGCGACCTCAGCTACGTCGACGCCGCCGTCCGGGGCCTGGCCCAGCACCTGACCCGGCGCTGCCTGGTCGTCGGCAAGTCGACCGTGCCGGTCGGCACCGCGGCCCGGCTGAGCGGCCTGCTGACCGAACTGGCCCCGGCCGGCGAGGAGGTGGAGCTGGCCTGGAACCCCGAGTTCCTGCGTGAGGGCTTCGCCGTCGACGACACGCTGCGGCCCGACCGGCTCGTCTTCGGCGTCGCCACGGAGTGGGCGCGGGAGCGGCTGGCCGCGGCGTTCGCGCCGATCCTCGACCTCGGCACCCCGACCGTGGTCACCGACCTCGCCACCGCCGAACTGGTCAAGGTCGCCGCCAACTCCTTCCTGGCCACCAAGATCTCCTACATCAACGCGATGGCCGAGATCTGCGAGGCCACCGGGGCCGACGTACACGACCTGGCGCAGGCCCTCGCCTACGACGACCGGATCGGCGGCCGCTTCCTCCAGCCCGGTCTCGGGTTCGGCGGCGGCTGCCTGCCCAAGGACATCCGGGCCTTCGCCCACCGGGCCGAGGAGATCGGCGTCGGCCAGGCCGTGTCCTTCCTGCGGGAGGTCGACGCCATCAACCGGCGCCGGCGCTCCCGCACGATCGACCTGGTCAGGGAGCTGCTCGGCGGTCACCTCAACGGCCAGCGGGTGGCCTGCCTCGGCGCCGCCTTCAAGCCCAACTCCGACGACATCAGGGACGCCCCGGCGCTCGATGTGGCCCGGACGATGCACGGCCTGGGCGCCAACGTACGGGTCTACGACCCGGCGGCGCTGGACAACGCCCGTCGCACCTACCCGGAGCTCAGGTACGGCACCAGCGCGATGGACGTGGCCAGGGACGCGGACGTGGTGGTGCTGCTCACCGAGTGGGCCGAGTTCCGCGAGATCCAGCCCGAGGCGCTGGCGGAGGTCGTCGCGCACCGGCGGATCGTGGACGGCCGGCACGCCCTCGACCGGGACACCTGGCGGGCGGCGGGCTGGGAGTACCGCGCCCTCGGCCGCCCCTGAAACTCCGTGGGTCACCCCCGCCGGGAGCCTCGCGCTCCCGGCGGCGGGACCTCAGCGGGGCGGCTTGGCCGGGTTGAGGTCGCCGGCGTGGAACCGGTTCTGCGTCGCCTCCAGGCCCGCCGTCATCAGCGACTCCACCATGTCGGCGGCCCGGTCCACCAGGAACGGCAGGTCCTTGCGCTCGGCCGTGGCGAAGTCGCGCAGCACGAACGCCGCCGGGTCCATCCGGCCCGGCGGGCGGCCGATGCCGAACCGGATGCGCGGGTAGTCGCGCGTGCCGAGCGACTTCGTGATCGACTTCAGGCCGTTGTGCCCGTTGTCGCCGCCGCCGAGCTTCGCCCGCAGCGCGCCGTACGGGATGTCCAGCTCGTCGTGGACCACGGCGACCCGGTCAGGTGTGACCTTGTAGAAGTCGGCCAGCGCCTTGACCGGCCCGCCGGACAGGTTCATGAAGGACAGCGGCTTGGCCAGCACCACGGGCAGCGCGGCCAGACGGCCCTCGACCACCTCGG
Source organism: Microbispora sp. H10949 (assembly GCF_014161435.1). Lineage (NCBI taxonomy): Bacteria > Bacillati > Actinomycetota > Actinomycetes > Streptosporangiales > Streptosporangiaceae > Microbispora > Microbispora sp. H10949. The sequence continues at coordinate 141,088 of NZ_JABBWZ010000013.1, read as the reverse complement.
CCCGCGACCGGTGCGCCTTGAACCGCCCGCCCACCCGGGCCGCCAGCTCGTCGAGCACCATGAAGCCCGCGTTGTGGCGGTTCCCGGCGTACTCCGGCCCGGGGTTGCCCAGGCCCACGACCAGCCACCGCTCCGCGGCCGTGTCGGACATCGCTGTCTCCTCCACCGTCTCCACATATGGAAGAGTCCTCCGCGGGACACCCCGCGGAGGACTCTCTCACGAATCGGTCCTACTCGGCGGCCTCGGCGGTCTCGCCCTCGGCGGCGGCCTCGCCCTCCTCGGGCAGCCCGGCCGACGGAGCGCCGATCACGTGCAGCACCAGGGCCTCGGGGTCGCCGGCCAGCGTCGTGCCCTCCGGCAGCTTCAGGTCGCCCGCGAGCACCGTGTAGCCCTCTTCCTTGCCGTCCACGTCGATCTCGACGCCGGTCGGGATGTGGGTCGCCTCGGCCTCGACCGAGAGCGTGTTCAGCGGCTGGTCGACGATGGCGCTGCCGACCGTCTCGCCGACGACGGTGACCGGGATCTCGACGGTGACCTTCTCGCCCCGCTTGACCAGGAGCAGGTCGACGTGCTCCAGGAAGCCCTTGATCGGGTCGCGCTGGACGCCCTTGGGCAGCGCGATCTCGTCCACGCCCTCACCGTGCAGGCGGATGAGCACGTTGGGCGTGCGCAGCGCGAGCAGCAGCTCGTGGCCGGGGAGGGTCAGGTGCTTGGTGTCGGTGCCGTGGCCGTAGAGGACGGCGGGAACCTTGTTCGCCCGGCGGATCTTGCGGGCGGCGCCCTTGCCGAACTCGTCGCGGAGCTCGGCGGCGATGCGTACTTCGGACACGGCACATCTCCTAGGGATGTTCGACGGATGACGCGCTCCCCCTCACCCGCCCTAGCGGAAGGCGTTACGAGCGCAACCCCCTCACCTTATCGCGTCTCCCGTAGTGGCCAGGTGGCCGTTAGAGTGGCGGGATGCAACGTACGTCGTGTCAGGGCTGGTGGCGCTCCGGGTAGGAGCGGCCATCTCACGCGTACGACCGGGCCGTTCGGATGGACGGCCCTTTTTCGTGCTCCCTGGACGAGGGGTCGCCACCGGCGGCGGACCACCTGCCAAGGGAGAGATCACATGACGACCACTCTGGACAGCGGCCCGTCCGACGACCTCGGCGTGGCGGGCGCGCGACGGCGCGGCGCCGAGCTGGAGAGATCGATACGGGAGCGGCCCGGGACGTTCCGGGCGCTGACCGGGGACCGGCCGACCGGCCGGCTGCATCTGGGGCACTACTTCGGCACCCTGCAGAACCGCGTCCGCCTGCAGAACCTGGGCGTGGAGATGATGGTGCTCGTCGCGGACTACCAGGTCCTGACCGACCGGGACGTCGCCGACCGGCTCACCGAGCGCGTGGAGGACCTGGTGCTCGACTACCTGGCCGCGGGCCTCGACCCCGGCCGGGCCACGATCTTCACGCACAGCGCCGTGCCCGCGCTCAACCAGCTGCTCCTGCCGTTCCTCAGCCTGGTCTCGGTCGCGGAGCTGGGCCGCAACCCCACGGTCAAGGACGAGATCGCCCACTCTCGGCAGTCGGCGGTCAGCGGGCTGATGTTCACCTATCCCGTGCACCAGGCGGCCGACATCCTGTTCTGCAAGGCCGGAATCGTCCCGGTCGGGCAGGACCAGCTGCCCCACCTGGAGGTCGCCCGCATCATCGCGCGCCGCTTCAACAACCGCTACGGCACCCCCTCGAACCCGGTGTTCCCCGAGCCCGAGGCGCTGCTGTCAGCGGCGCCCCTGCTGCTCGGGACCGACGGCGCCAAGATGAGCAAGAGCCGGGGCAACGCCGTCGCCCTGGCCGCGACCGCCGACGAGACCGCCCGGCTGATCCGCGGCGCGAAGACCGACGCCGAGCGCCACATCACCTACGACCCGGTCGCCCGGCCCGAGGTGTCCAGCCTCGTCCTCCTGGCCGCGCTGTGCCTCGGCCGGGACCCGCACGAGGTCGCCGCCGGGATCGGCGGCCGGGGGGCCGCCGCGCTGAAGGCGCTGGTCACCGACGCGATCAACGACCACTTCGCGCCGCTGCGGGCACGGCGGGCCGAACTCGCCGGGGATCGCGGCCACGTCCGCCGGGTGCTCCGCGACGGCAACGCACGCGCCGCCGCCGTCGCCGCCGCGACCCTCGCGGAGGTGCGTACGGCGATGGGCGCCGTCTACTGACCACCGCTCCCAGGCGAACTGCGCGGGCCCCCGGGTACGTCCGGGGGTCCCGAGCGGGTCAGGCGTCGCCCTCGAAGAGGCTGGTGACGGAGCCGTCGGTGAAGACCTCGGTGATGGCCCGGGCGATCAGCGGGGCGATCGACATCACCGTGAGGCTGTCGAACCTCTTCTCCTCCTCGATGGGCAGCGTGTTGGTCACGACCACCTCGGAGATCCGGGAGTTCTTCAGACGGTCCACGGCGGGCCCGGAGAACACCGCGTGGGTGGCGGCCACGATGACGTCGGTCGCGCCGTGCTCGTACAGGGCGTCGGCCGCCTTGCAGATCGAGCCGCCGGTGTCGATCATGTCGTCGATCAGCACGCAGGTCCGGCCGTGGACCTTGCCGACCACCTCGTGCACCTTCACCTGGTTCGCCACGTCGAGGTCGCGCCGCTTGTGGATGAACGCCACCGGGGTGCCCAGGGTGTCGGACCAGCGCTCGGCGAGCCGCACGCGGCCGGTGTCGGGCGAGACGATCGTGGTCGTCGCCGGGTCGAGCTTGCCACGCAGGTAGTTGATCAGCACGGGCATCGCGAACAGGTGGTCCACCGGACCGTCGAAGAAGCCCTGGATCTGCGAGGTGTGCAGGTCGATGGACATCATCCGGTCGGCGCCCGCCTGCTTGAACAGGTCGGCCACCAGCCGGGCGGTGATCGGCTCCCGGCCGCGGCCCTTCTTGTCCTGGCGGGCGTAGCCGTAGAACGGCATGATCACGGTGATCCGCTTGGCCGAGGCCCGCTTGAGCGCGTCCACCATGATCAGCTGTTCCATGATCCACTGGTTGATCGGCGCGGTGTGGCTCTGCATCACGAAGGCGTCGCAGCCGCGCACCGACTCCAGGTAGCGCACGTAGATCTCGCCGCTCGCGAAGTCGCGCAGCGCGGTCGGCGTGATCTCGACACCGAGGGCCTTCGCGACCTCCTCGGCGAGCTCGGGGTGGGCCCGGCCGGAGAAGAACATGAGGTTCCGCTCGCCGGTCGTCTTCTTGCCGCTCATGCCGCGCTCCTCGCGTGTCGAGCCTGTCGGCCGTGCCGGGCCTGCTGTGGCCGGGCCGGCCGGTCCGCGGTGCCCTCGCCTCGCCCGGGGCCCGCGAACCCCTTCGCCCCGTCGATGTGGTCGGTCACGGTGTCCTCCTGGCCTGGCCCTTCGGCGCTACGCGGTCGGGCAACCGCGCCTCGTACTCTTCCTGTCCCCGCGCGGCACGCTGGGGCGCGTGCCGTGGGTGGTCCTTACCGCGCGGCGGTGTCCCCGCCGTCCTGCTCGGGCGCGCCGCTCTCCGGGGCGGCCAGCGCCCGCCGGGCCGCCTCGTCGGACGGGGTGCCGCCCCTGCGGCGCGCCACCCAGCCCTCGATGTTGCGCTGCCTGCCGCGGGCGACCGCCATCGCCCCGGGCGGCACGTCGGACGTGATCACCGAGCCGGCGGCGGTGTAGGCGCCGTCGCCGATCGTGACCGGTGCCACGAGCATGTTGTCGCTGCCCACGCGGACGTGGTCGCCCACCACGGTGTGGTGCTTGCCCACGCCGTCGTAGTTGACGAAGACGCAGGCGGCGCCGATGTTCGAGCCGGTGCCGATCGTCGCGTCGCCGACGTACGTGAGGTGCGGGACCTTGGAGCCCTCGCCGATCCGCGCGTTCTTGGTCTCGACGTACGCGCCGATCTTGCCGCCCCGCCCGAGCACGGTGCCGGGGCGCAGGTAGGCGAACGGGCCCACGGTGGCGCCGGCGCCGATCTCCGCACCGTCGGCCACGGTGTTGCGCACGACGGCCTCCTCGCCGACGACGGTGTCGGTCAGCGTGCTGCCCGGCCCCACCTCGGCCCCCGCCCCGATCCTCGTGGCGCCCCTGAGCTGGGTGCCGGGATGGATCACGACGTCGGGCTCCATGACGACGCCGGCGTCCACCCACGTGCCGGCCGGGTCGACGACGGTGACCCCGGCGCGCATGTGCGCCTCCAGGATGCGGTCGTTGAGCACCCGCCGCACGAAGGCGAGCTGGACGCGGTCGTTGACGCCCTCGACCTCCGCGTGGTCGGCGGCGACGTGGGCGCCGACCCGGTGGCCGTCCTCGCGGAGGATGGCCAGCACGTCGGTCAGATACTCCTCGCCCTGGGCGTTGGCGGCGCCGATCCGGCGCAGGCCGTCGGCCAGCAGCGCGCCGTCGAAGGCGTACACGCCCGAGTTCATCTCGCTGATCGCGCGCTGCTCGGGGGACGCGTCCTTCTCCTCGACGATCTCCAGCACCGCGCCGCTCCCGTCGCGCACGATGCGGCCGTAGCCGGTGGGGTCGGGGACCACGGCGGTCAGCACGGTGACGGCGTTGCCGTCGGCGGCGTGCCGCTCCAGCAGCGCCGCCAGGGTCTCGGCGCGCAGCAGCGGCGTGTCGCCGTACGTCACCAGGATGGTGCCCTCGATCGGGCCCTCGGCCTCCAGCGCGGTGCGCACGGCGTGGCCGGTGCCGTTCCGCTTCTCCTGCACGACCGTGCGGGCGTCCGGCGCGGTCTCCGCCAGGTGGGGACCGACCTGTTCGCGCGCGTGGCCGATGACGACGACCAGCCGTTCGGGGGCGAGGCCGCGGGCGGCGGCGAGCATGTGGTCCACGAGCGCACGGCCGCAGACTTCGTGGAGGACCTTGGGGGTTTTCGACTTCATCCGGGTGCCCTCGCCGGCGGCGAGGACGATCACGGCTGCCGGGCGCGGCACACTCACGGACTGAGGCTCCCTCGGCGTCGCGGCTTACTACACACGAAACGTGGCGCGGCTTCCATGCGTCCACTACCCCGGAACCGCACGGTCACCCGCTCGACAAGGTGAGCTTACCTGCCGTCCCCCGAGTGGGAACCAGGCCCCCCGGAGCGCACGGCGAACGGACGGGCTGGCTCCCGGGGGAGGATTCGAACCTCCGTTGACAGAACCAAAATCTGTAGTCTTGCCCCTAGACGACCCGGGAATGGGCCAAAGCCCCGTTTGTCCGATTCCAACAGGCGCCGGAATCCGACCTCAGGATACAGAGCCGACCCCTCGCGCGCGCCCCCAAAAAGCGACGCCCATCGGCCCGGCCCACCCCGCCCGACCCCCCCAGCCGACCCCCTGCCCGGACCCGTGGTCCGCGACCGGAGCCGGACCACCCGACAGCGGGCCTCGGGATGTTATCTAAGCCACATTTCGGGCAGGGCGCCGTAGACCTCGCGCGGCCGGCGACGAGCCTCTGAGGTGGGGCATCGGGCTTTACCAGATTGCCGAGAGTTGGTGCAAGACGTGGATTCGCCACCAGATGTGGCCCCGCGCGTCACCTTCCACACATTCGCTCTTAGGGGTTCCTAACTTACGATGGCGTAAGTTACGGTCGCGTAGCCAGACAATCTTCCCAACACCCGTGAGGTAGCCCATGACCGTCGTCACCGACCGCGCCGCACCACAGCCGAAGCCGGACTTCGAACCGCAGGACAAGAGCAAGGCCGACTTGGTTGTCTTCGCGATCGTCGTCGGCGCGCCGATCCTGGCGGTCTTCGCCGCGGTGCCGTTCGCCTGGGGCTGGGGCCTGGGCTGGACGGACGTCGTGATCGCCGCGGTGTTCTACATCGTGTCCGGCCTGGGCGTCACCGTCGGATACCACCGCTACTTCACGCACGGATCGTTCAAGCCGAACCGGCCGCTGAAGATCGCCCTCGGCATCGCCGGCAGCCTCTCGCTGGAGATGTCCGTGCTCGACTGGGTGGCCGCCCACCGCAAGCACCACAAGTTCTCCGACAAGGAGGGCGACCCGCACTCGCCGTGGCGCTTCGGCCCCGGCTTCAAGTCCATGTGCAAGGGCCTGCTGTACGCCCACATCGGCTGGCTGTTCGAGTCCGAGCGGGTCAACCGCGCCAAGTACGCCCCGGACCTGATGAAGGACCCGGACGTGATGAAGCTGCACCGGGCCTTCCCGGCCCTGGCGATCACCTCCCTGCTGCTCCCGGCGATCCTGGGCGGCCTGATCACCTGGTCCTGGCAGGGCGCGGTGACCGCGTTCTTCTGGGGCACGGTCATCCGGATCGGCCTGCTGCACCACGTCACCTGGTCGATCAACTCCATCTGCCACGTCTTCGGCGAGGAGGTCTTCGAGTCGCGTGACAAGTCCCGCAACGTGTGGTGGCTGGCGATTCCCTCGTTCGGCGAGTCGTGGCACAACCTGCACCACTCGGACCCCACCTGCGCCCGGCACGGCGCGCTGAAGGGCCAGATCGACCTGAGCGCCGGCCTCATCCGCTGGTTCGAGAAGGCCGGCTGGGCCCGCGACGTGCGCTGGCCGACACCGGAGCGGCTGGCGGCGAAGCGCATTGCCTGACGTTCCCGTCGGCGCGGATGGCGGGGCCGCTTTCGCACAGGCGGCGGCCCTGTCTCCCACCACCTCTCCCATGACGTCCGTTCCGGTGACGTCCGCCGCGATGGCGTCCGCACCGGTGACGTCCGCACCGGCGCCGCTCCCCTTATCCGTCCCGGGCCGGGTTCCGGCCGGGGCAACCGCCATCATGGAACCTGTGACCGAGTCCTCCCGAACGCGAAGACGCATGACCGGCGCGGAGCGGCGCGAGCAGCTGATCCAGGTCGGCCGGGCCCTGTTCGCGGACAAGGGCTTCGACGGCACGTCGGTCGAGGAGATCGCGGCCAGCGCAAAGGTCTCCAAGCCCGTGGTGTACGAGCACTTCGGCGGCAAGGAGGGCATCTACGCCGTCGTGATCGACCGGGAGATGCAGCGCCTGCTGAGCCTGGTCACCCAGGCGCTCTCCGCCTCGCACGCCCGCGTCAAGCTGGAGCGCGCCGCGCTCGCCCTCCTGCAGTACATCGAGGAGAGCAGCGAGGGCTTCCGCATCCTGGTCCGCGACTCCCACGCCGCGTCGGGGACGGGCACCTTCGCCAGCCTGATCAGCGACATCGCGAGCCAGGTCGAGGACGTGCTCGCGGACGAGTTCAGGGAACGCGGCTACGACCCCAAGCTCGCGCCGATGTACGCGCAGATGCTCGTGGGGATGACCGCCCTCACCGGCCAGTGGTGGCTCGACGTGCGCAGGCCCGCCCGCGAGGAGGTCGCCGCCCACCTGGTGAACCTGTCCTGGAACGGCCTGAAGGGCCTCGACGCCAACCCCGGGCTCACCGGCGCGACCCGCGGGATGATCCTCACCCCCGCCGCCGAGACCCGTACGCCGCGGCCCACCGAGCGCGAGGTGAAGGAGCAGGAGAAGCTCCGCCGCGAGCAGGAGAAGGCCCGCGAACGCGAGCAGCGCGAACGCGCCAGGCAGCTCGAACGCCGCCAGCGCGAGCTGGAGAAGGCCAAGGAGCGCGAGCAGCGCGAGCGGTCCAGGGAGCTCGAACGGCAGCTCAAGGAGCAGGAGAAGCTCCGCCGCGAGCAGGAGAAGGCCCGCGAACGCGAGCAGCGCGAACGCGCCAAGGAGCTCGAACGCCGCCAGCGCGAGCTGGAGAAGGCCAAGGAGCGCGAGCAGCGCGAGCGGGGCCGGAGCCTCGAACGGCAGCAGCCCGGGGAGATCTGAGGGGCGCCCCCGCGAGACGACCGGCGGGACGGCCGGTGACATGGCCGGCGGAGGTGAACCGGCCTGACGGTTTCGTTGCTGCGAAGTTAACGTTCTGTTCAACGTAGTGGGGCATATTTCGTTATATGTCCGCCCAAAGCTCCCCCTCGCCTGAGCCGGAGGAGGCCGACCTCCCCGTGCCCGCCCCGCTGCCGCACGACCGGTTCCTCAATCGTGAGGAGAGCTGGCTCCAGTTCAACGAACGGGTCCTGGAGCTCGCGGAGGACCCCGCGGTGCCGCTGCTCGAACGGGTGCGGTTCCTCGCCATCTTCGCGAGCAACCTGGACGAGTTCTTCCGCGTACGGGTGGCCGGGCTGAAACGGCGGATGGCGACCGGGCTGCTGCTGCGGACGCCGGGCGGGCTCAAGCCGAGCGAGGCGCTGACCCGGATCGCGTCGGTCGCCGACGACCTCGCCCGCAGGCACGCGGCGGTCTTCCACGACCGGATCTGCCCGGAGCTGGCCGAGCAGGGCATCGCGATCGTCCGCTGGGACGACCTCGCGAGGGAGGAGCGGACGGCGCTGCGCAAGCTCTTCCGCGAGCGGATCCGGCCGGTCCTGACGCCGCTGGCCGTCGACCCCGCCCACCCGTTCCCGTACATCTCGGGGCTCTCGCTGAACCTGGCGGTCACCGTGCGCAACCCGGTGACGGGCCACACGGTGTTCGCGCGGGTGAAGGTGCCCTCACAGCTTCCCCGCTTCGTGAACGCGTCGAAGGACCGTTTCGTCCCGCTGGAGGACGTGATCGCGGCGCATCTGGGCGAGCTGTTCAAGGGCATGCAGGTGGTGCAGCACCACGTCTTCCGGGTCACCAGGAACGAGGACCTGGAGATCGACGAGGACGTCACGGAGAACCTGATGAAGGCGCTGGAGCGCGAGCTCCTGCGGCGCAGGTTCGGGCCGCCGGTGCGGCTGGAGGTCGAGGACACCATCACCCCCGAGGTGCTCGACCTGCTGGTCGACGAGCTGGGGGTGGGCGACCACGAGATCTACCGGCTGCCCGGCCCGCTCGACCTCACCGGGCTGCACGCCATCGCCGATCTCGACCGCCCCGAGCTCAGCTACCGGCCGTTCGTGCCGGCGGAGGCGGTGAGCATCGCGGACGACCTCTTCGCGACCCTGCGCGAGCACGACATCCTGGTGCACCACCCGTACGACTCGTTCGCGACGAGCGTGCAGCGGTTCGTGGAGGACGCGGCGGCCGACCCGGACGTGCTGGCCATCAAGCAGACGCTCTACCGCACCAGCGGCGACTCGCCCATCGTCGACGCGCTGATCGACGCGGCCGAGGCGGGCAAGCAGGTCGTGGTCGTGGTGGAGATCAAGGCGCGGTTCGACGAGCACGCGAACATCTCCTGGGCCCGCAAGCTGGAGACGGCCGGGTGCCACGTGGTCTACGGCGTGCTCGGCCTCAAGACGCACTGCAAGCTCGCCATGGTGGTCCGCCAGGAGGCGGGCGGCGAACTGCGGCGCTACTGCCACATCGGCACCGGGAACTACAACCCGAAGACGGCCCGGCAGTACGAGGACTTCGGCCTGCTCACCGCCGACCCGCAGGTCGGCGAGGACGTGACCGACCTGTTCATCCACCTGACCGGCTACTCCCACCAGTCCGACTACCGCAGGCTGCTGGTCGCGCCGGACTCGCTGCGCCAGGGCCTGCTCGACCGGATCGAGCAGGAGATCGCCCATCGCGCGGCCGGCCGCACGGCCCGCATCCGGATCAAGACGAACTCGATGGTGGACGAGCCGGTCATCGACGCGTTGTACCGCGCCTCGCAGGCGGGCGTGCCGGTGGACCTGTGGGTCCGCGGCATCTGCACGCTCCGGCCGGGTGTGCCGGGGTTGTCGGAGACCATCCGCGTACGCAGCGTGCTCGGCCGGTTCCTCGAACACTCCCGCGTGTTCGAGTTCGGCGGAGGACGGCGGCCGGAGATCTGGATCGGCAGCGCCGACCTGATGCGCCGCAACCTGGACCGGCGGGTCGAGGCGCTGGTCAAGGTCAGCAGCCCGGAGCACCGGAGGTACCTCGCCCACCTGCTCGACCTGGCGTTCGAGGACAACGCCACCGCCTGGACGCTGCACTCCGACGGCAAGTGGCTGCGCCACCGGGGCGAGACCGACCTCCAGCACCACCTGATCGCGAGCCGCCGCTGGCGGACCGTGGACGACGGTGCCGAGTGACGACGACCGGTGTGCTCAGGGAGGCCCGCGTGATCAGAGCGGCCGGCGCGGTCGTGTGGCGGGGCGAGGAGGCCGATCCGGAGATCGCGCTCGTCCACCGGCCGGCGTACGACGACTGGAGCCTGCCCAAGGGCAAGCTCAGGCACGGCGAGCACGTGATCGCCGCGGCGCTGCGCGAGGTACGGGAGGAGACCGGCCTCCGGGTCGTGCTCGGCCGCGCGCTCCCGCCCGTGCACTATCTGAAGGACGGCCGGCTCAAGCGGGTGGACTACTGGCTCGCCCGCGATCCCGGCGACGGGCGGGCTGCGGGCGGCGACGGCGAGGAGGTCGACGAGGTCGTCTGGCTGCCGATCGAGGAGGCGGCGCGGCGCCTCACCTACGGCTGGGACAGGCGCCTGCTGCGGGCCGTCGGCGCCGCGCCCCTCACGACCACCCCGTTGATCTTCCTGCGGCACGCTCTGGCGGGCTCCCGGCAGGAGTGGAAGGGCGACGACGACCACCGCCCGCTGGACGAGCGCGGTCTCGCCCAGGCCGAGATCCTGGCCACGGTGCTCGGGGCGTACCGGCCGGAGCGGCTCGTGAGCTCGCACAGCAGGCGCTGCACGCAGACGATCGGGCCGTACGCGGAACGGCACGGCCTGGAGGTGCGCGGGGAGAAGGCGCTGTCGGAGAGCGGCTACGACCCCCGGGAGGCGGAACGGCTGGTGCGCGATTCGCTCGCGGCGGCGGAGGCGGCGGTGCTGTGCAGCCACGGCAAGGTGCTGCCCGCACTGCTGGGCATGGCGGGCGAGGCGCTGCACCGCACGCGGTCCGCCGACCTCGCCCTCGCCAAGGGCGGCTTCGCCGTCCTCCACCACGCGGCCGGCCGGGCGGTCACGCTGGAGCGCTACGTCACCTGACCGGCCGGCGGATCACCCGGTGACGGAGGCCCAGACGGCGGGGAACTCCTCGTGGGCGCGGGCCGCCTCGGCGCTCTCGACGCCCGCGAGCACGCCGTAGGTGAAGGTGTCCTCCCCGGCCTCCCTCGCCCGGCCCGCCTCCTCCAGGAGCGTGTCCTGGGCGACCACGCCGTCCTGGTGGCGGCCGAGCACCTTCTGCACCTCCTTGGCCCGTTTGGCCGGCCCGGACAGGCCGGCCGCCTCCGCCGTGTAACGGGCGCGCTTGGCGGCCTTGCGCACCTCGTGCATGGCCGTCTCGCGCTCCTCGCCCTCCTCCGCCCGGAGGGCCGCGTCGTAGGCGTCGGCCACCCGCCGCCAGTTCCTGTCCACGATCTTCCGCAGCGCCTTGCCCGCGTCCTTGCCCGCCGCCGCCGTCAGCGGCGGGTCGGCCGCCAGCGCGTCGAGGGCGTCGAGCAGCGCGAAGTAACGCTCGCCGCCGAGCGCGGCCCGGATGCGGTCGTACGCCTCGTGTTCCCTGGCGAGCAGGTCGTCGCCCAGCCTGCGGCGCGCCTCGCCGGTGACGAGCCGGGGGTCGAGCGCGTCGAGGCGGGCGGCGAAGCGCGCCCGGATGACCTCCAGGTCACGGGCCTCGCCCAGCACCTCGCCGAGCCACTTCAGCTCCTCCTGCACGGATTCGGTCTCCACGACGATCCGCTTGAACGCCTTGAGCGCGCTGCGCAGCCGGCGGCAGGCCACCCTGGCCTGGTGCACGGCGTCCTCCCCGGCGAGCCGTACGCGCGGGTCCTGGGCGGCGAGCGCGGCGACCTGGGCGCGGAGGTAGCCGACGACGACCTCGCCGACGGAGCCCGGCTCGGGCCGGGTGGCCGGGCGCGGCGCGGGCAGGCGGTCGCCGAGGACCCGGGCGAGCTTGCTCCCGCCGGCGGCGGGGACGGCGCCCGCCCCGCGCAGCCGCTTGCCCACCTTCTTGAGGATCTCGCGGTCGCCCTCCTTGATCTCGGCCTCGACCTCCCGCCAGCGCCGCACCACCGGCTCGTCGCCGAGGACGGTGCCCTTGACCCGGTCGTCGGCGACCTCCACCAGTGGCGCGTCCCCGGGACCGAGCAGCAGCGCGATGGAACGGCGGGTCTCCAGCTGGGCCACCGGCGCCAGCGGGGCGCCCCGCGTGTACGCGAGGACGAGGCTCGCCAGCTCGGCGGGGACGGTCTTCGCGCTGCGCGTGAGCGGCCGGGTGATCTCCTCGCGGGCGCCCGCGGCCTTGGGCAGCTTGAGGTGCCAGCCCTCGTCGTCCCCGCCGCGCCGGCGCCGCAGCGTGACGCCCCGGGCGGCCAGGCGCAGGTCGGCGGTGTCGAAGTAGACCGCGGTCAGGCGGTGTGACAGCGGCTCCGCCACCCGCGCGCACCCCGGCACTCCGCCCAGGTCGGGCAGGGTGAAGTCGTCCTGGACGTCGAACTTGTCCTCGATCTCAAGCGCCACCGTTCCCCCAAGTGCCTCCCGGTCGGGCCGTCATAGTGCCACGCCAAAATGAACAGCTTTGCCCGCTTCGCTCGTCGGGGCGCTCACTCCGGATCGCTCGGGTGTGGCCTCATGAGCGGGCGACGGCGAAGATGCGGCGGAAAGGGAAGGGGGTGCCGTACGGGCGGGGAGGGTAGGCCTCCCGCAGGGCGCGCGCGCAGTCGGCGAGGAAGGCGGCGTGCCGCTCGGGCGGCAGCCGGTCGAGCATCGGCCGCAGCGCCGTGCCCTTGATCCAGTTCAGCACCGGGTCCTCCCCCGGCAGGACGTGGACATAGGTGGTCTCCCAGGCGTCCACCGTGAGGCCGAGACCGGCGAGCAGGTCCACGTACTCCTCGGGATCCCCCACCGTCGCGCCGCGCGGCACGTCGCCCAGCTCCGCCCGCCAGGTCGTACGGCACAGCTCGCGCACGACGGCGTGGCTCGGCGCGTCGAAGTTGCCGGGCATCTGGAAGGCGAGCCACCCGTCCTCGGCGAGCCAGCCCCTCCACCGGGCCAGCAGGTCGCGGCGCTCGGGGAGCCACTGCAGGAGCGCGTTCGAGACGATCACGTCGACCGGCCGCGACGGACGCCAGTCGCGTACGTCGGCCACCTCGAAATCGGGGCCCGGCGGCGCTTTGGCGATCATGGCGGGTGAGGCGTCCACGCCGTGGACCCGGGCGCCGGGCCAGCGGGCGAGGAGCGTCGCGGTGAGCTCCCCGGTGCCGCAGCCGAGGTCGACGACGTACTCGGGCGACCGGGCGCCCACCCGGCTGACAAGCTCGTGAAAGGGCCTTCCGCGTTCGGCCGCGTAACGCTCGTAGACCTCCGGGTCCCAGATGTCCGCAGGCATACCCACCTCCCGATTATCTTGATGTCAAGATAACTCGATATCGCGTGAGATATCTCGATGTCAAGAAAAGCTAGACTCGGCCCATGACCTTCTCGAGGCCCGCCGAGGACGAGGTGGACCGGCTGGTCGCGGCCTGGAAGCAGGAGCGCCCGGACCTGGACGTGACACCGCTTGAGGTGCTCAGCCGGGTCTCCCGCCTGAGCCGGCATCTTGAGCGTGAGCGCCGGGCCGCCTTCGCCTCCCACGACATCGAGTCGTGGGAGTTCGACGTGCTGACGGCGCTGCGCCGCTCCGGCGAGCCGTACGAGCTGAGCCCTGGCGCACTGCTGCGCGCCACCCTGGTGACGTCGGGCACCATGACGAACCGCATCGACCGGCTCGCCGCCGCCGGACTGGTCACCCGGCGCCCCGATCCCGAGGACCGGCGCGGCGTGCTGGTGCGGCTCACCCGCGCCGGCATGGACCGGGTGGACGCCGCCTTCGCCGACCTGCTGCGGCGGGAACGCGAACTGCTGGCCGGCCTCGACCAGCACGAGCAGCAGGCTCTCGCCCGGCTGCTGCGCACGCTCCTCGTGCCCTTCGACGCCCCGTCCGACGCGCTCGACAACGGGCTCCGGTAGGCGGCACCGCCCCTCTGGGCGCCGACACGGCAATCTCGGACGGGTCTTCGGCGATCACCGGTTTCATCACCGAGTGTGATGTTCGTCACATCAATTACTGGACCGGTCCATCACCGAGCGTGATCAGCGACCGGGTCCACCCGTCATGATCAGCGGAAACGACCACGCCAGAGCCCTTCGGACACCGGCTCGACGCCGGGGGGTCCGCAATCTGGTCACGTGAAATACCCCCTTTCCCAGCATTCTCTCAGATACCTTTCCATTTCGTTCCTTTACTGACGCTTGGGGCGCAGGTGACGCCTCACGACAGACCAGGGAGTTTCTCTTGAAGCGCACGCTCGCTCTCGGTGGCGTCGCGGCCGGCCTGCTGGCCTCCGCCGCTATCGCCGCCCCCGCCGCTCATGCCGGCTCCGACCATCGCGCCGCCACCCTCGCCGGGACCAACCTTGCCGCCAAGGAAGTCGCGGCGTTCTGGTACGGCGAGAACAAGGCGAACCTGATCAACGCCACGCCGTACGGCGTGGAGACCAAGGTCGTCGCCAAGCACGTGTCCAAGGGCGGGCCGTCCGCGGACAGCAAGCCCGGCGTCGTGCCGGCGATCGGCGACGAGAAGAAGTCGACGTCCAAGTCGAAGAACGTGAACCTGCCCAAGACCACGGGCAAGGTGTTCTTCATCGGCGCCGACCACAGGCCGCACTGGTGCACCGCGACCTCGGTGCAGTCGTCGTACCACAACCTGGTCGCCACGGCCGGGCACTGCGTGTACGACACCGAGTCGAACCGGGCCACGCTGGACCGCTGGGTGTTCGTCCCGGGTTACTACCAGGGCAAGACCCCGTGGGGCATCTACGTCGGCAAGACGGCCTACACGCACTACGACTACGACGTGTACGAGGACGGCGACCGCGACTACGCGTTCGTCACCGTGTACAACGGCGTGCTGCCCACCGTGGTCACGGACAGCCACGGGCGTGACGACCACCACGGCCGTGACGACCACCACGGGCGCGACGACCACCACGGCCGTGACGACCACCACGGGCGTGACGACCGCTACGGACGTGACGACCACCGTGGGCGCGGGCACGACGACCGCACCCTGGTCCGCCAGATCAGCGTCCGCGAGTTCCAGGCCAAGAACAAGGGCAAGGACCTCACGGGCAACGGCCCCTGGGCCCAGGGCACGAGCGTCGTGACCAAGGACATCAGCGGCCGCGAGTACGACAGCCGGCGTGACTGGTACATCAGCGAGGACGGCAAGACCCTGTACTTCCGCAAGGAAGTGCGCGGTCGTGACGACCACCACGGTGACGACCACCACGGCCACGGCCAGTACGGCGACCGCGACGTGCCCGGCTTCGGCCAGGGCCACCACCAGTCCCCCTCGCCGAGCCCGTCGCCGAGCGCCTCGCCCAGCGCGACGCCCTCGGCCTCCCCGTCCGCGACGCCCAGCCCCACCTGGCCCGGGCACCGGGAGTACCGCTACTTCAAGCGGACCTTCTACGTGAAGAGCCTGCGCGGCGGCGGTCACGGCCCGCTGATCGTTCTGAAGGACGTCGGCCGCCTGGGCGACAACGTGGGCGGTCAGGGCCTGGCCTACAACCAGAAGATCGGCAGCTCGGTCTTCGTCTTCGGCTACCCGAGCGGATACCACCCCGACGGCAACAACGCCTTCTCGGGTGCGACCCTCAAGTGGAGCTACGGCAAGACCTTCGCCGCCTCGGCCGCCGCGGTCAAGGGCGAGGAGCTGGTCGGCGTCAAGTCCTCCTTCACGGGTGAGGGCGCCATCGGTTCGTCCTGGCTGCTGCAGTACAAGAGCGCCCGTCGCCTCGGTTACCTGAACGGTGTGACCATCGGCCTCGCCGACACCGACAAGAACGACCGGATCGACACCAGCGTCTCCCCGTACTTCGACGGCGAGACCTACGGCGTCTACAAGGCCGCGGCCGGCAACTGGTCCGGCAAGATCGTCTGATCTGTCCCAGACTGATCCCGAAAGGGCCCGGCATCCAGCCGGGCCCTTTTTTTCGTGTTTCGGGCTGCTCGCCGCTGCTCTGTGCTCGCCCCTGGCGGCCGTACACGCCCTTCCCCCCGTGCGGACACCCCCTCGGGGCTCGTCGCAACTCAGCGGCGCCGCCCATCCCCTCCGGGACGGTCCGAGTCACGTCCAGACCCCCGGCACCACCGCGACGGGCAACTCAGACGTGATCACTATGCTTTCTGGTTTCATCTCTTTGGTGTGATTTAGGTCACATTGAGAGCATCTTATGGATCTTGCGAGCGACGCCGGGCGCGGCCGAAGATTCACGCCCCCAACAGGTGAAACACAGCAAATTCTCAGAAACGGTCCGAGGGCACTCCGAGGCTCAACATCACGGAGTGCGACTGTGCGCTCACCCAAAGGCCGTTGATCCTCCTCATTTCTCTTATAACTTTGCTTATCAGTCCTTTACTGACGCATGGGGCGCAGGTGGCGCCCCACGACAGACCAAGGGAGAACCCTCTTGAAGCGCACCCTCACCCTCGGTGGCATGGCGGCCGGTCTGCTGGCCTCCGCCGTTGTCGCCTCCCCGGCCGCCCACGCCGGGAACGACATCTCGCACGACACGCTGGCCAGCAGCAACCTGGCGGCCAAGCAGATCGCGGCGTTCTGGTACGGCGAGAACAAGGCCAACCTCGTCAACGCCAAGCCGTACGGCGTGGAGACCAAGGTCTCCGCGAAGCACGTGTCCAAGGGCGGGCCGTCCGCGGACAGCAAGCCCGGCGTCGTGCCGGCGATCGGGGACGAGAAGAAGTCGTCCTCGAAGTCGAAGAACGTGAACCTGCCCAAGACCACGGGCAAGGTGTTCTTCATCGGCGCCGACCACAAGCCGCACTGGTGCTCGGCCACCTCGGTCCAGTCGAAGTACCACAACCTGGTCGCCACGGCCGGGCACTGCGTGTACGACACGCAGTCGAACAAGGCCACGCTCGACCGCTGGGTGTTCGTCCCGGGTTACTACCAGGGCAAGACCCCGTGGGGCATCTACGTCGGTAAGACCGCCTACACGCACTACGACTACGACGTGTACGAGGACGGCGACCGCGACTACGCGTTCGTCACCGTGTACAACGGCGTGCTCCCGACGGTCACCTCCGACGGCAAGAAGTACGAGTCGGCCGCGTACGAGACCTACGGCCAGGCTGCCTGGGCCCTGCGCAAGCTGAAGGCGCACTCGGGCTACTCCGGCCTCAAGGTCGAGTCCGTCGTGGACTACGCCCACAAGGTGGCCCTGGGCACCCCGGGCTCGAAGAAGGTCGCGGCCAGCGTCGCCCAGATCGCGGTGGACCCGAAGACCAACGACTCGGCTCGCACGACCCTGGAGAACTGGGCCAAGGGCCACATCGGCGAGTCCACCTACGACGACAAGACGTGGGGCGCCGTGGTCAAGGAGGCCCGGAGGCACCACTACTACCGCCTCGGCTGGAACTCCAGCGACGCCACGAAGCAGACCGTCTACACCTTCGAGAAGGACGGCAAGAAGTACCAGGCCACCTTCTGGGGCAACTTCGACGTCGACTACAAGGTCACCGGCAAGACGGCGTCGGTCGGCCTGAAGGACGTCGGCCGCCTCGGCGACAACGTCGGTGGTCAGGGCCTGGCCTACAACCAGAAGATCGGCCAGCCGGTCTTCGTGTTCGGCTACCCGAGCGGTTCGCACCCGGACGGCAACCACGCCTTCTCCGGCAAGACCCTCAAGTGGAGCTACGGCAAGACCTTCGCCGCGACCGCTCCGGCGATCAAGGCTGAGGAGCTCCAGGGCGTCAAGTCCTCCTTCACCGGTGAGGGCGCGCTCGGCTCGTCCTGGCTGCTCAAGTACAACAACAGCCGTCGTCTCGGCTACCTGAACGGCGTGACCATCGGCGTCTCCGACACCGACGGCAACGACCGTTACGACACCTCCGTCTCCCCGTACTTCGACGGCGAGACCTACGGCGTCTACAAGGCGGCCGCCAACGTGTGGTCCGGCAAGATCGTCTGATCTCCGTACGCCTGACGAGAAGGGCCCGGCTTCATGCCGGGCCCTTTTCCGTCGTCCCGGTCACCACCCGGACAGCCCCTCCGCCACAACCGGCCGCTCCGGCGAATCTCTCCACGGCTGAAGAGGCGCGGAGGCCGCACCGGCCCCTACCCTGCCGATGCTGCGCTGTCGTGTGCTGCCGATGTGCTGCTGATGCGCCGCGTGTCCTGCCGGGCCGACAGCGGGCGGCGCGGCGGGCCGGCGAGCAAGCACCCGTCCGCGACAATGATCGACGATGAACATGAAGCAGGACGCCCCGAGCGTGGCGGGAGCCCTGCAGGTCCGTAGGCCTGACCGACCCACAGCCCTCTGAACTTACGGTCCCCAGAAACTACGGTCCCCTGACCAGGGCCATGTGACCGCCGCGGCCACGGGCGCCGCTTCCCGTGGCCACCGTCGCTGTGAACCAGCGCCCATGACCGTGGGGACCTGTGAGCAGGGGCGCTGTGGGAACGGAAAAAGGGCCCGGCTGGATGCCGGGCCCCTTCTCGATCAGTCTTGGGCAGATCAGACGATCTTGCCGGACCACTTGCTGGCAGCGGCCTTGTAGACGCCGTAGGTCTCGCCGTCGAAGTACGGGGAGACGGAGGTGTCGTAGCGGTCGTTGCTGTCGGTGTCGGAGACGCCGATGGTCACGCCGTTCAGGTAGCCGAGACGGCGGCTGTTGTTGTACTTGAGCAGCCACGCCGAGCCGAGCGAGCCCTCACCGGTGAAGGAGGACCGGACGCCCTGCAGCTCCTCGGCCTTGATCGCCGAAGCGGTCGCGGCGAAGGTCTTGCCGTACGTCCACTTGAGCGTGTGGCCGGAGAAGGCGTAGTTGCCGTCCGGGTGCGACCCGCTCGGGTAGCCGAACACGAAGACCGGCTGGCCGATCTTCTGGTTGTAGGCCAGACCCTGACCACCGACGTTGTCACCCAGGCGGCCGACGTCCGACAGACCGATCCAGAGCACCTTGCCGGTGACCTTGTAGTCGGTGTCGAAGTTGCCCCAGAAGGTGGCCTTGTACTTCTTGTTGTTCTGGGAGAAGACGTAGGTCGTCTGCTTCGTGGCGTCGTTCGAGTTCCAGCCGGTGTTGGCCCACCCGACGGTCTGGGTGACCACGGAACCCCACGTGTTGTCGGTGAACGTGGACGAGCCGATGTGGCCCTTGGCCCAGTTCTCCAGGGTGGTCCGAGCGGTGGGGATCGTGGACGGGATGACCGCGAGCTGGGCGACGCTGGCCGCGACCTTCTGCGAACCGGGGGTGCCCAGGACCACCTTGTGCGCCCAGTCGACGACGGGGGTGATCTTCAGGTCGGACGCACCGGACGCCTTGGCGTCCTGGAGGTCCTTGACCTTCTTCTGCGCGTCCAAGGGGGTCTCGAAGGTGCCCCAGTCCTTGCCCGCGTCGCTGTGCGCGCCGGACAGGTGAGCACGGTCGACCTTGACGCCGTTGTACACGGTGACGAACGCGTAGTCGCGGTCGCCGTCCTCGTACACGTCGTAGTCGTAGTGCGTGTAGGCGGTCTTACCGACGTAGATGCCCCACGGGGTCTTGCCCTGGTAGTAACCCGGGACGAACACCCACTTGTCGAGGGTGGCCTTGTTCGACTCGGTGTCGTACACGCAGTGACCGGCCGTGCCGACCAGGTTGTGGTAGGCCGACTGCACCGAGGTCGCGGTGCACCAGTGCGGCTTGCCGTCGCCGCCGATGAAGAACACCTTGCCCGTGGTCTTGGGCAGGTTCACGTTCTTCGACTTCGCGGCCGACTTCTTCTCGTCGCCGATCGCCGGCACCACGCCGGGCTTGCTGTCGGCCGCCGGCCCGCCCTTGGAGACGTGCTTGGCGACGACCTTGGTCTCCACGCCGTACGGCGTGGCGTTGATCAGGTTGGCCGCGTTCTCGCCGTACCAGAACGCCGCGACCTGCTGGGCGGCAAGGTTGGTCTTGGCCAGCGAGTCGGCGGCGACGTCGTTCCCGGCGTGAGCGGCCGGGGAGGCGACAACGGCGGTGGCCAGCAGACCGGCCGCCATGCCACCCAGAGCAAGCGTGCGCTTCATGGAAAATCTCCCTGGTCTGTCGTGAGGCGTCACTTGCGCCCCATGCGTCAGTGAAGGAACGAGGAGAAAGTTATACGAAGAAAGGAGGGAAAAAGTGGTAATCCTGCAGCGCAATTAGCCGGCAAGCGCGACATACGTGGCGCTCTGTCAGCGCGGTTCCTGAATGTCAGCTGTGTTTGCGCTGATCATGTGGGACCTGACGGGATGGTTGTCAGCCAGTGGGTCAGGACGTGATGTGACGAAGGTCACATCCCAGGGGTGGAACCCATACCCGTCGTGAATACGTCCGAGTGGCCCCGCGGACCGTACACGGCGCGGCGGTGACCGTCACAAGGACCGTCACAAGGCAGCGGCGCGCGGCCCTCCCGGGCCACGCGCCGCCTTGTCCCGCGTCCTGGTGGAGATGTGAGCCCTGCGGCCGGTCTCCACGCCCTGGGCGCGCAGCCGCAGAGACCGGGGTCACTGGCCTTCGAGGCGTTCGGCGAGCTCCATCCATTCGAGCTCGACCGTCTCCTTCTGCGCGCCGACCTCGCGAAGGTCCGTGTCGAGAGCGGCCAGGCGGGTGAAGTCGCCGGCGGCCCCGGCCATGTCGGCGTGCAGCGCCGCCTCCCGCTCGCCGAGCTTGTCGAGCTGCCGCTCCAGCCGGTTGAGCTCCTTGCGCAGCTCCCGCAGTTCCTTGGCCGACAGCCCGGCCGTGGCCGCCTGGTCCGCGCCCTGTCCGTCCCCGCCCTGCCTCTGCTCCGCCGGTACGGCGGCCGGAGCGGCCGACGACGCCGCGGCGCGGGCGGACAGCGCGGTCCCCGAGGCCCGGCGCTCCAGGTATTCGTCCACGCCACCGGGGAGCATGGAGAGCCTGCCGTCCCCGAGCAGGGCCACACAGCGGTCGGCCACCCGCTCCAGGAAGTAGCGGTCGTGGCTCACCACGACCAGCGTGCCGGCCCAGCCGTCGAGCAGGTCCTCCAGCTCGGTGAGGGTCTCGATGTCGAGGTCGTTGGTCGGCTCGTCGAGCAGGAGCACGTTCGGCTCGTCCATGATCAGCCGAAGGAGCTGGAGCCGCCGCCGCTCACCGCCGGACAGGTCGCCGACGACCTTCCACTGCGCCTCGCCCCGGAAGCCGAGGCGTTCGAGCAGCTGGGAGGCCGACCATTCCTTCTTGCCTACCTGGACGTACTTGCGCACCTCCTCGACGGTCTCCAGCACCCGCCGCGACGGATCGAGGTCGTGCAACTCCTGCGACAGGTGCGCGAGCCGTACGGTCCTGCCCCGCACGACCCGGCCGCTGTCCTCGGTGACCGTACCCGACAACAGGCGCAGCACCGACGACTTGCCCGAGCCGTTGACCCCGATCAGCCCGATCCGGTCACCCGGGCCGAACTGGTACGTGCTGTGGTCGAGCACGAGCGGCCCGGCGCCGGGGCCGCCGGCGTGGAGCGTCACGTCCTCCAGGTCGAAGACCGTCTTGCCCAGCCGCGCCGAGGCGAAGTTGAGCAGCTCGACCGTCTCACGCGCCGGCGGCTCGTTCGCGATCAGCGCCTCGGCGGCGTTGATCCGGAACTTCGGCTTGGACGTACGCGCCGGCGGGCCGCGCCGCAGCCAGGCGATCTCCTTGCGCATGAGGTTCTGCCTGCGCTCCTCGGCCGCCTGGGCGAGCCGGGCGCGCTCGGCCTTGGCGAGGACGTAGGCGGCGTAGCCGCCCTCGTACCGCTCGACCGTGCCGTCCACGACCTCCCAGGTCCGGGTGGCCACCGCGTCGAGGAACCACCGGTCGTGCGTGACGACCAGCAACGCCGACCTGCGCCGGGACAGGTGCCCGGCCAGCCAGGCGATGGCCTCGATGTCCAGGTGGTTCGTCGGCTCGTCGAGGACGATCAGGTCGTGCTCGCCGATCAGCAGCCTGGCCAGTGCGGTACGGCGGCGTTCGCCGCCGGACAGGGCGCCGGCCGGGGACGCCAGGTCGACGTCACCGAGCAGCCGGGCGAGGATCTCCCTGATCGCCGCGTCGCCGGCCCATTCGTGCTCGGCCCGCCCGGCCAGGACGATGTCCTTCACCGGCATGTCCGGGTCGAACTCGTCGCGCTGGGAGAGCATGCCCACCCGCAGGTTGCGCGTGTGCGTCACGCGCCCGCTGTCGGGGCGCAGCGTGCCGGAGATGATGGAGATGAGCGTGGTCTTGCCACCGCCGTTGCGGCCCACGACGCCGATCCGGTCGCCCTGCTCGATGCCGAGGGAGACATCGGCCAGCAGGGGCTTGAGACCGAAGGCGTGGGAGACCGACTCCAGATTGACCAGGTTCATCGTCCGACAAGCCTATCCGCCCCGCGACCCTCGAACCTATTCGGCGAGCATGCGGGCCTCAGCCCACGACCACGGCTCCGGGGACCGGGCCGGTGGCCGTGACGGCGGCCCGGCAGCCCTCGGCGTTCTTGAGCCCGGCGGCGATCTCCGCGGCGTGCGTCTCCGACGCGGCGAGGAACGCGCAGGTCGGGCCCGACCCCGAGACGAGCGAGCCCAGGGCGCCCAGCTCGGCGCCGGCGTGCAGCGTGTGCGCGAGCGACGGCCGCAGGGACAGCGCCGCGGGCTGCAGGTCGTTGGTCAGCGCCCGGCCGAGGGCCGCGGCGTCCCCCTCCCGCAGCGCGGCCAGCAGGGGTTCGCTCGCCCCCGGAAGGCCGGGGTCCGTCCCGGCCTCCTCGCGCAGGCGGTCGCACTCGCCGTACACCCGGGGAGTGGACAGACCGCCGTCGGCGAGCGCGAAGACCCAGTGGAAGGCGCCCGACGTCTCCAGGCGTGACAGCCGCTCGCCCCGGCCGGTGCCCACGGCCGTGCCGCCGAGCAGGGCGAACGGCACGTCGCTGCCGACGTCGGCGGCGATCTCCATGAGGTCCTCCACCGGCAGGCCGAGGCCCCACAGCTCGTTGCAGGCCACCAGGGCGGCGGCCGCGTCGGCGCTGCCTCCCGCCATGCCGCCGGCGACCGGGATCGACTTGCGGATCAGCAGATCGGCCCGGTAGGAGCGACCGGCGTGGCCGGCCAGCGCGCGGGCCGCCCGTACGGCCAGGTTGTCGTCGTTCGCGGGGACCTCGCCCGCCGACTCCCCCTCGATCCGCACGGTCAGCGGCGGCGCGGCCGCCGACACGTCGCCGGGCTCGGCGGCCGTGACCTCGTCGAAGATCGACACGGCGTGGAAGACGTTCACGAGGTCGTGGTAACCGTCCTCGCGCAGCGGCCCGACCGCGAGTTGCAGGTTGACCTTCGCGGGCACGCGTACGGTGATCGCGCTCATCGGGCCGCCGCCCGCGGGACGTCCTGGCGGCCGGCCCTGCGGGCGGCCTGCGGGTTCGCTCCAGACATGGGACCCGAGCCTAACGTGGTCCCGTTCTCCGTCCGGCCAAGAGAAGCTCATAAACGAGGGCGAAAGCCGTACACGTCCCGGTACGGTGACCTCAGATCCGCCCCCGTGCCGGCCTCCCGTGACGCCCTCCCGTCATGCCCGTCCCCGGCACCGCCCCCTGGGAGCCCTGATCGATTCCGACGCCGCCACCCCCCTTTCACCGAGCGACCCGAGCGCGATCGGCGACTACCGGCTGGTGGGCCGGATCGGCTCGGGCGGCATGGGCACGGTTTACATGGGCGTCTCCCCGGAGGGGCGGCACGTCGCGGTCAAGGTGATCCGGGCCGGCCGCTCGGGCGACCCCGGCTTCACGGCGCGGTTCGCCTCCGAGGTCGAGCACGCCCGCGCCGTCGCGTCGTTCTGCACCGCCCAGGTGCTCGGTCACGGCGAGACGCCGGACGGACGGCCGTACATGGTCACCGAGTACATTCCCGGCACGCCACTCGACCGGCACATCGCGACGGACGGCCCGCTGGAGCCGGGCACGCTGCACGGCGTCGCGTTCGGCGTGGCAGCGGCACTGACCGCGATCCACGCGGCCGGGCTGGTCCACCGGGACCTCAAGCCCTCGAACGTGATCCTGTCGATGTCCGGGCCCCGTGTCATCGACTTCGGGATCTCGCGGGCCGTGGACGCCACCCACGGCCACACGGGGACCGACGAACTGGTCGGCACCCCCGGCTGGTGGGCGCCCGAGCAGCTCCGGGGCCTCCCGGTCACCCCCGCCGCCGACGTCTTCACCTGGGGCTGCCTGGTGGCGTACGCCGCGGGCGGGCGCCACCCCTTCGGGGAGGGCGACCCGATGGTCCTCGCCCACCGCCTGCTGGAGAGCGCGCCCGATCTCGGTACGCTGCCCGCGCCGCTGGACCGCCTGGTCCGCCGGGCGCTCGACCGGGAGCCGCGTAACCGGCCCACGTCGCAGGAACTGCTGCTGGACCTCGTCGGCAGCCGGCCCGACCCGACGACCCAGGTGATCGAGGGCCCGTGGGACGCGCCGTCACCGCATCCGTCCGGGCCGCGCCCGCGGCGGAGGACCGGGAGACTGCTCGCGCTGGTCGCCTCCGCCGTGGCTCTCGCCATCGTCGCGGGACTCGCGGTGGGGCTGCTCACCTCCCGCTCCGGCGGCGCTCCGCCCGCCGCCCGGGAGAGCGACGTGGGCCGCCGCATCGAGATCGGGGACGTCCAGGTCGTCGTCCAGCCCCCTGCCTGCCACGCCCCGACCGGCTCCGGCGCGGTCGGCGGTGGCGCGGCCCGAGCCGACGTGGTCAGAGCGAGCGTGGCCGGCGATGACGTGGCCGGGGACGGCCTGGTGTGCAGAATCGACTGGATCATGCTCAACATGGGCGGCGCGGACGCCGAACCGGCCGGCCCGCCCGACCTTCTCGACGACCGGAACGTGCCGCACCACCCCCGTGCCTCCCACCCCGCGCCCGGCACGCTCGCACCGGGGGCGATGGTCACGCTCAGCGCCGAGTACGCCCTGCCTTCCGGCCGTACGGCCGCCCGCCTCGACGGCCCGTTCGTGGCCCACGCGCCGGCCGTCCACGTGCGTCTTCCCCCGCCCGGGAGCGCGTACGGGAAGGCGCCCGGGGAGGCGCCCCGGCGGGCCGCGCCGGAACCGGCCCCCGCGAGCCCGTCCCCCCGAAGTCCCACCACCGGGAGTCCTGCCCCCGGAAGTCCTGCCGCCGGAAGTCCTGCCCCCGGAGGGACGCCGGACCCCGCCCTGGAGGCGAGCGGCGCGACGACGGCGACGCCCCCCGGCGACGCCGGAGGCGGCGACTGCGCGCGGGCCGGCGCGGCCGACTTCGACGGAGACGGCTACGACGACGCGGTGGTCACCGACCCGCTGGCCCCGAGCCCGGACAGCACGGCGGTGGGATCCGGCCGCGTGTTCCTCCTTCGCGGCGGGCCTCCGTCGAAGCCGGCGCCCGTGGTCACCGCGTTCGACGCCGCCGCCCCCGGCTGGACGGCCCGCGCCGCGCACATCGACGGCGACCGGTGCCTGGATCTCGTGGTCTCGACCCCGTACGCGTACGGGGGAGCGGGGCAGGTGCAGGCGCACGGGGCGGGGGTGGCGTACGTCTACTGGGGCGGGCGCGGCTTCGGCACGCCCGGCGCGCCCCGGACCGAGCTGCGCGCCCCCGAGGCCAGGACCGACGCCCACTTCGGCTGGTCGCTCGCCGTGAGCGACACGTCTCCCGGCAGCGGGCACTCCGACGGCCTCACCGCCCCGGCCCCCGCGAACACCGGCACGGGCACGGGCACGACCGATGGCGGCACCGGGACGGCCGCGCAGGGGGTGGTCGTGGTCGGCGCGCCGCACGAGGACGCCGACGGCGAGGTCGACTCCGGAGCCGTCTACGTCTATCGGTTCACCGGTCGCAGCCCCGGCACGCCCCAGCGCGTCACGCAGGACTCGCCCGGCGTGCCGGGAGGGTCCCAGCCGGGCGACATGTTCGGCTGGTCGCTCGCCCTCGGGCGGCTCGGCGGGGCCGCCGGGCCGCTCGACCTCGCCGTGGGCGCGCCGTTCGAGGACCAGGAGGAGAACGGCCAGGCGGACACCGGCGCCGTCACGGTGATCTACGACGTGGCGACCCGGCCGTGGGCCTACCAGGGCGCCGGGTGGAGCGTCTCCGGCCTCACCGCCGACCTGCCGTCCCATCCCGGCGACCGCCTCGGCTACTCCCTGGCGTACGGCGCGGGGTACCTGGCGGTGGGCGCCCCCGGGGCCGATCCCTACGACACCCGTGACGCCGGGGCGGTGCTGCTCCTCCAGGCGGCCGGTCCCGGACCGCGATTCGTCCGGCTGCTGGGCGCGCAGGCCGAGGCGGGCGAACGCGGGCGGTTCGGCTTCTCCCTGGCGCTGGCCGGGCCGTCCCTGCTCGCCGGGGCCCCCGGGCAGGCGCTGCCGGGCGTGCCGGAGGCGGGGGCGGTCCACGTGATCGGGCTCACCGGCCCACCCGGCCGCGTCGTGCTCCGGGAGGACAGCCCCGCGCCGTACGACCATCTGGGGTGGAGCGTGAGCGGCACCGCGGACGGCCGCGTGCTGGCCGGGGCTCCGGACGGCGGCGTGACGGGCGCGGTGATCTATACGACGGTCTCCCGCGCCGGGGCGTCACCCGGCTCCGAACCCTCTTCCGGGTCTGGAGGGCGGACGGTGCTCCCCGGGCCGGACGGCGCGGACACCCTCGACTTCGGCGCCGCCGTCGCGGGCTGACGCCCGCCTCCGCGTCCTCAGAGGATGCCGCGGTCAGCGAACGCCTTGGTCACTGCGTTCGCCGCGCTCGCGCCGTACAGGCGGCGTGCCGCGGCGACGGTCGCCTCCGCGGCGGCTCTGAACGTGGTGTCGGGGGCGAAGGCGAACTGCGCCTCGATGATCAGTGTGCTCGCCTTGCGGTCGCCGAGGGCGCGGCGGACGTCCCACAGCGCGCGGGCCCAGATCTCGCCGTCGGCATGCACCTCGCCCCTGACGTCCTCGGGATAGTGCTTGGTCCCGTCGAGGCGGCGCAGGCAGTGCGGCGCCGAGGTGTAGCTCACCGAGTCCCAGTCGGCCACGCACGCCTCGTCCGTCCTGGTGGGCGTGCCGGTCGCCCAGCTGCTCACGGCCACGGCGAGGTAGTCACCGAACGCCTCGCCGATCGCGCCGGACTCAAGGGTTGTGCCGAACCCGGGCACCTGCCCGTCCTGGACGCTGTGGCCGTACTCGTGGACGATCACCTCGGCGTCCTCGCCGTCGTCGACGCCGCCCTTGCCGAGACTGACGTTGGCCTTGTCGTCGCGGAAGAAGGAGTTGTCGCCGCCGTACTGGTCGATGCGCAGCTCGATCTGCCGCTGGTTCACCGGCCGCAGCGTGCCGCCGAACCCGAGCGACTGAATGTAGTGCTGGGCGGTGGTCACCCAGTGGTAGCCCATCACCTGCTCGAACTGGTCCGCGTCGCGGTGGTAGGCCGGGAAGGCGCCGCCGGACACCTTCGCGGCGGCGCCGGTCGTGCTCTTCACCCGCACGTAGCGGCCGGTGAGCGTGCCGGAGCCGTCGAGGTCGGTGAGCGTGACCTGCGTGTACGCCGGTCCGAACCCGGGCAGGTCCGCGTCCTTGGCGTCGGTCAGGTTCTGCAGGCCGAGCTGCTGCACGGGGTTGGGCGCGAAGACGGTCGCGGTCGCCGTGGCGGTCCCGGCACCGGCGTGCGCGGCGACGGGCGTGACGGCCGCACCGGCCACGGCGGCGGCGAGAGCGCCGGCGAGGCCGGCGGCCAGGGCGGGGAAGCGCTTGGGGGGCATGGAGATCCTCCGTGGTGTGGCGCACGATTCCAAGCAATCGTCGTCACGTCCCCTCGCCACCACAAGAGCCGAGGCCTGTCCGTAATGATCATATTCGGCCGGTTTCATCCAACTCGGCCGAGCGAGATCAGGGCAGGCCGGAGCGTATGCCTCAGTCGTCGAGCCGAGAGGCCGCCCGGCGGGTCAGGGGGTGGTCGCGGGGCGGGGGGATCTGGCGGCGCGCTGCTCGGCGATGCGGGCGAAGTCCTCGACGCGCAGTTGCTCGCCACGGGCCGAGGGGTCGACTCCGGCCCTGACGAGCGCCTCCTCGGCGGCGGCGGGCGTACCGGCCCAGGAGGCGAGCGCGGCCCGCAGCGTCTTGCGGCGCTGGGCGAAGGCCGCGTCGACGGCGGCGAAGACCTCCTCGCGGGTCGCCGTCGTCGCCGGCGGCTCGCGCCGTACGAGGGAGACCAGGCCGGAGTCGACGTTCGGCGCGGGCCAGAAGACGTTGCGGCCCACCGGGCCGGCCCGGCGCACGTCGGCGTACCAGGCGGCCTTCACCGAGGGCACTCCGTAGACGCGCGAGCCCGGAGCGGCGGCCAGGCGGTCGGCGACCTCCGCCTGCACCATCACCAGCCCGCGCCGCAGCGACGGCAGCACCCGCAGCAGGTGCAGCACGACCGGCACCGACACGTTGTACGGCAGGTTGGCCACCAGCACGGTCGGCTCGGCCGGGAGGTCGGCGGGGCCGACCTTGAGCGCGTCGGCGTGCACCACGGTCAGCCGGTCCGCCACCTCGGGGGCCCGCTGCGCGACCGTCAGCGGCAACTGCCCGGCCAGCACCGGGTCGATCTCCACGGCGACGACCTGGGCGACCTCCGGCAGCAGCGCCAGGGTGAGCGAGCCGAGCCCGGGGCCGATCTCGATCGCCACGTCCTGCGGGGCGACCTCGGCGACCCGGACGATCCGGCGGACCGTGCCGCCGTCGATCACGAAGTTCTGCCCCAGCTTCTTCGTCGGGCGGAGGTTCAGCTTCTCCGCCAGCACACGCACTTCGACCGGCCCGAGCAGACTCATGACTCCAGTGTCGGGCATCCCCGCGCCGGCCCGGACCACCGGCGGGCGCCTCACCAGGCGCCGAACGCCGCCTCGCCGTTGGCGGAGACCCGGGCCGCGAGATCGGCGAGGTCCATGCCCTTGACCTCGGCGAGGCAGCGGAGCGTGAGCGGGATCAGGTAGGGCGCGTTGGGCTTGCCCCGGTGCGGCGTCGGCGGCAGGTAGGGCGCGTCGGTCTCGACCAGCACGAGCTCGGGCGGGGCCACCGCCGCCGCCTCGCGGAGATACCCGGCGTTCTTGTACGTCACCGGGCCGGAGAACGACATGTAGTAGCCGGCGTCCACGCACCGCTTGGCCATCTCGGCATCCCCGGAGAAGCTGTGGAAGACGACCACGTCCGGGGCGCCCTGGTCGGCGAGCACGGCGAGCACGTCGTCGTGCGCGTCCCGGTCGTGGATCACCAGGGCCTTCCCGGTCCGCTTGGCGATCTCGATGTGCGCGCGGAAGCTCGCGTGCTGGTCCTCCTTCGAGGCCCAGTCGCGGTAGTAGTCGAGCCCGGTCTCCCCCACCGCCCGCACGTCCGGACGCCGGGCGAGGTCCTCGATCTCGGCGAGGACCTCGGGCGTGGACGCGTGCGCCTCGTTGGGGTGGATGGCCACCGCGGCGTACACGTCGCGGTGCCCGGCGGCCACGGCGGCGTTCCAGCGGGAGGACGGCAGGTCGTACCCGACGGTCACCAGGCGGGTCACGCCGACCGCTCGCGCCTCGGCCACGATCGACTCGACGTCCACGCCGGCCGCCTGGGCCGCCAGCGCGACCGGGTCGCCCGAGGACGCCTGCCGGTTGCCGACCATGATGTCGAGGTGGCAGTGGCTGTCGAACACCTCTGCGGGCAGCGCCTCGGGTGGCGCCGGACGCTCTCGCGACATGGTCAGGCGTTCTCCAGCCTCGGGAAGAGGATCTCTCCCTTGACGACCTGCGCCCCGGCGGGCAGCCCGCCCCAGGTGGCGACGTCGGCGATCCGCTGGTCCGCGAGCGCGCCGAGGTGGGGTTCCGCCCCGAGGGACGCCCACAGCTTGGCGCTCGTGCCCGGCATGACCGGGTGCAGCAGCACCGCGATCGCGCGCAGCGACTCGGCCGCCGTGTAGAGGATCGTGGCGAGCCGCGCCTGCCCCTCGGGCGACTCGTCCTTGGCGACCTTCCAGGGCGCCTGGTCGCTGAGGTAGCCGTTGACCTGCTTCACGAACTCGAAGATCGCGCCGATGCCGGCGGAGAAGTCCAGGTTGTCGCCGATCAGGGTGTCCGCCTGGGCCGCCGCGGCGGCCAGGCCGTCCGCGATCGCCTGCTCGGCGGGACCGGCGTCCGTCGCCTCAGGAAGCGTGCCTTCGAAGTACTTGCCGACCATCGCGGCCACCCGGGACGCCAGGTTGCCGAAGTCGTTGGCGAGTTCGGAGGTGTAGCGGGCGGAGAAGTCCTCCCAGGAGAACGAGCCGTCCTGGCCGAACGGGATCGCCCGCAGGAAGTAGTAGCGGTAGGCGTCCACGCCGAAGTGCTCGGTCAGCTCACGCGGCGAGATGCCGGTCAGGTTGGACTTGCTCATCTTCTCGCCGCCGACCATCAGCCAGCCGTTGGCGAAGACCCCGCGCGGCAGCGACAGGCCGTTCGCCATCAGCATGGCGGGCCAGATCACCGCGTGGAAGCGGAGGATGTCCTTGCCGACCAGGTGGATGTTCGCCGGCCAGGTGGCGTCGAACTTCTCCTGGTCCGAGCCGTACCCGACGGCCGTGGCGTAGTTGAGCAGGGCGTCGATCCACACGTAGATGACGTGCTTGGTGTCCCAGGGGATCGGGACGCCCCAGTCGAAGGTGGACCGCGAGATCGACAGGTCCTGCAGGCCCTGCTTCACGAACGACACGACCTCGTTGCGCGCCGAGGCGGGCCGGATGAAGTCGGGGTTGCGCTCGTAGAACTCCAGCAGCCGCTCGCCGTACGCGGAGAGCCGGAAGAAGTAGTTCTCCTCCTTAAGCCACTCCACCGGGCGCTTGTGGATCGGGCACAGGTCGCCCTCCAGCAGGTCGCCGGGCGACTTGTACTCCTCGCACGCGACGCAGTACGGCCCTTCGTACCCGCCCTTGTAGATCTCGCCCTTCTCGTACAGGTCCTGCACGAACTCCTGCACGCGGTCGGTGTGGCGCGGCTCGGTCGTACGGATGAAGTCGTCGTTGGCGATCTGGAGGTGCTCCCAGAGCGGCTTCCAGGCGTCCTCGACGAGCTTGTCGCACCACTCCTGGGGTGTGACGCCGTTCGCCTCGGCCGTGCGCATGACCTTCTGACCGTGCTCGTCCGTGCCGGTGAGGTACCACACCTTCTCGCCGCGCTGGCGGTGCCAGCGGGTGAGCACGTCGCCCGCGACGGTCGTGTAGGCGTGGCCCAGGTGCGGGGCGTCGTTGACGTAGTAGATCGGCGTCGTCACGTAGTACGCCGACTCCCCGGATGCTGTCGTTCCTGTAGCCGCCATGAGCGAATCCTATCGGTCCGCGACCGGTGCCTCCCCTGGATAACGGGGGCGGCACACGGGTCCGCGCCAGCTCCCGATCATGCCCCGGATCAGGCCGGGACCAAGGCCGGGATCAGGCCACGGACTCGCGGTTGACGTCCTGGCTGACGGCCTCGGCGGCCTCCTCCGCGGCGGACGCGGCGATGTCGGCCGGGGTCTCCCGCGAGCGGCGGATGCCGAGGATGCTGATGAACAACGACGCGAAGATCGTCTGGAAGCTCATGACGAACGCGGTCGCCGACGGCACGACGAGACGCAGCGACTCGGCCGGGATCAGCTCGCCGAAGCCGCGGCCGCCCCAGTGGGACAGCGAGGCCACCAGGCCGGCGAGACCGGCCACCGCGAGCGCGCCACCGGCCAGCAGGCCCCGCTCCAGCGTGACGATGTCGACCAGTTTCCTGACCCGCCGGTCCTCGGGGAGGAAGCCCTCCTCTGCCGCGTACACCTTGGTGAACAGCGCGAACAGCACGGCCTGGAAGCCGATCACCACCATCGCGGACGCGCCGACCAGCGTGTCGACGTCGAAGGCGAGCTTGCCGATCCGCACCTGGCCGAACGTGAGCGCGGCGCCGGCCACGAGGCCGAGGGTCATCAGCACCAGGCCGGGGATGAAGAACAGCCAGCGCGGGCTGTAGAGCATGAGGAAGCGCAGGTGGCGCCACCCGTCCCGCCAGGAGCGCAGGTGCGGCGGGCGGGAGCGGCCGTCGGGCGACAGGGTCGTCGGCACCTCGCGGACGTCGAGCCCCTGCAGGGTCGCCTTGACGACCATCTCGGAGGCGAACTCCATGCCGCCGGTCTGCAGCCCGAGCCGCAGGATCGAGTCGCGGCGGAAGCCCCGCAGGCCGCAGTGGAAGTCGCCGATCTCGCTGGGGAAGAACAGCCGGCCGATGAAGGACAGGACCGGGTTGCCCAGGTAGCGGTGGAGCGGGGGCATGGCGCCCGGCGCGATGCCGCCGCGGAACCGGTTGCCCATGACCAGCTCGGCGCCGTCCCGGAGCTGCTCCACGAAGGGCATCAGGTTGGTGAAGTCGTAGGAGTCGTCGGCGTCGCCCATGATGACGTACCTGCCGCGGGCGGCGCGGATGCCGCCGATCAGGGCGTTGCCGTAGCCCTTCGCGTCGACGTGGACCACACGGGCACCCGCGTCGCGGGCCAGCTGTTGCGAGCCGTCCGTACTGCCGTTGTCGGCGATGACCACCTCGCCGTCGACACCGTTCTCCCGCATGCAGGTGAGAGCCTTGCGGACACAGATCTCAACGGTCTCGGCCTCATTGAGGCATGGCATGACAACGGTAAGTTCCACGTCGCAACTCCTTGCATATGACGGCAGGACACCAATGATGCCTGCTTCCCGGTAGCGTCCGAGTCAAGTCGGCGAAACGGCTGGCATTCTGTAACCGTGACTCCACCCACCGCCGGAGCGGCGGGCGGCCCGCGTCACCGCCCGGACGGCGACGCAGAGGACGGGCCCGGCACCGGAAATCGGAAGACATCACCGACGAGATCCGAGGGGAGGAAGCGGGGACCCGCCCGCCTGCTCAGGCAGCCGGTCGCCCCCGCGCGACGTTGATGGTCGCGATCGCGGATCCTCCCTCGGTGGACGCGGTCCCGCTCGGCCGATGGGGCCGCGCGGCCGCCCTGCTGCGCCGGCACCGGGTCTTCGCGGTCACCCTCGGTGTGGGCTTCGTGCTGCGGATCGTCACGATGCTCGGCTTCGGCCCGGCGATGTGGTTCAACGACTCCTACGACTACGTGTCGGTGGCGCTGCGCCCCCGGCCGCACCCGATCCGCCCGGACGGATACAGCTTCTGGCTGCTCCTGCTCAGGCCGTTCCACAGCTTCTCGCTTGTCATCCTGACCCAGCACCTGATGGGACTGGCCGCGGCGGTCCTGATCTACGCGCTGCTGACCAGGAGATTCGGGATGCCGGGCTGGGGCGCCACGCTCGCGGCGGCCCCGGTGCTGTTCGACGCCTACCAGATCCAGCTCGAACAGCTGGTCATGTCGGACGGCATGTTCATCCTGCTCGTGGTGGGCGTGGTGACGCTCGTGCTGTGGCGGGAAAGGATGACCTGGCGCGGCGGGACCGCCGTCGGGCTGCTGCTCGCGGTGACGGCGCTGACCCGGAGCATCGGCCTGCCGATCCTCGCGCTCGTCGTCGCGTACCTGGTGATCAAGCGGGCCGGGTGGCGGCCGATCGCCGCCATGGTCGTCGCCTGCGCGCTGCCCGTCCTGGCGTACATGGGCTGGTTCAAGGCGGTGAACGGGCAGTTCGCGATGACCAACAGCGACGGGGTCATCCTCTACATGCGGACGTCGCTGTTCGCCGACTGCCACAAGATGGACATCGACGAGCGGCGTGAGCTGGAACTGGCTCTGCTGTGCATCAACACGCCGCCGGACAAACGCGGTCCTTACTCCCAGGCGTACCTGTGGTGGGACGACCAGAACCAGCTCCACGTGTTCGGCTCGGGCATGAAGTTCACCCCGGAGATCAACGCGAACGCGAGCGCGTTCGCCAAGAAGGCGATCCTGTCGCAGCCCGGCGACTACCTCGCGGCGGTGGCCAAGGACTTCTTCCGCGCCTTCCACTGGGGCCGCCCGCGCTTCCCGGATGCCAAGACCTACAAGCAGTACGAGTTCTCCAACGAGTACACGCGCAAGCTGCCCAAGTGGAGCTCCTACCACAGCACCACCGACAAGGACGCCGAGGCGTACGAGAACGGGCCGGCCGCGACGCGAATCGTCTCGCCCTGGTCGAACTTCATGATCGCCTACCAGAAGGTCGTCCGGCTGCCGGGCCTCGTGCTGGGGCTGCTGCTGCTGTTCGGCCTGTACGGCGTGGTGCGGCGCTGGCGCGAGCTCGGCGGGCCCGTGCTGCTGCCCTGGCTGGCGTCGGCCGGCCTGATCCTGGCGCCGGCGGCGACCGCCGAGTTCGACTACCGCTACCTGCTGCCCGCCGTCCCGCTCGCCTGCCTCGCCGCCGCCATAACCGTGCGTGACCTCGTACGGCGCCGGGCCGGAGCGCGGGCGGAGCGGCGGAGCGGCCAGGGAGAGAGCGGTCAGGGGGAGGAGGTGTGGACGGCGTTGTAGAGGTCGCGCCTGGAGACGCCCGCGGCCTTGGCCACCTCGACGATGGCCTGCTTGCGGGGGACTCCCGCGGTCTCGCGCCGGGCCACCTCCTCGACCAGCTCGTCGATGCCGGGCGCGGCCTCCTCGGCCGTCCGTCCGGCCACGACGAGCGTGATCTCTCCCCTGACCTCGCCGGCCGCCCATCCGGCCAGCTCGCCCAGGCCGCCGCGCCGCACCTCCTCGTACGTCTTGGTCAGCTCGCGGCAGACGGCGGCGGGCCGTCCGGGGCCGAAGGCCTCCGCCATCGCCTCCAGGGTCGCCCGCAGGCGGTGCGGCGCCTCGAAGAAGACCATCGTGCGCTCCTCGGCGGCCAGCGAGGCGAGCCGCCGGGCCCGCTCCCCCGGCTTGCGCGGCGGGAAGCCCTCGAAGCAGAACCGGTCGCTCGGCAGCCCGGACACGGCGAGTGCCGTCGTCACCGCCGACGGGCCGGGCAGCGCCGTCACCGGCAGGCCGGCCTCGACCGCGAGGCGGGTCAGCCGGTAGCCGGGGTCGGACACCCCGGGCATCCCCGCATCGGTGATCACGACGACGGTGCGCCCCTCGCGCAGCGCCTCCAGCAGTTCGGCGGCCCGCGCGCTCTCGTTCGCGTCGTAGTAGGACACCACCCGGCCCGCCGGGGTCACCTCCAGGTCGGCCGTGAGCCGCCGCAGCCGGCGGGTGTCCTCCGCCGCGATCACGTCGGCCGTCGCGAGCACCTCGCGGAGCCGGGGGGAGGCGTCTTTGGGCTGGCCGATGGGCGCCGCGGCGAGAACGAGCACCCGTCCACCCTATGACCGGCGCGCGGCGGCCCCGCGACGTCCCTCGTCCGCCCAGGGTGTGAAACATTCACGGTAAGAGGCTCGCAGGCCCCGATCCCAGCGCGAATCGTGTCCTCCGCGGGGACTCACCAGTAATCTGTCGGGGTGGCCGTGACCGACTATTCCCACAAGGCGTTCGAGCAGCCGGAAGAGGAACCTGAGGGCGAAGCTCCCGCGGTGTCCCTTCGCGACCGGCTGGTGCCGCCCATGCCCGGCAGCGTCATGTGGGGCTGGGTCGGCCCCATCGTGATCGCCCTGTTCGGCGCGTTCCTGCGCTTCTTCCGGCTGGGTACGCCCCACGCGGTCGTCTTCGACGAGACCTACTACGCCAAGGACTCCTGGGCGACGGTCAGATACGGCGCCGAGCGGCAGTTCGTGGACGGCGCGGACAAGCTCCTGCTCGCCGGGAACGACCACATCTTCAAGCAGTGCCCGACCGTCGGCGAGTGCGCCTCGTACGTGGTGCATCCGCCCCTCGGCAAGTGGATGATCGGCCTCGGCGAGGTCTTCTTCGGCCCGAACCCGTACGGCTGGCGGTTCGCCGCCGCGCTGCTCGGCTCGCTGTCGATCCTGATCCTCGCCCGCACGGCCCGCAGGATGACCCGTTCGACGCTCCTCGGCTGCGTGGCCGGCCTGCTGCTCTCCCTCGACGCCCTCCACTTCGTGCTGTCCCGTACGGCCCTGCTGGACATCTTCCTGATGTTCTGGGTGGTCGCCGGGTTCGCCTGCCTGGTCGCCGACCGCGACTGGTTCCGCTCCCGGCTGGTCTCCTGGCACGAGGCGGGTTCGCCGGACGACGGCCCGCGGACGGGCCTGCGGCCCTGGCTCCTCGGCGCCGGGCTCTGCCTGGGCGCGGCCCTCGCCACCAAGTGGACTGCGGCCTTCTACATCGCCGCGTTCGCGGTCATGGTGCTGCTGTGGGACCTGGGCGCGCGGCGGACCACCGGGGTGCCGCGCCCCTTCCGCGGCGTCATCGTGCGCGACCTGCCGCTCGCGGCGGCCTGGATGGCCGTCGTCCCGGCCCTCGTCTACCTCGTCTCGTTCACGGGGTGGTTCGTCACCGACAAGGGCTACGGGCGCAACTGGGAGCAGGCCACCGCCAACGGCCCCGCCTACTTCGTCATCGACTCGCTCCGGTCGTGGTTCGACTACCAGCACCAGGTGCTCAGTTTCCACACGGGTCTCGCCCAGACCCACCCGTACCAGTCGAGACCCTGGCAGTGGCCGATGCTGCTGCGCCCGGTGGCGTTCTTCTACGAGTCGCCCACCACGTGCGGCGCGCCCAGCTGCTCCTACTCGATCCTCGGCACCGGCACGCCGATCATCTGGTTCGCCGGGCTCCTCGCGCTGATCGGCATGATCGCCTGGTACGTCGCGACCCGGGACTGGCGCGCGGGCTCGGTGCTGCTCGGCTACGCCGCCGGATGGCTGCCGTGGTTCTACTTCTCCATCTCCGACAACCGGACGATGTTCGCGTTCTACGCGATGCCGATGGTGCCGTTCATGATCCTTGCGATCGTGCTGGGCTGCGGGCTCATCATGGGGCGGGCCGACCCGGCCCGGCCGAACCGCCGGGTGATCGGCACCGCCGTCGTCGGCGCGTTCGTCCTCCTGTCGTTGGTGAACTTCGGCTGGCTCTATCCGGTCATCGCGGCCGAGGTCATCCCGTACGACTCCTGGCACGCGAGGATGCTGTTCGACTCCTGGATCTGACACCCCCGTATGGTTGGGCCATACCGTTGCGCCCAGAGGGGGTGGTCGTCAGTGTTACCGGGTCGTCGTCAACGATGGGGTCGATACGGCAGACTGCGGGTCATGCCCGCACCTGACGTCGCCGCGCTCCTGGTCCAACTGGAGCGCTCCGAACCGGACATCGCCGAGCCCGCCCGCGTCGCGGTGGAATGGCTCGCCGGCGGCGAGGCGCTGGAGACGATCAGCCAGTTCGACGTGTGCGAGTTCCTCTGGTACACGTTGCCGATCAAGGTCCCGGGCGACCAGGCGACCATCGCACGCGCGCTCGGCAAGCTGCTCCGGCTCGCCGGGATGGAGCGGTACGCCGCCCTGTGCGACTCCCCCGCCACCGCCCGGATCCTGCTCACGTACGTCAGGGAGGGCGAGGAGGCCGGGACCTCGGCCTACCACCGTGAGCTGGAGTCGACGGGGGTGCTGCCCCCGGACGTCCCCGAGCTGTCCTGGAGCTCGATCATGGGCCCGGAGGAGCTCGGGGCCCACGTCGCCTGCGCCGCCGCGCTGGAGCTGGCCATCGTCGCCGGCGATCCGGTGGACCGCGAGGAGCTGACCCGCCGCTGGCTCACCGCCCCCCGGGCCGAGCTGGGCGGCGACTGCTGGCTGCACCGGGTGCACGGCGAACGGCTGAACCGCTGGGTGCTCGGGCGCGGCACCGCCCGCCGCGAGCTCGCCCAGCCCTTCGAGGTACGGCTGCACGCGCCCATCGAGGCGCCGGCCGAGCCCCACCTGGAGCCGCTGCGCTGGCTGCTCGACCTGGCCCGCACCGGCGTCCGCCTGACCGAACGGCTCAACGTCGGGCGGGCCGTGGCGGCGGAGGCGGCGGGCCGCTTCGGCTGGGCCGCTCCTATGAGGCCGGGAGTGGAGTCGCGGGCGGTGCGCGGCGAGGCCGACGTGCCCGCCGTGACCGAGCTCAGGCGGATCGCCGTCCACGACCTCGGGGCGCTGCGGCGCAGTGGGAGGAGGCTGGTGCTCACGACCACCGGCCGGAACCTCCTGGACGATCCCGCCGCCCTGTGGGAGGCCGCCGCGGCCACCCTGCTCGTCCCCGCCCCCGGCGAACACGACTTCGAGATCTCCATCCGCGAGTCCGCGTTGATGATCCTGGTGGACGGCGACGCCGTACCGGACGGCGACCTGCGCGACCGGGTCGCCGAGGTGGTCAACGGCGAGGGCTGGCGTTCGGCCGACGGCGGACGTGTCACCGGCGTCGACCTCTCCCATCCGCTGGCCCGGCTCCGGCACCGTCTCGACGCCCTCGGCCTCTCGGACGGCGCTTCGGGCGGCTCGGGGCCGACCGCCCCGGCGCGGGTGTCCGGGCCCGCCCGGGACGCGTACGTCTGGCGGCTCACCGGCACGGGCCGCCGCGCCGCGCTGACCGCGCTGCGCGCGCAGGCGCTGCGCCCCCGCCAGTACGCCGGCCTCGGCTGAGTCTCGCCCGGGTTCCCGCCGTCCCTCTGTGCCGGGGACGGCGGGAACCGTGGCGGTCAGGAGGCGCAGGAGGCGCCGTTGAGGGTGTACCTCGTCGGCGACGGGTTCGAGCCGGTGTGGCTGCCGAGGAAGCCGATGGTCACGGACTTGCCCGGCGCGATGGTCTTGTTCCAGTCGAGGTTCGCCGCCGTCACCTCGGAGCCGGCCTGCGACCAGGTGGCCGACCAGCCCGTGGTCAGCTTCTGCCCGGGGTCGGGGAAGATGAACTTGAGGCGCCATCCGCTCACGGGCGTCTCGGTCGCGTTGGTGATCGTGATGCTTGTGCTCATCCCGCTCCACCAGTCGGAGGAGCTGACCGCCACCCGGCAGGTGACCACGGCCGGTGAGACCGAGGGCGAGGGCGGGGTGACGATGTCGTTGTAGATCGTCACGGAGACCGAGCCGGACGGCGGGCTGACCGCCCCCTTCGTGTCCACCGCCACGACGTACAGCTGGTGGACCTGGGACGGGACCCCGTAGGGCGGCCACGGCAGGTAGACGGAGCCCGAGGTGACCGTGCCCGCGAAGGTGCCCACGACCCTTTCGGCGCCGTTCCACACCTCGCGGACCTGGTAGCAGGCGATGCCGTCCGCGTCGGTGGCGGGCGCCCAGCGCAGGAGGACCTGCGTCATGAAGACCTGGACGTCCGTCGGTGCTCCCGGGGCGGTCGGCGGCGTGTTCTGCTCCGACGGAGGCTGAATCGCCGGGCAGGCAGTGGGACTCGCCGTCGGCGACGGGCTCGGCGGAAACGTCGTGTAGGCCACCGTGGTCCCGGCGGTCGCGCGGGCCGCCGCGGGCGCGACGATCGCGGCCCCCGCCAGCAGGGCCGCCGTGATCCAGGCGCCCGTCCCCGTTCTGCTCCGTGTCATTCCCACTCCTCGTGTCGGCCGGCCCCCTTGCCCCGGATCGTCCGCGAAAGTGGACTCGTGGTCAATGAAACGCGGGCGCGTGGGGCCGTACGCGCGGGACGAACGGCGCGCGGCCCTGCAACTTTCATCCGGAGTCCCCCGTCCGGATCACCGGCCGCGGTCAGGCGGGGGACATGACCTCGTAGAGGTTGCGCGCCGAATCGACGAAGAACAGCCCGCGCGGGCACAGCGGGTGGTCGATCCGGCCGTTGCCGGGATGGGCCGGATCACTGCCGTAGGGCACCCGGGCCTCCCGCAGCCGGGCCAGGATCCGGTCGAACGTGGCCGGGTCCACGTCGAAGGCCAGATGCATGCCGACGGGGTCGTCCACGGTCATGAAGTCCAGGGTCAGCGAGTCGTTCACCCGTACGGGCGCGAAGTGGCCGTCGCGGCCGGCGGGCGGCATCTCCTCCAGGCCCATGATCGAGGCGAAGAAGCGGGCCGCCTCGCGGTTGTCCACGGCG
Source organism: Microbispora sp. H10949 (assembly GCF_014161435.1). Lineage (NCBI taxonomy): Bacteria > Bacillati > Actinomycetota > Actinomycetes > Streptosporangiales > Streptosporangiaceae > Microbispora > Microbispora sp. H10949. The sequence continues at coordinate 101,362 of NZ_JABBWZ010000013.1, read as the reverse complement.
GGGACGATGGTGTGGTTCAACGTGATGGTCATGCCCCGCTCCCAGGGGACCCGAGAATGCCGTGCAGCAGGATGTCGACGAGTTCCCCGGGAGACGAGCCCAGGTCGCCGGACGCGGGAAGGGGCCGGGTGAAGAGCATCCCCAGGAAGACCGATGCCACCTTTCCGGGCTCCAGGCGCAGCGACGCCCGGTCGGGCTCGATCAGCTCGACGATCGCCTCGTGGGTCGCCTTCATCGACGCATCCCTGCCGCCGGGGGCCTGCCGCTCTCCGGAGCCTCGCTCGCGGCGGTGCCCGGTGCCGTGCAGGGCGCCGATCACGGTCCCCATGCGGCCCAGGTGGGCGCGCAGCGCCTCCGCCGCCTGCGTCAGCCGATCGGCCAGCGGTTCGTCGAGGGAGATCGAGGCCAGTTCGCGCAGCACGTGGCCGGGGTTCATCGCCTCGACGAGACACGCGTCGAGGAGTTCGTCCTTGTCGGTGAAGACCCGGAAGATCGTGCCCTCCCCGATGCCGGCCGCGCGGGCGATCTGGCTGGTGGTGACCGCGGCGCCGTGGTCGGCGACCAGGGGAAGCGCCGCGGCCACGATCATCTCTCTGCGTTGCTCCGTGCTCATCGCCGGCGCTCTCCGGCGTGGTGTCGTCGTCTCTGTCATGCGATCAATAGTGCGGAGTGAGCACTCACTCCGTCAATTGTTTTTCGGCTCGCCGCTCATACCGGGTCGTCTCGGCCTGGCAAGCCTGTTCCAGGTGAGTCCCAAGTGCGCGACGCCATGCTGGCGTCATGGACCTGACCGAGGCTTTCGAGGGACTCACCACGACCGTGACCCCGGGTCGCCGGATGCCGGGCAAGATCGGGATGGGCATCCTCCTGATCTGCTGGCTCGCGCTCGGCGTGCTGCCGTTCGTGGCGGCGGTGCCGGACTTCCGGCTCGCGACCGGAAAGATCGGCACCCCCGGCACCCTCACCGTCGTCTCCTGCGTCTCCCTCGGCCAGGGACGGTACGACTGCAAGGGCAGGTTCGTCCCCGACGGCGGTGGAGACGCGGTCGCGGTGGCCGCCTCGCCCGACTCGGAGGCGGGGGACGTGACGCGGGCCCAGCTCACCCCCGAGGGTGACAGGGCGCTGCCGTCCGGCACGAAGGGCGTCCTGCGGGCCATGGCGCTTCCCGCCACCGGTCTCGCGGCGCTGGCCTTCCTGCCCTACGTCCTGCTGTACGTCTTCAAGGTCAGACGGGGCCGCAGGGCCGCCGTGATCGCCGGATCGGGGGTCGCCGCCCTGTCCCTGGTGCTGATCGTGGTCGGCCTGATAGCCGCCTCCTCCTGACCGCTCTGGCCGACCGGCGCGGCCGTGTGCGTATGCCGAGCACCTGACAAGAGTCCTCATTTCTGGTTCGGCGAGCCGTAAGGGGCCGTAAGGGCCCGTAAGAAGCCCGCAATCTCCTGGGCCGCGGATCATGGAACTATCTGCATGCGCTGCCCGCGGTTGCGTGACCGGTCTCGGTTCACACGTAGAGAGGACAGTCCATGCGCAGCTACATCACGGAATTCATCGGAACGTATTTCCTGGTTCTCACGGTAGGTGCCACGGTCTTGACGAAGGCGCCTTTGGCGCCCGTGGCCATCGGCGCGATCCTGACGGTCATGGTGTACGCCGGAGGACATGTCTCCGGCGCCCACTACAACCCCGCGGTGACCTTGGCCGTGCTCCTCCGTGGCCGGATCAATCTGGCGGACGCCGTTCCCTACTGGATCGCCCAGCTGGCCGGCGGTGTTCTCGCCGCGCTTACGGCTACCTACATCGTCAATCCTCGCAGCGTGCCGACCCTGTCGCCCTCTGGGCGTGAGCTGGGGGTCGCGCTGCTGGCCGAGGCGCTGTTCACGTTCGCGCTCGCGTACGTGGTGCTGAACGCGGCCACCAGCAGGGACCACCCTGGCAACAGCTTTTACGGCCTGGCCATCGGATTCACCGTGACGGCCGGCGCATTCGCGGTCGGCGGCATTTCCGGGGGCGCCTTCAACCCGGCCGTCGCCGTCGGTGCCGCCTCCATGGGGCTTCTCGCCTGGTCCAAGATCTGGATCTGGCTCCTGGCCGACCTGGTCGGCGGCGCCCTGGCCGGGGTCGCCTTCCTCGCGCTCAACCCGAAGGAACGCGCCCCGCTGGAACTCTCCGCAACCTGACCGCCTGGAGCCGACATGATCAGCGCGCGCGAAGTCGTCGAGCAGGCAGGCGTCGATGTGAATGGACTGATCGACCGGCTCACCTCCGCCGCCACAGCGGAGCTGAGCGCCGTCTACCGCTACACAATCCTGACCGCTTATCCGCTCGGTTTCGCCGATGAGGAACTACGCCAGATCCTCAAGGACATCCGCGACGAGGATCGCCGCCACTTCGACGCACTCGTCAACCGCATCTACGAACTGGACGGAACGCTTCCCGAGGACATCCGGCAGTTCCTGGGAAGCGGGCATGCGTCGCCGTGGGAAATCCCCGGCGACGCGCAGGATCCGGTCACGACACTCATCGAAGACGTACGACGCGCCGTCCACCCCTACGGCGGCCTGTGCGACCTCACCGAAGGCAGAGATCAACGCACCTTCGTGCTGGCCCAGGCGATCCGCAACGAGAAGGTCGAACACATGGCGTGGCTGGAAGAGTTCCTCAGCACAGGACCGCCTGCGCGCTTCCGCCCCGGCTTCCGCGGCCGCTCCCCCTTCCTCTCCCGTCTGCCCATCGCTTCCGAGAGGACCGAACCAACGGCGTGACCTCATGACGCCGGCACTGCACCCGTCGCGGGAGTCGGATCGCGGTCGCACGGACACGACGCGATCTCCTCCGCCGCCTCGGCCTGATCGAGCATTATGAGCGGGGCCAGTAAGCCTTCGGCCCGCAGGTGCGCGGCCTACTTCCTCGACCCTGCTGAACGTCGGCGGACAGCGCATCAGTCACGGTCCCCCGTGTCGTCCTTCGGCGCGGGCCAGTGGACGGTGAGGTCGCCGTACGGGCGCAGGAGCGTGGCCAGGTCGCCGGGTTTGTCACGCAGGGTGGCGTCGAGGAAGGTCCTGGTGGCCGCCGTGGTGACGGACAGGCCCCCGGTGCGGCCCAGGGAACCGACAACGGACGGCACCGGCGGCAGGTAGAGCGGCGCGTCGGCGAAGGTGAGGTGCGCCGCACCGGGGACCGTGATCCGATAGCTCGCCGACGTGCTCAGCGTGAGGATCCGGGTGAGACGAGGGATGTACGTCGGGTTGTCGGCCGGGTCGACGGGATGGGTGACCGCGAGCACCGGCTGATGGTAGGGCCGGGGCGCGGGATCGTACGGGTAGCCGTCCAGGTCGATCACCGCCGCGAACCGGGAGTCCTGACGGGCGGCCCGCAGAGCGGCGCCTCCGCCGATGGAGTGCCCGGTCGCCGCCGCACGCGCGGTGTCGAGCCGTCCGGTCAGCGGGCCGCGGATCTCGCCCTTGTCGAGGCGGCCGAGCTGGGTGAGGACGAAGCTGAGATCGGCGGCCCTGACCGCCGTCCAGCCGGTCGCGAGCCGTCTGTCCTCCTCGTCGTCGCCGGTGGCCACGACCCGCGTGCGGATGGTCCGTCCATCGTCGAGCACGACGGCGGCGGAGTCGTACGGGTGGTCGAGGGCCGCGACGACGTAGCCGCGGCCGGCCAGTTCCTCCGCCCACGCGGTGTTCTGGGTGCGCACGCCTCCCAGCCCGGGAGAGAACAGCACGATCGGGAACCGCCCGGCCGCCGCAGGCGCGTCGTACACGGCGCCGGTGCGGGCACGGACCGCGTCATCGAGCAGGAAGGCGGGCACGCCGAGGTAGCCGGTCAGGCCGTCCGCGACCATACGCGCCTCCCGCTCGGTGCGGCCGAGATACCGGGCACGGGAACCGGCCGTGCCCTTGGGCGCGGGATACCACAACTGGACCACGACCGTGCGGTGGTCGCCGGGCTCATCGGTCGCGGGCTCCGGGCGAGAGGCGTCGGTCCACTGCGTCACCGCTGTGCCCACCGCGTACGGACCGGACGGCACGGGGAACACGGGCACGGGCACCGCCCAGGCGGCGGCCGCGCTCGCACAAACCAGGCCGAGGCAGACCACGACTCCCGGCAGGGTGAGCCACCGGCTCACCCGCCGCGCCGGGCGTCCGGCGATTACTGGCACGGCGAACGCGAGCGCGACCAGGACACCGGCGAGCGCGGGCGCCATCTGCCAGCGCAACCCGCGCACGGTCAGTACGATCCCGGACAGGGCGACGACCGCCGCCGCGGCGAGCGCGACCGGCCGCCGGGCTGAGGGCGGGCACCACCGCGACCACAGCAGGCTGACGACGCCCAGCAGAAGCAGGATCTCCAGGGGTGGCATGCCGATCCCCGCGATGGTCTCGATCACGCGGCCAATCGTTGATCACGCAGGCCGCTCGCGCGTCCCCCTGGAGTCCCTGCTTTCGCGCGACCGCAGTCGCATCATCGCGCCGACAGTGATCCCGGAGTCTGATCACATCGATCTGGGGCGACCACGAAGGTAGCCTGCAAACGGTTCACTCGATCCCGAAGCGAGCCCTTCGGCAGGCACATGCGCGCGAGGTGGTGCTGAGGAACGTCGCCGAGCCGGTCACCACGATCATGACCGACGACCCCGAGATCGGAAAAGGGGCCCCGGAGGAACCTCCGAGACCCCTTCTCACCTGCAAAATCGTTGTGGAGCTATGGGGATTTGAACCCCAGACCCCTTCGATGCGAACGAAGTGCGCTACCGGACTGCGCTATAGCCCCAACGACCTCGACTAGATTAGCAAACTCCGCGGGGTGTTCGCGCCACCGGATCAGTCTCCGGCCGCGCGCCGCCCGTCGGCGTACTGGTCGAAGACCTGCGAACGCTTGCGCGCCTCGAATTTGATGATCTCTGCCTCGCGGGTCAGGGCGGCCAGGGCGCGGCGGCGCTCCCGCTGCCTGCGCAGGTACGCCGCCCGCGCCCGCGCGGCCTTCTCCCGCTGCTCCCGGTCCGCGCGTACGGCCACGCGCAGCACGGCGAGGTAGCCGACGAGGAGCACGCCGGAGGGCGCGACCGCCCACCAGGGCATCACCCGGACGGCCGCGGTGACCACGGAGGCCAGGACGAGCAGAACGCTCCACAAAAGGCGCCTGCGGCGCCGCGCGAGGATCCGGGCCCGGCGGTGGGCGGCCATCCTGCGGGCCCGCGCGTGCCTTTCGGCCGCCACCTGGTCCGCGGTGGCCTGGTCCGCGGAGCCGGCCGGAGCCGCGGATGCCGAGGCGGTCGAGGTGACCCTTGCAGGCGGGGTGACGACCGTGTCGGCGTCGTTCTCCTCGGCGCCGTCCTCGACGCCCGGAGCGGAACCGTCCTCGGGGTCGGGGTCGGCCGAGACGGCGGGCCGCTCGGACAGCGTGGTCGCCTCCGCCGCCGGGTCCTCGAAAAGGTCGTCGTCGGTGTGCCGGTCGCGGCGCAGCCACATGGGCAGCAGGACGCTGAGCCACATGACGACGATGGCGAGGTAGAGCACGGCGCTACCCACGCGCCCACCTCCGGATCAGCCTCCGGAACGCCGTACGGGCGGGTCCGGGGGCATGGTGAACACGTCCCTGCGCTCGTGTCGTCTGAGAGGTGTTCACGTCACGCACCGTAGGACCGCGTGTCGATGAATGACGAGCATTCGGTCCGGTGTGTCGCGAGATCGTCAAAGCTGTTCATGTAATTCGATCCCGCGGAAGCCGCGTGGTCCCGACGGACCACGCGGATTCCTGGCCCGGCCGACCGGGTCGCGGTGGCCCCGCGGCGTTCCCGGCCGACCGTCCCGGCCCGGACGATCAGTGCCTCAGCCGCACCAGGGCACTGACGGTACGCGGGCCTATGCGCCGGAGGAGATCAGCCCTCGAAGTACACGGTGGCGGACCGGTACGTGGTCTTGCCGTTCTCGTCCCCGAAGTGCGTACGACCGGTCATGACCCTGCCGGCCCGCGCCTGCCAGGTGTGGCTGCTCTCGGTGTACTGACCGCTCACGTCCCCGTCGATCAGCCTGACCTGCCGCCCCTGCCAGTACAGCGCGGCGCTGCGATACCTCGTGTCGCCGTTCTCGTCGTCCTCGTGCCATCTGCCGACGACCACCTGGTCGTTCGGGGCGCTGTAGTCGGACCTGCTCTCCCGCTGGGGGGATGTCCAGTCTCCGGTGTGCACCTCGACCTGCTCGCCGTTGATCAGAATCCGGCTGCAGTAGTAGGTGGTGTAGGCGTTCTCGTCACCGTAGTGCGAGCGGCCGGTGAGCACCTGGTTCGGGGGGCAGGTGACCTGGACGCCCCACCACTCCCGCACGGTCTGGCTGGAGATCTGTTCCACCTTGATCGTCACCGCCGCCGAGGCGGGAGCGGCCATGGCGGTGGCGGACAGGGCGGCGGCCGCCGCGACGACGGACAGGGCCTTGCCGAACGTTCTCATGGTATTCGGTGCCTCTCTTGTCAGCCCGCGACGGTCACGGTGGCGAAGCGGTACCAGGTGTTGCCGTTCTCGTCCCCGCTGTGCTTACGGCCGGTCATGACCGTCTTCCCCTCGGCCTGCCAGTTGTGGCTGCTCTCCCGGAACGCACCGCTGATGTCCCCGTTGGCCAGCAGCACCTGCCGCCCCTGCCAGTACATGGTGGCGGTGCGGTACCTCGTGTAGCCGTTCTCGTCGCCTTCGTGCCACCTGCCGGCGACGGCCTGGTGGTCGGGAGCGCTGTAGTCGGACCTGCTCTCCTTCTGGCGGGAGGTCCAGTCGCCGAGGTACACCCGGGCCTGCTCACCGTTGATGAGGACGAAGCTGCAGGTGTAGGTGGTGGCATCGTTCTCGTCGCCGTAGTGCGAGCGCCCGGTGAGCACCATGTTCGTCGGGCAGGTGAACGGGTCGATCCACTCCCGCACGGTCTCGGTGCGGGCGGGCACGATCTCGATCGTCACGACCGCGGCGGACGCGGGTGCGGGAGCCGCCGCGCTCATGGCCGCCGAGGCGGCCAGAGCGGTCAGAGCGGCCGCCGCGGTGGATAACGCCTTTTTCCTCATACGGATGTCTCCCCGTGATGCGGTTTCGCTTACGGCCACGAAGCATCACGGGGCCCACTGGTGATCCACTTGTGTCTCGGTTGCGACGGCGGCGAGGCACATCCGCCGACGCCTAACCGGGGCTGGGCTCGCTGCGGCGGGCGGCCGAGTTCATCGTGCGGCGCCACTGCACGAGCAGCCCGCGGGGCACGTCCTCCACGGTCAACGCGTAGCAGATGTGGTCGCGCCAGGCGCCGTCGATGTGCAGCTGACGCCGGCGGATGCCCTCCTCGCGGAAGCCGAGCTTCTCCACGACCCGGCGGCTGGCCTGGTTCTCCGGCCGGATGTTGGCCTCCAGACGGTGTAAACCGGTGGTGAAGAAGCAGTGGTCCACGGCCATGGCGAGCGCGGTCGGGATGATGCCCCGCCCGGCCAGCCGGCCGTCCACCCAGTAGCCCACCTGGGCGGAACGGGCCGATCCCCACACGATCGCCCCCACGGTGAGCTGCCCGGCGAACCTCCCTTCGTACGTGACGACCCAGGGCATGGCCATCCCCTGGCGGGCCTCGCGGCGCAGCGTGCCGACCATCGAGACGTACGGCCCGAGACCGGTGCGGAACAGCGGGGTCTCCGGGTTGCTCGGCTCCCACGGGCGGAGCCACTCGGCGTTGCGCAGCCGGGTGTCGCGCCAGTCACGGACGTCACGCAGGCGCAGCGGCCGCAGCCCCACGGGCCCCTCGGTCAGGGACACCGGCCAGCCGCGAAGTCGATCCATCCGTCAATCATCCACCGGAGAACGGTCAACGCGCCACGTGGGGGCGCCCGGCATCGAGCGCTCAGCGAACATGGTCGCCGCCGCGCATCTGGTCCACCACATGGGCCAGGATCGGGGCCAGCACGGCCATGCCGTCCCGTACGCCGCCGGACGACCCCGGGAGGTTGACCACCAGCGTCCGGCCCGCCTGCCCGGCGAGGCCGCGGGACAGGATCGACGTCGGCACCTTCTCGCGGTTCACCTGCCGTACGGCCTCGGCTATGCCGGGGATCTCCCGGTCCAGGACGCGGCGGGTCATCTCGGGCGTGAGGTCCAGGGGGGTGACGCCGGTGCCGCCGGTGGTCACGATCACGTCGTACCCCTCGCCGACTCCCTCGCGCAGCGCCGCCTCGACGGGCTCGCCGTCCGGGACCACCCGCGGGCCGTCCACCCGGTCGCAGCCCGCCTCCTTGAGGAGGGAGGCCAGCAGCGGCCCGGAACGGTCCTCGTACACGCCCGCGGACGCCCGGTTGGAGACGGTCACCACCAGCGCGCGCACGCCGCCCTCACCTCCGATCGCGAGCGCCGTGAGCGCCGGGAACATCGCGGGCGTCACGGTCGTCGCCGGCCTCGCGGTCCCAGTGGCCCGTCTTGCCGCCCGTCTTCTCCTCCACCCGGACGCCGGTGATCACCGCCGCCGGGTCCACCGCCTTGATCATGTCGACCAGGGCGAGCGCCGCGACGGTGACGGCCGTGAGGGCCTCCATCTCGACGCCCGTGCGGTCGGCCGTACGGACCCGGGCGGTGATCTCCACGCCCTCGTCCACCACGGACAGGTCGACCTTTACGCCGGTCAGGGCGATCGGGTGGCAGAGCGGCACCAGGTCGGGGGTGCGCTTGGCCCCCATGATCCCGGCGATGCGCGCCACCCCCAGCGCGTCGCCCTTGGGCACGTCCCCCGCCCGCAGCACCGCCACCGCCTCCGGCGACAGCAGGACGCGGCCGGTCGCGACGGCCGTACGGGCGGTCACGTCCTTCTCTGAGACGTCGACCATCCGGGCGGCGCCGGTCTCGTCGACGTGGGTCAGCTTCACAGCGGGATCACCTCCACCTCGGCGCCCTCGGGCAGCGAGGTCGCGTCCTCCGGAACCACGATCAGCGCGTTCGCCGCGGCCAGTGCCGCGAGCTGGTGCGAACCCTGGCCGGTGACCGGCGCGACGGTCCGCCCGGTCAGCACGGCCCGCAGGTAGGACCGCTTCCCGGCGGGCGACCGCAGCGGCGCCGTCACGGTGGCCCGTACGGCCTCCGGCGGTCCCACCGGGAGCCCCTGCATGGCCCGCAGGGCCGGCCTCACGAAGAGCACGAACGACACGAACGACGACACGGGGTTGCCGGGCAGCGTGAAGATCGGCACACGGTCGGGCCCGACGACGCCGAAGCCCTGCGGCATCCCCGGCTGCATCGCGACCTTCTCGAAGGCCACCGTGCCCAGCGGGGAGAGGGCCTCCTTGACCGGCTCGTACGCCCCCATCGAGACGCCGCCGCTGGTGATCACGGCGTCGGCCCGCAGGAGCTGGGCGTCCAGGACGTCCAGGAACTCCTTGGGGTCGTCGGAGACCGAACCGGCCCGGAACGCCTCCGCTCCGGCCTCCCGTACGGCGGCCGTCAGCATGAAGCTGTTGGACTCCCAGATCTGGCCCGCGCCCAGCGGGGTGCCGGGCTCGGCGAGCTCGGCACCCGTGGACAGCACGACGACCCTCGGCCGGGGCCGCACCCGCACCCGTCGCCGGCCGGCTCCGGCGAGGATCCCGACCTGGGCGGCGCCGATCCGGGCACCCTCGTGGAGCACCGTCTCCCCCGCGAGGACGTCCTCTCCCGCCCGCCGGATCGCGTTGCCCGGCGGGGCCGGCCTGTCGATCCGTACACGGGCGGTGCCGCCGTCCGTCCACTCGACCGGGACGACGGCGTCGGCCCCGGCCGGGATCGGCGCGCCGGTCATGACGCGGGCGACCAGGCCGGGCCCGACGGCGTTCAGCCCGCCGTCGCCCGCCGCCACGTCCCCGATCACGGGCAGCGTGACGGGCGCCCCGGCGACGTCCTCGGCCCGTACGGCGTAGCCGTCCATCGCCGAGTTGTCGAACGGCGGCAGCGGCACGGGTGAGGCGACGTCCTCGGCCAGCACGGCACCGAGGGCGGCGTCGATCTCGACCTCCAGCGGGGCGAGCGGGCGCACCACCGCGAGGATGTCGGCGAGATGGCGGTCGACGGGCTTCATGTCGCTCAGGACTCGATCGTGTCGAGGAACTGCCGGAGCCAGGGCAGGAACTCGGGCGCGAGATCGCCCCGGTTCGCGGCGAACTGCACCACGGTCTGGAGATATTCCAGCTTGTTGCCGGTGTCGTAGCGGCGGCCCCGGAACAGCACGCCGTGCACCGGCCCACCCTCGCCGGGGGCCGTCGCGGCCAGCGTGCGCAGCGCGTCGGTGAGCTGGATCTCGCCGCCGCGCCCCGGCGGGGTCCGCTCCAGCACCTCGAACACGGCCGGGTCGATCACGTACCGGCCGATGATCGCCCAGTTCGAGGGGGCCTCGTCGGCCGGGGGCTTCTCCACGAGGTCGGTGACGCGGACGACGTCGTCCTCGTCGGTCGGCTCGATGGCGGCGGCGCCGTACAGGGAGACGTGCTCGCGCGGCACCTCCATCAGCGCGACGACGCTGCCTCCGTACGTCGCGCGCACCTCGATCATGCGCCTGAGCAGCGGGTCGCGGGGGTCGATGAGGTCGTCGCCGAGCAGGCAGGCGAACGGCTCGTCGCCGACGTGCTGCTTGGCGCACAGGACGGCGTGGCCGAGGCCCTTCGGCTCACCCTGCCGCACGTAGTGCATGGTGGCGAGGTCCACCGGCTCCTTCACCTGGTTGAGCCGCTCCTCGTCGCCCTTGGCGCGCAGCGCGTCCTCAAGCTCGTACGCTACGTCGAAGTGATCCTCGATCGAACGCTTGTTGCGGCCGGTCACCATCAGGACATCGAGCAGCCCGGCGGAGACGGCCTCCTCCACCACATACTGGATGGCCGGTTTGTCGACGATGGGCAGCATCTCCTTGGGGGTCGCCTTCGTCGCGGGAAGGAAGCGGGTGCCCAGACCCGCGGCGGGCACAACGGCTTTGGTCACGGGATCGAAGTCAGCCATGGTTGAACACTAACGGAGCGGGCTGTGGACAAGCTGAACCTGCGTCGCCGTATCCTCCGCGACCGGTCGGAGCTCGACGAACGCACGCTGCGCGCGTCCTCTGCCGCGGTCCGTGAGACGCTCCTCGACCAGCCGTGGGTGCAGATGGCCGGGCTCGTCGCCTGCTACTGGTCGATCGGGGCCGAGCCGTCCACGCACGGGCTGATCCTGGCCATGTGGAAGCATGGCGCGACCGTGATCCTGCCGGTGCAGCGGCCCGACGGCGAGCTCGACTGGGCGGTGTACGACGGCCCGGACTCGCTCGCCCCGGGGCCGTACGGGGTGATGGAGCCGGTCGACGTCCGGCGCGGGGTGGACGCGATCAGGACGGCCGCGCTGGTCCTCGTCCCCGCCCTCGCCGTCGACCGGGTGACCGGCGTACGGCTCGGCCGGGGCGGCGGCTTCTACGACCGGGCGCTGACCCGCGTCGGGCCGAACGTGCCGACGGTGGCGCTGCTGCACGAGGGCGAGCTCATCGAGGGCGTCCCCGCGGAGCCGCACGATCAGCATGTACGGTTCGCTGCCCTCCCGAGCGGAATCGTCCGGTTGGTGCAGATGTGACAAGATTGGCGCAGTCGCGGCGAAGGGAGCGGTGGGTCTGAACGTCTGGCTGCTGCTGTCCGCCGCCGTCGTCATCGCGGCCATCGCGTCCGTACGGATCGCGCACCGCACCGGCCTGCCCACCCTGCTCATCTACCTCTGCCTCGGCCTGCTGCTCGGCGAGCGCGGCCTCGGCGGCATCCACTTCGACAACGCGCACCTCGCCCAGGAACTCGGCCTGATCGCGCTCGCGGTGATCCTCGCCGAAGGCGGCCTGACCACCAACTGGAGTCACGTACGCGACGCCGTGCCGAGCGCGCTCGTGCTCGCCACGGTGGGCATCGCGGTCAGCGTCGCCGTGCTCGCCGCGACCGTCGCGCCCCTGCTCGGCCTGGACTGGCGGTCGGCGTTCCTGCTCGGCGCCGTACTGGCCTCCACCGACGCGGCGGCCGTGTTCTCGGTGCTGCGGCGGCTGCCGCTGCCACCCCGGCTCGCCGGGATCCTGGAGGCCGAGTCGGGCTTCAACGACGCGCCCGCCGTCATCCTCGTGATGACGCTGAGCGTGGGCACGACGCTGACGCCCTCGCTGCCGGTTACCCTGCTGGAGACCACCGCAGAACTCGCCATCGGCGCGACCGTGGGCCTCGCGATCGGCCCCGCCGGGGCGTACGCGCTGCGCCGGGTGGCCCTGCCCGCCTCCGGCCTCTACCCGATCGCGGTGCTGGCGCTGGCGTTCGTCGCCTACAGCGGGGCGGCGCTCCTGCACGGCAGCGGCTTCCTCGCCGTGTACGTGGCGACGCTGATCCTCGGCAACGCCCGCCTCCCCCACCGCGCCGCGACCCGCGGCTTCGCGGAGGGCGCGGCGTGGCTCGCCCAGATCGGGCTGTTCGTGATGCTCGGCATCCTGGCCGACCCCGCGGAACTGCCCGTCGTGATCGTGCCCGCCCTGGTGTCGGGGGTGCTGCTGGTCCTGGTCGCCCGGCCCGCGTCGGTCCTGGTGTCCAGCGCGGTCGTGTGGCTGCTGCGCCTCGGCTCGATGCCGTGGCGCGAACAGATCTTCCTGTCGTGGGCCGGGCTGCGCGGCGCGGTGCCGATCGTGCTCGCCACGATCCCCTGGAGCGCGGGGGTGCCGGGGGCGAAGGGCCTGTTCAACGACGTCTTCGTCATCGTCATCGTGTTCACGCTCCTACAGGGGCCGACGCTGCCGTACCTCGCGCGGGTGCTCGGCCTGGCCGCCGAGGGCGAGGCGCGCGACCTCGACGTGGAGGCCGCGCCGCTGGAGGAGCTGAAGGCCGACCTGCTGCAGGTCCGCATCCCGCGCGGGTCGCTCATGCACGGCGTGGAGATCTTCGAGCTGCGGTTGCCGACCGACACCATGGTCACCCTCGTCGTACGGAACGGGCGGTCGTTCGTGCCCGGGCCGACGACCCAGCTTCTGGTGGGCGATCAGCTTCTCGTCGTCACCACGGCCGCGCAGCGGGAGACGGTCGAGCGCCGCCTGCGCGCGGTCAGCCGCAAGGGCAAGCTGGCCGGCTGGTACGGCGAACGCGGCGGCTGACCTGCTGTAGGGGTCGTGGGCGGATGGGACATCGGGGGGCAATAAACCGGGCTGGAGTGGCGTTTGCGCTTCTTGACTGACTACCATTAGCAGTCGACCCGGTCGAGTGCCAGTCTCAGGAGGAGCGAGTGCCCACCTACCAGTACGCCTGTACCGCTTGCGGGGAGCAGCTGGAGGCCGTTCAGAAGTTCTCTGACGACCCGCTCACGGAGTGCCCGGCCTGCCAGGGCAAGCTGCGCAAGGTGTTCTCCGCCGTCGGCATCGTGTTCAAGGGCTCCGGCTTCTACCGGACCGACAGCCGTTCGTCGAGCTCGTCGACGACCACGTCGACCACGACGACGCCGTCGAAGTCCGCCGACTCCGCCGGTTCGGGGAGCTCCAACGGCTCCGGTGATTCCGGGAAGAAGGAGACCGCCTCGACCAGCACGTCGACGAGCACCTCCTCGTCGGGATCGACCGCCGCCGCCTGAGGTTACCGAGGTCGTCCACAGGGGTCTGATGTTGTCCACAGGGGCCGCCGGGCCGCGCCGGAGGCACGGCGCCGTTCGCTAGGGTCGGCCCCATGGTCAATCGCGCAGACATCGGGGTCATCGGCGGATCCGGGCTCTACTCCCTGCTGGAGGACGCCCACGAGGTCGACGTGACGACGCCGTACGGCCCGCCCAGTGACTCGATCTCCGTGGGCCGCATCGGCGGCAGATCCGTCGCGTTCATCCCGCGGCACGGCCGCGGCCACACGTACCCTCCGCACCGCATCCCCTTCCGGGCGAACATGTGGGCCCTGCGGTCCCTCGGCGTCCGGCAGATCCTCGCGCCCAGCGCGGTCGGGTCCCTGCGCCCCGAGATCGGCCCGGGCGCCCTCGTGATCCCCGACCAGATCGTGGACCGCACCCAGGGACGCGAGCAGACCTTCTTCGACGCGGGCGCCGTCCACGTGTCATTCGCCGACCCCTACTGCCCCTCCGGCCGGGCCGCCGCGACGGCCACGGCACGCGAGGCAGGCTGGGACACGGTCGACGGCGGCACGCTGGTCGTGATCCAGGGCCCCCGCTTCTCCACCCGCGCCGAGTCGCAGTGGTACGCGGGCGCGGGCTGGTCGATCATCGGCATGACCGGGCACCCCGAGGCCGTCCTCGCCCGTGAGCTGGCTCTCTGCTACACGACGCTCTCCCTCGTCACCGACCACGACGCCGGTGTCGAGGCGGGCGAGGGGGTCACCCACGACGAGGTGCTGGCCTTCTTCGCGGCCAACGTGGAGCGGATGCGCACGCTGGTCTCCCAGGTGGTCGAGGCCCTGCCGGAGGACCGAACCTGCCCCTGCGGCAACGCCCTCGACGGCATCAAGCTCCCGATCGATCTCCCCTGATGGTCAGGTCGTCGTGCGCGCCCTGAAACGGCTTCCCGTGCGCCGGCGCCGCGCGGTCGCCGCGATCCTCGCCGGGTTCGCGGCGGCGTGCGCACTGTCGGCCGTACGGGCGCCGCGGGGCGTGGAGGTCCTCGCCGCCGCCCGCGACCTCGCCGGAGGCAGGCTCGCCGCCTCCGACGTCATGGTCGTACGGCTGCCGCCCGACGCCGTACCCGCCGGGGCGTACGCGGCCGGCTCTCCGGTGACCGGCAGGGTGGTCGCGGGCCCGCTGCGCCGGGGTGAGCCGCTCACCGACGCGCGCCTCCTCGGCCCGGGCCTGTTCCGGTTCTCCGGATCACCGGAGTCGGTCGCGACGCCGGTCCGGATCGCGGACCCCGGCGCCGCCCGCCTGCTGTCACCAGGAGATGTGATCGACGTCCTGGCGGCCTACGAGGAGGGCCCCTTCGAGGCCCGGACGGTCGCCCAGGAAGTGCGGGTGATCGCCCGGCCGCCCGGTTCCACGGACGGCGGCGGACTGCTGGTGCTGGCCACGACTCCCGCCCAGGCCGCCGGGCTCGCCCAGGCCCAGGCACAGGGCAGGCTCTCGGTGACCATCCACCCCCGCTAGGTTCCCCCCGTCGCTAAGGCAGCAGCGAGCCGAGCTTGGGGTCGTACTCCCAGTGCCACGGCTCGAAGGGGCTGTGATAGGCCCAGTCGGGGTGGAACCAGCCGTACTTCTTGCCGTTGGCCTCAAGCCAGTTGAACTGGGCGGACCGGAAGCTCTGCACGCCGCCGCAGAGGTCGACGGCGAGCCCGAGCCCGTGGTTGCTCTTGCCCGGCGTGGCCGCGAACCCGGGCCGCCGGTAGTAGACGGCCTGCTGCTCGCCGAGGCTGCGGTAGCTGTCGGAGATGCACATCGGCGTGCCGAACCGCTTCTTGTAGGCGATGTTGAGGTCGGCGAAGGCGATCGCCGCGTCCGCGCGCAGGGTCTCCCCGCGCTGCGGGAGCGGGCACAGGATGTTCTTGGGGAGAAGGCCGTTCGGATACTGCTCCGCCTGGGCGATCCGGGTGGGATCGCAGCCGCCCGCGCCCTCCGTCCCCTGCCCGATCTTCACGCCCAGTTTGACGAGTGCCCGGGTCAGCGACCGGACCAGAGTCGTGGAGCGCTTGCGCTGGAGGGTGACCTGCGCGCTGAGCTGCGCCTCCTGGAGAAGACTGGCCGCCCGCAGCTCCTGCGCCTCCTGCGCGAGCCGCTGCTGACCCTCGAGCAGCTTCGACGCCTCGCTGAGGACGGTGTTGTGCCCGGCGACCAGGTGCTGCATGTCGCTCATCCGGCGCAGGATGGCCGTGCCGTCCCCGCCGGCGATGAACGGGCTGAGGCCCCCGACCGAGGGGTCCTGGTAGAGCGACGCCGCCAGGTCGGACAACGGCTTGCGCAGCCTGTTGAGCTCGGCCGTTGCCTCCTGGAGGCGGGTGAGCTTGCCCGCGAGCTCCTTCTCCACGCCCGCGAACTTCTTCTGCCGCGCCACGAGCGCCCGGTTCGCGTCCTCGATCGACTTGTAGGCCTTCTGGGCCTCACGCCGCAGCTCCGTCAGGGACGTGGGCTCCTTGCCGCCCGTCCGCACGGCGGCGTCCGTACGGGCACTCGCGCCGACGGTCGTACGCGCCGATGCCGCCGCGGCCGTAGAGGCACCGGTGAGCGAGGTCATCGCCGTGACGACCGCGATCAGCCCGGCCGACCGAGGAGATGACACGCCCGACTCCCCCGTTTGCGAACTCGTGACCTGGGTCAGGGACGCACGTTACTACAGCGTCCGGTGGGCCGGTGCCCTGGTTCGCCCAAGCGCTATCGACCGATCACGTCGCGTTTGCGCCTTTCCAGCTCATGCGCCTACTGCCCGCCGCCCTCCCGGCAGGCATCCCAGAGCCACGTGCCCTCCCACTCCGGAGCACAGGGCGGGCGCTCCTCCCGGGGTTCCTTGATGGGCCGCCTCTTCTCCTTCTCCGGGGCGCTCCGGGGGACGGCCTTCCAGACCCGCCCCACAACCGGCGCGGGAACAGCGGGAAGCCGCACCAGCCCCTCATAGCGGCGCGCCGGCCCGTACGGCTCCGGCACCGGTGTCGGATCCAGCACCGTTTCTGCCGTCCGCGCGGCCCGGCCGGTGTCTACTCTTCGTGGCGCCTCGGCAGACAGCCCCAGCCCGGCGCTCCGTACACCGCCGACAGGCTCGGCGAGCACACGCCGGGCCTCATCTGCCAGGCCGCTCCGCGTACGTTCCCCGTAGCCCGCGAGGTCGGCCACGAGCAAGCCCGAAGCCAGGATCCCCGGCGCGATCATCGCCGCGAGGAGCGTCATCGATCGCCGCCGCAGGGATCCGCGTCGTGTTACGGTCACAGCCAGCGACGGTAAGGGGCCTCCCTGGTGGGAGCGGCGACGAGTTGCCATGCCTTTACCGCAGGTCGTCCGATCGATGACCACCGACTTCTCCACCGCGCCCCCGGGTGGAGGCGCGAGCGCCCCAACCTTTCGCTAGGCTTACTACCGCACACTTGCCTCCGTAGCTCAGGGGATAGAGCACCGCTCTCCTAAAGCGGGTGCCGCAGGTTCGAATCCTGCCGGGGGCACCTAGATCGATCAGGATCAACTAGCCCCTGACCAGCGTGGACGCCGGTTAGGGGCTTTGTCGTGCGTCCGGTGGTGTACGGCTGTCACCGATCGTTCACGGTTGATCGTGCCAAATACGTGCGCACTGTCATGGAGGCCCTGACTGGCCGGGCTAGTCGGGGCTAGTCGGCGTCCGGCTTGAGAGTCCTGCTGATTGCTTCCAGTTCAGCGCGGTCCGCATTCCAGGCGATGTGCCACACGCGAGTGTCGGTCTCGCGCACCACTGCGGCGAGATCATCAAGAACAGCCTCCACTGTGGCAAGCTCCAACTGCACCTGATCCCCGACAAAGTCGGCTTCCAACGTGAGGGGCTCGCCAGTCTCCCGATGAACCAACGGGTAAGCCCTCGGCCCCTCAGCAAACCGATCCCGCATCTTCTCTGTGCGGAGTTCACCTCTCTGATGTACGAGCATGTGCCTGAGCGCGCGAATGTGCTTCACGCGATCCGTCTCCACGTCGCTGCCCAAGGCCTTATGGATCACTACCATGGTCTTCCACTCGGGTGATGGCCGATTTGCCTTCCGCCTCAAGTCGAGACCAATTGCATGCAGGGCTTCATCCATGCCCTTCTCTAGGTAGACCTCGAACGCTGAGACCGCATCCCTGACGACAGATGCGTGAAGCATCCACTCGTAGTCGTTCGGCCACAGGTCGTTGACCTTGTCACTGAAGAAGCCAACATGCTCGTCACCGTGGTGAACATCCGGGTCGAAGATCGCAGACAGTTCACTCTCGGCTTGGTTCCAAAGCTCCTGATAGCCACGCTCAGACCAGCGAGCCGTCAACGATAGATAGGTTCGGATGTCACGATCAACGGCCTGCCACTCTGCAAATGATCGACTAACAAGCCCTTTTTTGGCATTCCACGTCATTGACCCAAGATAGAAGCGCTACCCCCGATGGACCACGGGATTTCTTCTACTGGGCTGACGTCTCCCCTACCGCCTACTCATCACCGAGGGCATCAGAGATCCGACGCTTGTTCACCTCGTCTCGCCCTTCGATGCACTGCACGTAGATCCGAAGGAGGACTTCCACGCTGTGGCCTGCCCACTCAGCCACCTGAGCAGCATCGACCCCAGCGTTGAGCCACGTGGACACGCACGCATGGCGGAGGTCGTACGGCCGGGCGGCCAGCGGCGAAGCGAACTCCTTCTCTGTGAGAGCCGTCTTCCGGGCCGCCTTCCATGCGCGGCGGTAGGTGATGAACGGCAGCTCGCCCCCCTGGACGCCGTAGAAGAGTCTCCCGCCGGGGCCGTCGCTGAACTCCGCGAGGTGGGCGCGCAGGATGCGGACGAGTGGCGGCGGAAGCGGCACCGTACGGCTTTGCCCCTCGGCACGATGCTTGAGCGCTCGTTCCTCACGAGCGTCGCCGGTATCCGTCCAGTCCCGCCCTGCGTACGGAGCGGCCTTGACCAAGTGGAGTTCCCCCCACGAGTCGGCCGGCGCCTCCAGCTCGCCCGTGTCCGGATTCCGGATCAAGGGCGGAAGGGTGACGTTGTCCTTGCGCAGGTTAATGACTTCTTCCGGGCGTAGAGCGGCGTAGTACATGAGGCCGAAGAAGGCTACAAGGCGCTTGCCGCTCGGCTTCTGCCCTTCCACAGCGGCAAGCAGCGCGCGAGCCTGCGTGTGGTTGACCACGCTCCGCCGGTCTACCGCATACGTGCTGACGGGCGGCTTCCACTTCAAGGTCTTGAGCGGGTTCTCTGGCAGCAGCTTGAGTTCCACCGCGTAGTCCAGGGCGTTGGACAGCAACATCCGGTGCTTGCGGACGGTGCTGGCGGCGGCCCGTTTGCCGTTCAGAAGGGAGGTGGCCGCGTCGAGGAGATCCCGCACAAGTCCGGCATCGTCGGTGAGCGCGGAGACCGGCTTTGTGTTGGTCGCGAGCCAACGGAGCGCGGCGGCGGCTTCCTCGGGAGCATGGTCACGCTGTCTGGTGTTGAACCCCCAACGGTGCATCCCGGACCTAAGCGCCCTGTCATCCGGCTTGCTCCGCGCTGTCGCGTACATGGCGGGCGTTGCGGCGGTGAGGGCGCGGGCAATGTCCTGCCGGTACTTCGCGGCGGCCCCCTTCCACTTCATGTCCACGAACTTGCATGCGAAGTCGTACCAGCTCATTTCCAGGACGCCCGCACGCTGCCAGGACACGGGCTCACCCGTGAGCAAGCTGAACGCCTCGCCCTTCCGTGCGGCGGACTGGAGCTCTCCCCGGAAGGTGTCGGCCTGAGCCGCGTTCCTAAACGGCTTGCGCCGCACTTTGCCGGCCTTCCACCGCACGTAGTACGTGGTGGCCTTCTGGCCCTTGTAGACCTCGGTCTTGTAGACGCGGACGTCGTAGGTGATGTCCTTCATCAGTGGGCGTCCTCCAGGCTGTTGAGCCAGCGGTCGAAGTCGGTGCGGCGTATGCGTAGGTCGCCGTTGGGGAGTTTGAGGCAGCGGGGGGCGCGGCCCTTGGCGCGCCAGTCGTAGAAGGTGGATCGGGAGATGCCGAGTTCGGCGCACAGCTCGGCGACGGTCAGGGGCTTGTTCGCGGTGGCGGTGGCCATGCTGGGCGTAGTCCTTCCGGTGGCTCGTGGAATGACGTTCGGCGCGGTTTGAGGGGGGTAGCCGTCCCAGCCGTCCCAGGGTCATTTCCGCAGGTCAGCCCTGGGACGGCTTTTTGCGTGGGACGGCTTAAGCCGTCCCAGGAATCGGAGCCGTCCCGCCCTGACCTGCACTGATGATGCTGGGACGGCTGGGACGGCTACCCCGCCCGAACGGGACCACATCGGCCTCCGGGACGGGGTCGAGAGCCGGGCAGTAACGCGTCCACGCGTCGATGAAGTCGGCCCGCTGGTACCCCTTGGCCTGGGTGCCATCGGGGAAGCGGATGTTGCTCGACCGGATCTCGTACTCGCGCAGGATCGCCGCCATCCGCATCGGCGTGAGCCCGGCGGGGCCGAAATCGGCCCAAGGCGCTTCGGGATCGGCCTTGAGCCGTTGCAGCAGATCAGCGGTGGCCAAAGCGGTGTCCGTGCCGAACGCGGCGCGGCAGTCGGCCAGCAGGCGGACGCGGGTGGAGGGCTGGCCGTTGTCGTCGGCCTCGGCGGTCAGGGCGAGCACGGCGGCGCGGGCGCGCTCGGGCCAGTGGGTGCCGGCGTGGTCGGCGACGACCACGAGGGGTTCCCAGGTGTCGGCGGCGCGGTCTTCCACGGGCATGGGCGGTTCGGCCTTCTCCAGGGTGTCGAGGTCGGCGCGGAGCCACGCGGCGAGGTCGGCGGCGAGCTGGCGGAGGGCGGGGCGGTCGCGGCGGTGGCGGTAGGGGGCAACCGTTTCGCCGGGGCCGCGGCGGCGCATGCGGATGACGACGGCGCGGTCTTCGATGGTGTCGGGCATGGCGCCGATCCCCGCGAGGGCGGCCATGGCGAAGGTCGGGATGGACTCGACGCGGCCGGTGTTGGCGTCGTAGCGCTTGGCGGGCCGGTTGCGCTGATGCCCCGCGTTCAGCAGCCCGCGAAGGTCTTCGTTGCCGTCGGCTTTGGGGCCGAAGATGGTGTCGGCCTCGTCCACGAGCAGCGTCGGGGGGTCGTCGGTGATGGAGCGGTAGACGGCGGCCGGGCTGGAGTTGACGGTGATGAACGGGTCGTGGCAGGTGGCCTCTACCACGTCCAAGAGCCGGGACTTTCCGCAGCGCTTTTCGGGGGCGCGGATGACCAGGCGGGGGGCGTGCGGCCAGGCGGGTTGCGCGTGGGTCGCGGCGATCCACAGCACCACGGCGTCGGCGGCCTGGGGGGTCGGCAGGATCACGTACCGGGTGAGCGCGGCAAGCAGCGAGTCGAGCAGGACGGCGCCGCGGGTGGCGGTCGGGTTCATGGGTGCGGCTCCTTGAGTGGTCATGCGGCGACGGTGCGGGGGCGCTTGGCCCCGTGACGTAGCCCGGATGTGACGGTGCGGTCGGTCTCGCGCTTGTCGAGCCCGGCGGCCACCCCTGCCTGTCCAAGCAGGGTTTTGACCTCCTCGGCTTCGAGTGCGCCGCCTGCGACGAGTTGCCCCAGGGCGATGGCGGCCAGGAACAACGTGCGGTTGCGCTTGCCTTCGGGGGCGGTGGCGACGCGGTCCACCTCGCCGGTGATCGCCGCGCGCAGGAACGCGCCGCGCCGGTCGGGGGGCAGGGCCAGGTGCAGCGGCTCGGCGGCCTGCGGGGGCGGGGGAACAAGCCGCTTGGACAGCCAGGGGGGCAGCGGGGCCGGGGGCGCGTTGTAGACGACTTCGTAGGTGCCGGTGCCGTCCGGCAGGTTCACGAAGCTTCCGGGGCCGACGACGTAGCCGCCGTGCGCGCGGGTGTCGATTAGCCAGCCGAGCCCGTTGCCCTTGTCGCCTTCGGTGTTGCGCAGCTCGATCCCGTCCGGCGCCGCGTAGTACAGGTGCGTTCCGCCGCGCCGGGTGCGCACGTGGAAGGTCTCCAGCGTCGGGAAGGGTTGTCCGGCGCGTTCGCAGACCAGCGCGAGCGCGTCCGCGCCGTCGTTGACGCCGGGCAGGTCCCATACGGGCGGGGGCGTCTCGTCGGGCTTGGGGGTGTCGAGGTCGAGCACGACCAGGCGTGAGGGGCCGCAGGCGATGCCGATGTTGAACGGGGCGCGCGCCCACCACCGGCGGATCAGGTCGGGGTCGGCGGTCGCGCGGCGTTCCCAGTGGTCGAACCCCCGGGGCGGGACCTTCCCCCCGGGGATGAGGGGGAAGACGTGCCAGCCGCGGGCGGCAGCCGCCAGCGCATAGCGCAGGGTTGCGCTTGGGCGGGTGGCGGTCATCGGGTGCCGTCGCGGTGGGAGCGGGACAGGTAGGTCCAGAGCTGCCAGCCGATGCGGGGGCGCATGCCGGTGCCGTTGCAGGCGCGGCAGGTGCGGTTGTGGCCGCCGGGGGCGCAGCGCAGGCAGGTCCCCCAGGGGTTGGCCGCGCACCACGCGATGTAGCAGAGAGTGACGATGGGCAGGCAGGTCAATAGCAGGGTGAGCAGGAGGGTCACGAGGGCTCCTAGGCCGGTTTCCGGGTGTTGTGGCAGGTGGGCGCTATCGCGCTATGCCGCTGGTAGATCAGCGGTGGGGGTGCTATCGGGGGTGCTATCGATAGCGGGGGGAGCCGCTATCGATAGCACCCGCCGGGGGCGGTCAGGCCGGGCGGTTCCGGTTACGTTCCGCGACGACTTCGGCGACGCGGGCGCGGTCGATGCCGCGCCGGTTGACGGCCTTGCCTTCGATCCGGCGGAGGATCTGGCCGGTCTCGATGCCGTGCGGCTTGAGCATGGTGGCCAACGTCTCGGTGTCCCACTCGCCGTAGATGCCGGGCCGCAGCTCGGCCAGCCGGGAGACGACGACCTCGGACCAGACCTTGCCCTCCCCGGCGGGGACGACGGCCAGGACGTCGGCCAGCAGATCGAACGCGGGTGCCTTGTCCGCCGGGGCCTCTCCGGTGGCGTGGCCGGACAGCGTGCCGGCGGCCTTGCGGGCGGCGTGGGCGCGGCCCACGATCCGCTCGGATGCGGGGCCGTCGAGGTAGGCGGAGCGGACAATCTGGGGGTCGTCGGCGGCGCCGACCAGGTAGCCGATGCCCTTGTCCCGGGGGGAGAAGGTGGTGGCGCGGATGCCGTTGCGGTAGGCGGACGTGCCCAACACCATGTCGTTTTCGACCTGGCCCATCACCCGCAGGCAGAACCGCACCCCCACATTGGCGGATACCCCGGTGGGCAGGCTGTCCTTATCGGGGCGCTGGGTGGCCAGCAGCAGGATCACGCCCAGGGCGCGGCCCCGCTTGATGATGGCCGTGCACAGCTCCCCGGCCTCCTTGCCGAACTCGGCGTGGGAGAACAACTCCTGGCACTCATCGATCCCGACGACCAGCGGGTGCAGGCCAAGGGACCGTTTGGCGGCCAACTGCGGGGTGACCTTGTTCTCCGGGCAGATGTCACGCGGCAGACCGGACAGGGTCTTGGCGCGCTTTTCGAGGTCCTTGTGCACCTCCCGCAGGGAGACCAGGCAGGCGTACAGGGTGTCGTCGTCGGGGCCGGACCCGTAGTGATGGGCCACGGTCTCGAACACCGACAGGTCCCCGGACCCCTTGAGCTCGAACAACCGCAGTTCGGCGGTCGGGTCGAGAGCGGCGGCCAGCAGCAGCACCCGCAGGGCGAAGGTCTTGCCCGCGCCGGGCATCGCGCCGATCAGCACGTTGGAGTACATCAGCGGCAGCGTGACCGGGCGCATCCGCTGGTCGTGGCCGAACGGAATCGCCTTGAACAGGTCGGCCGTGCCCGTTCTCGCGAGGGGCCAAGCGGGGGCCTTGGCCTGGCTCATGTCCTGGTCGCCGACCCACAACACCAGCCGTCCGGCGTGCTGGCCGGGCGCCGACTCGGGCCACACGCACCCGAGCGGGCGGCGCAGGCCGGAGGCGAGCCGGTCACGGCGTTCCATGATGTCGGTGACCGTGACACCGAGCGGCAGGTCCACATCCGCGCGCCAGCCGGGGCCATCCCGGGTGATCGGGGCGGGGAAGGTGATGCCGCGCCCGCCTTTGGCCATCGCCTTGTTCACCTCGGCGATGCCCAGGGCGGCCAGCGCGTCGATCACCACGGCGGAGGTGAGCCGTTCCACCTTCGTGGCCACGACGGCGCGGTCCAACAGGGGGCGGTCGGGCGGGGAGCCGAGTGCGCCCAGCAGGCCGACCAGCGAGGCGAGCGCGGCCCACTGCGCGGGGGTCGGGGCGGTGGCGATCAGCAGGCTTGCCAGCCCCAGGACGACGGCGCCGGCAACGGCGATCGACACCCGCAGCCGGACGCGGGAATCCCGCTGACGCGACAGCCGAAGGTAGGTTTCCGCATCCGCCTTACGCACAGCGGCGACGCGGACCGGCAGCCCTTCCAGGTCGAACGTCCACCGCACGCTGCCCCGCACGACGCGAGCGGCCCCGCGCGGGGAACGGGCGGCCAGCTTGAGCGCGTACTTGGGGGCGCGGGTCACGTGGTACCCGGCAACGTGGGCGTAGTGGGCGCTAACCCACTTGAGGGTGCTGGTCGCCTCCGACCGGGAGCGCAGCCAGCCGGGCACGATCGGGCGCCGCTCCCGGGCCTTGCCCGCCAGCTCCGCGAGCCAGTCCTCTCCCGCGTGGCTCACCTGCCGGTCCACCTGAACGATCGTGCCGTCCAAGACCGGGCCGTCACCCTCCTCCGCGTCGGCGGGGGGCGTGGCCGGGGTGAGCTGGCGGCGGGTGTCGAGGTGGACGACGTCCGCGCCCTTACCCTCCGGCACGCCGGGCGTCGGGCGGGGGGTCGGCTCGTCGGTCGGCTCGTGTGCGGGCTCCGTGGTGGGTTCGAAGGGGTTGTGCGTCATGATGGCGTCACCTCGTACGCGTTGCTGTGGGCGGGGTGGCGGGGCGCGGCCGTTGTCTTGGCGGATTGGGGCCGCGCCCCGTTCGATTGGGGCAGGGTGTGGTGAGCGGTAGCGGGTGCGGTCATGGGGTCGCTCCGCCGGCAAGTGCGTCACGGACGGCGCGGGCGTCGTCCATGCCGCAGCGCAGGATGCGCTGAAGGCGGTAGGCGCTGGGGTGGGGCGGAAGTTCTCCGGTCGCCATGAGCCCCCGCGCCCGCTCGATCAGAGCCGTCACGTCGGGGCCGGTCTCCCTTACTGGATCATCGGCGTTTGCGCCGTACGTAAGGCTGGTAAGCCGCCCGTTGGCGGTGTGGTCGAGGGCGGCGAACGCGGCCAGGATGATCGGCAGGGCGGTCACGACGGCGACCGCGACGACCGGCCCCAGGGTGTGCAGCACCAGCCGGGAGATGGTGAAGTCGTCGGCCACACCGGGCAGGTGCGGCCATGCGTTCATGCCGAGCGTCAGGCCCAGGAACAGGTACTCGATCCGGACGAGCTTCGGGTTGTTGAGCGGTGTGCCGCGCGTTCCGAGGTAGGCGCGGGCGCCGACGACGACCAGCAGGGCCAGGGACATGAACGGCTCGACCAGCCAGGCGAACACCCAGGCGGGTGACCACGGGTCGGCGCCGTCCGCGGCAAAGGACTGCACGCCCGCGGTTGACCAGGCGAGCGCGAGCGTGAGCGAGACCAGGGCGGCAGTCACCAGCGCGCGGCGCATCCGGGCGGCCTGCCAGGCGCGCATGGCGGGGTCCTGGTCGAGCTCGTGAAGCCGGGCGGCCTCGTGGGCGGCCTTGCGCCGCTTGCGGACCTTGGTCGAGTCGAGCAACAGGGGGGCGTCGTCGTCCTGGAGACCGGCCAACAGGTGCGCCTCGGCCACCTCGGCACGCAAGCGCTGCACGCGGCGGGTCTCCCCCGGCAGGCTGCCCGTGTCCTGCCCGCTCACCAGGGGCCGGGGGACGGGGGCGGTCGGGGCCGTGCGGGCAAGGTGCTGCTCGATCTCGGCCAGTCCCCGGGAGACCTCCTCCGGGCTCGGCTCGGGATTGGGGTTCGGAGTGGTGGGGCTCATCAGGCCACCTCTTTCAGGTCAGTAGGGGTGTCCGCGCAGTCCAGGCAGGTGCCCAGGTGGCGGGGCAGGACGTAACCGGCGTCCCTGCCGCAGTCGGGGCAGGTCCGGCGGGCGGCGTTGGCCTTGGCCAGCGCCTCACGCTGGGCGGGGGTGGCGGTCCGCTTGGGCAGGGCGAACCGCACGTCGTACAGGTAGGCGGCGCGCACCCCGGGGGCGCCGTGCCGGCGCGAGGCCCAGAGGATTTGCGCTTGGACGCCTTGCCCGCCGGGCCGCAGCCCACGGGCGGTGAGCTGGCGGCGGGTCAGCAGGTGAGCGGGCGCCATCCGCCAGGGCCAGGTGGGGATGCCGTACCGGGAACCGGCGGGGTCCCAGAACCGGGCGCGGATGCGGCTCATACCGCCCACCTCTCGCAGGCGGTGAGGTGCTGGCCGTTCCACATCCGCCGGAGCCGGTGGACGGCGGCGATGTCCGCCAAGTCCTTGGGGCGGCGGGCGGTCTCCTTCCAGCGCAGGACGTCACCCAGGCGCATGAAGGGCAGGCCGTCGATGATGTCGGCGGTGCCGATCAGGTGATCGGTCGGCCAGCCGGGGGTCCAGCGATCCACGAACTCGATCGCTGCCGCGGGGTGGTGAACCATCAGCCCGTATCCCGACAGGGCCGGGCGCGGCGCGTCCAGGCTCGTGACGATGTCCCAGGCGGGACCGGTGGCCACAACGTCGAGGTCACCCATACGGGCGCGCAGGCCACGGACGAACAGGGCGGCCGATCCGCAGATCACATACGTGCCGTGAGGCAGGTTCAGCCGGGCGAGTTCGGCGAACAGGCCAGCGGGATCGGTGAGCAGCACACTGGGCGAAGGCGGCACAGACGGCATCGCCTGTCTGCCCATGAGCGTGGTCATGATGGCGGTCTTCCTTCCGGTTCAGGAGGCGATGACCAGGGCAGCGACGAACAGCCACGTCACGTGCCAGGACTGGTCAAGGGCGTAGGCGCCGGAGCCCAGGTGCGGGGCGTCGCCGCGGCCGGGGCGGGGCAGGCCCATGCGGTAGAAGTCGCCCTTGCCGATCAGGTCGGCGAGCCGGGCGAGGGTGACCCGACGGTCGGCCCAGTAGTGCGAGACGGCGTCCACGGCCAGGCCCAGCGTGAAGGCCCACCAGTGCGGGGCGTGCTCCAAGGTGAGGCCGGTGGCGTGAAGCATGACGGCGAGGAACATGGCCTTGGTGACGGTCAAGGTCGCCACGTGCTTGACGCAGGCGATCCGCCCGTTCTGGCCGGGGGCGCCCTTGGCACATGCCTGGTGGTGGGTCTGCACCCAGTGGTCACCGAAGCTGTGCGCGGCGTACAGCGCGGCAAAGACGGCAGCGAAGGTAGCGGCAGAGGTCATCGGTCGTCTCCTCAGCAGCCGGACTGGAAGCGGAAGCGGGTACGGCATGCCCGGCAACCCGGGCGGCAGGTCGCCCCGTGCACGGGGCAGAGCTGGAGACGGCGGCCGGTCGAGGTGCCGCAGCGGCGGCAACCGATGACGCTGGCGGAGCGCTGGCCACAGTCGGAGCAGCGAAAGCGCCTCATCGGGCCACCTCCGGCAGGCCCGATCCGAGCAGTTCGGCCAGCATCGGCCGGTGAGCGGCGAAGACGTGCCCGCCGTAGGCCATCGCCAGGGCGGCAACCACAGCGGGGTAACTGCCGGCCGACACCCACGCGGCCCGGCGGGCGTCGTCGGCACCGACCGGAACCGGGAAGTCCCTGCGCCTCATGACGTGCAGGTCGGCTCTGGCCGGTACGGTCACCATCCACGCCTCGTCACTGGCGCGGGGGTCGGGCACGTACCGGGCCGGAAGGACCTGCCAGGACGCCCCGGGGAGCGTGAGGCCGGTCTCTTCCTCCAGTTCGCGGACCGCTGCTGCTGCCGGGTCCTCGCCGGGCTCGACGTAGCCGCCGGGCAGCGCCCATCCGTGCCCGTCGCCGCGCTCGACCATGACGAGCCAGCGGAAGCCGTATTCGTCGGTGGCGGTCACCACCGCGTCCGCGGCCATCTGCTCGCCCCAGTGCCCAAGCTCGTTGCGTCCGTACCGGATGCCCGTGGGGGCGTAGGGGTTGAGCGGGCGGCCGTCGACCACGCGGAACGGGATGGCCGCCCGCGCCTGACGGGCCGTCCAGTCGATCTCGCGGGGGTCGGTGCAGGGGTCGGCCCAACCCTCTTCGACGCCCTTACCGAACACGTCCGGATGCGTGTAGGTCCTCTGCGAGGTCATCAGGCCACCTCTTCCAGGACGGGCGGCAGGTCCAGGCGAAGCAGATGAGCCGCGTTGATCTCTTCGGCGGCGTAGCCACCCCACACGCCCTCACTGGGGCGTAGGGCCAGGGCGTAGGCCAGGCACTCGGGCCGGGCCGGGCACGAACGGCACACCTTCTTGGCCGCGTTCTCCCGGTGCTGACGCACCTCGGGCCGCTCGGGCTCGAAGACGTCGGGGCCGGTGAACAGGTCGGCGTCGTCGATGGTGCAGGCGGGACCGGCCTGCACCATCGCCTCGCGCAGCTCGTCCACCACGCTGGGCGCGGTACGCGTACGGGCGCCCATCAGGCGGCCTGACCGGTAGAGGTGTTCGGCCGGCAGATCGGGCAGGGGTAAGGGCCGGAACCGGGGTTCCAGATCTGCCCGTTGCGGCAGTCCGAGGTGCACCGGTCAGACCGGGCACTGATCAGGCGGGTGGAGGACCCGTGGGTCATGATGGTGGTGCTCCTTCTTGCTCTTGCAGGTGGGTAGGAGTGGGGCGGCCCCGGGTCTTGGCGGATTGGGGCCGCTCCTTGCACTGGGCGTCAGCCGAGACGGCTTGCGAACGTGACGAGCGCATCGGCGATGGTGCCAATGCCGTGCATCGCGCTGATCGCAGCCGCGGCGGCCTTCTCGGGCTCTCGGACGATGAAGACCAAGGCGCAGACCGTCAGCAGGAACGGCAGAAAGCGGTGAGGCTTGACGGGCAACATCGGTGGATTCCTTTCGGTGTCTCAGGCGGTACCGACCGAAGGACTGCGCTATTTCTAGCGCCACTATGAGCGCTAGAAGTAGCGCTGTCAATAGCGCATGGGGTTAGTTACGCTTCGATCAGGTGGCTTCTACGTACGGACTCGGAGGGGCACGTGGGCGACTGGCCCGCCGTGGCGAAGGTGATCAACGAACGCATGCTGGCGCTTGGCCTGACGCAGAAGAGGCTTGCGGAGCTCTCCCGTGTCTCGACTGCCACGCTTCGGCAGGTCCAGCAGGGACAGGACAAGAACCGGCAACCGGCTGTGCTGACGGCCATCTCCCGCGCCCTCGGCCTCCCGGACAGCTACCTTCAGGAGGTAGCGGACAAGGGCCGGGCGCCTGCCGTCATGTCCGACGAATCGGCCGCCGTTGCGGAACTCCGCGATCAGCTCGCAGACCTCCGCGAGCGGGTCGCAGCGATTGAGACCCGCTTGGAGCTGATTCGCTCGGATTGACCGAGACTCTGTAACTGTCCTCACAACACCTAGGTTCGCGATCACGTCACGTGGATTCCAGACGACGGGAAGGACACGGAGGGACACGCGTCATGTCCGTAGAGGGCAACCAGACAGCGAAACGCCTCGTGCCTAACAACGTGCTTATCGCGAAGCGCAAGGCTAAGGGATGGAGTCGTCTTCGAGCGGCCCGTGAGCTTGAGCGCGCTGGCCTGCAACGTGGCCTCAGTGTCCCTGATGCCGACGCGATCGAGAAGGCGGTATACCGGCACGAGACGGGGCGCACCGCCTGCCGTGACCAGCTCTACATTGAGCTGTACTGCCTGGTCTACGATGCGACCCCTCACGAATTGTTCGGTGACGTCGAGCCAGTGACGCCGGCCGCTGACGCCTTCGGGCTTCGCTCCCACAAGTTCGTGTGCGCCTACATCGGAGCTGATCAAGCGGCGGAGCTCGTGAAGCGCGGAATGGTTGAGCAGACCGAACCCTTGTGCGGGCTCGACTCCTATATGAACTCTGAAGTTCCGGCAGATGGCGAATGCCGCCTGTACACATGGCCGTTCGGTGTGGCGATTCTTCACCTCTGCGAAGAGGTCACGTTTCCCGCCATCGCGAATCTGGCAACCTGGCGTCGAAGGTCATACATCCAGAATCTAGACTGGGCTTCCGGGTATCTCTCGGCGCTCAACGGGAATCCGGTTGAAGCGTCCTACGTTCTAAGCCTCTATTGGCTCCACTCGCCGATGTGGTCCGGGCCTGATCTCGATACGGCGGCACGCATCATGTCCACTCCTCGCGTCCTTTTAGAGCGAGATTCCGAAGAAAACGAATCCTCTCTAGGGCATGCCGAACTGGTCGAACGCGCGCTATTCGCCGAAGGATTCGACCACTCGGAGATCATCCCGTTCGGACTCAAAGGAATCTCCGCAGGGTACGCCTCATGGTCCGGAGTCGTCTATTGCCCGCTGCCCCCACGCCGGGCTCTCGCCGAAGATGAGCTAGTGACCACCGAGCTGGCCACCCAAGCCATGTGGGCCTACTGCCAGCACATTAACGGGCAGATCGAACAGGGCAAAGATCCCGATGTTCCCGATCCGTACGGGTGGCGGTTCCTGCGGGGAGTGCGGTCCAGATTGACCAACGCCCGCCCGCAGGAGACCGGACAGCACCGCTCAATGCGAACCGCGATCCTGGACACGAGCGGCCTTATCGACCACCTCACTCAAGCTATAGACATTCTTCGTGAGACTAGCGAGGGGTAAGACCATTGACCAGAAATCCAGCGGTACTCGTTGTCGTTGACGTGCAGAACGGTTTCGTCCGCGAAGAGTCCGCACACGTGGTTCCCGTTATCGCCGATCTGGTGCGACGCTGGCAGGGGTCCGGCGGGGATATTGTATTTACCCGGTACCTGAACTACTCGGGCAGCAATTTCGAGAAGCTGTTCAATTGGTCCAAGCTTATGACCTCACCGGAAATCGACATCGTTCCCGAGCTTGCACCCTACGCAGAAAAAGCGACCGCCGTTGTAGATAAGACCACATATACCCTCTTCAACAAAGAGGGGACGGCTCTTGTCCGCGAGCACGGGTGGACCGAAATTTACGTCTGCGGGATCGCCACGGAAAGCTGCGTGCTGAAGACGGCAGCGGACGCCTTTGAGCTTGACCTGACCCCCTGGCTCATTGAGGATGCGTCAGCCAGTCACGCCGGGCAGGTCGCTCATGATGCCGGCGTGCTCGTGACGGCCCGCTTCATCGGCCCTAACCAGATCATCAAGGTGGGAGAGATTCCAGCTTCTGTCCTGCCCTCTCCCGCATCGCGGTTGAGGGCTGGGCGTTGACAGTGTCACCGCGTCGGGAGTGACGGAGCGAACATCGGCACTTAACGTGAGGCCGTGGGGATCTCATGGCTTGAGAAGTTGCGTGCATGGCGTCGAGCAAAGCTCGCGGAGATCGACACGAACCCGTATGGACGGCCTCCCAAACGTCCAGGCACCTCCCGCGCAGTTCTCGGAATCATCGTCGCAGCAGCGTTGATCGTCTGGCTTCCATGGGCCTACATCGCACTTCACCCCTACGTGGATTGGACCTCGCTACTCCAACCCCCAACCATCGTTGCTTTCGCCACTGCCCTGGCACTGTTCAGCGCAGTTCCCCTCAGATCCAAGGGGTGGGCCGCCTGGACGGGACTCGGCTTGACTGTCCTGTACATGTTGATCAGCGGATGGGAGGGCGGATACGCCGTGGGCGGCCCCGTTCTTGCGATCGGTGCGGTGATCCCCGCCATAGCGGTGGGATGGACTGTCCCCCTCCTATGGCGGCACAGCACTGCCGATTGGTGGGACAGGGAGCATCCCAACGCGGGCTGAGCGATCACGGCGCCTCTATCGAGGGCGCTGAGAAGCCCGTAGACGGCCATTCGCACCATGGCGCGATACATGACATGCCCACATCGTTGATCTCGTTACGGAAGCGCTAGATCCATGATCGTGCCAAATGCGTGCGCAAAACAGGGTCGCGCCACGCTTTGCACCCTTGTCTAGCTGCGCGAACGCACTTCGTGATCTCCTGACTCCTAAAGCGGGTGCCGCAGGTTCGAATCCTGCCGGGGGCACTCACCAAATCTTCGGCACAGGCGCCTGCCTCCGGCAGGCGCCTGTTTTCGTTTCCGGGAAGTTCTTCTGCCATCGCCGCGACTCCTTTGATCGTCTCGTGGTCCAGAGTGATTCGGATCAACGCCACCCAACGGCCGGCGTCATGGCGGATCTCCAGATGGAAGGCCGTGAACAGCTCACGCTGGAGCTCTTCGGGCAGTTCAGCGAGCTTCGTCTGGAGCATGGGGATCTTGTGGAGCAGGTCGGTGTGGTGGTCACGAGCGGGCGGACTTGCCTCGGCATCGGCAAGTTCCTGCGCCTTGGTCCGGCGCTCGCCTTCCAGCTCTGTGAAGCGGGCCCGCAGACGTTGGCAGAACGCGTCGTCCGCGTCGGTGTCCTCGATCTGAGCGACCAGCCTGTCCTGCTTCCGCGTGATATCGGTGATGCTCTTCTTGAGCGCACGACACCGAGACTCCCACTCCTCTTCCGCCTGGCAGCTGTTCTGCGGCAGGTCGGCGGCGAGAAGCTCATGCCGCTGTTGACCGAAGACGCGTCGTCGAAACAGATCATGAACTGCGTCAACAAGCAGG
This sequence comes from Microbispora sp. H10949, assembly GCF_014161435.1. Lineage (NCBI taxonomy): Bacteria > Bacillati > Actinomycetota > Actinomycetes > Streptosporangiales > Streptosporangiaceae > Microbispora > Microbispora sp. H10949. Next base: position 69,123 of record NZ_JABBWZ010000013.1, on the reverse strand, counting down.
CCTTCGCGAACGCGGACGACCTTGGGATGGCCAGGGAAACGGTCCTCCCGGCCGTGATGGTTACGGTCGGGCTGGCACACGTAGTAGGCGTCCTGGGCCTTACGGCGCGTCTCGGTCCGGCCGAACATGAACAGCGCCGGGATTGATGGAGGCTCTATGTGCCTTGGGTTCCGTGGAATCGGCTTGGTCGGCCGTCATGCCAGCTGGGTGTTTGCGTAGAGCATCTCGTATTCGACTAGGGTGCGCGGATCGTGAGATCTCATCTTCTTCGCCTCCAACCCGGCCAGTTCAGCGACGATCCACGATGTCGGCATCGCGATCGACGCTACCCGCATGGTCCACGCGCCGTTCACCGGGAGCACGGTACGCGTCCACACCTGGGCAGGCGTGCCAAGCCGGGAGCGAGAGTTCATCGGCGTAGTCTGGCCCGAGTGAAGTAAGTCCTCAAAGCAATCACCGTTTTACGACTTCCGCGATGTGCCGGCTCGCAACCGGCAGGCACGCGGTCAGCGGCGTGGGCGGACGTCTATTGGTCTGGACGGCCGCCGGTCAGGTGGATATGACGTAACCCCGGGCTGAAGGTGGCGACGTGACCGGCGGTGCCGTGGTGCGCCTTCGAGGGTGTGAAGCGACCTTCGCTGACTGCGACGTCGTAGGCACCGCCGTGAGGGTACTCGGCCAGGATCCCGCTCACCTGATGCTCGGCTGCCCAGGCGAGTCCGGCGTCCAGCGTGTCGAACACGCCGGAGGCGTGCCGGGCGTGCTCACTGTGGAAGAGCCAGACCGTCGGCCTGAGCGGATCGCGCTGGCCGACGCTGGACCTGCGGCGCAGGCCCTCCGGCGTGAACGAGAAGGCGCCGGGAAAAGGGCCTGGCCGATGACGTACGGCGAGCACCACCGGTTCGGGGTGGACGCCCCGGAAATCGGCCTCGGGCGCGGTGTTCGCGAAGGCGTTCCACAGGTGCAGGCAGATCACGTCGTCGTCGCGATTGGCGGTGACGTAGGCAAGGGTCTTGGAGTAGAACGGGTTGGTTCCGCCGATCCACAGCGATGGGGGCCCGAACGTCTCAATGACCTCGGACAGCGCGCGGTCCTGCGTCACCCATCCGCCGATGTCGGCGCGCACCTGCTCATACTCCGCCGCTGACAGCGCCCGATCCAGCTCCAGCCAGCCGAGACGATGAGCGATCTCGGCATAAACGGAGGCCGTGGCATCCCTCAAGGCGTCGGCGGGAAGGATGCCGCTGTAGGCGCCCATGACGCCCGTCGCGGTGAACGCGTCGCGGTCGCGTAGCCGATCGCACTCCGCCCACCACCGCGTCAGGCTCCCGTCCACGGCGGCCATCGCCTCCAGCAGAAGCCGTTCCGCAATCTCATCCCTGCCGTACATGCCAGGGCGACGAAGCACACCGTTCACCTGATCCAGGTGGTGCCGGCGAGCCTCACCCAGAACGGGCTCGGAGTCCCCTCCACTGCTCATCGCCTCGGATCATGTCACACCAACGCGCACTCCAGCAGTCCGCGCGCAATCCTACGTGCGACCTTCCCGCAGCCAGCAAGCCGAGCGGTCAGCGGCATAGGAGCACCTTGCCGGAGGGTGCTTATGCCTGCACCATTGCGGTCATCAGTGGCACCAGCAGGTAAGGAGCATCGGTGACGGGAATTTGGCATGACGAAGGAAAAGGGCTGGTACCTCTTCCTGCGCAGCCGTACGCGAACGAGCACGCGCTTCATGGCAGTATCGAACGCGCTCCCGCGATGCTGCCGCTTCCCGGTCAGCCAAGACTGGTGATCCTGGGCCGGGAGGTGCAGCTCGGCAATGGCTACGCCGATCTCGTGGCCGTGGATGCCGACAGCGGACGACCAGTGGTCATCGAGGTGAAACTCGCTGCCAACTCGGATCGGAGAACCGTCTTCGCACAGGTACTCGGATACGCGTCCTATATATTCCGGCTGTCGGCGACCGCGTTCGAAGAGCTGATGCAGCCTCATGTGACCAAACGCGGACACGCGACCGTCGCCGATGCCGTGACTGCGGAAGTCGGAGATGGGTCGTTCGACATCGAGACCTTCCGTAACGGCATGGCTGAGGAATTCGAGAAAGGGAATGCTCGCTGCGTCGTGGTCCTCGACGCCGCGCCGACCGACTTGATCGAGCTCGCCGGGTATCTGCAGACCGTCACCAACGATCGCCTGGATATCGACCTGGTGACGGTGATGGCCTACGACGTGCGCGGCAGCCAGGTGCTCGTCCCTCAACTGGTCGAGCCGGAGCGCACTCTGGCGGCCTCGGTTTCGCCCTCGAGGATTCAGCGGGAGGCCAAGCCGACTTCGGGATCGGCTTCCTTCCGCGACAGCATCGACAGCGCCGATCCTTCCCATCGCGAGCTGCTCCGCCAGCTGTGTGACTGGGCAGAGCGATTGCAGTCAGATGGTCTGGCCACCCTCTTCACCACCGTGGGCAAGGGCCGCTGGATCCTCAATCCGCGTCTTCCCGGTCAGAGCCGTGGGATGTTCACGATCTGGAATGACGGAGGCGCCTATGTCAGCCCGCAACGTACTGTCATCCAAGCCGAGGCACCGAACACACTGACTCTCCTGGACGAACGACTCCCCGGTCAAATCGGTCAGAACAACTACCTGAAGTGCGACATCGGTGACGAGGTGCTCGCGATCCTAAGGAGTGCCTACGAGGAATCCGCCAACCGCAAAAATTTCTAGTAGCGCGGTCAGCGGCGTGACCGGAAGCGGTCGGACTGTTCACAGATAGTCGTCTGAGTATGACTCAGGGCGTCAACGTCGATCTTGCTGCGAATGCGCAGCAGCGGCCAAGGCCAGCACACCTGCGCCGAGGATCGGAAGGCCAACGGAAAAATGCCAAGGATTCCGACCACCGTCAGGATTACGCCCGACACCGCTAGCGCCAACGGCATGAGGGCCGCTCCCAGCTCACTTTCGCCCTGCCGCAACGCCAGTTCATGCATCTGCCGGTGGGACACGACCGCGGCGATCACGGCCAGCAGGCTCACGGGTGCGGTCGTCGTCCAACGTTATCCCTGCCGTAGCAGGTCGCCGATGGCCGCGATCCCGCGTCTGATCGCGTCCTCGTTGACGTCGCCGAAGCCGAACACGATTCCCGGCGGTCCGTCCCGGGCCGGTGATCGGTATCGACCGAGCCCCTGCAGCCCCACCGAGCGTTGTGCCGCCGCATCGATGATCTCCGCCTCGTCGGCTCCCTCGGGGATCTTGGCGACGGCGTGGAAGCCGGCGGCGAGGCCGGTCAGCACGAGGTTGGGAGCGTGCTCGCCGATCGCTTCGACCAGTGTGTTGCGTCGTGCGGCATAGACGCCGCGCATGCGGCGTAGATGGCGATCGAACCGGCCCGACTCGATCAGCCGAGCCAGGGCGAGCTGGTCGAGTGTCGGCGAGCAGCGGTCGCACCGGTGTTTCTCCTCGGCGATCCATGCACTCAGGTGCCGTGAAGCCAGCACCCACCCCAGTCTGATCGCGGGAGCGAGAGACTTGCTGACCGATCCGATGCTCACGACTCGATCCGCCGCGAGGCCCTGGAGCGATCCGACGGGTTGCTTGTCGTAGCGGAACTCCGAGTCGTAGTCGTCCTCGATCACCACCCCGTTCACCTGCTCAGCCCACTGCAGCAGTGCCAACCGCCGGTCGGGGGCGAGGACCACACCGGTCGGGGTCTGGTGGGCCGGCATGACGATGACCGCGGTCGCTTTCGTCCTGGCGAGCTCGTCGACGACCAGGCCGCGGTCGTCGACGGGGATGAAGACCGGGTTCAGGCCTGCCCGGCGGACGAGGACCGGCATGTCCAGGTGGCCCGGGTCCTCGACGGCGACGGAGGTGGTGCCCGCGGCTCGCAGTGCGGCCAGGGTGAGGGCGGCGCCCTGGGTGAACCCGCTACAGATCACCACGTCATCCGCGCCTGCGAACGCTCCGCGAACCCGTCGCAGGTACGACGCGATGACCTCTCGCAGCGTGATCGAGCCCCGGGGATCGCCGTACCCCATGTCACGGGCGGAGGCCGTACGGGTGGCCTCCCCGCATGCCCACAACCAGTCGCGTGCCGGGAAGCTGTTCAGGTCGGGGCGTCCCGGCGCGAAGTCGATCTCCATCCTGGCGGCAGGCGTGCCCTCTGGTGATGTGACGACGGTCGCCTGCGGGCTGAACGCGACCCGCGTCGCCGAGCCGCCGAAGGCACGTAGGTAACCCTCGGCCTCCAACTGCTCATAGGTCGCCTGGACCAGGCCGCGGGAGACACCAAGGTCCACCGCGAGCTTTCGCGATGACGGCAGCCGCTCGCCGATCTGCAGACGCCCCTCCCGGACCGCTGTTCGCAGCGCGTTCTGCAACTGCGAACCCAGCGCCTCGGGGCTCTGGCGATCGAGCCGGATGAAGACGTCCGGGGTCAAACCGGACCACTCGACTGCCATGGAACTGGACCTTACACAGGTCCACCTGCCTGGCCTAGCGTCACATCAACCAACCACGAGGACACCTGATGCAAGCCATGCAGCCGACTTCGCCTGCTACCGCGACCGGTCCGGAAACTCCCTCCCCCCTGGAAGGCATGTACGCCGGGATCCGTGCCACAACCCGGGTCCCGGCAGACTGGCAGACCGTGGTCGACGCCGTGGTCGCCGGCCTGAGCGGGAAGCTCCCCTCAGCCGACGACGTCCTGTGGCAGGTCCCGGCCCGGGCACGCCGAGGGAGTGACCGAAGCCAGGTACTTCACCTCGAGCCCGACGGCAGCTTCTCCGTCGTCGCGCTCATCTCCCGGCCCGGGCAGGCGACCAGCGTGCACGACCACACGACGTGGTGCGTCGTCGCGGTCGTCGCCGGTACCGAGTGCGAGGAGCGGTTCAGCCTCGACGAAAGCGGCCGAGCCCTGCTGTTGACGGGGACCCGCACCGACCAGGCGGGGGCGGTGAGCGGCTTCGCCCCTCCGGGCGACATCCACCGGGTGACCAACTCGGGCGCGACGGTCGGCGTGTCCCTCCACGTGTACGGCACCGATATCGGCCGGATGGGGAACAGCGTGCGCCGTACCTACGACCTGCCCATCGTCGAACCGAACGAAGCCGGCTGACGGGAGCACCTGATCACGTGCACCGCGGACCCAGCGGAGCATCGACACCTCGTTCACCGCGCCGATCAACAAGATCAAGGAGTGACAGATGACGGACACGGAACGGCAGACCGCCGAAGGCAAGGTGCTCTGGCATTTCACGATGTCCCTGGACGGGTTCGTGGCGGGGCCGGACCACGCGATGGACTGGATGACCGGGATCTCGTTCCGCCCCGGCCTCATCGAGGAGTACGCCGAAACGACCGGCGCCGTGCTGGGAGGCCGGGATGGCTTCGACGCCTACCCTCACGTCAGCGGGATCTACGGCGGCGTGTGGCAGGGGCCGGTGTTCGTCCTCACACACCATCCCGAAGACGCGCAGCGTCCCAACGGCGTGACTTTCCTGAGCTGCGATGTGGCCGAGGCGGCCCGGATTGGGCTGGAGGCCGCCGGTGGCAAGAACCTCGAGGTCTTCTCGGCCACGATCGGCCGGCAGCTTCTCGAACGCGGGCTGATCGACGAGATCGACCTGCACATCGCGCCGGTGCTGCTCGGCGACGGGATCCGGCTGTTCGACAACCCCGGGGGCGCCCCCGTCCGACTGGAGCTACTCAACGGCGATGACCGTTCGGCCGCAGTGAATGTGCGGTACCACCCGATCGCGACCAAGTAGGTCAGAAGCACAGCGGTCGATGACGATCAGTTCGTGGAGGTAGGTGTGGAATCCGCCCCGGTCGTGGAAGGGTTTCGCGGCCGGCGTCCTCAAGCTGATGTCGGCTCGCCGCCGCGAGCAATGAGTAGACCTCTCGCTCCAGGTCAGCGGTCAGGGCAGGAGGAAGCGCCCCCAACCGTTCGCCCCATCCATCCTTCATCCGCGCCTCGGTGGTGACGTCGTCAGACGACGATCACCTCGAGGCCGGTGTCGCTCAACCGGGCGACTTCCGTGGGGTCGGCGCCGTCGTCGGTCACGAGCACGTCGATGTCCTCAATAGGGGCGATGGGAGTGAAGCCGCGGCGCCCGACCTTGCTGGAGTCGGCGACCACGACCTTCCGGGTTGCCCGTCGCACGATTGTCGCGCCGACCTCGGCCACGAGCTGGTGCGGTGTGGTCAGGCCCCCGTCGGCGCTCAGGCCGTCGCACCCGAGGACGGCGACGTCGGCGCTGACCCCCTCGAACGCGGCCAGTGCCTGGGGGCCGACGAAGGCCATGTAGGCGGGCAGGTACAGGCCGCCGACGGCCACCAGGTGAGGATCGCTCCAGGCGCTGACGTCGTCGATGATCGGCAGGGAGTTGGTGACCACGGTCAGGGACGTCTGCGCGGACGCGTCCAGGCTCGCGGCGACCCGGGCAACGGTGGACCCGGAGTAGAAGAAGACCACCGAGGCGTGGTCGAGGAGGGCGGCAGCTCGACGGGCGATCTTGAACTTGGCCTCGGCGTTGCGCTGAGCGGCCTCGGCGTACTGCCGGGAGGTCGGGGTGTGCGCGGGGCGGCCGGCGCCGCCGCGAACCCTGGTGATCAGCCCCTCGGCGACCATGGCGTTCAGGTCGCGCCGCACCGACATCTCGGTGAGGCCGAACTCGTCGGCGAGCTCCTTTACGCTCACGAACTCCTTGCCGTCGAGGAGCTCGAGCACGCGCGCACGGCGTTCGCGCGTGCGCAATCGGGGAGGGCTGAGCTCGGACTCGCGTGCGGAAGAGGACTGGGTCACCACACCGCCCATGTTCGCATCCTGTTCGGTTCATGCACAACACAACACCGAGGTGTGCGTTCGCACAGGTTGGGCTCGACGTATCCCATGGAACTGTCGAGCGCACCTAGAGGACGTCCGGGCGCCAGCCGGTGGCGTCCTGCTCGGTGATCTCGCGCAGGATCCGGGCGGGGTTGCCGGCGGCGATGACGCGTGCGGGGATGTCCCGGGTCACGACGGCCCCGGAGCCGACGATCGCGCCGTCGCCGATGGTCACGCCGGGGTTGACGGTGACCCCGCCTCCTATCCACACGCCGTCGCCGATCGTCACGGGCTTGGCGTAGCAGGCTCCGGCGACGCGCTCGGCGGGATCGATGGCGTGGTTGGAGGTGTAGATGCTCACGCGCGGTCCGAGCAGGACGTTATCGCCGATCGTGATCCGTGCGCCGTCGAGCATGACGGCGTCGAAGTTGGCGTAGAAATTGGCGCCGACGCTGATGTTGTAGCCGAACTCGCACCGGAAGGTGGGCTCGAAGTGGGCGCCGGGACCGACGTGGTCGAGCAGGTCACGCAGGAGGGCCTCACGGTGGGCCTGGGGAGCGCCGAAGCTGTCGTTGTAGGCGTTGGTGAGCAGCACGGCCCGCTGGCGGGCGGCGACCAGTTCGTCGGTCAGGTCGTTGTACATCTGCCCGGTGAGGATGTGGGCGCGCTGTGCCTCAAGGCTCACGTGTTGTCTCCTGCGGCGTTCGGTCTTCGTGTCGGGCGCAATGTGGGGTGGTGTGGTGCGCGGTGCCTGCGCGACCGGCTTCGAGCCAGGCCGCGCAGGCGCAGGGTCGGGCTGCTCGTTGAGGATCAAGTGTTGCGGACGTCGGCCACCGACGCCGATGGGGCCTCTCCCGCGGTGAGCATGACCTGCATACGGTCGTAGCGTTCCCGCGAGCGCCGGCGTAGCCACAGTGCGTACCCACTGCCGAGGAAGCCGAAGAAGATCAGCAGGCCGATCAGGATCCAGGTGAGAGTTTGGGAGGCACCCAGCAGGAGGTCGAGGCTGGACAACGCCAGGACGAGGATGCTCCCGAGGCCTGCGATGGCGAGCAGCGGAGCGATGACGGTGTGCCAGCGTCGCTTGTCGACGTCGTTGCGGCGGAAGAAGACGAAGATGGCCACGCCGGCCAGGATCTGCGCGGTGACGATGCCGACGGTCCCGATGCCGGCAAGCCAGGTGAACAGGGTCGTGTAGGGGTCCAGGCCAGCGATGGCGAAGCCGGCGACCACGGCCGCGGCGCTGACGGTCTGAACGGTGGCGGCGACGTGAGGAGTCTTCTGGACCTTGCGGGTGTGGCCGAGACGGTTCCAGACCAGGCCCTGGCGGCCCAGCGCGTACAGGTAGCGCGAGAGGTTGTTGTGGAAGGTGACGATCGCGGCGAACAAGGCAGTGATGATCAGGACCTGGAAGGTGTGCGCGATCCAGCCCCCGAGCACGGTGTCCGCGACGAAGAAGATCAGGTTGCCGGACTCCTTCTGGGCCACGGCCTGGGCGTCGTCGACGCCGACGGCGTTGATGACCAGGTAGGAGGTCAGTGCGTAGACGCAGGCCATGAAGACGACGGCGAAGTAGGTGGCGCGGGGGATCGTGCGCCGGGGGTTCTTGGCCTCCTCCGCATAGATGGCCGATCCTTCGAACCCGATGAACGTCGTGTGGGCCAGCATGACGGACACCCCGACACCGACGGCGAAGACGGTGGGGATGGAGAACGGGGTGAGGCTGAAGCCTTCACTCGCGGCGGCGGTGTCGGGGCTGAACACGATCCCGGCGCCCAGGGTCAGGAGCATGGTGCACTCGAGGGTGATGAGCACGCCCAGAATGACGCCGCCGGCGTGAACGCCCTGCAGTCCCAGTGCGAGGCAGGCGAGCATCGCGACGATCGCGCACACCCACCAGGGCACGTCGAGGCCTGCCGCGTCGTGCAGCAGTGAGGACAGGTAGTAGCCGAAGCCGCCGTACAGGGAGAACTGGATGCAGCTGTAGGCGAAGACGGTGACCGCGGCCGACCCGAGGCCGACGACGCGGCCCAGGCCGAGGGTGGTGTAGGCGTACAGGGCGCCGGCGTTGGCCACGTGTCGGCTCATGGCCAGGTAGCCCACCGCGAACAGCAGCAGGATGCCCGCGGCGATGATGAACGCGCCGGGGGTGCCGGCGCCGTTGCCGAGGCCGATCATGATCGGCACGAGGCCGACGACGCCGGTCAGGGGCGAGGCTGCGGCGATGATGTAGAAGGCGATCGCCGGCGCGCCGAGCGAGTTGGGCTTGAGCCCGTGATCGCCCGAGTGCGTCTTGCTTCCATCGGCGGCGAATGGGGAGCCGGGGCCCGGTGCGGCCTGGGGTGAGTCCGGATGGGGCTGCGTCTGCATCGATGTGCCCACTTTCTTCTTGCGGCCCGGCGCGTGGGTCGTGCGGGCCGCCGAACGGTCCGAGGCACTCAGATCTCAAGGGCGGGGCAGGCCCCGCTGCCCGACCCTTGACGCCTCGGTGTATTGCGGAGCATCGAACATCGTTCTGGTTCACATGTCAACACTTGCCTGTTTTTTGCGATAGTGAGTAATGTTCGAAACGAACTTCAGATCCATCGCTTCGAACATAATTTGATCGTGGGTGGTGGGTTCGGCCGCGGGTGGCAGATCCCGCGGCGATGACGCTGCCCGGCGTCGATCTCGAGACGGAGGTGAGGCCGATGACCACTACGCGCTACGACGTGGTGGTGGTCGGTGGCGGCGTCCTCGGCACAGCTGTGGCCGAGCGGCTGGCGCGCACCAGCGCAAGCGTATGTCTGCTCGAGGCCGAAGGTGACGTCGGGGAGCACGCGAGCAAGGGCAACGCCGGGGTGGCGGTGTCGTACTACGGCGGACCGGGCACGCTTGAGACCGAGCTGATCAACGCCTCCAACCCCTTGTGGGAGGAGCTGTGCGAGCGCCTGGACGTGCCCTACCGGCGCATCGGCGGCCTGATGGTGGCCCTCAGCGAGCGCGAGGCCGAGCGGCTGGAGCACACCAGGGCTGAGGCGGCCGCGTGCGGTGTGCGGGTGCGGATCCTCAGCGCCGGCGAGGTACGCGAGGCGGAGCCGTTGGTGACCCCCGACGCGGTCGCCGGCCTGTCCCTGCCGGACGAGGGCGTCATCGACCCGATGCGCCTGACGGCCGCGTTCGTCAGTCTGGCCGCCGCCAACGGTGCGGTGATCCGGCTGCGCGAGCGGGTCGAGGCGATCGAGCACGAGGACGACGGCACCAGCACGGTGACCACCGATGCCGGACGCTACCGCGCACGGTTCGTCGTCAACGCCGCGGGCGTCGGCGCGGGCGCCGTGTCCCGGATGGCCGGTGGTGAGCCGCTGGTGACCTGGCCGCGCAAGGGGCAGTACGTCGTGGTCGACAGGGCCTTCGCCGGCGCCCTGCGCCAGATCGTGTTCTGCACCCACCTTCCCGAGACCAAGGGCATCAACGTCGTGCCGACCACGCACGGTTCGGCGCTGCTGGGCCCGACGGCCACCGACGTGACCGACCCGGACGACCGGGCCACCGATGCCGAGACGATCGCCCGGGTCGTCGCCGAGGCGGCTCGGCTGGTGCCCGCCGTGGCCGAGGCGTACGCGATCAAGACCTTCGCCGCCAACCGCCCGGCCGGCGACGAACCGCACCGCCTGCGTGTGGACGCGCACGTGCCGAACCTGGTGCACGTCACCGACCGCTCGGCAGGGGTGAGCATCTCCCCGGCCGCGGCGCAGTACACCCTCGATCTGCTCCAGGCCGCCGGCCTGGACGCGGTCGAGCGGCCCGACGCGCACACCGCGCTGCCGCGAATCCCACGCCTGCGCACCGCGCCCGAGCCCGAGCGGCTCACGGAGGTCGACCCGCTGTACGGGCAGGTCGTCTGCGCGTGCGAGCATGTCAGCGCCGCCGAGATCGACGCGGCGCTGAGCGCCCCGGTCCCGGCGACGTCCATCGACGGTGTGCGCAAGCGCACCGGGGCCGGCTACGGGCGATGCCAAGGCTCGTTGTGCCTGGCCGGCATCTCGTTCCTCACGGCGATGGCGACCGGGTGCGGGCCGGATACCGTGCGCCACACCGTGCGCGGGACGGTGGGGTCGTGAGCCGCCTGCTGGTCGTCGGCGCCGGCCCGAGCGGCCTGGGCTGCGCCACCGAGCTCGCTCGAAGTGGCGGACACGACGTACTGCTGATCGACCGGGTCCCGGTCGCCGGAGGCGAGTCCGGGTGGGACGAGCCCGAGGTGCGCGAGCTGGTCCGCGCCGCGACCGACGCCGGTGTCGAATTCCGGTTCGGGGCCGCGGCCGCCGTCTGGACCGACCGGCGTCTGCTGCTGACCGCACCGGGCACGATCCGGTGGGTCGAGGCCGACCACCTGTTCTACGCGGGAGGACTCCGCCCCGCCACCGCTTCCGACCTGAACATCGTCGGTGAACGGCCCGCGGGAGTGCTGCCCGCGACCGTGGCCGATCACCTGCTGAGCACCGGCGTCCGGCTGTGGAAGCGCGCCGTGATCGTGGGCGACGGGCCGTGGGCGCCGCACATCGCGGAGCGGATCCGCGGGGCCGGCGGCCACGTGACCGCCGTCGGCGCCGGATCGCCCACGTGGGCCGACCAGGTGGTCGCGGGAGGAACGGGACTGGAGGTCCTCGGGCGCGACCGCGTGCACACGCTGCGCGTCGTCGAGGGGACCCGGGCCAGGGACCTGGCGTGTGACGCGGTCATCCTCGCCGCCGGGCCCTTACCGAACCGCAACGTCGACGGCGCGCTGGCCGAAGGGGCCCCGCATGTCACGTTCGTCCAGCCCCTCGACGCCCGGGGAATCGCGCCTCGCGCGCAGGCCGGACGCGCCATCGCCGCCCACTGGGCCCGAACGAACGGAGGAAACCCGTGAAAGTCAGCTCCCCGATCGGCGAGCTGCCGTTCGAGCCGCGCAGCATACGCGCGCGGGACGGCGGCATCCGGATGGAAGGCGTCATGGGTGCCTGGCCCGCCAAGGTGGAGATCGACGCCGACGACATTCCCGGCCTGCTGCGGCTCGTCCTGCGCCCTGCCGTCCTGGGTGTTCTGATCCGGATCGCGTTCGCCCAGGCCCGGCGTGCCCTGTTCCGCCGTCGCTGATCACCTCACTCGCGGAGTTTCGCGTTCCCGGACCCGCGCCCCGGCGGTCCGCGATCCCGACTGCCCGCATTTCCCGACCCATGGTTCGACTACGAGAAGGAAGACCCGATGAGCACCAAGTGGCTCGACACCCGTCAGAAGGTCGTCGCCTACGCCCGCAAACTCCAAGCCGAGCGCTTGGTCTACTCCACCGCGGGCAACATCAGCGTCCGCGTCCCCGGAGAGCCCGGGCTGCTCGCGGTGACACCGACCTCCACCCAGTACGACTTCCTGGAGCCGGAGGACATCGCCGTCATCGACCTTGACGGCAACGTCGTCGACGGCCGGCGCGCCCCGACGTCCGAGACGCCGATGCACACCCTCATCTGCAGGCGCCGCCCCGAAGTCGGTGCGATCGTGCACACCCACGGCAAGGCCGTCATGACGATGGCGAACCTGGGCTGGACCCTCCCGCCGATCCTCACCGGCCTGGTCGAGGCCACCGGTGGCCCGGTTTACACCTCCCCCTACTCTCAGCCCGAGACCGACCAGATGGCCGACTTCACCGCCGAGGCGCTGGAGGACCGCGGCGCGACGTTCATGCGCTTCCACGGGCTCATCGCCATCGGCGCGGACCTCGAGCACGCGTTCCACACCGCCTCGGTCGTGGAGGGCGCGTGCGAGGTGTTCCTGACCATCAAGCAGTTGGGCGTCGACGTCGAGGAGCTGCCGCAGGAGCAGGTCGACTGGATCGCCTCGTACTGGCGCGCCCAGTTCCCCGGTGCGCCCGAGCCGCTGCCGGCTCCCGAGCCCAAGCCCTATCCGGGTCTCGTGCGATGACGTACCTCATCGGCGCGGACGTCGGGTCGTCCGCGCTCAAGGCGGCCCTGGTGCACCCTGAGCAGGGCGTCGTGGCGATCTCCGAGCAGACCTACCCGATGCACCGCCCTCACCCGGACTGGGCGGAGAACGACGCCGACGACTGGTACCGGGCGCTGGCTCGCGCGATCCCCCACGTCTTGTCGTCCGCCGGTGTCAGCGCGCGGGAAGTGAGCGCGCTGTGCCTGGTGGGGCAGCGTGACATCGCCGTCCTCCTGGACGAGGCCGGGCGGGTGCTGGCTCCGGTGATCCACTGGACCGACCGCCGCGACCCCGAGGAGACCTCGGCGCTGTACGACGGCCTGGGACGCGAAGCCCTGATCGAGCGTTCGGGCACTCTGCCGATTCCCGGACTGGTGCTGGCGAACCTGACGTGGACCCGGCGGCACCAGCCGGAGGTCTGGCGCCGGGTCCGTCACGCGTTGCAGCCGAAGGACTACCTGGCCTACCGGCTCATCGACGACGTCGGGACCGACCCGACGGGTCCGACCCGGTCGGTTCTCAACGACTGGCGGACGGGGACGTGGAGTCCTGAGTCGTGCGCCGCCGCCGGGATCCCGTGCGAGATCCTGCCCGACGTGCGCTACGCCCCGTGGGAGCCGCGCGGCGAGCTGGGCGGCGCCGCACACGAGATCGGGCTCCTCCCCGGAACGGTGCTCGTCGCCGGCGGGGGTGACGACCCGGCGGCCGCGCTCGGGTCCGGTGTGATCGACCCGGGCGACGTGTCGATCGGCACCGGCAGCTCGATGAGCTGGCGTGCCGTGGACTCCCGGCCGCGATTCGACCCGACGGGCATCGTGGGGCTGATGCCGCACGTGGTGCCGGACCGGTACCTGCACGAGATGGTCGCCGTCGGCTCGGGCACCACCCTGCGGTGGCTGCGCTCGACCTTCGGCGGAGCGCTGGACTACGCCGAGCTCATCGCCGGCGCCCGCGAGATCGCGCGGGGCAGCGACGGGCTGCTGTGCTTCCCCTACGTGGAGGGAGCCACCGTTCCCGTCCAGGACGACCAGGTGCGCGCCGCCTACCACGGCATCTCCGGTCACCACCGGCTGCCGCATTTCGTACGAGCGACGCTCGAGGGCATCGCCTATCAGTACCCGGCGCTGCTGGACGTGCTGCGCGAGCGTGGCCTGCGGGTGGACACCATGACCATCTCCGACGGCGAAGCGCGATCGAGCGACTGGAACCAGATCAAGGCCGACGTGCTGGACCAGCCGCTGGTCCCCGCGCTGCGGGTCGAGGCGCCGTCGATCGGCGCCGCGATCCTGGCCGGCCTGGGAACCGGTGCGTTCTCCTCGGCGCGCCAGGGGGTGGACCAGGTGGTCGAGGTCTCCCCCCGGGTCGAGCCCGCCGTGGAGGGCGCGGATCGGTATCGGGAGCTGCGCCGCCAGTGGGAGGAGGTCCGTGCTGAGGTGTTCCCCCGTTTCAGGCTTCTGGTCTCCTGAGCCGGTCACCTCCCGGTGCGGCGGCGGGCCCTCGTGTACGCCACAGCGTCGCCCGCGTCCTCCGGCCCACCTCTCGCGTCATCTTCTCCCCAGAAAGGCAGTGTCGTGACACTCTCCCTTCCCGCCACTGTGCGGACCCAGGCGTACATCGACGGCGCGTTCGTCGACGCCGGTGACGGTGGCACCTTCGTCTCCGTCGCGCCCTCGACCGGCCGGCCCCTGATCACGGTCGCGTCCTGCACGCCTGACGACGTCGGCAAGGCCGTCGCGGCCGCGCGCGCCGCGTTCGACGCCGGCACCTGGAGCCAGGCGGCGCCCGAGCGGCGCAAGCAGGTCCTGACCCGGCTCGCCGAGCTGATCGAAGCCAACGCTGAAGAACTCGCACAGATCGAGTCGGCCGACGCGGGCAAGCCGATCAGCGAGTGCCGGAAGTTCGACATCCCCGACGTGGTGACGACGCTGCGGTTCTACGCCGAGGCGGTGGACAAGGTCTTCGGCAAGGTGTCCGCCACCGGGCCCGAGCACCTGGGCCTCGTGGTGCGTGAGCCGATCGGCGTCGTGGGCGCGGTCCTCCCTTGGAACTTCCCTGCCGCGATGCTCGCGTGGAAGATCGCTCCCGCCCTGGCCGCGGGCAACTCGGTGGTCGTCAAGCCACCGGAGCTGGCGTCCCTGACGACGCTGCGCATCGCCGAACTGGCAACCGAGGCCGGTCTGCCGAACGGCGTGTTCAACGTCGTCCCCGGCCTGGGGCCCGTGGCGGGCAGGGCCCTCGGCCTGCACCCCGACGTCGACATGGTGACGTTCACCGGGTCGACCGCGGTCGGCCGGCAGTTCCTGCGCTACTCGGCCGACTCCAACCTCAAGGAGATCGTGCTCGAGTGCGGCGGCAAGAGCCCGCAGATCGTCACGGCCGACAACGCCGACCGCATTGAGGAAGTGGCTGCGGATCTGGCCGACGCCGCCTTCTGGAACTCCGGGCAGAACTGCTCGGCCGGCTCCCGGATCCTGGTCGACCACGCCATCAAGGACCGGTTCGTCGCCGCACTCGCCCGTGAAGCGGAGTCGCGTGTCGTCGGGGATCCGACCGACGAGTCCACCCAGCTTGGCCCCCTCATCGAGGAGGCCGCGCTCGAGCGGGTCCTACGCCACATCGAGGGCGCGAAGGCCGACGGGGCGACGATCGTGACCGGCGGCACGCGGCTGCTGACCGAGACGGGCGGCTGGTACGTGGCGCCCACGGTCGTGGACGACGTACGCCCCGACATGGCGGTGGCTCGCGAGGAGATCTTCGGGCCGGTGGTCGCCGTCCTCGGATTCGACACTCTCGAAGAGGCGGTCTCGCTGGCCAACGACTCCGATTACGGGCTTGCCGCCACCGTGTGGTCGCACAATGTGGACACCGCGATCCGCATCGCCAGGGGCGTGCGGGCCGGCACCGTCGCGGTCAACGGCTACTCCGAGGGGAACATCACCACGCCTTTCGGCGGATACCGTACGTCCGGCTTCGGCGGCCGCGACAACGGCATCGAGGCCTTCGAGCAGTACACCGAGCTCAAGACGATCTGGTTCACCATCCGCTGAGCACCGCGCGCAGGCTCCCGTTGAGGGCGTACGAGACCATCCGCCACCTCGATCCGCATCCGCCTCTGACCGGTACGGCACGTAATCCCAGGATCAGGTGACACGCTGCTCGCGAAGATGTGAATTGCTCACTGTTTCCGCCGTCGTCCCTGGCCAAGGATCGAGGCGTGGCAGCGATTCAGGTGAACCACCTCAGCAAGAGCTACGGCGGCTTCCAGGCGGTCGACGACATCTCGTTCGAGGTCGAGGCGGGCACGGTATTCGCCCTGCTCGGCCGCAACGGCGCGGGCAAGACCACGACGATCGAGTTGCTCACCGGCTTCCAGAAGCCGGACGCCGGTTCGGTCAGGGTGCTGGGCCTCGACCCGATCAGGGACCGCGCCCAGGTGCGCGGCAACGTCGGCATCATGCTGCAGGAGGCCGGGTTCTTCCCCGATCTGACCGCCGGGCAGACGGTCGAGATCTGGCGTGACTTCACCCCCGCCGCGCGCCCCGCGAGCGAGGCGCTGGAGCTGGCGGGCCTGACGGCGAAGGCGAAGACGAAGGTGCGGCAGCTGTCCGGCGGTGAGAAACGCCGCCTGGACCTGGCGCTGGCCCTGCTGGGCCGGCCCGATGTGCTGTTCCTGGACGAGCCGACGACCGGCATGGATCCCGAGGCCCGCCGCAACATCTGGGAGGTCGTCCGCGACCTCGCCGCCCGGGGTACGACCGTGTTGCTGACCACCCACTATCTGGAGGAGGCCCAGCAGCTGGCGGCGAACCTGGCCATCATGGACAGGGGTCAGATCGTCGTCGGCGGCGACATGGCCGAGACACTGGCCGCGCGGGTGGGGCGGGTCTCGTTCGAGCTGCCTTCCGTGATCCAGCCCGGGGAGCTGCCGCTGCCCGCGACCATGCGGGGCAGGCTCGCCGTTGTCCAGGCCCCCGATCCCGACCTGGCCGCCCAGACGCTGCTGGGCTGGGCCAGCGAACGCGGCCTGCGCCTGCGCGGCCTGGAGGTCCGTACGGCCTCACTGGAAGACCTGTTCCTGGAACTGGCCCACAACGGCGAAACAGCCCAGAACAGCACGACCACCCGTGACGCCCGTGCGTGACGTGCTGGCCGTGGCGCGGCTGGGCGGGCGGCTGTTCTGGCGCGACGGCCGGGCCGTGGGCGGCGTCGCGGTGCTCGGCGTCTGCCTGGGCGCGGGCCTGCCGCTGCTGATCGCCGCCGCGCTCAGGAGCCGCGACGTGAAGGTGGTGCTCGGCATGCATCTCGGCATGCTCGCCACGCTCCTGACCATCGTCGCGACCACCCAGACGGCCGTGACGCTGTCGGCCAGGCGGGAGCTGCTGGTTCTCAAGCGGCTACGCGCCTCGGGCCTGCGCGGGCGGGCCATCGTCGGCGGCGAGCTGGTCAACATGGTGACGCAGGCCGCTCTCCTGTCGGCCCTCGTCTCGGTGATCCTCTACACCTTCACCTACCTGCCGCCACCCGAGCTGCCGCTGCTGTTCGCGGCGTGCGTGGTCGTGGTGGCCGGGGTGCTGGCGCTGATCGGCGTCGTCTTCTCGATCGTGACCCGCCGCCCCGACCTGAACGCCCCCGCCACGATCCCGTTCATGCTGGCCAGTGCGCTCGGGGCGGGAGCGTACGGGCCGTTCGTCACCGGCCTCCTCCCCGGCTGGGTCCGGTGGGCACTCGACCTGCTGCCGACCGGAGCGATGGTCGAGATCGCCGGGCTCGCCTACAGGGGCGGCGAGCTCGCGACGCTGACCGGGCCCGTCCTGAACCTGACCGTCTGGGCCCTCCTCGCCCTGGTCGCCGTCCGCTTCCTCTTCCGATGGGATCCACGCCGATGAGCCTCACGGCCACCTACAAGCTGAGCGCCCGGCTGTTCTGGCGCGACAAGGGCACGCTGCCCGCCTCCGTGATCACCCCGCTGGGCCTGGCGATCGGGATGCCGACGCTGATGCGCAACGTCACGGCCGGCGGCGTCACGGCCGCGGCGCAGATGTTCGTGGGGACGCTCGCGCTCATCCTGTCGGGGACCGCGTTCCTGAACATCACCGTCGCCCTGACCATGCGCCGCGACCAGCTCCTGCTCAAACGGCTACGCGCCACCCGGCTCACCGACCGGCAGATCCTCCTCGGCGAGGTCGCGAACACCGTCACGCAGACGGTCATCCTCATGATCGTCTCAGCTGTGGCCGTACACCTCCTGGCCGATGTGCCGCTGCCGAGGAATCCGGTGCTCTTCGCGGTGTTCGCGGTCGCGGGTTCGGCGGTGATGGCGACGCTGGGGGTGGCGTGGACGGCCGCGATCCCGCGCGGGGAGCTCGCGGCGCCCATGACGCTGCCGTTCTTCTTCCTGGCCGGCCTCGCGTCCGGGGCGATGGGCTCGATCGTGGACCTGCTGCCCTCCTGGCTGCACCCGTTCTTCGCCGCCCTGCCCACCAGCGCGGTGGTGGACGCGGTCCGCGCCTCCTACGGGCCGGGCACGTTCGGCTCCGACCTGGCGGCGGCGGCCGTACCGGCTCTGGTCCTGGCGGTGTGGGCGGGGGTCGCGCTGCTCTCGATCAGGAGGTGGTTCCGCTGGGAGACCCGGAAGTCATAATGGGCCGGTCATGAACTCCACCTCCGCGCGACGGCTCGGAATCGCGCTGATCGTCCTGGTCTCCGTCGGTTACACGATCATCCCCCTGGTGGCCTCCCTCGCGACGGCCTCCGCGTCGGTCAACGCCCGGCTGCTCGTGCTGCTGGCCGCTTTCTACTGGCCGCACTTCCTGCACGTACGGCAGGCGTTCACGGGCGCCCGATCCCGATGGCTCCCCGCCACACTGGCGGTGCAGGCGGTCGCGGCCTACCTGCCGGAGGTCCTCGGGTTCACCGGCTGGTCGGCCGGGACCGCGCCGCTCCTGGCCGGGCCGGTGCTCCTGCTGCTCCCGCTGCGCTGGGGCGGCGTCCTGGTGACGACGATGGCGGCGGCGGAGTTCTGGTGGCTCCAGGGGATCTTCCACAACGTGACCGGCTCGTACTTCTACGCCCTCACCATCGTCATCACCGGCGCCATGATCTACGTCGTGGTACGGCTGGTCCGGGTCACCGCCGAACTGGAGCAGGCGCGGGCCGACCTGGCGGAGGCGGCGGTGCTGAAGGAGCGGTTGCGGATCTCCCGCGACCTGCACGACGGCCTGGGCCAGAGCCTCACCGCGATCGTGTTGAAGGGCGACCTGGCCGCCCGGCTCATGGACCGCGATCTCCCCGCCGCGAAGACCGAGGTCGGCGCGCTGGTCCAGGTGGCGAGGGAGACCGCGCTGGAGGTGCGTCAGGTGGCTCGCGGCTACCGGCGGATGACGCTCGCCGACGAGGTGCACCGGGCCACGGCGCTGCTGGAGTCGTCCGGAATCGGCTGCCAGGTCAACCTCGCCGAGATGACCCCGTCCCGCGAGCAGGACGAGGCGCTCGCCTGGGCCGTGCGCGAGGGTGTCACGAACATCCTGCGGCACAGCCGTGCCACCACCTGTTCCATCACCACCTCGAACCGCGCGGGACGCGCCCACCTGGAGATCGTCAACAACGGCCTCGCACCTGATGACGCGCGAACCACCAGGCCTTTCGGTGGCGGGCTGACCGGGCTCGTGGAGCGGGCCGCGCAGACAGGGGGCACGGTCGAGGCCGGGCACACGCCCGAGGGCGGCTTCCGGTTGACGATGGAGGTGCCCGCGTGATCCGCGTCCTCCTGGCCGAGGACATGCACATGATCCGGGCCGCGCTCACCGCCCTGCTGCGCCTGGAGTCCGACCTGGAGGTGGTGGCCGAGGTGACGCGCGGGGACGAGATCGTCCCCGCCGCGCTGCGGGTGCGCCCGGACGTGGCCATCGTCGACATCGACCTGCCCGTGCTGGACGGCATCACCGCCGCCGCCCGGCTGCGGGAGGTGCTCCCCTCCTGCCGCATCCTGGTGCTGACCGCGATGGGCCGGCCGGGTCAGGTGCGGCGGGCGTTGTCGGCGGGCATCGAGGCGTTCCTGGTCAAGGACGCCCCCGGCGACCGCCTGGCCGACGCGATCAGGCGTACGGCGGCCGGGCTGCGGGTGCTGGACGCGGAGCTGGTGGCCTCGGCGATGGAGTACGGAGAGAGCCCTCTCACCCCACGCGAGGCCACGGTCCTCCGCGAAGCCGCCCGAGGGGCCTCCGCCGAGGAGATCGCCGCCCGGTTGCACCTGTCGGCGGGCACCGTACGCAACTACCTCACCGGCGCGATCACCAAGACCGGCGCCCGCAACAAGATCGACGCCGTCCGCATCGCCGAGGACGCGGGCTGGCTGTGATCCCAGCCCCGACCCGACCCGACCGCAATCGCGACCGCGACCCCGACCGGGCCGGGAATCACACGGGCTTCGGCAGGTAGGTCGACAGGCACGCCTCGGCCGCGCTCGTCGGCTTGTAGCAGGCCTTCGCGGTGAGGCCGCCGTCGAGATTCCAGCGGGAGAAATAGGCCGCGGTGCCGGTGCAGGTCGACCCGCTCGTGTTCACGTCTCCCACCTTGACGTTGGCAGAGGCGCAACCGGAACCGGTCGCGGTCTTCTCCAGGGTGTTCAGCGTCGACCTGCCGCCGTCGTCGGAGCCGAAGCCGGTGAGCCGCACACCGGGACGCACGAGCGAGTACGTGTAGTCCGTCGCCGTGTAGTAGGACCAGCTCGCTCCGGTGCCCGTCGTGCGCACCCCGGCATCGGTCGCCGAACTCGGAATGGCGACGAAAAGTGACTTGTCGGCGTTCGTGGTGCCGGGAATGGTCCGGTAGACCAGCACCAGAAGGCCATCGTCGAAGCTGCCGGATCCGGTGCTGAATGTCTTGTAGGTGCCGTTCCCGCAGGTCGTCTCGTTGACGAGATCGGAACTCACATTGATCGCCCGGATCACCACCCGGGAGCACCGGCCGTCGTCGGCGACGTGCTCGATCGTTCCGTGGAGGTTGCGGGAGCCGCTCTGGTCGCTGCCGAATGCCGTCAGCTTGACGCCCGGCAGCGTCGCGGCGACCTGGAACGCGTCCGCCCGGTAGTAGTTCCACGAGGCCGACATGCCGGCTCCATCGGCGGCCTGGGCCGGCGAGGCGGTGAGCAGGGCGCCGGTCACCGCCGCGACCAGCGTCGCGCCGACGGGCACGAGGCTCCGCGACGTGGGACGGAAACGGACGGGACGGAAAATCGTCGACATTATGCCCCTTTTGCGTTGCGTGCGTGCTTCTGGGTGCCTGATGTGCACCCTTCGCGTTCCATGTCAGGATCGCCGCCGTGCGGTGTCCGTAATGGACCACTTCGCCGTCGCATTCCATGGACCAGTAATCGCCGCATCCGGTAATTTGGTGCGCAATAACCACCCATTTTGTTATGCTGTGAGAAGTTAATCGCGGTCAGCCACCGCGGTGAAACCGGCGGCGTCGCACTCGCCGGCCAGTCCACCGCCCTACCACGAACGCAGGATGGTCCCGAGATCAGCGCACCCGCCCCTACAGGAGCGGGACGAGGGCGTCTCCATCCTGGTCGACGCGGCGCGTGCCGTTACTCCTGATACGGGCGGGCGGATATTCGTCGTCGAGGGTCCTCCCGGGATCGGCAAGACGCGGTTGCTGGCCGAGGTGCGCGAGCGGCTGCGTCAGGACGGCCGACCAGTCGCACGGGCCGCGGGTTCGCCGCTGGAACGCGAGTTCGCCTACGGCGTCGCGCGGCAGTTGTTCGAGCCGATGCTGACCGCGGAGGCCGAACTCGGGCGGGGTCCGCTGTTCGCCGGCGCCGCCGCGCAGGCCGCGTCGGTGTTCACCGTCGAGGCGATCCGGCCGGTCGGCGACCTCGCGGTCCTGCACGGGTTGTACTGGCTGGTCGTGAACGCGTGCACGGCGGAACCGCTGACTCTCGTCGTCGACGACGTCCAGTACGCCGACTCGCCCTCTCTGCGGCTGCTGGCCTACCTGCTGCCCCGGCTGGACGGCCTGCCGCTGACCGTGATGCTGGCGCTGACGTCCGGCGCGCCGGTCCCCGACCTGCTGGCCGAGATCCTGCGCACGCCCAGCACCGAGTTCGTACGGCTGCGCCCGCTCGGACCGACCGGCACCGCCGCCGTCCTCGCGACGATGTTCGGCACCCGGCCCGACGACGCCTTCGTCGCCGCCTGTCACGACTCCAGCGGTGGCAACCCGCTCCTGCTGACCGAGCTGGCCCGAGGCTGCGTCGAACAGGGCATCGCACCCACGAGCGGCAACGCCACCCTGCTGGACACGGTGCTCCTGCCGTGCCGGATACGGCCCCACCTGGGAAACATGCCGCAGGACGTCGTCGATGTGGCGCATGCCGTCGCGCTTCTGGGCAACGAAGCGGATCTGCCCGCGATCTCGGCCGTCTCCGGCCTCGGCGTCGAGGCCACCGCGACCGCCGTCGATCGGCTGATCCGGAGCCACGTACTGGTCCGCGCGCCCGCCGGCCGGTTCGGCTACCCGCACCAGCTGTTGCAGCGGTCGGCCTACGAGTACCTGGACACCTCCCGCCGGATACGGGGACACCGGGCGGCGGCGCTGCACCTGGCCGCCACGGGCGCGGAGCCGGAGCGGATCGCCGCCCAGATCCTGCAGGTGCCTCCGGGCGTGGTGCCGGGCGCGGCCGGATACCTGCGGCGGGCCGCGGAGACGGCGCTGTTCCGCGGCTCCCCCGACAGCGCGTACACCTATCTGCGGCGGGCGCTGCCCGAGGCGACCGGCGACGAGGACCGTCAGGTCCTGGTCGACCAGCTCGCCGATGTCGCGCTGCACAGCGACGTCGAGGCCGCCGCGCGCTACGGCGAACAGGCCCTGGCGTCGGCCGTCGAGCCCGCCGCCCGGGCGGTGGCCGGTCTACGGCTCGGGGAGGCGTTGCTGCTCGGCGGCGACACGGAGGCGGCGATACGGGCCTGGCGTGACGCGCGGCAGGCGCTGGGCGAGGCGTCCCCTCCCCACGACGCCGGGCTGCGCCGGCATCTGGACGCGTACCTGGTCAATGTGACCGTGCTGGAACCCGGTCAGCTCCACCTGATCGACGAGGTGGGGCAGGCCGCGGGCGACGACGAACCGCCGAGCGCCGGCGGGCGGGCGCTGGACTGCGTGCTCGCCCTGCGGGCCGCGTTCGAGGCCCGTCCACAGGCGGCGCCGGCCGCCCGCCGCGGCCTTTCCGACGGGCTGCTGGTGCGCCTCGGCACCGGGGACAGCCCACTCGTGTGCGGCTGGCTGGCACTCCTGGCCGCCGAGGACGACCTGGTCGGCACGAGCATCGACCACGCCCGGCGGGAGGCGTACCGCCGCGGCAGCGTCCGGGCGTACGGGCCGGTGCACGCCTTGGCGGCGCTCCACGAACTGTGGCGCGGCAATCTCGCCGAGGCGGAGCGGGAGGCGCGTACGGCGGTGGAGGCCGTCGAGCGTTCTGGAGTACGGCTCGGCCGGCCCTTCGTCGCCCCGTTCCTGGCCGACATTCTGGCCGAGCGCGGCGACCTGGCCGGCGCGCGGTCCGCACTGGCCTGGGCCGGTCTGCCGGAGGAGCCGCCGCCTGCCGGTCCCATGTACTTCTACGCCGACACGCGGGCGCGGCTGCTGCGCCTTACGGTGGGCGGTGAGCGGGCGGTGGCCGCGGCGCTGGACGCCGGCCGCCTCTTCGCCCGCTTCGGCGGCGACAACCCCGCGTTCATGCCCTGGCGCACCGAGGCGGCCCGCACCCTGCACCGGCTGGGTCACGGCGACCGGGCGGCGGAGCTCGCGCTGGCCGAGGTGGCCCTGGCCCGCCGCTGGGGCGCGCCCCGGCCGCTGGGCCGCGCGTTGCGGGTCGCCGGCGTCGTGCTCGGCGCACGGGACGGCTTCCCGCTGCTGGCCGAGGCGGTCGACGTGCTCGCCGGATCGCCTGCCCGGCTGGAGTACGCCAAGGCGCTGGTGGACCTGGCCGCGGCGGCGGGCGGGCGAGGTCAGCGCGGCTGGGCGCGCGAACTGCTCGACGACGCCGCCGAGCTCGCGGCCCAGTGCGACTGTCCCCCGTTGCGCGAGCGCGTGGACGCCATGTCGGGGGCGGCCGGGTCCCGGACCGCCTCGGCCGGGCCCGGCGCCACCGCGCTGACCTCAACAGAGCGCCGGGTCGCCGAGCTGGCAGCCACAGGCTTGTCCAACCGCGAAATCGCCGAGACTCTGTTCGTCACTCCCAAGACCGTCGAGCTGCATCTGACCAACACCTATCGCAAGCTGCGCATCGGCGGCCGGGTCGAGCTGGTCCACGCGCTGGACCGCGTTGCGGCGGGGACCGCCAGACCGCCGCGGACCCGCCGATGACCGAGGCCTCGGCGCGCCGGGAGTGAGCTCGGTGTCGCCGCCGCCGCCGTGCGGGCGGCGTCCGGACGCGGGCCGTGCCGGACGCGGGTGCGCGGGCACGCCGTCGGCGCCCCGGCCGGCCCGTGCCCGGGTCAGGCCGGCCAGCACCGTGCGGACGGCCAGCAGGCCGTGGTGCAGTTCCTCGTCGGTCAGGTGGCCGAAACCGAGGACGATTCCGTCGGGATCGTCCCCGGCCCGGACCTGGTACAGGTCCGACAGACGGCCCACGGTCACACCGCGGCCCGCGAGTTCGGTCACCACGGGATCGACGGTCTGGCGGGGCAACAGCAGTGCCGCACTGGCACCGCGGGGGCCGAGAACCAGCCGCGCGGGTCGTCCGACGGGTGCCAGCGCGGCACGTACCTCCTCGCGCCGCCGGACGTGGAGCCGCGACGCGCGCCTGACGTGCTGGGCGATCGTCCTGTCACCGAGCAGCCGGGCGAACGCCGCCTGCGCCGTCCCGCCGAGCCGCCCGTCGTCACCGCCCGCGACCCGTGCGACCAGAGGCACCAGTGGACGCGGCAGCACCAGGTACGCCAACCCCGGTGGGGCGAGGCCGTCGCCCAGCGTCCCCGCGAGGACCACCCGCCCGCTCGCCAGGTCGAGCAGCGACGGAAGCGGCCTGTCCCCTGCTCCGGTCTGCTCCGTGCAGATGTCCACCAGATATCCGCCCGTCCGCCGCGCCCACGCGGCGAGCATCCGCCGGCGGGGCTGCGACAGCACCGCGCCGAACGGATGGTTGCCCTCGGCGAACACGACGGCGGCGCGTACCCCGTCCGACCCGTCCAGCAGGTCCACCCGTGCGCCCTCCGTGTCGACCGGCAGCGCGTGGGTCGTCCATCCGGCCTGCCGGGCGGCCCGCACGGGATACTCCGGCGCCGGCTGCTCGACGGCCACCGCCGCCGCTCCGGCCTCCCGCTGCCCGATCAGCTGTCCGATCGCCTCGAACAGGAACCAGCAGGCCTGCCGCAGCCCGACGGCCACCACCACGTCACGGGCCTCGACACCGAGCCCGCGGGTCCGGTGCAGGTGCTCGGCGACGGCCTCGCGGAGGGCGGCCGACCCCAGCGGAGCCGCCTCTCCGTTCGGCGGCAGGTAGCTGGCCTGGCGCCAGGCGGACCTCCAGGCGGCCAGCGGGAAGGCGCCGGGCGCGGCGGCTCGGGGAGTGAAGTCCGCCACGACCGGCCGGACGGGCGGCGAGGGGATGCTCCGGCGATACGGTGAGGGCTCGCCCATGACGTACGTGCCCGAGCGGGGCCGTCCCTCGACGAAGCCACGGGCGAGCAGCAGCTCGTAGGCCGACACCACCACCCCGCGGGACACCCCGAGCAGCAGGGCCATCGCCCGGGTGGACGGGAGCCGCGTCCCGGCGGGCAGGAGGCCGGCGCGGATCGCCTCGGCCAGTTGCTCCATGAGCCGCTGCGGCAGGTGTCCACGCGAATCGCGACGAATATCGAGGTAAGCGGCGAGCCCCTCTGCCGTGACCATGCGCCCTCCTTCTGCCGGCGGACGCCCGCCCCGTGTGGGCGCCGCCATCAGAAGATCGGCCAACCGGCGGCCCCGGGGCATCGGGGTCCCCCCCAGTGTCACCCCCTGTCTCCGCCGGCGGCGCGTTACCGCAGCTCAGAGATGCCGGCCGGGCGCCTTCGGCGCCGGACGCCGGCGGATTCAACGCCATTTCCTAGGGAAATCCCCGAGGCGATCCATCCGATATCGCCTTATCATCCCCGGCTGGCAGACTTGCCGGGGTGGACTACGGACCGTCCTTGCTGGAGCGCGACGCCGAGGTGGGGCGGATGCGGGAGCTGTTCTCCGCGGCGGCGCGCGGACAGGGCGGCGTGGTGCTGATCGAGGGCCCGGCCGGCATCGGCAAGAGCGCGCTGGCCGGCGCCGCCCGCCGCCTCGGCAGGACGGCGGGCTGCCGGGTGCTCGGTGCCCGCGGCAGCCGGCTGGAGCAGCGGTCCGGCTACGGCGTGCTGCGTCAGCTGGTCGAACCGGTGCTGCTCGGCGCCGACACCGCCCAGCGGGTGCGGCTGCTGCGGGGTCCCGCCCACCGGGCGCTCGCGCTGCTCGACTCGCACCTCGACGGGCCCGCGCCCGGTGACCCGGGGGCGTTCCACGTGCTGTACCGGCTGCTGGTGAACGTCGCCAAGGCCGGCCCGGTGGCGCTGGTCGTCGACGACGTGCACTGGGCCGACGACCCCTCGCTGCGCGTGTTCCTGCACATGCTCCCCGGCATGGCCGAGTTGCCGCTGGCGATGGTGCTGGCCGGCCGGCCGGCCGCCGCGCCGGGGCCGTGCTCGGAGCTCGCCGCCGATCCGGCCGTGACGGTGCTGCGGCCGGCTCCGCTGACGCCGGCCGCCACGGCCCGCCTGGTGCGCGCCGTCAACGGCGAGGCGGCGGACACCCGGCTGTGCGCGGCCTGCCACCGCCTGACCGGCGGCAACCCGCTGTTCGTACGGGAGCTGGCGGCAGCCGCCGCTGCCGCGGGCGGCACGGCGGCCGAGGGTGACGAGGAGGCGTTGCGTGCGCTCGGCGGGCCGGCGCTGAGCCAGTGGATGGGCGCCGTGCTCGCGCACCTCACCCCCGACGCCGTGCGGGTCGCGCAGACATGCGCCGTCCTGGGCGAGGAGGCCGACCCGCAGCTCGTCGCCGAACTCGCGGGCGGCCCGGAGACACTCACCCGGGGCCAGGACGAACTGGTGGCCGCGGGCGTCCTGCGCGGCGGCGGGCGGCCCGAGTTCGTGCACGCCCTGACCAGGCACGCCGTGTACTCCGGCATCGCCGTGGTGGAGCGCAGCCGCCTGCATCGGCGAGCGGCCGAGCTGCTCGCCGCCGGGCAGCCCGCACCGCTGGTCGCCACCCACCTGCTCGAAACCCTGCCCTCAGGCGACGCGTGGGTGGTGGACACGCTGGTGGCCGCCGCGAACCACGCGTCCAGCCGGGGGGCGTCACGGTCCGCGCTGGCGTTCCTGGAGCGGGCCCTGCAGGAGCCGCCCACCCCGCAGGCGACCGCCGAGCTGGTACGGATGGCCGGCCGCATCGCGTACTGGCTCGACTGGCCGGCCGCGATCGGCTATCTGCGACGCGCGGCCGCGCTGGCCCCGGACGCGGCCGGGCGCGCCGAGATCACCGAGCTGCTCGCTCGTGCGGTGATCCTCAACGGCCGCAACGCCGACGCGATCGCCCTTCTGGAGAACGCCCTCACCGAGCTGGGCGACGGGCATGCGGAGCTGGAGCACCGGCTGCGGACGCAGATCATCGCGGCGGCGGTGGCCGAGCTGGACCTGCGGCACACCGGTGCGCAGCACCTGGCGGTGCTTTCGGCCGCGCCGAGGCTCGGCGACGAGGTGCGGTGCAAGCTCGACGCGTTCACCGCGTTCCGAACCGCCGTCATCGATCTCGACCGGGACGCGGCCGTCTCCGCGGCACTGCGGGTGCTGCGGCTGCGCTCGTCCGGCATGGCCTACCAGGACGCGTCGTCGTCGCTTCCCTACCTGGTCCTGATCGACGCCGACCATGACGACGCGCTGCGGCATCTCGACCACGACTGGTCCGCGGCGCGGGAAGCGGGCTCGTCGTACCTGGCCGCGCCGATCGGCTACCTCAGGGTGCACGCGCTGCTGTCGCGCGGTCACCTCGCCGAGGCCGAGGCCGGCATCCGGCAGGCGGTACGACTGATCGGCAGGGTGCCGGTCCCGCTGGCCCCGGTCTACGGCGGAGAGATCCTGGCGGAGGCGCACCTCGCACAGGGGCGGCCGGCCGCCGCGGCCGAGGCGCTTGCCCGAGCGTCCGCCGAAGTCCCGCCCTACAAGGCCCTGCGTTGCCGGCTGGACCTGCTGGCCGCCCGGGTGGATCTCGCCCATGGGCGGGCCGAGCAGGCGGTCCGGCAGGCGGAGCAGGTGGGCCGCCGGTTGCTCGCGGACGGCTGGTTGAACCCGGCCTCGCATCCGTGGCGGATGGTCGCCGCACTGGGCAAGCACGTCCTGGGGACCCGCGACGCGGCCTTGGCGCTGGCCGCCGAGGATCTCGACCTGGCCCGCCGGTGGGGCGCCCCACGCACCCTCGGCCGAGCGCTTCGTGTGGCGGCGACGGTGACCGGAGGCCGGGCCGAGCCGGAGTTGCTGGAGGAGGCGGTAAGGGTACTGCGAACGGGCCCGGCCAGGCTGGAGCTCGCCACGGCCCTGCACGCCTTCGGCCGCCGCACGTGGCAGCGTCACCCCCAGGCCGGCCGGGCCGCTTTGGCCGAGGCTCTCCGGCTGGCGGAGGAGTGCGGAGCCGCGGAACTCGCGCGGCGGGCGCGGACCGCACTGAGCGAGGCCGGTACGCGGCCGCCGGAGCCGCACGGGGCCGGGCTGACGCCCGGAGAGTGGCGGGTGGCCCGGTTGGCGGCCCGAGGCCGGACCAACCGCCAGATCGCCCAGGAGCTGAACGTCACGCCCAAGACGGTCGAGACGCACCTCGGAAGCGTCTACCGCAAGCTCGGCGTCCGCAACCGCACCGCGATGGCCCGGGCGCTGGCCGCCACCGACCTCGACCGCCCGGACTGAACCGCGCCGCCGCCGCCCCGAGTCCAGCGAGAGGCCCGATGTCACTCGCGGGCGGTGGCCGTGGAGCTCATGTCCGGGTAACGCGCACCGGCCACCTTCGCCGCCAGCGGTTCCAGCGCGGCGAGCTCGCCGTCCGACAAGGTCATCGTCGCGGCCGCGACGTTCTGCCGGAGCCGGGCGGGAGAACGCGTGCCGGGAATGGGTAGAACCGTAAGGCCGTGGACCCGGGAACGCTGGTGAACCCAGGCGAGCGCGACCTGCGCGGGGGTGACCTCGCGGCGCGCGGCGATGTCGCGGACCGGTTCGAGGAGCGCGGCGTTCGCGTCGGCGTGGTCGCCGGTGAACCGGGGCATCTTCAGCCGGACGTCGCCGGTGCTCAGCCCCTGAGCGCCGGTGAACGCTCCGGTGAGGAAGCCCCGGCCGAGGGGCGAGTAGGCGACGAGTGCCACGCCGAGCTCCGCTGCCGCCGGAACCACGGACGCCTCGATGTCGCGGGTGAACAGCGACCACTCGGACTGCAGTGCCGCGATCGGGTGCACGCTGTGCGCCGCGCGCAGTTCGGCCCCGGTCACCTCGGAGAGGCCGAGGTGGCGCACCTTGCCCTCCCGCACCAGCTCGGCCATGGCGCCGACCGTCTCCTCGATGGGGACGGACGTGTCGCGGCGATGCGCGTAGTAGAGGTCGATCTCGTCGATGCCGAGGCGCTTCAGGCTCGCGTCGACGCTCTGGCGTACGTACGCGCGGTCGCCGCGGACCTCGCTCCAGGACTTCTCGCCCGCCCGCCGGACGATGCCGAACTTGGTGGCGAGGAAGACCCGGTCGCGGTGCGCGCGGACGAAGGGACCGAGGAACCTCTCGTTGTCGCCGTCTCCGTACAGGTCCGCGGTGTCGAACATGGTGACGCCCAGGGCGAGGGCGATCCGCAGGGTCTCCCGGGCCTCGGCCGGCGCCGTGGGTCCGTAGAACTCGCTGAAGCCCATGCAGCCGAGGCCCTGGGCGCCGACCGGCGGACCGCCGGCGCCGAGGGGAACTGCCGGGAGGATCGAAGCAGACATGCGAAGGTCTCCTTGGGTGGGCTCCCGGCGGTCGTCCTACTGCGGGGAGGCGGCGATGGAGGCGAAGAGCAGGCGGCTCATCTCCTCCCAGCGGCGGGGCAGATCGGCGCGCTGGTTGAGGACGTCACAGACGTGCTGCAGGCCGAAGAACGCCGACACGAGCATGTACGCGGCGGACTCGGGGTCCATGCCCTCGCGGAGCTGACCGGCGCCGCTCGCCTTCGCCAGCAGCGTCGAGAGCGTGGCGATCCACTCGACGTAGGGCTCGGGCAGGGTCGTGTCGGACAGCGAACGCTCGGCCTGGATCCTGGCTCCGGCCTTGACGATGTCGTCCTCGAAGAACTTGTCGGCGGCGTTCTTCAGCAGCGCCTCGACCGTCTCCATCGGCGGCAGGCCCATGGCCTGCGCCTCGTCGATGCGAACGCGCCACCGGTTGTACAGCTCGCGCACGATCTCGGCGGCGATGTCCTTCTTGTCGCGGAAGTGGAAGTACACCGCGCCCTTGGTCATGCCGACCTGCTTGGCGATGTGGTCGATGGAGGTGTGCGGGTATCCGCGGTCGGCGAACAGCTCGGCCGCCGAGGCGAGCACCTGGGCCCGGGTCTGCGCGGCCCGTGCCTGCTGCGGCGCGTTGCGCGGCTGCGCTCGGTGCGTGATGGTGGTTCTGGGAGTGCCGATCTTACTCACACGCGTGATCCGTTCTGTGGGGCTCCCGTTCAGCGTACCGCCTTCCAGGTATGTTTCACCTCTGTTCACTGATCACCTCGTCAACTCGCGCGGCAATCCTCCGAGTCATTCCAAAATATACCTTCACGGACGTATATTTTTCTCCGTGTGACCTAGGACACCATCGCACGCGATCGCGCAAGGTCCAGATCAGAAGGGATCAGAGATGAGTGCTCAACTATCGGCAGAAGACGTCACCCTGCCGACTACCTGGCAGTCGTCGTCCCCGTTCACCTGGGACTGGGATGCAATGCCAGAGCCCGCCGGCGGCGCGCACTTACCCGGCCCGCGTTTCGTGTCCCGCGAACTGGTCCACAAGTCCGCGGCCGAGCGCGTGCTGCTCACCGACGGAGTCCGGCAGGCGCCGGACAGTTTCATCATCGCGGCCATGCTGCCGCGCGACCACTGCCTCTACCAGCAGGACGACTCCGGCTGGACCGACCCGATGCTGCCGACAGAAGCACTCCGGCAGGCCGGCTACTACATTCAGCACCGCTTCTACGGGGTGCCCGAGACGCACAAGTTCATCCTCGGCGCGGTCACGCTCGAAATCGACGGCACCACGCCTCCCTCCCGTACGCCGTGGCTCCCGGTCAACCTGCGGGTCACCTGCGCTCCCACCGCCAAGTGGACCTGCCGCCGGCTGTGCATGCGCCTGGAGGTCGAGGTCAGCGTGGCCGGGGTGGTCTGCGGGCACGGCAGCCTTCTTTCGCAGGCGGTGGATCCGCGCGTGTACCAGGCGATACGCGGCCGGAAGGCGGCGCCCCCGCTGCACGAGTCCGTGCCCTTCATCGGTTGCCCGCTCTCGCCCGGCGAGGTCGGGCGCCAGCGCAAGGAGGACGTGCTGCTGGCCGACGACGGAAACGCCAACAGCTGGCTGCTGCGGCTCGACGACAGCAACGCCGAGATGGTCGACCACCATGTGGACCACGTGCCGGGCATGGTGGTGCTGGAGGCGTTCCGGCAGGCCGCGCTCGCCGTGACCCACCCGCCGGCCGGTCACCGGGCCACGGTCACCGGTCTGCGGAGCGAGTTCGCGAGTTTCTGCGAACTCGACACCCCGGTCCGGATCACCGCCAGGCCGCGGCCCGGCGGTGGCGACGCTGACCGGATGGTGGTCCGCGTCGTCGCCGAGCAGGACGGCGACGAGGTCGCCGCCGGCACGGTCGAGCTCAGGCTGGGCCCTGACACGAGCAGCGGGCAGGACCGCCGATGACGCTGACCTCGGTGTCTCCGGACCACCGTCTGGACGTGACCGAACTCGTGGACCGCGCGGCCCGGTACGCCGCCGAGGTGGACGGTTCGCGCCGGCTTCGGCGGGAGTCGGTGGCCGCGCTGGTGGAGGCGGGATTCCCCCGGCACTTCGTCCCCAGCCGGTGGGGTGGGGCGGCCGGAGGCTTCGCACCACTGGTGGAGGCGGCGATCACCGTGGGCGAGAGCTGCCCCTCGACCGCGTGGTGCGCGACTCTGTTCGCCGCGCACGGACGGATCGCCGCCTACCTGCCCGAGCAGGCGCGGGAGGAGATCTGGGGCTCCGGCCCGGACACCCTGATCTCCGCGTCCGTCATGCCGCCGTCGGGCCGGGCCACGCCCGTGCCGGGTGGCTGGCTGCTTCGGGGCGAGTGGGGCCGGGCCAGCGGGGTGGACTTCGCCGACTGGGTGCTGCTCGCCAGCACGGTGCCGGACGGCGACGGGGAGACGGTGCGGATCTTCGCCGTCCCGGCCGGGGACTTCGTGGTCGAGGACACCTGGCAGGCCGCCGGTATGCGGGGGACGGGGACCAACACGGTGGTTCTGTGCGACACGCTCGTCCCCGAGCACCGCACGGTCGCGCTGCCGGAACTGCTCGGCACCCGGAGCGCCCGGCAGGCACGGTGCCACAACGTGCCCTACACGCTGGTCGCGGCGGTGATGTTCGCCGCCCCCCTGGTCGGAGCCGCCCTGGGCGCGGTGGCGGACTGTGTTTCCACGCGAGCCGCGCGTCTGTCGCCGGATCCGGACGCCCGGCAGGCGCTCGCCCGGTCCTCGCCGGAGGCGTCCGCCGCCCGCCTGCTGCTCCGGGAGGCCGCCGACCGCGCCGACCGGGGCATGGTGGACACGCGGACCGTCGCGCAGAACCGGTGCGACGCGGCGGCCGCCGCGGAGCTCTGCGTCAGCGCCGTCGACCGGCTGTTCGCCGCGTGCGGCGGCCACGGGCTGGCCGAGGACGATCCGGTGCAACGGCGGTGGCGGGACGTCCACACCGGCGCCGGCCACGGCGCGCTGCGGTTCGCCCCGGCGGCGGACGCGTACGCGAAGGCCTTCCTCGGCCTCGGCTGACTAGACCGTGTCCGAACCACCGTCCCGAGGTCCGGACACGGCCTTCCACAGGTCGTCGAACCGGCGCGCGGCATCCGCGTCGTCACGGGGTGCGGGATGCGGGATCTCGAAGAACAGCGACATCAGGAGCCGGGCGACGGTGTCGGGGGGATGCCTGCCCATCACCCGGCTCTCCGCGTGCGCCCGGGCCACGGCGCGGGCCAGTGACAGGGAGATCCGCCCGACCAGCCCGTGAGCGTGCCGGTCCAGGTGCGGGGCCTCCACGGCGAGCCGCAACGCGGACCTGGCGAGCGCGTCCCGGCGCAGGTGCCGGGTGAGATCGAGCATCGTCTCCCGCAGTGCCAGCAGCGCCGTCGTGCCCTCGGCGCGCCGTTCCACACGTGCGATCAGCTCGTCCCCGGCCTCCTCGATCAGGGTGGCCGCCAGCTCTTCTTTGGAGGAGAAATGTCCGTACAGCGCACCTTTCGTCATACTGGTGCGTTCCACCACGTTGAGCAGCTTTGTGCCCTCGTAGCCGTTCGCGGCGAACTCCTCCGCCGCCGCGGCGAGCACCAGTGCCCGAGTCTGAACCGCGCGCTCCTGAGCCACTCTGCCCTCGCTTGGGGGAATCCTAGGAAAAAACCTTTGCGAAGGTATGTTACTGGGATCTTGCTGTGAAAAGCCTGAGCGTTCCCCTTCGGGTGGCCTTCTTCGATGTGGACGAGACGCTGCTGGCCGGGAAGAGCATGGTCGAGTTCCTGCGGCACTGGCTGGGCCGCGATGACGCGGCCTTCCGCGGCGCCGTGGCCGAGCTGGGGGCGGTGGCTGAGCGGGAGGGCAGGGCGGCCGCGAACCGCGCCTACTACCGGCTCTTCGCCGGCGTCCCCAGCGCGACGCTGGCGGAGGCGGGCAGTCGCTGGTACGCGCGGCATCGTCAGCGGCCTGACGCCTTCGTGGGCTCCACCGCGGCGGCGCTGGCCGGACATCGAGCGGCCGGAGACCTGGTGGTGCTGGTCTCCGGCTCGTGCCGGGCGGTGCTCGAACCGCTGGCCGCGGACGTGGGTGGCGACGAGGTGCTGTGCACGGAGCTCGTCGTCGGTGGCGACGGACTGCTGACCGGCGAGGTGGCCAGATCGATGATCGGCCCCGCCAAGTCCGAGGCCGCCGCGGAGCTGCTCCGGAGTCTCGGAGTCAGCCCCGCCGTCTGCTTCGCGTACGGCGACCACTCCAGCGACCTGGACCTGCTGACGTTCGTCGGCAGTCCGAGGGTCGTCGGCGACGACCCGGTGCTGGCCTCGTGGGCGAGACGCCACGGCTGGCCCGTGCTGCCCGCCTAGAGGAGGCTCAGGTGCCGTAGATCCGACACGTACTTCTCGATCAGCGCCCGGGACAGGTGCGGAATGTCCCCCACGGCTTCCTGGAACCGTTCGGCGGGAAACGCCGACCCGGCCCGGGGCGTCGCGGGCTCCCGCCAGGCGCGCATCAGCGGGAGGAGCGAGTGCTGTCGCTGCTTGTCCGGCAGCTCTCGCAGCGCGGCCTCGAACCGCTCGCGCCACTCCTGGTAGTCCCCGACGCGGCGGATCGCGATCCCGGAATCGGCCAGCCAGTCGACGACGGTGTCCAGTGAGATTCCGTCGTCGTGCGGGTTGACCACGTTGAACGTGCGATATCCGGCCGCGCCGCTTCCCAGGGCGGCCACCGAGGCGGCGACGAAGTCCCCGGGCAGGCCGTCGTAGTGGGCCCGGCTCGCGTCACCGCCGCGATAGAACGACCCGGGCGCGATTCCGGTGGCGATCAGGCTCAGCACCAGACGGGTGAACGCGTCCGGCACGTTCAGCTGCCCGGTGTGACGGCCGTGCGCCAGGATCATGCCCGAACGGAACACGGTCACCGGCAGCCCGCACAGGTCGTGCGCCTCGCGGAGCAGCACCTCGCCCGCCCACTTGCTGGTGGCGTAGCCGTTGGCGTGGCTCTCGTCGATCGGCCGCACGGGACTGGCCACGCGGATGTCGGCGCCCTCGTCCATGCCGGTTCCGTGCGACGCGACTGCCACGGAGGACAGGAAGCCGACCGGCTTCAGCCGGGTGGTGACGGCCAGCCGGACGACCTCGGCCGTGCCGGCGACGTTGGGGCCGAACAGCTGGCGGTACGGCAGCACGTGGTTCACCAGCGCGGCCGCGTGCACGACGGCGTCCACCGTCGCGGCCAGGCGCTGCCAGGTCCGCTCGGACAGGCCCAGGTTCGGCGCGCCGACGTCGCCGGCCAGCACCTGCAACGCGCCGGCGCCGGCCAGCTCGGCGAACCGGCGCTTGAGCTCGACGTCCCCGCTGTCCAGCGAGTCCTCCAGCCGCGTGCGAGCGGCCGCGTCGTCGGCGCCGCGCACGAGACAGATCAGTGTGCCGCCGCCGCTGGCCAGCGACTGCAGCAGCTCCAGGCACAGGAAACGGCCGAGATAGCCGTTGGCTCCGGTGAGCAGCACCGTGGTCGGAGCGCCGGTCGGCTGGGGAAGGGCCGTGGCCGCGGTCAGCGTCGCCTCGTCGATGAACCTGGCGAGCACGAGGTCCCCGGCCCGCGCCGCGGTGGCCTGGTCGCCGTGCACACCGGCGAACGTGGCCCGCTGCGCCGACGGATCACGTAGCCGCTCGATCTGGCCGGCGATCTCGCCAAGGCTGTTGGCCGGGCCGAGCAGCGTCCCGACCGGGACCTCGGTGCCGAAGATCTCCTTGAGCAGGTTCGAGAGCGACAGCGCGGTCAGTGAGTCTCCACCCATGTCGGTGAAGCGCGTCCCCGGGCCCGGCTCGCCGGCGGACGCCCCGAGCAGCGCCCGCACGGCACGGCCGACCGTCTCCACGACCGGGCGGTTCTCGTCGTGCCGCAGACCGCGCAGGCCGTCGATCTGCTCCTCGGCCAGCTCGGCGTAACGCCGCTCCAGCCGTTCGCCGTAGTGCTCCTTCAACCGCGGACGCAGTTGCTTGGTCGAGTCGGACAGCAGTCCGTTCTCCTGGCTGAACGGCACCGTCTCGACGAGCAGATCGCGCGGGATCTCGTACGGCTTGAGGTCGGCACGCTTCGCGATGTGCTGCAGCGACTCGTGGATCGCCGCCTTCAGCGCCGCCTCGTCGGACGCCTGGTCGAGCGCCTCGGCGGTCGGCACCACCACGGCGAGCAGGTACGGGCGGGAGCTGTTGCCGTACAGGAAGATCTGCTGCAGCAGCGGACTGGCGACATAGACCGCCTCCAGTTTCGCCAGCGCCACGAACTCTCCCTGGGACAGCTTGAGCACGTTCTTGCGCCGGTCGAGGTAGTACAGCCGGTCGGGCTCGACCTCGGCCATGATGTCGCCGGTGCGGTAGTAGCCGTCGTCGTCGAAGGCCTCCGCGGTGACGTCCGGGCGCCGGTAGTAGCCGGGGGTGATCAGCTTGGTCCTGACCAGCAGCTCGCCCCGCGGATACGGCGTGTCGGTGGTGTAGTACCCGAGTTCGGGCACGTCGACGAGCTTGTAGTCGAGCACGAACGCCCGCTGCACGCGGTGGTCCAGCATGACGAGCCCGGTCTCGGTGGTGCCGTAGCTGTCGAAGAACGGAACGTCCAGGCAGGACTCGACGAAAGCGGCCAGCTCCGGCGCGAGCGGGGCGGAGCCGCAGGGGGTGTGGATGACACGGCCGCCGAGAACAACGTCCCGGAAATGCCGCCGCAGCTCCTCGGCGTTCCACTGGTCCAGCAGGCTCAGATAGCTCTGGTGGAGCAGCTCGCAGACGCGCGGCACCATGGCGAACTCCGTCGGCCGGATCAGCGCGAGGTCCTCCAGCAGCGTCGAGAGATTGCTGTCGGCCACGAAGTACGCGGTGCCGCCCAGTGCGAGCGTCTTGATCACGAGCCGCCTGGCGACGAGATGGCTCTGCGGCAGGAAGTTGGCTGTGATCATCGGGTGACGCTGCTCGGGCGGCCGCCACATCAGAGAGACGGTCGACTCCGGGAAGATGACGCCCTTCGGAGTGCCCGTGCTGCCGGAGGTGTAGATCAGTGAGGACAGCACCTCTCCCGCGTCGTCGACCGGCGGCAGGTCCGGCGCGGGCGGCAGCGCACTCCCGCGCTCGATGACGCGCGACAGCAGCTCCAGCGAAATCGGCGAGCCGGTCTCGGCCAGCAGCCGGCGCGCGTCCGCCACGCTCTCCCGGTGCTCGGCGAGCTGGGGACAGTGGTCGAACACGATCAGCCGGACGACGGACGTCTCCCCGGCCAGCGCTTCGAGCACGGTGCCCAGCCGCTCCGCGCTCGTGGCGAAGACGCGCGGAGCGGCCTCGCCGACCAGGTGGCGGATGTGGGCGACCGTGGCGGTGTTGTGCAGCGGCACGGCGACCGCGCCGACCTGACCGCACGCCAGGTCCACGGTGGTGTAGTCGACGCCGGCGAAGCCCAGGATCGCCACGAAGTCCCCGGCGCGCAGCGGGTGCTCGCCGTGGTGGTACCAGTCGGCGGCGACGGCGCTCAGCCGGGACCACAGCTCGCCGTAGGAGACGGTGTCGAACCTGGGCAGTCGCCGCAGCTCGGTGCGTCCGGCCACGGAGACGAACTCCTTGGCGCGTTCGGCGAGCGCGGGCCGGTCGCCGTATCCCGTCAAGGTGCGCTTGACGATCTCGGCAAGCCGCAGTCCGGGCTCCGCGGCGCTCTCGAAGACTTCGCGCAGCGGCATCCGGTCCGCGAGCTCCGGCTCGGCCCGCAGCATCTCGACGCGCCGGTTCCGGTTCGCCTCGAGTCGGGCGCGGGTGGTGTCAGCTCGCAGGTCGTTCCCCATGGTTACCCCTTCAGACGACCGAGACCTCTTGTACGTGCGGGCGGCCGGCGCAGCTCCTGGCGGCCTTGTGCAACCGGGGACGATCCTCGCTTGCACAGTCAGAAACATACCGTAGTAAAGGTATGATCATGAGCAGTCATTGCGTGTAATCGCAGGTGAAAGGCCATTTATAAAAAAATACCTTGTGTAAGGTATGATTTTGCGACAGAGTGCTCTCAAGGACACGCCAGGCCCGCTGATGACGAGGGGTGAGTCACGTGGTAAGCGGGGATGCGATCAATTGCGAGCGGGAGACGGACATCGGCTCCGACGTCGAGTGGATCTCGATCGCCGAGCTCGTCCTGAGGGGCTCACCCCGATCCGCGGGAGAGGACGCCGATCACGCGCTGGCTCTCGCGGAGCTGGAGCCGGAGGCCGAGTTGCCGCCGATCGTCGTGCAGCGGGGCACCAACCGGGTGATCGACGGGATGCACCGGGTGCGCGCCGCGCAGTTGCGCGGAGAGCGGGCGATCCGAGCCCGCTACTTCGACGGCGACGACGCCGGCGCCTTCGTGCTGGCGGTGCGGCTGAACGTGCGGCACGGGCTGCCGCTCTCGCTGGCCGACCGGAAATCGGCCGTGCTGCGCATCCTCCGCGAGCACCCGGGCTGGTCGAACCGGGCGGTGGCCGAGGTCGTGGGGCTCTCGCCCAAGACCGTCGGCGCGCTGCGCGGCCAGTGCGGAGCGCCGGTGGCCGAGGTCAGGATCGGCCGGGACGGCCGGGTGCGCCCGGTCAGCGCGGCCTCCGGGCGCGAGCGCGCCAGGGAGATCCTGCTGCGCGATCCCACCTCCTCGCTGCGCACCGTGAGCGCGGCGGCCGGGGTGTCCCCGGGCACCGTACGGGCCGTGCGGATGCAACTGAACGAGCAGGCCACGGCGCTGATCCCGGAACAGCGGGCCGCGGAGCAGCGAGCCGCGTCGCCCAAGCAGAACCCCGATCCACGACGCGCTCGGGGCGCCACTCCGCGGCCCGCCGGGCCGGACCGGACGGGCGCGATGCTGCGCGCGCTCCGCTCCGACCCGTCGCTGCGGTTCAACGAGTCCGGCCGGCTGCTGCTGAGCGTTCTGGCGGTGGCCGAGATGGACGCGCGGACGCGGGAACGCCTCGTCGGCGACCTGCCGGACCACTGCGTCGAATTCGTCGCGGAACTCGCGGAGGCGAGCGGGCAGGCCTGGCAGGAACTCGCGAAACGCCTGGCAGAGCGACGGTGCGCGGCCGCCGGCTCCAAATGAATTCCCGAACTGGAAATGGGGTGTCAAGAGATGGCAGAAGCGTACGGTTGGTCTGGAAAGAACCTACGGACCCAGCGGATTCTGCACTCGGCTTCCGGGACGGCGTTCCTGGTTCCGCTCGATCATTCACTGGCGGACGGGCCGGTGTCGTCCGCCGCCGATTTCACCGGGCTGGTCACGGCGATGGCCGCGAACGGCGTGGACGGGATCGTCGTCCACAAGGGCCGGGTCCGTTTCCTTCCCACCGAGCTGCTCGGGCGGCTGGCCCTGATCGTGCACCTGAGCGGCAGCACCAGGCACGCGCCGGACGCTGACGCGAAGACCCTGGTGGGCGCCGTGGCCGAGGCCGTGGCGCTGGGCGCGGACGGTGTCAGCGTGCACATCAACCTCGGGTCGAGCAACGAGGCCGAGCAGCTGGCCGACTTCGGCCTGGTCGCCGACCAGTGCGCACGCTGGGGCGTCCCGCTGCTCGCGATGATCTACCCGCGCGGCCCCCGCATCGCGGACCCGGCCGATCCCACGTTGCTGGCGCACGCGGCTAACGTCGCGGCGGACCTCGGCGCCGACATCGTGAAGCTCCCGTTCACCGGCTCGCCCGTCACGATGCGCGAGGTCGTGGAGGCGAGCCCGATCCCGGTGGTGACCGCCGGCGGCGGCGTGGTCGGCGACACCGACGCCTTCCTCACCCTGATCGACCGCGTGATGGAGTCCGGCGTGCTCGGAGTCGCGGTCGGCCGCAACATATTCCGCGCCACCGACCCCGGGAAGCTGGCCCGGTCGGTCGCCCAGCGAGTCCACGCCGGACTCGGCTCCCGCAAGACCCTGACTCCCCTGGACCTGGCCCTGGCCGGCGCGACAGTGGCCTGACAGGCACCACCCGCTCACGACCGACTAACGACCGAAGGTGCGAACATGAAAACAGCGTGGATCGACCTCCGCGGCCTCTCCTCCGAACTCGCCACCGCCGTCATCGAAGAGAGCACACATCTCGGCATCGGCGCCGTCGTGCTGGACGACCCCGAGCTCGCCGCGAAGGTCCCGCCGACCCTGGAGAAGGCCGCCGTCGTCACCGGCGAGACCCCCACGACCCTGATCGACCAGCTCGTCGGCGTGGTCGACATCCTGATCGCCGACCACAGCATCGCCGAGAAGTTCGAGGGCGTCCGGCCCGGCCTGCGCACCGGCGTCCTGGTCAAGGTGCTGGGTGAGGAGACGCTGCAGCTCGCCTGCAGGATCGCGAACGAGGCGGAGCTGACCCTGGTCGAGTTCCGCCAGGACCCGAGCAAGATCCCGCTGGAGATCCTGCTGGCGGCCGCCGACAAGGCCAAGGGCTCGATCGTCACCGTGGTCGAGGACGTCGAGGACGCGATGGTCACCATCGGCGTCCTGGAGCGCGGCTCCGACGCGGTGCTGCTCGCCCCGCGGCGGGTCGGCGACGCCTCCGAGCTGGTGCGCGTGTGCCAGGGCGAGGCCGAGACGCTGGAGCTGGAGCCGCTGGAGATCGTCAAGCTCACGCACCTGGGGCTCGGTGACCGGGTGTGCGTGGACACCTGCTCCCACATGCAGCCCAACGAGGGCATCCTGGTCGGCTCGTACTCGACCGGCCTGATGCTGGTCAGCAGCGAGACCCACCCGCTGCCGTACATGCCGACCCGCCCCTTCCGGGTGAACGCGGCCGCCCTCAGCTCCTACACCCTGACGCCCGGCAACCGCACCCGCTACCTGTCCGAGCTGCGCTGCGGCTCGGAGATCCTGGCCGTCAACACCAACGGCGGCGTGCGCCGGGTGATCGTGTGCCGGATCAAGATGGAGACCCGCCCGATGCTGCAGATCGAGGCCCGCACCGCGTCCGGCGACGTCGTGAACATGGTCGGCCAGGACGACTGGCACGTGCGCGCCCTCGGCGCCGGCGGCAGCGTCCACAACTTCACCGAGCTGCGCCCCGGCGACCACATCCTCGGGCACACCATGACCGACCAGCGGCACGTCGGATACGCGATCCGTGAGTTCCTGCACGAGCAGTAAGGCCCGAGCCGGCTCCGCTCCGAAGGAAGAGAGTGCGTGAGATGGCGCTCATTGTGCAAAAGTACGGCGGAACCTCGGTCGCCACGCCCGAGAAGGTCTTCGAGGCGGCACGGCAGATCCTCGCGGCGCGGGCGGACGGGCACGAGGTCGTCGCGGTCGTGTCCGCCATGGGCGGCACCACCGACAGGCTGCTGCAACTGGCCTCCTCGGTGTCCGACCGGCCGGATCCCGCCCAGCTCGACGCCCTGCTCAGCACGGGCGAGGCCGTGTCCGCCGCGCTGCTGTCGATGGCGCTGAACCGCCAGGGCGCACCCAGCAGGTCGTTCAGCGGCGCCCAGGCGGGAATCCGTACGGACGACCGCCACGGCCGGGCGACGATCCAGCAGGTGGATCCGCGGAGGCTCAAGGAGGATCTCCGCAAGGGAGCGATCCCCGTCGTCGCGGGCTTCCAGGGTGAGGCGGGTGCCGGAGGGCCCTGCACCACCCTGGGCCGCGGCGGCTCGGACACCACCGGCGTGGCGCTGGCGGCGGCGCTCGGCGCGGACCACTGCGAGATCGTCACCGATGTCGCGGGGGTCTACACCGCCGACCCCAGGAAGGTCGACGGCGCCCGGCGCCACACCGCCCTGCTCTACGAGGAGATGGCCGAGCTCGCGGTGAGCGGAGCCAAGGTGCTCGCCGCGGACTCCGTGGACTACGCGCGGACCCACGGCGTCGACCTGAAGGTGCGGTCCAACCACACCGCCTGCGGCCCGGAGACCTGGGTCGGATATCGCCGCCGCACCGCCGCGATGGCGGTGTCCGGCGACTCCTGGACGCCGGCCGCGCTCGGCGAGGTCCCCGCGATCGCGGGGGTGGCCACCAAGACCGGTCTCGTGCGCTGCGTGCTGCGCCAGATCACCGCGGA
The DNA here is from genome assembly GCF_014161435.1 of Microbispora sp. H10949. Taxonomy (NCBI): domain Bacteria; kingdom Bacillati; phylum Actinomycetota; class Actinomycetes; order Streptosporangiales; family Streptosporangiaceae; genus Microbispora; species Microbispora sp. H10949. Next base: position 27,318 of record NZ_JABBWZ010000013.1, on the reverse strand, counting down.
CCACGCGGTGCGGATCCTGCGCGGACTCGCCGAACGCGAGATCGAGGTCGAACTGCGCCGCTACGGCAGTCTCGGAACGGAGGACGCCGGCGACCTCGCGATCACCCTGCCCGCGGAGAGCGTGGAGGAGGCGCGCGGGCTGCTGGCCGAGGCCTACCGGGGCAGCCGCCTGGACGAGGTGCACTGGACCTCCAACCTGGCCCGGCTCTCGGTCGTCGGCCTCGGAATAGGCCAGCTGCCCGGCTCGCCGCTGCGACTGCTCGAAGCACTGCGGTCGGTCGGCGCCGCGCGCACCGATCTGCTCGTCACGTCCAACAGGCTCAGCGTGCTGACCGGGGAGAGCGGCCTGGCCGAGGCGACCCAGAGCGTGCACGACACCTTTGTCCACGAACCCGCGGTGCCCGAGATGCACAGCACCCCCCTGTGGGCCACCGATCGCAGACAGCTGAGTGCCCACGTGCCCGCGCTGGCCGCGGCCGACTGAACCGCACCCCGCGACTGGGCCGGCCGGTCCCCCCACCGGCCGGCCCAGCACCCCGGACGAGCAGTGCCCGGACGAGCAGTGCCCGCCGGACGAGAAGCCACCAAGCGGAGCGACCCCGATGACTATGCCGACATTCGACCCCACATCTGACAGCCAACTGGCCGACCCGTATCCGACGTACACGCAGATGCGCGATCGATGCCCTGTATTCCATGACGAGAATCTGGATGTCTTCGTCGTCACGCGGCATGAAGACGTCGTACGCGTGGCCCACGATCCGGAGACGTACTCATCCGAGAGCGCGGTGAAGGCGACCGCGGGGCCGGAGGCCGACGAGGTCAAGCAGATCCTGGCCGAAGGCTGGTCGCTGACGCCCAATCTCACCGAGAGCGACGGTGAGGAGCACACCCGGCTGCGCGTGGCGGTGAACCGGGTCTTCACGCCGCGGCGGGTGGCCGAGCTCGAACCCTTCATCAGGGCGACCGGCGAGGAGCTGATCGGACGGTTCGCCGCCGCCGGTTCCACCGACATCATCGAGAACTACGCGTGGCCGCTGCCGCTGTCCGTCATGGCGCGGATCCTCGGCGTCCCGGCCGGCGACGTGCCGCTGCTGCGGCAGTGGAGCCACAGCTGGCTGAAGCTGTCCGTCGGCGGCGGCGACGTGGCGGAGCGGGCCGCCTGCGCCCGCGACGTCATCGCCATGCAGAACTACGTGATGGGGATGCTGCTGGACCCGGGGCGGGCCGGCGACGGGCTCATCGCGTCGCTCGCGGCCGACCACGGCGAGAACGGCCTCGACAACGTCGAGCTCATGCGCATCGTGATGAACCTGATCATCGCGGGGCACGTCACGGTCACCCGCTCCATCGGCAACGGCCTGGTGAGCCTGCTGGAGAATCCGGCTCAGCTCGCGGCGTTGCGCGAGGGCGAGGTGACACCCGCGGCGATGGTCGAGGAGATCCTGCGGTTCGAGTCTCCGGTCCAGGGCCTCTTCCGCACCGTCACGGCGGAGACCGAGCTCGCCGGCCGCCGGCTGCGGCCCGGCGACCGCGTGATGGTGCACTTCGGCGCCGCGAACCGGGACGAGCGTGTGCTCGCCGACCCGGACATGTTCGACATCAGGCCGAGGGCCGGCCGCAACATGCTGGCCTTCGGCCGCGGCATCCACACCTGCCTCGGCGCCGGGCTGGCCCGGCTCCAGCTGCAGATCGCCATTCCACTGCTGTTCGACCGCCTGCCCGGACTGCGTCTGGGGCCCGCGAACTCGCGCAGCCGGGAACGGCTGGTCATCGCGCGTGGATTCGACGAGCTCCACCTGCAATGGGACGTATCGCGAGTGAAGGAGGCAACACTGTGACTACGCAGGAACAAGAAGTCGCGCCGGTGGCGGTCGAGAGGAACGCCGCCATGGTCGGGACGCCGCTACTGATGGTGGGCGTCGCCCTGGCGGCGGCGAACCTGCGTCCCGCCATCACCACCGTCGGCCCGCTGCTCGACGAGGTACGCCGGTCGCTCGGCGCCTCCCTGCTCTGGGCGAGCGTGCTGACCGCCGTACCCACCCTCTGCTTCGGCATCGCCGCCGCGGCGGCACCGCTGGCGGCCCGCAAGCTCGGCCTGGCCCGGGCGGTCGGCGCCGGTCTGGTCGTGCTCACCGCCGGACTGCTGCTGCGGGTCGTGGGCGGCCCGTGGGTGATGCTGGCCGGCACGTTCGTCGCGGCGTCCGGCATCGCCATCGGCAACGTGCTCATCCCGGTCGTGGTCAAGCAGGCGTTCCCCCAGCGGATCCCGCTGATGACCACGGTCTACACCGTGGCCCTGATGGTCGGCGGCGGGGTGGGCGCCGCGGCGACCCCCTGGCTGCAGGAACAGATCGGCGGGTGGCGGGTCACCCTGGCCGCGTGGTCGCTGCTGTCCATCGGCGCGCTGCTGGTCTGGATCGCCGGAACGCGCCGCACCGGCCTGCTCGGCGCGAGCCCGGCCGCGCCGGCGGAGCGCACGCTGCTGCTGCGCAGCCCGCTCGCGTGGCTGATCACCGGGTTCTTCGGGCTGCAGGCGGCGGGCTCCTACGTCCTGATGGGCTGGGCCGCGAACGTGTTCACCGGCGCGGGCATCAGCAAGCAGGAGTCGGGTCTGCTGCTCGCCCTGCTGGTCGCGGCCGCCCTGCCCGTCACGATGGTGGTCGTGCCGGCCGCGATGCGCAGCCGCAGCCAGTCCTGGTGGATCGCCGGGCTCGTGGGCCTGGAGATCGTTGGCACGATCGGCATGCTCGTCTCGCCGACGTCGGTGCCGTGGCTGTGGTCGCTCCTGTGGGGGGCGGGCATGGGCGTGTTCCCGATCGCGCTGGGCCTGTTCGCGCTGCGCACCCGCACCGCGGCCGAGACCGCCGGGATCTCGGCCATGTCGCAGGGCTTCGGCTACCTGATCGCCATCGGCGGCCCGTTCCTGTTCGGCGTGCTGCACGGCTCCACGGGCGGCTGGGCCGTCCCGATGGTCATGCTCACCGTGGTCTTCGCCGTCGACCTGGTCCTCGGGTTCGTCGTCGGCCGCCCCCGGTACGTGTAGGACCGCGTCGACGGAGGAGTGATCATGACCTACGACGTCATCGTCATCGGCGGCGGATCCGCCGGCTGCGTCCTCGCCAACCGGCTGAGCGCGGATCCACGGCTGTCCGTCCTGCTCCTGGAGGCCGGACCCGATTTCGCGACCGTCGAGGAACTGCCGGCGGAGGTCGCCGACGCCCACTACGCGCCGTACTCCTACGACTGGGGTTATCGATCGGTCCCGGACGAGTTCGGCAACGAGGTGCCGGTCCCCCGCGGCCGGATCATCGGCGGATCCTCCTCCGTCAACGTCTGCGTGGCGATGCGCGCCCGGCCGTCCGATCACGACGCGTGGGCGGACCTGGCCGGGCCCGAATGGGGCTACCCGGAGATGCTCCCCTTCTACAAGAAGATGGAGCACTACCCGTACGGCGAGGAGAAGTTCCACGGCCTCGGCGGGCCGTACCGCATCACACTGAGCACGGCGGCGGACCTGGGCCCGCACGTCGCGGCGATGGGAGAGGCGAGCGCACGGCTCGGATATCCGACGGTCGGCGACTTCAACGCGCCGGGCGCGCCGGGCTTCGCGCACACTCCGCTCAGCGCGGCCGACGGCCTGCGGCTGAGCACGGCCGTCGGTTACCTCAACCCGGTCCGCCAGCGGCCGAACCTGCGGGTGCGCGGCGACGCGCCGGTCGACCGGGTGCTCTTCCGGGGCGACCGGGCCTGCGGGGTCCGGCTCGCCTCCGGAGAGGAGATCGACGCCAGGCACGTCGTGCTCAGCGCCGGCGCCTACAGCACCCCGCTCATCGCCATGCGTTCCGGCGTCGGAGACCGCGCCGAGCTCGCGGCGCACGGCATCGACGTGCTGGCCGACCTCCCAGGTGTGGGGCGCAACCTCACCGAACACCCCGCCTTCTGGAACATCCACGTCGCGAAGCCGCCGCGGGACGGCGCGCGGCAGATGTTCGGCAGCGTGCTCAGCGTCGCCGCGGGACCGGGCGAGCCGGACTACGACGTGCAGATCCTGCCTTCGGCGGCGGTGCCGACCCGGAGCCTGCCCGCCATGATCGTTCCTCCGGTCGAGAACCACCCGACCGGCTGGGACATGGTCTTCTTCGTCTCCTGCGTCCAGCCCCGTTCGCGGGGCACCGTGCGGCTCGCCTCACGCGACCCGGAGGACGCGCCGATCATCGATCTCGGGCTCTACACGGTCGCCGACGACGCCGAACGGGTCGCCGACGCCGTGCGCATCGCCCGCAGGATCGCGCGCACCCAGCCGCTCGCCGACCTGCTGGTGGACGAGCGGGTGCCGGGTCCGGGCGTGAGCGACGAGGAGCTCGCGGACGCGGTCCGGCGCGCGCCGGCGCACTACAACCACGGAAGTTCCACGATGCGGATGGGTCCGCACCGTGATCCGGACGCCGTCGTCGACACCGACGGCGCCGTCTACGGCGTCGAGGGACTCACCGTCGCGGACGCCTCGGTGTTCCCGGCGATGCCGCGCGTGGCCACCAACGTTCCGACCATCGTGATCGCCGAGCGGATCGCCTCGGTGCTGAAAGAGAGGCTGTCGTGACTACGACGTTCGAAACCGCTCAGATCGTGCGAACGCGCTGGTCCTCGCAGGACGAGGCGGACCGCTTCACGGTGCACAATCCGGCGACCGGCAGGCCGCTGGCCGTCATCCAGGGCGCGGGCGCGGAGCAGGTGGACCAGGCGGTCCGCGCCGCGTACGAGGCGCACTTCGCGTGGAAGGCCCGCACCCCGCGCGAGCGCGGCAAGTGGCTGTGGAAGGTCGCCCAGGCGATCCGCGAGAACGCCGACGAGATCGCCGCGCTGGAGTCCAGCGACAACGGCAAGCCCTTCACCCAGGCGCGGAACTTCGACCTCGAAGGCGCGCCCACCATCTTCGAGATGTTCGCCGGCCTCTGCGAGGCGATCCCGAGCCAGGCGCGCGACTCGGGCAGCATGATCGACATCACGCTGCGCGAGCCCTTCGGCGTCATCGGCGCCATCATCCCGTTCAACTGGCCCCCGCTGCACACCGCCGGCAAGATCGCCCCCGCGCTCGCGGCCGGCAACGCCGTGGTCATCAAGCCGCCGGAGCAGGCGCCGCTGTCGGTGATGCGGGTCGCCGAGATCGCCCAGTCCATCCTCCCGGACGACATCGTGCACATCGTGCCCGGCACCGGTGCGGTCGGGGCGCGGCTCGCCGGACACAAGCTCGTGGGCAAGGTCTCCTTCACCGGCGCGCCCACCACGGGCCAGGCCGTGATCCGGACCGCCGCGGAGAACCTGACGCCGACTCTGCTGGAGCTCGGCGGCAAGAACGCCCTGGTGATCTTCGAAGACGCGGACCTCGACTCGGCCGTGCCGTGGGCGGTGGAAGGCGGTTACTTCAACCAGGGCGAGGCCTGCACCGCCGCCTCGCGCGTGCTGGTCCACGTCGACCGCTACGAGGAGGTCGTCCGCCGGCTCGCGGCCGCCGTGAACCGGCTGAAGGTCGGCGACGGCGCGGACGCCGGCACGCACGTCGGACCGCTCGTGACCCCGGAGCAGCGGCAGCGCGTGCTGGACTACATCGACCTCGGCGTCCGCGAAGGCGCCACGATCGCCGCCCAGGCGGCGCTGCCCGCCGACCCGGAGCTGGCGGACGGCTACTACGTCCCGCCCACGTTGTTCACCGGCGTCACCCCGGACATGCGCATCGCCACGGAGGAGATCTTCGGCCCCGTCGTCTGCGTGATCCCGTTCCGGGACGAGGCCGAGGCGGTCCGCATCGCCAACGGCACCGAGTTCGGCCTGGTCGCCGGCGTGTTCACCCGCGAAACCGAGCGCGCCATGCGGTTCAGCCGGGAGCTGCGCGTGGGCATCGTGTTCGTCAACCACTACAACCGCTCGTTCACCGGCACCCCGTTCGGCGGCGTGGGCGCCAGCGGATACGGCCGCGAGCACGCCATCGAGACGCTGCAGGAGTACAGCTACGCTCGCAGTCTGCGACTGCCCTCCGGCCGCGGTGAGATCCCGCGCTGGGCGCCGTCGCTCGAGGTCCTCACCGAAGGCTGAACCGAAATGAGCACGACGATGCGCGCAGCGGTCTGTGTCCGGGCGGGTGGCCCGGAGGTACTCGAGATCCGCGAACTGCCGATGCCTCCGGTCCGCGACGGCTGGAGCCTGGTCCGCGTGGAGGGCGCGGGTCTCAACCGATCCGAGCTGAGGACCCGTCAGGGGCATTCGCCGAACGTGAAGTTCCCGCGGGTGCTCGGGATCGAGTGTGTGGGAACGGTGGCCGACTCGACCGACGACGCGCTGCCGGTCGGCCAGACCGTCGCGGCCGTGATGGGCGAGATGGGCCGTGAGTTCGACGGCGGATACGCGGAGTACGCGCTGCTGCCGAACTCGCTGCTCATGCCGATCTCCACCACGTTGCCCTGGGACGTGCTGGCCGCGCTGCCGGAGACGTACCTGACCGCGCAGGGCTCGCTGGACGCGCTGGGCGTCGTGCCCGGCGCGCCCGGCCGCCTGCTGATCCGCGGCGGGACCTCGTCGGTCGGCATGGCGGCGGCCTCGATCGCCTCCGCCCACGGTCTCCGCACCGCGGCCACGACCCGGCGTACGGAGAAGATGGACGCCTTGAGAGCGGTCGGCGTCGACCACGTGCTCCTGGACGACGGAGGATCACTGGCGGACGTCGTGCACAGGGTCTGGCCCGAGGGCCCGGACTACGTCCTGGACCTGATCGGAACGGCCACGGTGCCGGACTCACTGAAACTGGTGCGCCGCGGCGGGACGGTGTGCGTGGCCGGCTCGCTCAGCGGCTGGCTGATCAGGGAGTTCGAACCGATCGCGATGATCCCGCCGGGTACCAGACTCACGGCCTTCCACAGCGACAGCCTCAAGGGCGCCGCCGGTGCGCCGGTGTTGCAACGGGTCGTCGGCGAGGTCGAGGCCGGCGTCTACCGGCCCAACGTCGACCGGGTCTTCGCCCTCGACGACATCGTCGAGGCGCACCGGCACATGGAGAACGACCAGGCGACCGGGAAGGTCGTCGTGCTGCCCGGGACCAAGTTCTGATTTCGCTGCGGAGAGGAATGGACGGATGGGAACGGAGTTCGCCGAGACAGTAGTGATAGGCGGCGGTCAGCAGGGATGCTCGGTCGCGGGCGCGCTCTCCCGGCTGGGCTACCAGGCGTTGGTGATCGAGCGCGGCGAGATCGGCCAGGCGTGGGCCAACGAGCGCTGGGACAGCCTGCGCGTCAACACGCCGAACAGGACGGTCGCCTTTCCCGACTGGCCGTACGACGGGGACGATCCCGAAGGGTACATGCCGGCCCGCGAGGTGGCCGGACGTCTCCGGAGCTACGTGGCCGCGATGGGCATTCAGGTCCGCGAGCACACAAGTGTCCGGATGGTCGAGTTCCCGATCGACGAGGCGCTCCACGAGGGCGCGCGCTTCCGCGTCCGCCTGGACGACGGCGACGTCGTCGAGGCCCGCAACGTCGTCGCGGCGCTGGGCGGGTACTCCTCGCCACGTGTGCCGGAGGTGGCCGCGGGCGTGGACCTCTCGGTCACCCAGCTGCACGCGCGTTACTACCGCAACCCGGAGTCCCTGCCGAGCGGCGCGGTTCTCGTCGTGGGCGCGGGGAACAGCGGCCAGCAGATCGCGGACGACCTCCGCGACGCCGGCCGGGACGTGTACCTCGCGGTCGGAGGACACAAGACCGCGCCCCGGCGTTACCGTGGCGCGCAGATCCTCGACTGGCTGCAGCTGCTGCTGCCCGAGGGCAACCTCGAGACCGCGTCGGGTGGACGCGGTGACTCCCCCGTACTGCCCGGCGTGTCGGTGCTCAGCGGGAAGGACGGCGGCCAGGACCTGAGCCTGCCGATCCTGGCGGCGAAGGGCGTCACGCTCGTCGGCTCCGTCCGCGGCGCGCAGGGCGGTGTGCTGGTGCTGGAGGACAACGTCCGCGCCGTGGCGCAGGCGGCCGCCCACAAGGAGAGCGAGCTGCTGAAGGCCATCGACGCGGCGATCGAGCAGCGCGGGCTGGTCGTTCCCGCGGCGGATCCCTCCCCCGAGTACGACCCCTCGCTCATCAAGGACTACGGCGGCACGCTGGACCTGGTCGCGGGCGGCATCACGACGATCATCTGGGCGACGGGCTTCGTGCCCGACTACGGAATCCTGCCCGCCGAGGCGCTCGACCAGGACGGCCTGCCGGTGCACCGCAGGGGGATGGGCACCCTGCCGGGCCTGTACTACGCGGGCCTGCCCGAGGCCGGGTCGGTGATGCCGCTTCTCATCGCCGCCACACGCAACCAGGCCGAGCGCGTCGCCCGGCACATCCAGATGGACAACACCCTGCGCCACCGCTCGCCCATGGCGATCGGCGGGCTGTGGACCTGACGTATCGGCAGAGCGACGAGGGTGAACGAGGCGGCGATCGACCAGATCGCCGCCTCGTTCGCGTTCCCGCCCAAGCCTCGCGTTCCCGCCCCATGCTCCCGCCGACACCCCGCGCTCCCTGCCCGAAGCCTCGCGTTCCCACCGACGCCCCACGCTCCCGCTGACGCCTCTCGTCCCCGGCAGGAAACCCCCGGCCTCCCAGCGCTGGTCCGCCGAGCTCTCCGTACGGACCGCGCCGACGCCGACAGGTCTCCCCATCCGGGACCGGGTCGCGTGCCTCTGCCACTGCGCGGGTGCCACTGCGCCGGCCCCGCTTCCCCACGGCTTCGGCGCACTGCCGGGCACGAGGCCGGGCTTCCCAGGCGGTGGGCCGGCGGTGAGGCCGGGGACGTCCTCGGACCGGCCGGCCGACGGCATGACTGTGCCGCCGGAGGCGCGGTGCGCCTCCGGCGGCCGGAGTCCGTGCGGTCACGCGGGGTGGGGGACGACCTCCAGGCCCACGGGGCCGTTGATCATGAACGAGGTCAGGCGGGCGGGCTGCTCTCCGGGGTGGGCGAGGGTGAGATCGGGCAGCTCGTTGAACAGCGTGGTCAGGGCGACCTCCGCTTCCAGGCGGGCGAGGTGCGCGCCGAGGCAGAAGTGGGGGCCGTGGCCGAACGCGAGGTGTTCCTTGCCGTCCCGTGTGGGGTCGAAGCGTTCCGGGCAGTGCGGGTGAAGCTCCGGGTCGCGGCCGGCGGCGGCGAAGCCGATGGTGATCGCGTCGCCCTTGCGGATGACGACGCCCTCACCGAGGTCGATGTCCTCCAGCGCGGAGCGCATGGGCATGTGCATGACCGGCCCCTCGATGCGCAGCGTCTCCTCGATGACGTCCTGCCAGCCGATGGCGCCCTCGTGGATCCGGGTGAGGTACTCGGGATGGGTGAGCAGTGCCTGGACGGCGCTGGTGATGAGGTTGACGGTGGTCTCGTGACCCGCGCCGATCATGAGGAAGAGGGTGCCGAGCAGCTCGGCCTCGGACATCGGCTCCGCGCCGGGCTCGGCCGGCAGGAGCAGGTCGCTGGTCAGATCGTCGGCTGGATGCTCCCTCTTGTACCGCAGCAGCTCGCCGAGCCGGTCGTACAGCGCGGTGTGGGCGGCCACCGCCTCTTCCGCGTCGAGCGAGGAGTTCAGCGCCCCGTCGATTCCGCTGCCGATCCCCGCGCGCATGTGTTCGGGGACGCCGAACAGGTCGCAGATGACGGTGATGGTCAGCGGCAGCGCCAGGGCGTGGCGCACGTCGGCGGTGGCCCCGGGGGGCAGCGCGGCCAGCGCCTTGACCAGGCGGTCCGCGGTCGCCTGGACCCGCGGGCGCATCCGTTCGACCTGCCGCGGCGAGAACGAGGGGGCGACGCGGCGCCGGGACCTGCGGTGCTCCTCTCCGTAGAAGTTGAAGAAGCTCTCCTGCATGGTGAGCGCGGCGAGCGACCAGCCCTCGGGCACGTCGGCCAAGCCGGGCCAGTGCCGGCGGGAGTCGCGCGAGACGCGCGGGTCGTTCGTGAGCGCCTGGATGACGCTGTGCCGGGTGATCGCCCAGGCGCGGACGGGGCCGGGAAGCTCCACCAGCACCGCCGGCCCTTCGGCGCGTAACGCGGCGGCCTCGGCGTGCACCGAAGCGCCTGTGGGATCGAGAACGGGACATCTGGGAGCGGACAAGGACGACATGCGGTACTCCCTCGCTGGAGATTGCACGGAGACCTCCACCGGTTCCGCCTGAGGCGTGGAATCAGCTTCTGGCGGTCGTGAGGCCGGGGGACGTGGCGGTCGCAGGTGGTGGTACGGCGGCACGCCGTACGGCCGTGCTGCCGGAGCGTTCCCGCAGGAACGCCGAAGCGGCCAGAGCGATCACGCCGGCGGCTGCCATGTAGACGGCGATCGGCGTCCAGCTGTGGAACCTGTCGAGCAGCGCCGCGGCGATGATCGGGCTGACGGCGCCGCCGAGCAGCCCGCCCACGTTGTAGCTGATGGACATGCCGGAATACCGCACGACCGTGGGGAACAGCCGGGCGCAGAACGCCCCCTGCACGCCGTAGCTCGCGGCGAACCCGGTGAACAGCAGCAGGAAACCGAGAGCCATCAGAGGGAAGGACCTGGTGTCCAGCAAGGGGAACCAGGCGAACGGCGCCACCGTCATGGCGACGACGCCGCCGACGAAGACCGCCTTGCGGTTGAAGAGATCACTGAGCCAGCCGAAGAACGGCATGGCGACGATCAGGAAGACGCACGACGCGACGAGCAGCACCAGCATGACGGGCCGGCCCGCACCGATGGCCGCGCCGTATTTGAGCGAGAACACCGACCCGAGGTAGAACACCAGGAACATGGGAAGCATCGACAGCGACGCGCCCAGAGTGATCAGACCGTACCGTGACAGAACGTCGATCGCCGGCCGGTTCCTGACGGCGCCCTCGGCCTTCGACCGCTCGAACTCGGGGGTTTCCGCGAGCCGCGTCCGGACGTGAAGGGCGACACCCACGAGCACGGCGCTGAAGATGAACGGCAGTCGCCATCCCCATGACAGCACCTGCCGGTCCGGCAACGCGGTGACGAGGAGGAGCGCGCCGTTGGCCAGCAGCAGTCCCCAGGCGTTGCCGGTGCCGACGACGGCGGTGAGGAAGCCCCGCCTGTTCGGCTGAGCGCTCTCCAGCGCCATCAGGAACCCGCCGCTCGACTCTCCGCCGAGGGAGCATCCCTGGATGAACCGGAGGACGCTCAGCAATATCGGGGCGGCGACGCCGATGGTGGCGTAGGTGGGCAGCAGGCCGATCAGGACCGTCGCGCCGCCCATCATGACAAGCGTGGTGACCAGCGTCGCCTTGCGTCCGATCCGATCTCCGAAGTGCCCGAACACGAAGGCACCGAGCGGCCGTCCCGCGAAGGCGACCGCGAACGTCGACAGGGACAGCAGGGTGCCGGTGGCGGGGTCGAACGAAGGGAAGAACAGTTTGTTGAAGTAGAGCGTCGAGAACGTGCCGTAGACGAGGAACTCATAGCATTCGATGCTGTTCCCGATGAGGCTGCTCAACACGGCTCGTCTGCGTTGACCCCTGCTTATGATGACGGCATTCATTTCGTCTCCGGGGAGTAGTCGGCCCGGGCGGGCGAGCTGTGCGGGGGAACGCGCGCCCGTCGCACAGCCCGCTCACGTCGCGGGGGGCTGGGAGCGTCAGACACGACCTAGTTCTGGAAGTCCTCCTCCCACCACTCCTGCGCCGACCGCGAACTCCGCTGTTCCTCCCGCCGCCGCAGCTCGGTGCGCTGGATCTTGCCGGTGACGGTCTTGGGCAGTTCGGCGAACTCGATGCGGCGGATCCGCTTGTAGGGCGCGAGCTGGTCGCGGGCGTGGGCGAGGATGAGCTGTGCGGTCTCGGCCTCCGGCCGGTAGCCGGCGGCGAGCGCCACGTACGCCTTGGGCACGGCCAGTCGCAGCGGTTCGGGTGAGGGCACCACGGCGGCGTCGGCGACGGCCGGATGCCGCAGCAGCACGCTCTCCAGCTCGAAGGGGGAGATCCGGTAGTCGGACGCCTTGAAGAGGTCGTCGCCCCGCCCGGTGTAGCGGAAGAGGCCGTCGGCGTCCCGGGTGGCGATGTCGCCGGTGTGGTAGTAGCCGCCGCGCGTGCAGTATGCGGTCGCCTCGGAGTTGCCCAGATATCCGCTCATCAGGCCGAGCGGGCGGCTGGCCAGCGGCAGGCAGATCTCGCCCTCTCCGGGGCCGTCCGGGATGGGAACGCCGGTGGTCGGGTCCAGCAGCGCCACCTCGTAGCCCGGCAGCGCCCAGCCCAGCGCCCCGTCGACGCTCTCCATGCCCGGCGGAGTCCCGATCTGGGCGGTGGTCTCGGTCTGCCCGTAGCCGTCCCGTACCGTCACCCCCCACGCCTCGCGGACGCGGCGCACCACCTCCCCGTTCAGCGGTTCCCCGGCGGCCACCGCCTCGCGCAGCGAGATCGGCCACTGCGTGAGGTCCTCCTGGAGCAGGCTTCGCCAGACGGTGGGCGGCGCGCAGAAGGTGGTCACGGCGTAGCGCGACATCATTTCGAGCAGCGGACGCGCGGCGAACCTCGGCTGGTTCACGACCATGACCGTCGCCTGCGCGTTCCAGGGGGCGAACAGGTTGCTCCAGGCGTGCTTTCCCCACCCGGGCGAGGAGATGTTGAGGTGCACGTCGCCCGGCCGGATGCCGATCCAGTACATGGTGGACAGGTGGCCGATCGGATAGCTCACGCTCGTGTGCCCGACCAGCTTGGGACGGTTGGTCGAACCCGAGGTGAAGTAGATGAGCGACGGCTCCTCGGGCCGGGTCCGCACCGCCTCCCGGAGCGGCTCGGCGGCATAGGCCCCCTGGTAGCCCAGCCAGCCCGGCACCGGCCCGCCGACGGCGATGCACGTGCGTCCGCCGCTCAGACGTGCCAGCTTGGGGGTGAGACCGGCCTCGGCGACGACGTGCCCCACGCCACCGCGTTCCAGCCGGTCGGCCAGGTCGTCGGGCGTGAGCTGGACGGACGCGGGGATCACGGCGCAGCCCAGACGGAACGCGGCCAGCAGGCACTCCCACAGTTCCACCCGGTTGGGGAGCATCAGCAGCATGCGGTCACCCCGCCGTACGCCGGCCGCCCGCAGCCACCGGGCGACCCGCTGGGAGCGCTCGGCCAGCTCGGCGAAACTCAGCGCGGTGTCGGCGACGACCTCTCCCCGCTGGTCGAGGTCGACCACGCGCAGCGCGATGGCGTCGTTCCCCTGGGCGATCACATCGAACCAGTCCGCGACCCAGCTGAAATCCTGTCCCACCTCGGGCCTGGGGAAGGCCCGGGCGCGCGGCAGGTCCCCGTAGGAGGACAGCAGGTGGTCGCGGGCGCGTTGGAACTCGACGGTCGCTGGATTCATGGTGACTACCTCCCGGTGAAGCGTGCGCGGCCAGGGCCTTCGGTGATGAACCCCTGCATGCCGCTCGTACGGTCCTGGGTGCCGAACAGTCCGGCGAACACCGACCGTTCGATGGCGAGCCCGGCGGCCAGATCGGTCGCCAGGCCCGCGTCTATGGCGGTCTTCGCCGCGTGGAGGGCCAGCGCCGGGCCCGTCTCGAAGCGCCGCGCCCAGCGCAGTGCGCTGTCCAGTACCTGGTCGGTCGGCACGACCTGGTCCACCAGGCCGATCTCCAGCGCCTCCTTCGCGCCCACCTGGCGCCCGCTGAAGATCAGCTCCTTGGCCCTCGCCGGACCGATCAGCCGGGGCAGCCGCTGGGTGCCGCCCGCTCCAGGGATGACGCCGAGCAGGACTTCGGGGAGCCCGAGCCGCGCCTCGCTGCCGCAGATGCGCGCGTCGGCGGTCAGGGCCAGCTCGCAGCCGCCGCCGAGAGCGGGCCCGTTGATCGCGGCCACCACCGGTTTGGGGATGGCGGCGACCGCGTCGAAGGCCGCCTGGAGCACCGCCGCGTGCCCGACCATCTCGGCGTGCGTCATCGCGGCCATCTCCTTGATGTCGGCGCCCGCCGAGAAGACCGTGGGCCCGCCGTACACGACCACCGCGCGGACCCGCTCGTCGGTCGCGGCCCGCTCGGCGGCGAGGCGCAACGCGGCCTGCGCCGCACGGTCGAGCACGTTGAGCGGCGGCCGGTCGAGACGGATGACGCCCACCGCGCCGTCGACGTCCAGCCGCACGGCGGGGTGCTCGACCTCGGGAGTCAACGTCATGACCACAGCAGGCCTCCGTTCACTTCCAGCACGTGGCCGTTGACGTAGCAGGACTCGGGTCCGGCCAGGAAGACCGCCGCGTCGGCGGCTTCGTCCGCGTGGCCGGGCCGGCCGAGCGCCAGCCTGGTCTTGTAGCGCGACCAGATCCGGTCGTTGCCGGTGAGCTGCTGGCCCATCCCCTCGTCGAGGATTCCCGGGGCCAGGGAGTTGACGAGGATGCCGCGTGGGGCGAGCTCGATCGCGCTGACCCTGGTGAACATCTCCACCGCGGCTTTGGTGGCGCAGTATCCGGCGGCGCCGATCGCGACCCGGGTCGCCATGCTGGACGAGACGTTGACGATCCGGCCGGCGCCGCTGCGCTCCAGGTGGGGGACGGCGGCCCTGGTGCAGAGGAAGACCCCGGTCAGGTTGGTGGTCACCATGTCCTGCCAGTCGGCCACCGGCAGCCGGTCCACCCGCCCGTCCCGGCTCACGCCGGCGTTGGCCACCAGGATGTCGATGCCGCCGAAGCGTTCGACGGTCTCGTCCATCAGCGCGGCGACAGACTCGTCGCTGGTGACGTCCACGGGGACGTAGGCGCAGCGGCCGGGTGCGAGGTCGAGGACCTCCTTGATGTCATAGGGGTTGCGGGCGGCGCAGACCACCCGCGCGCCCTCCTGCAGGTAGCGTTCCGCGATCGCCCGGCCGAGGCCCCGGGAGCCCCCGGTTATCACGGCGGTCTTTCCGCTGAGTCTCATCGTGACCCTCCTCTCACGGGGGTGGGGAGCATGGCGTTGCAGCCGGCCGTGCCGATCACATCGAAGGTCGAGCCGCAGCCGCGGCAGTCGTAGGGGACCTTGCACACCGCTCCGCCGAAGCGGCCGGCCTGCTCGACGTCCTCGCTGTCGCAGTAGGGGCACCTGGGAGCGGTGCCCGCCACGCGATAGCCGCCCCTGCGCAGCGCGTCCCGGCCGGCGACGGTCACCGCCGCGGGCTGCCACGCGCCGCGCTCCCACACGACCTCGATCCCGTGCCCCGGTGCCGCCTCGGCGAGCGCGGCCCGCACCCGCCGGGCGATCTCACCGACGGCGGGACAGCTGAGCCGGGTGGGGGTCAGGTGGACGCGGATCCGGCCGTCGGTCAGCGACACCGAGCGCAGCACTCCGAGGTCGCGCAGGCCCACGTCGATCTCCGGATCGCTCACGCCGGCGACCACGTCGGCGAGCTGGTCGGCGTTCAACTGAACACCCCCGGGGCGTAGTGGTCACGGATCGCGCGACCACGGGAAAGGGAGTCGGCCAGTGCGCTCCCGCCCACGCCCCAGGTCCGCGTCCGCGGGCCGTCCGGCAGGCGCGATCCGGGTCCGCCGTTGTCGCCGACCAGCGCGGCGAGACGCTCGTGCAGTGTCACGGCCAGAGCCGGACCGGCGGGCGGCGCGGCCGCCGGAGCTCCCTGTCCCTGCGACTGCGGCCGGGCACCGAACATGTCGCCGGCGCGCTCGGTCACTTCGGCGTAGGCACGCGCGAACTCCGTCCGGGTCTCGGGCCAGGCGGCCAGCGCCCGCGCCCACCGCCGCCAGTGGTCCAGGTGGACCAGTTGCTCATCGCGAATGGCGCTGATCGCGGGCAGCCACTCCGCGCCGGGCTCGGCCTCCGCGGTCTGCTCGGCGAGTACGGTGACGGCCGCGGCGATCACAAGGCCGCCGGCCACCAGGGACGGCCAGTCGGTGAGCCGCTCGACGACGCGCGACACCTGCCACTGCGCCTGCGCCCGGTCGAAGAACCGGGCATCCACAGCAGGCTGGTCGAAGCCGCACAGCACCAGGATCGTCCCGGCGTGCGCCAGCGCCTCCTGCCCGATGGAGCCGACCGCCAGCGCCTCCTCCAGGTCGATGTAGTCGACGATGCGTTCGCCCAGCCGGTTGCCCAGGACGAACAGGTCGTCGGCGAGCGCCAGCCACAGGTCGGTGAGCCCGGGCTCGCGTGCGTCGTCGCGGCGCTCGGTCAGACCGCTGTCGCGGCGTTCCGGCGGGGCGGCGGCGGCAGGTGGGGCGGCGGAGCGGTCGCGGCGGCGTGCGGTGGGGAAGCCGGGCTGGCGGTACGGCATCCGGGTTTTGGCGGCGAGCAGGTCGCGGTCGCCCGCGCTGGAGACGATCATGTCGGTGCGGCGGACCACCCAGAGTTTGACGAGGTCGTCGCGGCGCCCGTAGGTCTCCTTGGCCAGGTGCCAGGCGGCGTCCGGGCGCGGCGAGACGATGGAGCCGACATGGTTGAGAGCCGTGCCGTGGCCGCTCTGCGCGAACACCTCGTAGACGTCGGAGTCGGTCGGGATGTGCGGCATTCACGCCACCCCCTGCAGCGCGCGCCGGTACGGCGCGTTGCGCTCCAGGGCGCTGCGCACCCAGTCCAGCCGCCGCTGCGACGACGGCCCGCCGTTCGCGATGACCTTCTTCACCTGGGCCCAGTCGGGCATCTCGAACTCCCACTGGCCCGAGGGCGCCTGACGGACCAACGATGGGTCCACGTGCAGACCGAGCTTCCGGACCACCGGGATGATCTTGTTAAGCCAGGCCTGGCGTACCTCGTCGTTGCCGTCCGGCTTGAGGCCGACCTGCCACATCCGGTTGGTGTGCAGGGTGTCGGTGTCGGGCGGCCCGAGGTAGGCCAGGATCCGCGGCAGCCACAGCTCGAACCCCTCCTGCACCCGGCGGCGCTGCTCGGCGTCACCGTGCGTCAGGATCTCGTGGGTCAGGTCCAGGGCGTGCTGGTAGTGGAAGGACTCCTCGCGCTCGACCTTGCGCAGCGCCCGGGCGTACGGCAGGTACACGCCCTTCGCCAGGGACTGGAACTGCGTGATCGCGGCCGAGTTCGTCAGGAGCAGCCCGGGGCCGACCTCCTCCCAGGTCGCGAAGGAGTAATGGAAGATGTTGTGGATCCGCGTACGACCCTCCAGGTAGTCGAGGAGGATCCGCTCACGCGGCATGCCCAGGTCCTCGGCGACGCGTGCGACCACGTGCCCGTGACCGACCTCGTCCTGGATCTTGGCCATGAGCATCTGCCGCCTGGTGTGGCTGGGGGCGCGGTCCAGCCACTCGACGTACTGCAGCACGCCCACCAGCTCGTTGAGCGCCTGTACGGCGGCGAACCGCCTGGCGCCCTCCCGCACCTCGTCGGGCATCGGATCCCACAGCTCGTAGCAGCGGTGCCCCGCCGCGGTCGCCATCGGCATATCTCTCTCCTTTTCGCAGCGCTTGCCCGGTTTCCGGCGGAGGTCCGGCGGGCTCAGTACCAGCGGACGACGACGGCTCCAGCGGTCATGCCGCCGCCCACACCGGCCAGCACCAGGAGCTCGCCGCGCCGGAAGGGACGGCGTTCGTGCTCCGTGCGGAGGGTGAGCGGGATGGAGGCCGCGGCGGTGTTGCCGAACCGCGGTGCGGTGAGCGGTACCCGGGAGGGGTCGACGCCCAGCTCGCGGTAGCACTCCTCGACCATGCGGGTGTTGGCCTGGTGCAGGATGAGTCGGTCCACGTCCTCCAGCCGCAGCCCGGCCGAGTCGAGCGCCTCGCCGATCACCTTGGGAAGGGTGCGCATCGCGTACTCGCGTACAGGACGGCCCTTCATCCGGAACAGGTGCTCCCCCGCCTCCCGGGCCTGAGCGTCCAGCGGCCGGCGGGTGCCGCCGGCGGCCACCTCGACCAGATCGCGGTACTCGCCGTGGGTGACCAGCCGCCAGTCCAGGACGCCGTACCCCTCGGGCACGGAACCGAGCAGCACCGCCCCGGCCCCGTCGCCGAACAGGCTGACGGTGCGCCGGTCGGCGGGGTCCATCAGCGAGGAGTAGACGTCCGCGCCGACCACCAGGGCGTACTCGCCGCCCTGCCCGGACAGCCGCGCCGACATCATCGAGTCGGCGACCGCCAGTGCGTAGAGGAAGCCGGAGCACACCGCGTTGACGTCGAACGCCGGGAAACCGGACAGCCCGAGCTTGTCCTGCAGAATCGCTCCGGTGGAGGGCTGCGGCTGGTCGGGCGTCGAAGTGCCCACGATGATCAGCCCGAGCCGATCCGCCGCCCCGGGCCGTACGGCCAGCGCCTCACGGGCGGCGTTCAACGCGAGGTCGGAGGTGGCGGTGCCCGGCTCGCGGTACCTGCGTTCCAGAATGCCGGTCCGCTCGACGATCCAGTTCTCGTCCACGCCGGCCCACTCGGCGACCTGCGCGTTGGCGACGACCACCGGCGGAACATGACCGCCCAGGCCGAGGAGCCCCAGAGCCATCAGACGTCCCCTTCCGGTATCCGCTCCTCCGGCACCTGCACCACGGCGCAGGCCCAGGTCCAGGCCGCCCCGCCGCTGATCACCAGCGCGAAGTCGCCCGGCTCGAGCGGCATCTGGTCCCGCAGGTCGGCCAGGTTCGCGAGGAAGTCCCCGCAGCCCATGTGGCCGGTCACCGCGCCGAACCACAGCGCCTCGGCCTTCAGCACCTCGTCCAGCACCGGCATGTAGATGCCGTCCAGCAGGCCCGTTCCGAGCCTCGGCAGCGCGATGTACTTGATCCGGGGATCGTCGAGCCGCAGCCCCGCGTCGTGCACGCTGTCCACGATCACCTTGCGGATCGACCGGCTGGCGATCTCGGTGAACTTCTCCTTGCCGTGCACCGCCATATAGGACTTCTTCGGACGGCGCAGGTCGATGTACTCGTTGTGCCACAAGGGCGTGGGGCTGAAGTCGTCGCCGTGCCGGAGCATCAGCTCGAGTTCGGCGGCGGTCTCGGTGGCCATGGACACGAGCGCGTAGTCGTCGGGTCCCGCGTCGCCGTGGTGCAGCAGCACCGCGGACCCCGCGTCACCGAAGCCCAAGCCGTAGTCGCAGGCCCAGCGGTCGAAACCGGGCGGCAGGAAGCGGTCTCCGGTGGTGATGAGCGCGGCGCCGAGCCCGGGGTCGGCGGCCAGGTGCATCGCGGCCACCTGGAGGGCCATCGCGCCGCCGTTGCAGCCCTGCTGGACGGCGTACGACAGAGCGTCGGGAGTGCCCAGCTCGTTCGCCACATAGTGCGGTGGCGACCACATGTCGTGTCCCTGGTGGTAGATCCAGGTGTGCAGCACGAGGCCCACCTTGGACGGGCTCCAGCCCGCCCGGCTGATCGCGTCGCGGGCGGCGGCCACCGCCATCTCGGGGCCGGACCACTGGGCCGAGACCGGCAGCTGGGTGAGTCCGAGCCGCTCGACGTCCGAGGCGGCCAGCTTGCCCGCCGTGACGGCGTCCTCGACGGTCTCGTGGTCCGGCGGGAGCCACGAGGTGGCGGTCTTGATCCGCAGATTGTTTCCGAATTTCATCAGGTTCCTTCGAAAGCTCGGGATCCGTGGGGTGATCGGGGGTTTTCGGGCAGGCGGACGCCGGGGGCTGGCCGGCGGTTCGTCTGGCCGGGGGATGTGGGCGCGCCGTGCCTGACGGAGCGCGGTGTGCGCGGTCGTTCACCACTTGGGAGCTGACACTGGTGCCCTGAGTCACCGGTGGTTTCTCGCTCACTATCGCATACCTTCGCGTAGGTATGTAACTTTGCGAACGGCGTCACCCGGGAGCGGCAGGCGGCCTACGCTGGCCTGACATGCCCCACTGGCCTCGGAAGTGTGTAACTGGGGGACATCCTCACTTGCACAAGGAGGAGCCATGCCGTCTCAGCCACGAAATACCTGTCGGATGGTATTTTTTGCGTCGTGGCGGTTAACAGGGCACGGGCACCGGTCCGGTACGCCGTGCTCCCGGGCGATCGCGTCAGGCCCTGGAGCTCCCGGGGTCGGTCAGCCACTCGGCGAGCACGGCGGCCTGGCTGTGTTCGACGTCGCGGGTGGCGGTCAGCAGCGTCAGCCTGTCGTGGCCGGCGAGGTCCCGCAGATGGTCCACGGCCTGCCGCCGTTCGGGCTCGCGCAGCTCGGCGAGGTAGCGCCGGCGGAACTCGGCGAAGCGGCCGGGCTCGTGGCCGTACCAGCGGCGCAGTTCGGCGGAGGGGGCGACGTCACGCAGCCACTCGTCGAGATGCGCGTCCGCCTTGCGCATCCCCCGAGGCCAGACGCGGTCGACGAGCACCCTTCTGCCGTCCTCGGGTGAGGACTCCTCGTAGATCCTGCGGTAGGTGATGTCCTTGGTCATGGCAGTGCTCCCCGGCCGGCCGGCACCCATATGAGTCAGTTGACGTCGCGACGGGATCGTCGTGCAACCGGGCCGCGGACCCGCACTGTTCACGAAGACATGACGTCCGGTGGCACAGGCCCTCGCACGAGGACGAGGACACGCCCGGAGGGTGACGCGCCACCCGGCGAGTAGCGTGGTCCACATGCGGATCGAGGACTACGCCCTCATCGGGGACACGCAGTCGGCCGCTCTCGTCGGTCGCGACGGATCGATCGACTGGCTCTGCCTTCCCCGGTTCGACTCCCCCGCATGCTTCGCCAAGCTCCTCGGTGACGAGTCCAACGGGTTCTGGCGGCTGGCCCCCACCGGGCACGAGATGGCGACGCGGCGCGCGTACGCCGGCGACACGCTGATCCTCGAGACCGTGTGGGAGACCTCCACGGGGACCGTCAAGGTCATCGACTTCATGCCTCCCCGGCACGCCAACCCCGCCCTGGTCCGGATCGTGGAGGGCGTGTCCGGGACGGTGCACATGACCACGGAGATCAGCATCCGGTTCGACTACGGCAGCATCGTCCCCTGGGCCCGCCGCCTGGGCGGCCGCCTCCACGCCATCGGCGGGCCCGACTCCGTCTGGATCGACACTCCCGTCCACCTGAAGGGCAGCGGCGGCCGGCACACCGGCGTCTTCACGATCGCCGCGGGGCAACGCCGGTCGTTCGTGTTCACGTGGCACCCCTCGCACCAGCCGGAACCCGGCATCATCGATCCCGGCGAGCAGTTCGTCGAGACCAGCCGGTTCTGGAAGGAGTGGGCCTCCCGCTGCTGGCTCCCGGGCCGCTGCCGCGCCACCGTGATCCGCTCCCTCATCACGCTCAAGGCGCTCACCTACAGCCCGACCGGCGGCGTCGTGGCGGCTCCCACCACGTCACTGCCCGAGCATCTCGGCGGGGTGCGCAACTGGGACTACCGATTCTGCTGGCTGCGCGACGCCGCGATGACACTCGACGCCCTGACCGAGTCCGGATACGTCACCGAGGCCGGCGCCTGGCTCGACTGGCTGCTCCGCGCCATCGCGGGCCGCCCGGAGGACCTCCAGATCATGTACGGCGTGGCGGGCGAACGGCGCCTGCCGGAGCAGACGCTCGACTGGCTTCCCGGGTTCGAGGGCTCCCGGCCGGTGCGGATCGGCAACGGCGCGGCCGGCCAGCTTCAGCTCGACGTCTACGGCGAGGTCCTCAACTGCTTCTACCGGGCCCGCAAGCTGGGGATGCCGCCGCACGACTACGCCTGGACCATCGTCTGCCGGTTGATGGACTTCCTGGAGCGCTGCTGGACCCAGCCCGACGAGGGCCTGTGGGAGGTCCGCGGCCCGCGGCGGCACTTCGTCCATTCCAAGGTCATGGCGTGGGTGGCGGCCGACCGGCAGGTCCGGGCGATCGAGGAGCTGGGCCACACCGGTCCCCTCAGGCGCTGGCGGGCCATGCGAGACCGGATCCACGCCGAGGTCTGCGATAGGGGCTTCGATCCCGGACGCGGCACGTTCACCCAGTCGTACGGGTCTCGCGAACTCGACGCGGCGCTGCTCCTCATCCCGATCGTCGGCTTCCTGCCCGCCGAGGACCCCCGGGTCGTCGGCACGATCGACGCGATCGAACGTGAGCTGATGACCGACTGCTTCGTGCTGCGTTATCCGGTCTCCGAGGGCAACGAGATCGACGGCCTGCCCGGAGCCGAGGGCGCCTTCCTCGCCTGCAGCTTCTGGCTGGCCGAAGCGCTCGACCTCGTCGGCCGCAAGGACGAGGCCGTGGACCTGTTCGAGCGGTTGCTGGCCCTCACCAACGACGTGGGCCTGCTCCCCGAGGAGTACGACCCCGTCCAGGGGCGCCATCTCGGCAACTTCCCTCAGGCGTTCACCCACCTCCACCTGATCCACACGGCCCTCGCGCTCTGCTGACACCGCCCGGAACGTTGACCAGCCAGTGCTCGGCAGACGTCTACAGAACAATCGGCGACGCCGGTACCGGATTTGGTCGTGCAGATAAGCCGTATAAGGCCATGTCCTCGCAAGAGAATACCGATCGCACGACCGGCCATCCCTGCTCGCATCCCACTTCGGTAACAACGGTGGCGGGAATATTCGAATCGTGAACAATGGCCGTACAGCAATCAGGCAGGGTGGGCATGGCCATACGAGTCGGCATTATGACGCTTCTCGTTGTTCTTCTTTGCGGTCTCGTGTCGGCGTCCGAGCCTAATCTCACGCCCGAACATCAGTCGGCCTTCACACCGATCCGCCCCGGCCTCCTCCGTCCGGTCTGGCAGACGACATCGGAGAGCGAGGTCTCGGAAGCGCATCTCGCGGGCCATACGGTGGTAACAGTAACCGGTAATGTACTCGAAGGCTGGGATTGGTACAGCGGACGGCTCAGGTGGCGCACGCAGACCGATCTGCTTGTCGACTGGTCCTATCGTCTTCTGCCGACGAGAAATCTCTTGCTCGTGGCCCCGGAGCCCGATGGAAAGAAGACGGGAGGAAGGGCCGTCATTGTCAATCCTCAGACCGGGGCGCTTCTGTGGACCATGCGTCTCGGCTCTGTCGAGCAGGTTCATGCCACGGTTCTCGGCGCCGGACACGGGCGCATCGTCGTAGCCGGACAGAGACACCGCGAGTTGTGGGCTCTTGGCGATGCCGATGGGGCGCCGGCGTGGCGGATCTCGTCACCGCCGAACTGTTCCTTCGGTTCGGGTGCGGCGGAAGGCGGCATCGCCGCTGTAGTCGTCCGCTGCGGCCGCGAAGTACGACTGCGGGCCGTCGCCACGACCGATGGCAGGCAACTCTGGGAGAGAGCACAGCCACCGGCGAAAAGAATTGGAATCGAGGTGCATGACGGCCTGGTCGCGCTCCACGGAACCGCCGGGATCAGCGTGTACGACGCCACCGGTCACCAACTCCTGGCCTATCCACCGGATCCTCAGGACGATGAATGTGGCTGCGGTGTGACGATTGGCGCCGACGCCGTCGCGGTGACCCGGCCAGGCGCTCTGGACGATGAACTACGCCTTGACTTGATCAGCAGGCAGTCGCTGGCACGACGGTCGATGAAGATCAGTGCCGACAGTCAGTTGGTGGAGGTGGAAGGGCAGATCTATGTGCGGGAGACGTTCTCCGATACACCCGTCGAGATCATCCGATGGGCTCGCCCCGACGCCGGCCTGCTGACCGTCGGTCCCGCCCCTGGCGACACGCCCTGGCTGGTGACGGGCGGCGGCGGCGTGCTCCTGATCGTCAGTGCCGACTACAGAAACGACTCTTACACCCTGGGCGCTTATCGAACCGATGCTGTCAGTTCCACCGACCCGGGTCTGCTCTACAGAGATGGCGTGGCCGCCTCACAGTGGCCCGACGCCTGCGCGCTGCTGGGGCCCGAGGAGATTGGAGCCGTGATTCCCGGGGCCCGCTACATCCCGCGACCGGTCGCCGCTCCCGCGGAGCTTGGACTGACAACGCCTGCCGCCTGTGACCTGGAGCCGGCACGGAGCAGCGACCCGCTCATCGCCGTCACGGTGTTGTGGATTTTTCCGTCGAAGCACGCGGCCCACCGGGACCTGCTGGCATTCCACGACGATGAGGGCCCTCCACTGGAGAAAATCGGAGATGAAGCGGTGAGGGACAGTCAGACGAGCGACCGTCTCTATCTCAGGGTCGGTGCGGTCCTAGTGCGACTCGACGTTCCAGGCCATGCGGAGTACGTCTCCGGGCTTGGGCGCCGGTTGGCGAAGAAGTTGCGGGAGATGGGGTGACCGGCATGGCCACGCAGGAGCCGGACGCACCGGCGGAGAAAAAGCCACGATGGTTCGCCAAGCCGTTGATCTGGGCACTCACCACTTTTGGGGCGGCGGTCGCCGGAGTGGTCGCGGTGGTGGTCAACAATATCTATCTGCAGGCGGAAGACGGAGTGAAGGACTGGAGAGAGGAAGAGCCCATACGAGCGGTCGCGTCGTCACGCCCCTGGGAGGGCGATGTCGGCGCGTTCGAGGACGCCTTACTGAAGGGCTCGGACCGGTTTCTACTGCTCCGGGGCGCGACCCGGGAACAATGGGATGATCTGGTGCGACGGCACAAGGGCGCACAGGTCGGTTATCAGTACATCACCGTGGTGATTCAGGGCCTGCGCAACCGAAGCGTACGGATCATCGACGTCCGGCCGCGCATTCTGAGCGCCGGGCCTGTCTTCAAGGGCACCTGCATTCAGGTGCCGACCGCGGGCGACGCCGGAACGTACGACATCAAGGCCGATCTCGATCACCTGCGCCCCGGGTACGGCACGAAGAACCGGTCTGGAACGTTCCTCGGAAAGAGCATCGAGCTGGCCGCGAACGACCGGGTGACCGTGCAGTTGTCCACTCTGGCGCACAACCACTCCTATGAGTACGACGTCGAAATCATTTACGACTACGGCGACAATTCCGAACTGCAGGAGAGCTACGCCAAGCAGTCGAATGGCGATGCCTTCCGCGTGACCGGCCCGGCGAAGAAGTACAAGGTCAGCTATACCGAACCGGGGTTGACCAACAGCTACCGGGCTTCAAGGAACAAATCGTGCTGATTCGCGCATCGCGGCTGGCCCTTCTGGCCGCCCTGAGCGTGCTGCTGCTTCCGACGGGTAGCACCTCACCGGCGAGCGCTCCCACCGGGAACCGGTTGGCCGAGGTGTGGCATGTGGATATCCCGCTTCCCTCCGACTCGGACTCCGTCGGAGCGAGGTGGCGCGGGCGTCTCGCCCTGTCGACCCGGCTCGGGTTCACCGCGGTCGACATGCTCAGCGGTGCGCAGGTATGGCGCTACGCGCGCGACGACCTGGTCGTCGGCAACTGGATGAGCCTCGGGGACGTCCTCGTCGCCGAGTACAGCCGTCCGGGAGCCACCGAGGACATCACATCGTTGATCGCGATCGGCGTGTACACGGGCCGCGAGCTCTGGCGGCGCGACGGACTGCGGATGGCAGGCGCGTGGAAGGGAGACCGAGGGGACGTCAAGCGGGATCGGGTGGCCGTCGCCGCCACTGAGTCCGGTAAGGAGCTCGTGGGCCTCGACCTGCGCGACGGCCATACCGTCTGGAGACGCGGCGTGAGGGACTGCCAGACCGACTCCGTCGGCATGGAGAACGGACAGCCCGTTCTGAGCGGGAGCTGCCCTGGACGCGATCGCCTCAGCATGCTGGACGGAGCGACGGGGCGGGACGTGTGGTCACTCCTCGTCACGAGAGCATCGAATGTGGATGTGTCCTTGGCCGACGACCTGATCGGTCTCGTCGTCGACCACGCCGTCGTGCTGCTGGACACCGCAGGGCACAAGATCGCCGCACGGAGCGGGTGCTGGCCGGCCTGTCCCGTCGTGCGGGTCGGTGACCGCGCGGTGGTGGCATATCAGGCGGGGCCCGACGCTGTGCTGGAGGCCGTCGATGTTCGTACGGCGCGTTCCTACTGGCGGTTGGCGCGTCATTCCCCATCCTTTCCGTCCTGGTACCAAGGCCTGCTCACCGACGGCCGCTCCGTCTACGGCATGCTGATGCGTGACGAGATCACCTATCTCCTGCATGAAGTGGATCCGAAGACCGGACGGGGAGAGACCCTCGCCGTGCCGGTCTGGGGCAGGACGATCGCCGGTGCCGGTGGCGACTTCTATCTCGCGCAGACTCGCTCCCGCCCCGGTCAGGCTCCGGTCAGGCGTCTGACGCTGCTGAGGAGGAGCCCCGGGGGCGATGGTCCGCCGGAACTGTCCGGGGTGAGCCCGGCCGCATGGCCGGACGCCTGCGCCCTGCTTCCTGAGGCGCACCTCACCGCGATTCCCAGGAACAGGCACATCGGCGACGTCACTGTGCCATCACCCCATGCCTGTGACTATGCCGGGCATCAGGGCGAGATCGTGCGCACGCGCGTCGCCCGTGTGGCTCCGGACCAGCGACAGGCGCAGGCGTACATGACGAGCGTGCAGGTCGACGACAGCGACTATCAGGTGCGAGGGGTGGGCGATCAGGCGATCGTCTTTCCCGGCTATCCGAAGGCCGTTGTCGTGCGTGCCGGGAACGTCGTTTTCAGCATGGAGCAGGCTGGTGCCCCCGGCGCAGTGGATCTGCTCGCCTTGGCGCGTCGAGCCGCGGACCACCTCCGCTCCCACGGAGACCGGGAGAACGCTGCGCAGCAGGTGCCGTCCAGTCCAGGTCTGCGGCCGGCCTGGCTTTCGAAGTCGGGCATCGTCGTGTACGAGGACCAAGATGATCCAGTACGCCTGATCGGCTACGTGCCCCAAGATGGGCTCATCCGGATGCGCACCGCGCCGGACGGGACCTCGACCAAAGAGATCTCCGGCGACAGCGCCATCTCCCCTGACGGACGTTCAGCGGTCACGGCGAGCGCGTCTTTCCCCTCAAGCGGTCGCGACACCACGAGGATCACCGATCTGGCCTCCGGCGCCGGGAGTCTCGTCTCGACCGTCCGTGCCCCACGCGGCCTGTCGTGGCCGAGTTGGTCGCCCGATGGACGCAAGATCCTCATGACGATCCGGGAGTCACACGGATCCCAGGAGCGCAGTCTTGGGTTCACGGTCATCGACGTGGCGAGTCTGAAGGCCCATAGCGTCACCATCGACGATCCCGACGCCCACTACACCTGGCTGGGGAAGGGCACGATGGTGGCGTCTTCGACGGACAAGAGGATCGACCTCTACTCCCCCGACGGCCGCCCGATCAGAAGGTTGCTCGGCAAGGGAACACCCAACGTCGACGGAATGGGAGCCGACTCCCCCTCCGGACGCAGGTTCAGCACATGGTGCCCCGGGAACGAAGCCGAGATCTGTATCTGGAATGTCTCCGACGGCGCGTCGGTCGCCCGCATCCCGTACGACGCGCCACACGTGGTCGGCTGGTGGGGACTGTAAGAACAACGGTGTAACTCCTGATCAAGGAGACACCTGTGACGAGTACGGTGATCCAGGCATCCGAAGCGTTGGACCTGGAGGACGCCGCGGTGGCGCGGAAAGAGGATGAAGCGTCGG
>NZ_JABBWZ010000012.1:0-288927 GCF_014161435.1 Microbispora sp. H10949 | reverse complement strand
CGCCGAAGACGAGGACGGGGCGCAGCCGGACGACCAGGGCCCGGCGGGGCCGGGGCCGCCGGCTCCCGGCGGGGGCGGCGGGGGCGGCGGGGGCGGCGGGGGGCGCCGCGTGCCTGCCCGCGGTGCGTTCGTCGGCGTGGGCACGCATGAGATCGGCCCGCAGCCGCTCGCGGAAGTCGGGGCTCGGGCCGCCGTTCACCAGGGACCGCAGGGCCGTCACGCGCGCGGCGACCCGCCGGGTGCGGGCCGAGGTCCGGCCGCCCTTCCGGCGCGAGGGGCGCCACCAGCCGATCACGGTTCCCGCCATCCCCCGCTCGACGTCGGCGACTGTCCTTTCCCGGCCGGATCGACCGTGCTGCGAAGATCCGACCTGCGACATGCCCAACGACAGGGTGTGGGAATGGTTACGGGCCGTCAGCGAGATCGTCCGGGAGTGCCCGGGCGAGTGCCCTTATCGCCCGGAACTGGAGGGCCTTGATCGCTCCGGCCTTCTTGCCCATGATCTTCGCCGTCTCCGCGAGTGACATGCCCTCCACGAACCGCAGGATCACGCATTCCTGCTGCTCGGGGCCGAGTTGCTTGAGCGCCTGCATGAGGCGCTCGTTCACCATGTTCGCGACGACCGCGTTCTCGGGGATGTGCGGGCCGTCCAGAGGTGTGTCGAGAATCACCGCCGTGGTGACCTCAAGCCGGTTGCGTCCCGACTTGTAGTGATCGGTGATCAGGTTGCGGGCGATGGTGACGAGCCAGGCGCCGAAGTCGCGGCCCTGCCAGGTGAAGTCGGCGATGCCCCGCAGCGCGCGCAGGAACGTGTCGCTCGTCAGGTCCTCGGCCAGCGCGTGGCTGCCCACCCGGAAGTAGACGTACCGGTAGACCAGGTCGAGGTAATGGTCGTAGAGGAGGCCGAACGCCTCGCTGTCGCCGGTCTTGGCGCGCAGCACGAGGCTTCGCATCTCGTCGTTCTCGCGGTCGTGTTCGTGGCTGTACTCGCGGCCGTGTTGTCGGCCACGGCCGCGCTCGGTGAGATCCGCGGAGCGCGCGGGCTGCGCGGATACGGCGGTGGCCGGAGGCGACAGCCCGGCCAACGGCCACAGGTTCGGCATCCGTTATCCCATGGGGGAAGGGGAGTCGGCGTGCGGCAACACTCTAGAAATCAACGGGAGATAACACAATCCGTTCGAGTGGAAGAACTCGCTGCCGGAGAACGGGCGCCACCGTGAAACACGGCGTCGGCGGTGCTCGGGCGCTGATCGGGGGACGGAACGGACGGGCCGCCGCCGGATGCGGAGGCCCATCGGCGGCGCCGGATCCCGCACCCGTACAGGGCGACCGGCTACCCGTGCGAAGGCGTTGTCAGGCAGCATGGGTGCCACCATGGAAGTCCTCGTCGCTCTCCTCGCGTTCGCCGGCGCCCTGCTCGCCGGCATCACCACCGGCGTCCTCGTCGGGCGTCTCCGTGACGAGCCGGCCGGATGGCTGATCGCGTGGAGCATCGCCACGGGCGCGCTCGCGGTGTCGCTCGGCGCCGTCGCCGTCGGCCACCTCACCGGCTTCGGGTCCGTGACGTTCCGGGCGTACCAGATCACCGGGTCGCTGCTGGCCCCGCTGTGGCTGGCCGTGGGCGTGCTCCAGCTTCTCTCGGAGAAGGCGGCGGCCCGCTTCGCCGGGTGGCTGCTCGGCGCCGCTCTCACGGTCGTGGGCACGGTCATCATGGTGCTGGACCCCATCGTCGCCTCGGGGTTCGGCAAGACGCTGCCCGACGGCCCCGCCCACTGGGACCTGTGGCCCGAGTGGCTGCTGCGGGGCGTCCACGGCCTGGTGGTGTTCCTGCTCCTCCTCGCCCTCGGCATCGCGCTGATGAGCTGGCGCGACGGCGACGACTACGACGCCGACAACATGAACGCGACCGTGGTGCTCGCCCCCGCGGGCATGGCCCTCGCGGGCGCGCTGGAGTTCGGGCTTCCGGGGCTGCTGGTCGTCGCGCTGATGGCCGCCGCCGCCGGCGGCGTCTGGTACGCCGTGGCGCGTCCGCTCGCGCCGTACGACGACGAGGACGAGGACGAGGACGCGCCCGAGGAGGAGTGGCAGGACCGGCGCGGCGGGCGGGCCGACACCGCCCTGCGCGCCGAGAGCCGGGGGCCCTCCGAGACCAGGGTGCCCTCCGCCCCCTCGGGTCCGGCCGTCGCGGCGGGAGGCCCGGGAGGCCCTGGAGGTCCGGGAGCCAGGGGCGCGGCGGCGGGGGCGGTCCCGCCCGGCGCCGCGCCGCGCCGCTCGGGGCTGGGCGACCTGGTGGCCGAGTATCGCGCGGGCGAGCAGGGCGAGGTCGACTACGCGGCCCGCATGCGCCCCCCGGACGGCCGCCCGGAGATCCGCCCCGACGGGCGCCCGGACGGACGGCCGCTCGCCGACGACTTCGGCGGGCCCGCGACCGGCCAGCTGCTGGCCGCCGACCAGTACGGCCAGCCGCGCCGGCCCGACTACGCCATGCCCGCCGGCCCGGCGGCCGGGCAGGACCGGGCGATGCCCGCGACGGGGGCGGTCTATCCGGGGGCGCCGGCGGGCGCCACCCCGGTGGGCGGGGCGGAGCTGCCCAGCCCGGCCGACCTCGCGGCGAGCTTCGGCGTGGGCTTCGGCAGGTCCCGGCAGGGCGTGAGCCCGGAGGGGGCGCAGCAGGCGGGCCGCCCGGCCCGGCAGGGGGGCTCGGTGAAGCCGTCTCCCGGCATCTACGGCCTGCTGACCGTGTTCACGCTGCTGGACGGTTCGGGCGAGGCGTTCGACAAGCTGGCGGAGGAGACGGTGGAGGCGGTGCAGCGCAACGAGCCCGACACGCTGCTGTTCGTCTGCCACGCGGTGAAGTCGGCCCCGCTCCAGCGCATCGTCTACGAGCTCTACCGCGACGAGGTGGGCTACGGCGAGCACCAGAGGCAGCCGCACATGGAGCGGTTCACCACCGAGCGGGTGAAGTACGTGCTGGCCGCCAACGTCATCGAACTCGCCGTCAACGCCGCCAAGGTCGTCCCGCTCCCCACCCGGATGTGATCCGGGGAGAGGGGCTCAGCGGGCGAGGGCGGCGCGGAGGCGGGCCTCGTCGACCCTCCAGTACGTGTGCTGGACGCCGTCGACCAGGACGACCGGGATCATCTCCCAGTATTCGGCCTGATCCTCCGGTGAGGCGGTGATGTCGCGTTCCTCCCACGGGACGCCGAGCTCGCCCGCCACCCGCTCGACGACCGCGCGGGCGTCGTCGCACAGATGGCAGCCGGGCTTGCCGAGCAGGGTGATCCGGTGATCCGCAGGAGCCATGCCGCCAGCGTAGTCACGCTTCCGGCGCCCTCACGATCCGCGTGGTCACGATCCCGGCGGACCCGGATCGGCGACCGGCACACCCTCCTGGGACGCTGGTGAGCACGATCGACTTTGTGCATTGCTTCACAAAGGCACTAACCTGGATTCATTCCGTCGCATCCACCCTTGCGGCCGGGGGCGCACCGGCCGTCCGTCCCCCAGGAGTTCCGGCAAGTGATCCGCCGTATCCCGCAGGCACGCGATCGCGGTATCCCCGACGCCACCGTGGCGAGGCTGCCGCTCTATCTGCGTGCCCTGAACGGGATGGCCGAACGGGGCACGCCGACGGTGAGCTCGGAGGACCTGGCGGTCGCCGCGGGCGTCAACTCGGCCAAGCTCCGCAAGGACCTGTCTCACCTCGGGTCGTACGGAACCCGCGGTGTCGGCTACGACGTGCAGTACCTCATCTACCAGATCTCGCGTGAGCTTGGTCTCACCCAGGACTGGGCGGTGGCGATCGTGGGCGTCGGAAACCTCGGCCGGGCGCTGGCCAACTACGGCGGGTTCGCCTCCCGCGGGTTCCGCATCGCGGGCCTGCTCGACGCCGATCCGCACGTGGTCGGCGACCGCATCGCCGGTCTCGTCGTCGAGCACGCCGACGAGCTGGAGACGGTGATCAGGCAGCGCGGCGTGTCGATCGTCGTGATCGCCACCCCCGCCGCGCCGGCCCAGCAGGTCTGCGACCGTGTCATCGCGGCCGGCGTCACCAGTATTTTGAACTTCGCCCCCGTCGTCCTGGCTGTGCCTGACGGCGTAGATGTCCGTAAAGTCGATTTATCTATCGAACTGCAGATACTTGCGTTCCACGAGCAGCGCAAGGCTAATGGAGGACCCATCATGGCCGAGGAGTGGCCGGACGGGGTGGTCATGTGAGTGAGCCATCAGTGGGAGCGAGCTCATGAGTATCCTCGTCGTCGGCCTGAGCCACCGGACCACCCCGGTCGCCCTGCTCGAACGCGTGACGATCGGCGGGGACGCCCTCGTCAAGCTGCTGCACGACCTGCAGGCGGACGAGAACGTGTCCGAGGCGCTGGTCGTCTCCACCTGCAACCGCGTCGAGGTCTACGCCGCGGTCGACCGCTTCCACGGCGGCCTCGGCGCCGTGACGAACCTGCTCGCCGCGCACTCCGGCCTGCCGCACGAGCGGCTCGCGCCGCACCTGTACGTGCACTACGAGGACCGGGCGGTCCAGCACCTCTTCACGGTCGCCTGCGGGCTCGACTCCATGGTCGTCGGCGAGGGGCAGATCCTCGGCCAGATCAGGACCGCGCTCCGCCTGGCGCAGGAGGAGGGCACCGCCGGGACCACCCTCAACGAGCTGGCCCAGCACGCGCTGCGGGCCGGCAAGCGGGCGCACGCCGACACCGGCATCGACCGGGCCGGCGCCTCGCTCGTCGGGGTCGGCCTGACGCTCGCCGAGCGGGTCCTCGGGCCGATCGCCGGCAGGCGCGCCCTGGTGGTCGGCGCGGGCTCGATGAGCTCGCTGTCCGCCGCGACCCTCTCCCGCGCGGGCGTGACCGACATCGTCATCGCCAACCGCACCCGGGAGCGGGCCGAGCGGCTCGCCGAGACGGTCGGCGGGCGCGCCGCGGACCTGGCCGGCATCCCCGCCGAGCTGGCCGGGGCCGACCTCGTGATCTCCTGCGTCGGCGCCGGAACCCGCACGATCGACCCCGAGATGATCGGGGACCGCGACCGCCCGCTGTTCCTGCTCGACCTCGCACTGCCCCACGACGTGGACCCCGGCGTACGGGACCTGCCCGGCGTGACGCTCGTCGACCTGGAGTCGATGCAGCAGGACGGCGTGGGCGACGACGTCGCCGACGGCGGCCGGGCCGAGGCGATCCAGGAGGTCTGGCGCATCGTGACCGAGGAGGTCACCGCCTACCTGCACGCGGAGCGCGCCGCCCTGGTGACCCCCACGGTCGTGGCCCTGCGCAGCAAGGCCGCCGGAGTGGTGGAGGCCGAGATGGGCCGGTTGATGTCCCGCCTGCCCGGCCTCGACGGGCGGACCCGCGACGAGATCACCCAGACCGTACGGCGGGTCGTGGACAAACTGCTCCACGAGCCGACCGTACGGGTGAAGCGGCTGGCCGCCGCGCCGGGCGGCGACCAGTACGCCGAGGCGCTGCGCGAGCTGTTCGGCCTCGACCCGAACGCGCCCGACGCCGTGTCGTGCCTCGACCGCCTGGACGGCCTGGAGACCTTGGAAAACCTGGACAGCCTGAGGAGCCTGGACGGCATGCGGAGCCCGAAGAGCCCGGAGGTGGAGCGATGAGCACGCCTCTTCGTCTCGGCACCCGCAGGAGCCTGATGGCGACCACCCAGTCGGGGATCGTCGCCGAGCGGCTGACCGCCCTGACCGGCCGGGAGGTCGAGCTCGTCGGCGTCACGACGTTCGGCGACGTCTCCCGGGCCCACCTGACCCAGCTCGGCGGCACGGGCGTCTTCGTGAACGACCTGCGCGGCCGGCTGCTCGCCGGCGAGGTCGACTTCGCGGTGCACTCGCTCAAGGACCTGCCGACCAAGCAGGACGAGCGCATCGCGCTCGCGGCCATCCCCGAGCGGGACGACCCCCGCGACGCGCTCGTCGGCCCGGTGAGGCTGCGCGACCTGCCGCCCGGAGCCCGGGTCGGCACCGGGTCGCCGCGCCGGGTGGCCCAGCTGCGCCTGCTCCGGCCGGATCTCGACTACCTCCCCATCAGGGGAAACGCGGACACCCGCATCGGCAAGGTGACGTCGGGCGAGCTCGACGCCGTCGTGCTGGCCGCCGCCGGGCTGGCCAGGATCCGCCGGACCGGGGAGATCGCCCAGGTGTTCGAGGTCGGCGAGATGCTGCCCGCCCCCGGGCAGGGCGCCCTCGCCGTCGAGTGCCTGGCCGACCGTGACGATCTCGTCGAACTGCTGAGCGCCGTCGACGACCCGCTGACGCGGGCCGCCGTGGACGCCGAACGTTCGGTGCTCGCCGCCCTCGAGGCCGGTTGCGCGGCCCCGGTAGGTGCTTTCGCCTCCGGTGACGGGCACATTCTCAATCTGACCGCCACCGTCGTCGCCGTCGACGGCGCACGGTCGGTGCGCAAGTCCACCTCCGGACCTTCTCCGGCGGCAGTGGAGCTCGGCCGTGAACTCGCGGCAGCCATGATCGCCGAAGGGGCCGACACGTTGATGGGGGAGCAGGCCCATTGAGCCCCGCCGACCACACCACCCAGGCCCGATCCGGGTTCGTCGCCTTCGTGGGCGCCGGTCCCGGTGACGAGAACCTGCTCACGTTGCGCGGCGCCGACCTGCTGAGCAGGGCCGACGTCGCCGTCCTCGACCGCCGGGCGTACGGACCGCTGCTGCGCCACTGCCGCGAGGACGTCGAGGTCGTCGACATCTCCGCCGACGCGGCGGAGAACTCGGTGTCGCTGAAGACCATCCAGGCCGCCAAGGCGGGCCGCACCGTGGTGCGGCTGTGCTCGGGCGACCCGTCCTTCTTCTCCTCCGTCACCGACGAGGTGGCCGCCTGCGCCAAGGCGGACGTCGACTTCGAGATCGTGCCCGGCGTCCCGCCGGCCACGGCCGTGCTGACGTACGCCGGCATCCCGCCCGCGGCGTCGGCGCCGGAGTTCCGGATCGTGGACGCCGCGCAGGTGGACGACTGGGCGAGGCACGCCGACTGCGCGGGCACCCTCGTGATCTACAACGGCGTCGCGGACGCGGTCCCGATCAGCAAGGCGCTGATCGCGGGCGGCAAGCCCGACTCGACGCCGGTCGCGGTCACCAGCGACGGCACCACCACCGAGCAGTACACGGTGGTCTCCACGCTCGGGCGGCTCGGCCCCGACCTCAAGCACGCCGGGATGACCGAGCCCGCGCTGATCGTCGTCGGCGATGCGGTCGGCATGCGCGACCGCCTGTCGTGGTTCGAGACCAAGTCGCTGTTCGGCTGGCGGGTTCTGGTGCCGCGCACCAAGGAGCAGTCGAAGGGCCTGTCGGAACAGCTCCGCTCGTACGGCGCGGTGCCCGAGGAGGTGCCGACGATCTCCGTCGAGCCGCCCCGCACCCCGCAGCAGATGGACCGCGCCATCAAGGGCCTGGTCACCGGACGCTACGAGTGGGTCGCCTTCACCAGCGCCAACGCCGTCAAGGCCGTCCGCGAGAAGTTCGAGGAGTACGGCCTGGACGCCCGCGCGTTCGCCGGGCTCAAGGTCGCCGCGGTCGGCGAGGCCACGTCGCGGGCGCTGGTGGAGTTCGGCGTGAAGCCCGACCTCATGCCGACGGGCGAGCAGTCGTCCGAGGGCCTGCTGGCCGAGTGGCCGCCGTACGACTCGATGCTCGACCCGATCAACCGGGTGCTGCTGCCGCGGGCCGACATCGCGACCGAGACGCTGGTGGCGGGGCTGACCCAGCTCGGCTGGGAGTGCGACGACGTCACGGCCTACCGCACCGTGCGGGCCGCGCCGCCGCCCGCGCCGATCCGTGAGGCGATCAAGGGCGGCGGGTTCGACGCCGTGCTGTTCACGTCGTCCTCGACCGTACGGAACCTCGTCGGCATCGCCGGCAAGCCGCACAACGTCACGGTGATCGCGGTCATCGGGCCGCAGACGGCCAAGACGGCCGAGGAGTTCGGCCTGCGGGTCGACGTGATGGCCGACAGGCCGTCCGCCTCGGCCCTCGCCGCCGCGCTGGCGGACTACGGTGCGAAGATGCGCCACGCCGCGGTGTCGGCGGGCGAGGTGCCGCGCCGTCCCTCCCAGATGCGCCGGGGCGCGCGGCGCAGGGTGAAGTAGAACGCGTGAAGTAGCAGCGCGTGAAGTAGCAGCGCGAGTGGATTCGATTCGCGCGCGGCCCGCGGGGGCGATCCCGCGGGCCGCGCGATCCAGAGCGGGGAGATCGTTGTGAACGCCCGATACCCGGTGGCGCGGCCCCGGCGGCTGCGCCGCACCGCCGCGATGCGGCGGATGGTCGCGGGGACGCGGCTGCACCCGGCCGAGCTCATCCTGCCCGTGTTCGTCAAGGAGGGCATCGCCGAGCCGCAGCCGGTGGGCTCCATGCCCGGGGTCGTCCAGCACACCCGCGAGTCGCTGCGCAAGGCCGCGCACGAGGCGGCCGAGGCCGGGGTGGGCGGGATCATCCTGTTCGGGATTCCGGCGCACAAGGACGCCCGGGGCTCGGGCGCCGACGACCCCGACGGGATCGTCCAGGCGGCCCTGCGCGACCTCGCCGCCGACCTGGGCGACGCGCTGGTCCTGATGACCGACACCTGCCTGGACGAGTACACCGACCACGGCCACTGCGGCCTGCTGACCGCCGACGGCGAGGTGGACAACGACGCGACGCTGGAGCGGTACGCGTCGGCGGCGGTCGCCCAGGCGGCGGCCGGGAGCCAGATGATCGCGCCGAGCGGCATGATGGACGGCCAGGTGGGGGCCATCCGCGCCGCCCTCGACGCGGCCGGGTTCGCCGAGATCCCGATCCTGGCCTACGCGGCCAAGTACGCCTCCGGCTTCTACGGGCCGTTCCGAGACGCCGCCGAGTGCGCGCCGCAGTTCGGCGACCGCAGCGCCTACCAGCAGGACCCGGCCGGTCCGATCGGCGAGGCGCTGCGCGAGGTGCGCCTCGACCTGGCCGAGGGCGCGGACGCCGTCATGGTCAAGCCCGCGCTGGCGTACCTGGACATCCTGCGGCAGGTGCGCGACCTGGTCGAGGTGCCCGTCGCGGCCTACCAGGTCAGCGGCGAGTACGCGATGGTCGAGGCCGCGGCGGCCAACGGCTGGATCGACCGGGAGCGGGTGATCATGGAGTCGCTGGTCGCGATCCGCCGCGCCGGTGCCGACATGATCCTCACGTACTGGGCCACGGAGGTCGCCCGGGCACTATCCTGACCTCTCATCAGGGCCCTGCCAGGCGAGGGAAATCAGCAGGTACGTACCATCGTGCCTATCGCAGGGCGGCGGCGACGGAATGTCCGGCGCACGCCGCCGGTTTCGGGCGTGGCCGGGGCAGCGTGGCGAGGCGCCGCCGGGGCCGCGCGGCAGGGCGTGTCTCGTCGGAGACCGCTTAGGTCGCTTGTGGGGAGGAGCGCCATGGTCGGAGTACCGCTGGCCCGTCGTGCGAAACGGCGCGCGCATCACGCGCCACCGAAGATGACGTCGGTGCTCGAGTACGCCCAGCTGGGCTGGGCGAGCTGTATGGGAGCCCATCCGCTGGCCGAGGGGGGCAGGGCGTGCTCCTGTGACCGGGTGGGCTGTCCCGACCCCGGCATGCATCCGCTGTCGCCCGCCTGGCAGATGCAGGCCACGACGGACACCGCGCTGCTGACGCGGTGGTGGAAGCAGGATCCGGACGCGAACGTGATCCTGCCCACCGGCAGGGTGTTCGACGTCTTCGACGTGACGGCCGAGGCGGGCCGCCCCACGCTGGCGGCCATGGACGCCGCGGGCTTCGACACCGGCCCGGTCGCCGAGAACGGCGACCGGGTGCTTTTTTTCGTGGCCACGCGCGGCGCCCCCGAGGACGAGGACGAGTGGTGGTCCTGCCACCTCGACGCGGGCCCGGAGACCATCGACAGCACGCCGGGGCTGCGCTGGCACTGCCGGGAGAGCTACGTGCTCGCGCCGCCGTCCACCACGCCGTCCGGCGGGACCGTGAGCTGGATCAGGCCTCCCGACGGGCGTCCCCTGCCCGACCCGCTGCGCGTCCTCGACCTGCTCGCCGACTTCTGCGAGTAGTCTCCGCGAGTGGTTCTCGCGAGCGGTTCCCGGTACGACCACCGCGCCGGCCGGCCCGTAACCTGGAGGGCGTGACTCGTACGCAGACCTCCGAGGACCTGTTCGACCGCGCCCGCCGGATCGTCCCCGGCGGGGTGAACTCGCCGGTGCGCGCCTTCGGCGCCGTGGGCGGCACGCCCCGCTTCATGGCCTCCGGTGAGGGGCCGTACATCACCGACGTGGACGGCAACCGCTACGTCGACCTGGTGTGCTCCTGGGGCCCGATGATCCTGGGTCACCGGCACCCGGCGGTCGTGGAGGCGCTGGAGGAGGCCGTCGCCCGCGGCTTCTCCTTCGGCACCGCGACGGAGGGAGAGGTCCTGCTCGCCGAGGAGATCGTCGCCCGCGTGGCGCCGGTCGAGAAGGTCCGCCTGGTCAGTTCGGGCACCGAGGCCACCATGTCCGCCGTACGGCTCGCCCGCGGCTTCACCGGCCGGGCGAAGGTCGTGAAGTTCGCCGGCTGCTACCACGGCCACGTCGACGCGCTGCTGGCGTCCGCCGGCTCGGGCGTCGTCACCTTCGGCCTGCCGGACACCCCGGGCGTCACCGGCGCCTCGGCGGCCGACACGATCGTCCTGCCGTACAACTCGGTCGAGGCGGTCGAGGAGGCCTTCCGCGCGTTCGAGATCGCCTGCGTGATCACCGAGGCGTGCCCGGCGAACATGGGCGTCGTGCCGCCCGCCGACGGCTTCAACGCGCGCCTGCGTGAGCTGTGCACCGAGCACGGCGCGCTGCTGATCGTCGACGAGGTGCTCACCGGCTTCCGCGTCTCCGCCTCCGGCTGGTACGGCGTCGACCCCGTCGAGGCCGACCTCATGACGTTCGGCAAGGTGATGGGCGGCGGGCTGCCCGCCGCGGCGTTCGGCGGCCGGGCGGAGGTCATGGCCGCGCTCGCCCCCGAGGGCCCCGTCTACCAGGCCGGGACGCTGTCGGGCAACCCGCTCGCCTGCGCGGCCGGGCTGGCCACGCTGCGCGCCTGCGACGACGACGCGTACGACCGCATCGACGCCTCCGCCCTGGTCATCGGGCGGGCGGCCTCCGACGCGCTGGCCGCCGCCGGGGTGCCGCACCGCCTCCAGCGCGCGGGCAACCTCTTCTCGATCTTCTTCACCGACACCCCGGTCACCGACTTCGAATCGGCCCGCACCCAGAACACCGACGCGTACCGGGCGTTCTTCCACAGCATGCTGGACCAGGGCGTCTACCTGCCGCCGTCGGCGTACGAGGCGTGGTTCCTGTCGGCCGCCCACGACGACGAGGCGCTCACCCGGATCGCCGAGGCCCTGCCCCTGGCCGCGAAGGCCGCCGCCCAGGCCGCCGGCGCCTGAGACGGCCGGCTGCCGCCCTTGCCGGTCATGTACGCGAGAGCCGGCGGCAGTACGCGTATCCGATGCCCCGGGCCGCCCCGGTCACCACCGCCGTCCTTCGTCAAGCGCCACGGGTGAACTCCAGCCCGATCTGCTGCGCGATCCCGAAGTAGTCCTCCAGGTGCCACGTCCGCACGATCCGGCCTCCGGCCATCTGGTGGAAGTCCGACGCCCGGAGCTCGACCTCGCGGCCCGTGCCCTCGACGCCGAGCAGCTCCCCGGTGTGCACGCCGCGGCCGACCGAGCGCACGGCCACCATGTCACCGGACTCGACGAGGTGCTCGATCGTGACGGTCAGGCCGGAGAACACCCCTCGTAGGTGATCGATGCTCCTCTTCCATCCGTCGGGGCCGGTCGCGCTTCGCAGGGCCGGGACGGCCTCCCAGTCAGGGGCGAGGGCCTCGTCGACCAGCGCCGTGTCACCGGTGGCCAGGGCCTCGTAGAAGCGCCGCGCCGCGATCTCGTTCTCGGTAGCCATGAGTCCACGCTAGGGACGCGCGTCATGGCTGATCAAAGGCCTGTTCCGCAACACGTCATACGCTTCCGGTATGACGGATCTCGACCTACGGCTGCTGCGCTACTTCACCGTCGTCGCGGCGCACCTGCACTACGGCCGTGCCGCGGACGAGTTGCGCGTCGCGCAGCCGTCGCTGAGCCGGCAGATCAGCCGTCTTGAGGCCGAGGTGGGCGCGCGGCTTCTCGACCGCACGCGGCAGGGCACCCGGCTCACCGAGGCGGGAGAGGCCTTCCTCCCGCACGCGCGCGCGTTGCTGCGCGCGTCGGAGCAGGCCGTGGCCGTCGCCCGGGCCGCCGCGCAGCCCACCCGGATCACCATCGGCTACACCGCGGGCCTCATCGTCACGCCGGCGGTGCGGGACCTGCGGCACAGGCATCCCGACGCCGACGTACGCACGCTGCACCTGGAGTGGAACGAGCCGCGTGAGGCGCTGCTCGACCGGCGGGTCGACGCGGTGGTCACCCGGCTGCCGCTGCGAACCGGCGGCCTGCGCGTGACGATCCTCTACGACGAGCCGAAGATGCTGCTCGTGCCGATCGGGCACCGGCTGGCCGGCAAGGAGTCCGTCACTCTCGACGACATCGAGGGCGAGCCGATCCCCCGCTTCCCGGATCCCGAGTTCGACGCGTACTGGCGCGTCGACCCGCGACCCGGAGGCCGTCCCGCGCCCGACGGGCCCCTTGTCGAGACCATCGAGGACAAGCTCGAACACATCGCCGCGGGGCAGGCGGTAGCCATCGTCCCGGCCGCCCTGTACGCGGCCGGCATCCGCCCCGACCTCACCACGATCCCGCTGCACGGCGTCGAACCGGGTCACGTCGTCGTGGCGACCCGGGCCGCGGACCGCGGCCGGCTGGTCGCCGCGTTCCACACGTCGGCCCGCGACCACCTCCGCGGCTAGCCCCAGCCCGCGCCTCACTTCACCAAGGTCAGCGGGGGGAGGGGGAGGGAGTGGGAGCGGGGGCCGTGTGGGGGCGGGTGTTGGCGTAGAGGAGGCCGGCGAGGATGAGGGCGCCGGCGGCGACCGTGAGCGGGGAGACGGGCTCGCCGGTGAACAGGGCGGCAGAGGCGAGTCCGAAGACCGGCACCAGCAGGCCGTACGGCGCGACGAGCGAGGCGTCGTACCGGGTGAGAAGCCATCCCCAGACGGCGAACCCGCCGAGGGTCGACAGAAGTGCGGTGTAGAGCACGGCGCCCACGCCCTCCACGGTGAACGACCCCAGCGAGGACGGGCCCTCGGTCAACAGGGCCAGCGCCAGGAGGGGCGGCGCCGAGACGGCGCTGACCCACACCATGAAGCGGAGGGAGTCGGGCGGCGCGGCCCTGCGGGTGGCGACGTTGCCGAGCCCCCACCCGGCCGCCGAGGCCACACACAGCAGGAACGCCCCGAAGGGGATCGCCCCCGACTCCGCGACGACACCGGCCGCGATCAGGCCCAGGCCGGCGAAGGCCACGACCGTACCGGTGACCCGGCGCCGTCCGAGCCGCTCGCCGAGCAGCGCGGTCGCGAACAGCGCGGTGAAGACCGCCTGCACCTGGATGACCAGTGAGGTCAGCCCGGCGGGCATGCCGGCGCGCATGCCGAGCAGCAACAGGCCGTACTGGGCGACGCCGAGCGACGCGCCGGTGGCCAGCACCCACCGCCAGGGCACGCGCGGTCCTCCGGCGACCAGCACGGCGGGGAAGGCGGCCAGCAGGAACCGGAGGGCGGCGTACGTGAGCGGCGGGTAGTGCTTCAGGCCCGTCTGCATGACGACGAAGTTGCAGCCCCAGACGGCGGCGAGCGCGACGGCCAGAGCCAGGTGGCGGGGGCGCATGGATCGGTCGCCCGGAAGGTCAGCGGGAGTGACGCCGGTCCCGGCTCTGCCTGGCCTGCTTCGCCAGAGTCTCCAGGTAGGAGGTCTGCTCGGTACGGGTCGGCTTCGTGAAGAACTTGTTGAAGATTCGCATGAGCAAATCATCGCATCGCTAAACAGTTGAGCACAACCGAGTTTTTCTTACCCGGACGGTTTAGACTGTCTACATGTTGGATCTGAACCGGCTGAAGGCACTGCACGCGGTCGCCGTCTACGGGTCCGTGGGCGCCGCCGCCGAGGCGCTGATGGTGACCCCGTCGGCGATCTCCCAGCAGCTCGCCAAGCTCGAACGGGAGACCGGCGCGGTCCTGATCGAGCGCAACGGCCGCGGGGTGAAACTCACCGACGCGGCCGGGCTGCTCGCCGACCACGCCGAGCGCATCCTCGCGCTCGTGGAGACGGCGGAGGCCGACTTCGAGGCGCTGCGCGGGGAGGTGGTCGGCAGGCTGAGCATGGCCGCCTTCCCCACCGCGGCGCGGGGCATCGTGCCGCGCGCCCTCACCACACTGAAGAGGCAGCACCCCGACCTCGACCTGCTCGTCTACGAGCGGGAGCCCGAACGGCAGATCCGCGAGCTGTCGCGCGGCGACCTCGATCTCGCCGTCCTCCAGGACTGGCTCAACCGGCCGATGGCCCTGCCTGAGGGGCTGTCGCGCACGGCGCTGCTCGACGACGTGGCCGACGTCGTGGTGCCGGCCGACCACCCGCTGGTGGGCGCCGACCGGGTGCGGCTGAGCGACCTCGACGGCGAGAGCTGGATCAGCTCGACCCCGGGCACGGTCTGCCACGACTTCCTGGTGTTCCTGCTGCGTTCCGAGGAACGGGAGCCGCACATCGTCTCCATGGCCGACGAGTACCCCACCCAGCTCGCGCTGGTCGCCGAGGGCCACGGATGCGCGCTCATCCCGCGGCTCGGCCGGGGACCGCTGCCGGAGGGCGTCGCCGTCCTGGCCGTCCAGCCGCCGCCGGTCAGGCGGATCTACGCGGTGTGGCGGACCGACGCCGCGAGGCGTCCCGCGATCCGCGCCGCCGTAGAGGCGCTGCGCTCCGCGTGCCCGGAGCCGTCCGGTGGGTAGGCTGTGCAGGTCATGACAGAGATGACCATCGTTCACCTGCTCCGGCACGGAGAAGTCCACAATCCCCGCGGCGTCCTGTACGGCAGGCTGCCGGGTTACCACCTGTCCGAGACCGGCCGCCGGATGGCCGAGATCGTCGCCAAGGCCGTCGCGGGCAGGGACATCGTCGCGGTCTGGAGCTCGCCGATGGAGCGCGCCCAGGAGACCGCGGAGCCGGCCGCGCAGGCTTTGGGCCTGGAGATCACCACCGACGAGCGTCTCATCGAGGCGGGCAACGTCTTCGAGGGCCTGCGGATGACCGGCGGCGACACCGTCTTCCGCGATCCCCGCTCCTACCGCCACTTCAGGAACCCGTTCCGGCCGTCCTGGGGCGAGCCGTACCGCGAGGTCGTGGCCCGCATGAAGTCGGTGGTGGACGACGCGCGGGCGGCGGCCCGCGGCCACGAGGCGCTGCTGGTCAGTCATCAGCTGCCGATCTGGGTCATCCGGCTCGCCGCCGAGGGCAGGCGGCTGTGGCACGACCCGCGCAGGCGTCAGTGCGCGCTGGCCAGCCTCACCAGCCTGACCTTCGAGGGGAACCGGCTCATCAGCGTCGGTTACAGCGAGCCCGCCGGGGCGCTGCTGCGGGAGGTCGCGCAGCCGCAGGGCGAGGCCGCGCTGTTCGAGCAGGCCGACGCGGCCCTCCCGGAGGCGTTGCGCGCTCATCCCGAGGAGGCCGACGGGGCCCGTCCCCGGGCGGTGCGCGTCGACACCGAGGTGGTGCGCGTCGATACCGAGGAGACGGCGACCGGACCGGAGGACGAGGAGACGCCCGGCCCGCGAGCGATGCCCGGGGCGTGATCGTTCCCGGGTGACGTCACGCACGTGGCCGTGCCCCGGCGATCCGCGCCCCGGCGACCCCGTGCCCGGGCCACCTGTGCCCCGGCGACCCTGTGCCCCGGAGAACCGGGCACCCCCACCGGTCGGTAGGCTTAC
Organism: Microbispora sp. H10949; assembly: GCF_014161435.1. Taxonomy (NCBI): domain Bacteria; kingdom Bacillati; phylum Actinomycetota; class Actinomycetes; order Streptosporangiales; family Streptosporangiaceae; genus Microbispora; species Microbispora sp. H10949. The sequence goes on along the minus strand of NZ_JABBWZ010000012.1, from coordinate 273,039 downwards.
AGCTCTACCGGTTGTAGTACAAGGAGATCCATCTCCCGTGTCCGCCAAGCGCCTGACCGCAAAGCGCCTGACCGCGCTCGCCGCCGCGGCCGCGGCCGTCACGGCCCTCGCCGGTTGCGCGGGCGGCCAGGAGGCCCAGCCCCGCTCCGGCGACACCCGTTTCGTCGCGGGCGACGGCCGGGTCGAGTTCTTCACCGCGGCGCAGCGCCAGAAGGCGCCCGCGATCGAGGGACAGACCCTGGACGGCGGCACCGCCACGCTCACTACTGGCAAGGTCCACGTACTGAACTTCTGGGCCTCCTGGTGCGCGCCCTGCCGGGCCGAGGCGCCCGTGCTCAAGGACATCGCGGCGACCACCAAGCCGAAGGGCGTGGAGTTCCTCGGCGTCAACTTCAAGGATCTCCAGGCGTCCGCGCAGGCGTACGACCGCTCGGTGAAGCCGGGCTATCCGAGCATCTACGACCAGAGCGGCAAGACGCTGCTGAAGTTCCAGGGCACGGTGCCGCCCGCCGCCATCCCCTCCACGCTGATCATCGACGCCCAGGGCCGCATCGCCGCCCGCGCGCTCGGCGCCGTGAAGTACGACGACCTCCTCGCGGCCGTCACCAAGGTGACCGATGAGTGACCTCGGCAGCACCGTCGCGACGGGCTCGCTGCTGCTCGCCGCGCCGATCGCGGCGGCCGCCGGGCTCGTGTCGTTCGTCTCCCCGTGCGTGCTGCCGCTGGTCCCCGGCTACCTGTCGTACGTCACGGGCATGAGCGGCGACCCCAAGCGGAGCCGGATGGTGCTGGGCAGCGCGTTGTTCGTGCTCGGGTTCGCCCTGGTGTTCGTGCTCGGCGGGGCGCTGTTCGGCGGTCTCGGCGCGGCGCTGCAGGGCAACGCCGACGTGATCAGCAGGGTTCTCGGGGTGGTGACGATCGTCCTCGGGCTGGCTTTCGTGGGCGTGCTGCCCGGCCTCCAGCGCGACGTGCGCATCCACCGGCTGCCCGCCGCCGGGCTCGCGGGGGCCCCGCTGCTCGGCGTCGTCTTCGGCCTCGGCTGGACGCCGTGCATCGGCCCGACGCTGGCGGTGGTCATGACGCTGTCGGTGAACCAGGGCAGCGCGCTGCGCGGCGCGGCCCTCGCCTTCGCGTACGCGCTGGGCCTCGGCCTGCCGTTCGTGCTGGCCGGGCTGGCCTACCGCAAGGCCCTCCACGCGTTCCGGGCGGTCCGCCGGCACACCCCGCTGATCACCAGGGTCGGCGGCGGCATGCTCGTGGCCGTCGGCGTGCTGCTCGTGACCGGGCAGTGGGCGGAGATCATCGTTCACCTGCAGGTGTGGGTCGGCGGATTCAGGCCGGTGATCTGATGAGCGCGCCCGACGACCTCGCACGCGCCGTACGGGACGAGCCCGCGCTCCTCGACGAGGCGGCGCCGCGCGACGAGACGGCGGCCGGTGCCGGGACGGAGGCCGGGGACGCGGCGCGGGAGCCGGCCGGGCCGGTCGGCCTGGGCCTGACGGGATGGCTGCGCTGGGCCTGGCGCACGCTCACCTCGATGCGCACCGCGCTCATCCTGCTGTTCCTGTTCGCGCTCGGCTCGGTGCCGGGCTCCGTCTATCCCCAGCGTGGCGTGGACCCGGGCAGGGTCGCGCAGTACTTCAAGGACAGTCCCACCCAGGCGAAGTGGCTCGACCGCTTCTGGCTGTTCGACGTCTTCACCTCGCCCTGGTTCGCCGCGATCTACCTGCTGCTGTTCGTCTCGCTGGCCGGGTGCGTGTTCCCGCGCGCGCTGGCGCATCTCAGGGAGATCCGGCGCAGGCCGCCCGCCGCGCCGCGCAACCTCCTCCGCCTGCCGCACTCCGAGGAGTTCGAGGGCGATCTCACCGTGGACCGGGCCGCCGCCGTGCTCCGGCGCAGGCGCTTCCGGGTGGTCACCGGCGACGGCTGGGTGGCGGCGGAGAAGGGCTATCTCCGCGAGACCGGCAACCTGCTCTTCCACATCGCGCTGCTCGTGCTGCTGTTCGCCGTCGGCGCCGGTGGCCTGTACGGCTACCGCGGCAACGTGCTGGTGGTGGAGGGCGACGGCTTCTCCAACGCCGTCGCCGCCTACGACCGCTTCATGCCGGGGAGCCGGGTCACCGCCGAGTCGCTGGAGCCGTTCTCCTTCACGCTGAAGGACTTCGAGGCCAGCTACGTCGCCGCCGGGGCCAAGCAGGGCCAGCCGCTCGACTACCTCGCGCGGCTGGAGGTGCAGGACTCCCCGGAGTCCGCGCCTCGCCAGGTGGACCTCAAGGTCAACGAGCCGCTGGACGTGAGCGGCACGCTGACCTACCTCATCGGGCACGGCTACGCGCCCACGTTCCGGGTGACGGACGGCGAGGGCCAGGTGGCCTACGACGGCCCGGTGCCCTGCCTGGCCGGCGACCAGGCGACGTACACGTCCGAGTGCGTCATCAAGGTGCCGGACGCCCGGCCGTCCCAGCTCGGCTTCCTGGCCCGCTTCCTGCCCACGACCGTGCCGAACGGCGACGCCTGGGTGTCGGTCTTCCCCGGCGCGGCCAACCCGACCGTGCAGGTCTTCCCGTTCGCGGGCGACCTCGGCCTGCGCTCGGGCCGGCCGCAGTCGGTGTACCAGCTCGACACCACGCGCCTGAAGCCGCTCGGCAAGATGGCCGCCCAGCCGGCGCCGCTGAACGTGGGCGACACCAAGGAACTCGCCGACGGCGCGGGAAAGATCCAGTTCACCGGCGTCAAGGAGTGGATCAGCCTCCAGGTCACCTACGACCCGGGCCGGGAGCCGGCGTTGCTCGCGGCGGCGGCCGCGGTGATCGGGCTCGTGCTGTCACTCACGATCCGCCGCCGCCGCGTCTGGGTGCGGGTGAAGGACGGCAGGGCCACGGTGGGAGGATTGACCCGCACCGAGGGCGGCGGCGCGGCCTTCGCCGAGGAGTTCGCGCAGATCGTCACCGCCCTGCGCGGCGGCCCGCCCACCGAGGACGCCACACCGGACGAGACCCGGGACGACGACGAGCCGGGCAGGCCCGGAGCGCCCGTCCTGGGCGACTCCGCGATCGTCGCCGGGCAGGCCGAGCCGGACGAGCCGCCCACCGGAACCGCCGCACCGGGCGTCCGCCCGGACGAGGAGTGAATCATGCCCGCCCCGGTCAGCCAAGCCGTCAACGACACTCTCGCCATGGTGAGCGACCAGCTCATCCTGGTCACCGTGCTGCTGTATCTCGCCGCGATGATCTGCTTCGCGCTGGAGCTCGCCTTCGGCCGGGTCCGTACGGCGGAGCCCGCGCGTACGCGTGAACTCGTCGGCGCGGGCGGCCCGGCACTCCCGGCGGAGGGCGCGGCCGGGGCCGTCCGGACGCCGCCGCAACCGGCGGGGTGGGCGGTCCGGGCCGGCGTCGCCGGCGTGGTCCTCGCCTGGATCGCGTGGGCCGGCAACCTCGCCGGCATCCTCACCCGGGGCATCGCGGTGGACCGGTGGCCGTGGGCCAACATGTACGAGTTCGTAGTGGCGATCTGCTTCGCGGCCGTCACCGCGTTCCTCGCGCTGCTGATCCGCCAGCCGATCCGTTACCTCGGCGCGTTCGTGACGGTGACCGCGGCGCTCGGGCTGGGCTTCGCCGTGCTCTTCCTGCACGTCCAGGCGGGCCCGGTGATGCCCGCGCTGCACTCCTACTGGATCGCGATCCACGTCACCGCCGCGATCGTGGCCAGCGGGCTGTTCATCGTGGCGGGCGTCTGCGCGATCCTCTACCTGATCCGCCAGGACGGGCGGCCGTCGGTGCTGCCCGCCAGGGAGACGCTGGAGCGGGTCGCGCACCGCGCGATCGTCATCTCCTTCCCGATCTGGACGTTCGCCGTCATCGCCGGCGCGCTGTGGGCCGACCGGGCGTGGGGCCGCTACTGGGGCTGGGACCCGAAGGAGGTGTGGGCGTTCGTCACGTGGGTCGTCTACGCCGCCTATCTCCACGCGCGGGCGACGGCCGGATGGCGCGGCAAGGCCGCCATGATCATTTCGTTGGTCGCCTTCGGCTGCCTGCTGTTCAACCTGGTCGGCGTCAACATCTTCTTCTCGGGACTGCACTCCTACGCCGACGTGCCCAAGTGACCCCGGCGTCCGTCCGGCGAGGGGCCGCCGGGGGACGGCTTCTGCGGGTGCTCCCGCGGGTGGGGGTGCCGGGCCGGGCGTGAGGGGCCGCCCGGTGGCCGGTCGTCCGGCTGTGGTCGGTCGTCGGGTCGGTCGTCGGGTCGGTCGTCGGTTGTGGGTGGGTCGTCGGGTCAGTCGTCGCCGCGCAGACGGCGCTCCAGGCTGCTCAGGAAGTCCGGGTCGTCGTCGGGCCCGCGCGGCGCGTCGCCGCGCCGGGACCACGCCCCGCCCCGGCCGCCCGCCTGGGCCTCCGCCTGCGCCCCCGGACCGCCCACGGCGCCGTTCGGGCCGTACACGGAGTGCACCGCCCGGGGACGGCCCACGAGGAGCCAGGTCAGGGCGCCGACACCGGCCAGGAAGACCACGATGAGGACCCATACGAACTTGGGGAGGTTGCGCATGTCCTCCTCGGGGGTCGTGATCACGTCGAAGAGGCAGTAGAGCCAGAAGGCAAGCAGCGCCAGGCCGATAATCACGCTAGGCATGCCCACACGGTAAGCCATGCCGGCGACTGATCGTGTCCCGCTTCGGGGTGACGTGGACAGCCGGGCATCGTACGGTGGACCGGTACACGGCGTCCGGAGACCGCGCCCGACGGAACGCGGAGCCTGCCGGAGACGCCGGTGGAACCACGTGACGGAAGCCCTGAACAGAACCAGCAGCCTGACGGATTCGGCCTGAACAGAGGGGTGCGATGGCGGAGCCGGGCGACAGGGGCCGCCACCGGCGCGGAACGCGGTGGTGGCAGCGAGGGCCCTACGTGTCCTCCCACCGCCGCACCGACGTCCCCGGACGCGCGGAGGACCACGCCCCCGACCGCACCCCCGACCGTTCTGCCGATCGCGCCTCCGACTGGGGCTCCGGCCGCCCCTTCGATCGAGGCGCCGAGCGGTCCTCGGAGCGGGCTCGCGACCGTTCTTCCGACCGCGCTTCCGACCGAGGCGCCGAGCGGGCCTCGGAACGGCCGTGGGAGCGGGCGCAGAACCGGCCGCCGGAGTGGGGCGTCGACTGGGCCGCCGAATGGGGCGCAGAATGGTCGCCCGAGCGGCATCCGGAGCGGGTGTACGCCGTGACCGCGCCGGTGGTCGACGACCGTCCCCAGTACACCTGGCAGGACTTCGAGCTCGACGACCTGCCGACCCGGGCGGCGCCCCATGCGCCCGACACCCCCGACCTGCGGGACGGCAGGAAACACTGCGGGCCGCTGGAACGCGTCCTGTTCCGTGAGTGGGACGCCGCGGAGGGTCCGCCCTCCGCCGACGCCGTACGGGCCGTGGACAGCCTCGCCCGGCTGCCGGAGCAGCTGAAGACCAAGCTCGCCATCGGGCTCGACGGCATCTACGTGGGCCGGGGCGGAGTGCCCGACCTCGACGACATGGGTTACCTGCGCGGCGCCCCGCTGCCCTCCGGCCGGGCCACCTGGGACATCTGCGCCGGCGCGTACGGCGACCGCAAGATCGTGGTGGGGGACCGGCCGTCGCCCACCCCGGACGTGATGATGCACGAAGTCGGGCATGCGCTGGACGACGTCGACGCCGGTCCGGGAGAGTGGGTTTCGGACTCCCCGGAGTTCGCGGCGCTCTACGAGGAGTGCCTGCCGCTGCTCGCGTCGTCGTTCCACCGGCAGCCCGGCGGCCTGGGGTGCAAGGAGTTCTTCGCCGACGCGTTCGCGGCGATCGCGTCCCGGCAGCGCCCGGCGCTGGTGGACATGCTGGGCGGTGACACGCGGACGGCCCTCAACGTCATGCTCTTCTTCAACAGGCGCTACGGAATCTAGGTGATTCGGATGTACGTTATCCGGCTCGGCGACGGGACGCTGCGCGTGCCCCGGTCCCTGACCACCGATGACGGGCGCCTCATCGGCAACGCGTACGTCGAGGTCGCACCGGGGGAACCCGGTTACGAAGGCTGGCTGGCCGAGTCCATCACCGAGCAGGAGGACGCCGAGCGACGCCGTCGCTGGCGGGAGGGCGACGACGCGCTGGAGCAGGCGTTCCTGGCCTTCAAGGCGGAGCAGGACCGTTGATCCCCGGCAAGGGAGCAGGACGAGCCGGGAGGGCCTGTTACGGCAGCCTGAAATCGAGGTGGGACTGACTCCGGTGACCCTGCGGCGTCCGGGTAGCGCGCAGGATCACCCGGTGCTGGTACTGCGTCAGACTCGCGGGGAGTCGCCGTTCGGCCGATCGGCCGTGAGGACGTCCTCTCCGCGAAGGAGGGCGTGTACTTCCGATTCACGGAACCGCCGATGCCCCCCGGGGGTACGGATGCTGCTGATACGCCCGGCCGCGGCCCAACGGGTCACGGTCTTCGGGTCGACCCTGAAGAGAGCCGCAACCTCTCCAGGAGTCAGCAGTCGCTCGCTGCTACTCTCCACAATCTCTCCCCCTCGCGTCCCGCGTCCTGCAGCGGGCGGACAGGTAACCAGTGTGCCGAGCGAAGCCTGATTTATCCGTGGTTTTCGGAGAAGATCACGGGTTGTTACCGGCTCAGTGCCCGATTGTTATATGATAGAGCCTCTTTGGGGCGCTCATGGGTGTTTCTTTACAAAAGCGCCTTGTTGTGAACACTAGCAGTGCTTGCAGCAGATGCGAAGAGCGACCAGCGCACCGGGAGAGTGACGTAACCTCGACGCTGTGCATCCGGTTGTCGTTTACACCCTTTCGCGCCTCGGCCTGTTCGCGGTCGCGGTCGGCGTCCTGTATCTCGTCGGCCTGCGGTCGTTCCCGCTGCTGCTGGTCGCCGTGCTGGTCAGCGGTCTGGCCAGCTACGTGCTGCTGTCGAAACAGCGCGACGCGGTGAGCGAGCGCATCGCCACGAAACGTCGGGGACCCGGGAACTCCTAGGCCGCCGGGAACATGCCGACCCGGGCATGGTACTCATGCCCGAGCTCCGTCGTGTCGCTTCCCACCAAAAGACCTGTCTTTACGGTCAGGAAGGCCTTTACCCCGATTCCCCTTTCCCGCGTCGGGTTCCATGTCAGCGCACGGCCCGTCACGGGGTGTATCGCCCCTATGCCCGGCCTGGGGACCGCTCCCGCGCCGGCCGTGTCGGACCCTCGCGGGTTGTTCAGCCAGCGCTGGTGACCGCCCACGTAGACGGCCGAACCGGTCACCGCGACGGCGTACAGGGAGTCGCCCCCGGTCAGGTTGACCCAGGTCGGACGGATCGCGTCGCCCTTCGCGTACGTCTCGAACCTCGCGGCGGAGTCGCACAGCTTGGTGGTGCGCGGCGCCGGGCCGCCCGTCGTGACGACCACGAAGTAGCGGCCGTCGGGCGACAGGTCCAGCCCCCGGACGTACGAGGGGAAGTCGGGCTTGCAGGCGGGGGCGTACGCCTCCGTGTGCCAGCCGGCCACCCGGCCCGTCGTCAGGTCGATCACCCCGAGCTGCGGGCGGCGCAGGCCGTCGAGCGTGGTGAACGAGCCGTCCACGACTAAGCGGTCGGACGTCGCGGCCATGGCGTAGATCCCGGCCCCGCCGCCGCGCCCGCCGCCGGGGGTGACGGTGAAGCGGGGGTCCACCGCGCCGGTGCCGGCGTCCACGCGGGCGAGGGCGGTGCGCGCGCTGCGGCCGATCCTGGCGAAGTCGCCGCCGACGTAGAGCGCCCCGCCGAGACGTACCAGGCTGGTCACCTCTCCCGCGTAGACGGGCGCGGAGAAGGAGGAGACGGGAGTGCCGTCGGAGACGCGCAGCCGGGTCAGCCCCCGGGACGGCCAGGTGAACGCGCCGCCCACGTATACGGTGCCGCCGGGGCCCGGGGCCAGGGCGGACACCGGCCCATCGAGGTCCGGCGCGAAGCCGGGCAGGACGCGGCCGGTGGGCAGGTCGAAGGCGAAGACGTTGGCGCGCGGCAGGTCCGCCCCGCCGCGGGCCTCCCGCACCGCGCTGAACTCGCCGCCCACCACGACGGTGCGGCCGACCAGCGCGAACGCGGTGACGATGCCGTCGAGCACGTGCGGAGTGGTGTTCACGGGGTTCTCCGACACCACGTGGGGCTGCCGGAGGCCGGCGAAGGCCGGCGCGGCCGGCAGGACGGCGAGCGAGGTCACTGCGATCAGTGCGGTGGTGAGACGCATTCCCCAAGTTCTAGCAGACTGAGCGTAATCGATGAACTACGTTCCGCTCATCCTGTCCGGGTGGTGAGGGGGCCCGGGCGGCGCGGCCTAGGCTTGCGTGCATGACGCGCGCATCGCTGGACAAGCAGCCGCACGAGGTCGCCGCGATGTTCGATCGCACGGCCCGGCGCTACGACCTGGTCAACGACGTCCTCTCCCTCGGCCAGGACCGCCTGTGGCGCAGGGCCACGGCGGCGGCGGTGGACGCGGGCCCCGGCGAGCTGGTCCTCGACCTCGCCGCGGGCACCGGCACCTCCACCGACGCGTTCACCGCGCTCGGCGCGCGGGCGATCGCGTGCGACTTCTCGTTCGGCATGCTCAGCACCGGCGTGGCGCGGCGCGGCGGGTCCGGCCTGTACGGCGGGGGCGTGCGCGGGGTGACCTTCGTCGCGGGCGACGCGCTGCGCCTGCCGTTCCGCGACGAGACCTTCGACGCCGTCACGATCTCCTTCGGTCTGCGCAACGTCGCCGACACCGGGCAGGCGCTGCGCGAACTGCTCCGGGTGACCCGGCCGGGCGGGCGCATGGTGATCTGCGAGTTCTCCCGGCCGACGCCGAAGTCGTTCGACCTCGTCTACTCGCAGTACCTGATGAGACTGCTGCCGCCGGTCGCCCGGATGGTCAGCTCCAATCCCGACTCCTACGAGTACCTCGCCGAGTCGATCCGGGCCTGGCCCGACCAGCGGGCGCTGGCGGGGATCATCCAGGAGGCGGGCTGGGAGAAGGTGGGCTGGCGCAACCTGAGCCTCGGCATCGTCGCCCTCCACCGCGCCGTCAAGGGCCGGTGAGGCGTGGTTGCCCACACCCCTCTGACATCCCGCCGCGAGTAGGGGTTAGACTGCGGCGCGACAGTTTGTGAAGTTGTTCACAAAGGCACGAAGGTCTAACCAGTTTCGAGGCCTTCCTTCCCTGGAACGGACAGGACCCCGTGAGCGAGCAAGCCCGCGCAACGCGGAGAGAGGTCGACGCCGACGTCATCGTCGTCGGTGCGGGTCCCGCGGGTTCGACGGCGGCCTTCCACCTCGCCCGCGCCGGCCTCCAGGTGCTGCTGCTGGAGAAGACGCGCTTCCCCCGGGAGAAGGTCTGCGGCGACGGGCTGACCCCGCGGGCGGTGAAGGAACTCGTCGCGATGGGCGTCGACGTCGACGCCCCCGGCTGGGTGCGGAACAAGGGGCTGCGCGTCTACGGCGGCGGCGTGCGGCTCGAACTCGACTGGCCGGAGCTGTCGAGCTACCCCGGCTTCGGCCTCGTGCGCACCCGCGCGGACTTCGACCAGATCCTCGCCCGGCACGCGGAGGGCGCGGGCGTGCGGCTGCGCGAGGGCGTGAACGTTACAGGCCCGCTGCTGGACGAGCGCAGCGGCCACGTGATCGGTGTGACGGCCAGGGCGGACGGCGAGGAGGTCGTCTACCGCTCCCGCCTGGTGGTCGCGGCCGACGGCAACTCGACCCGGCTGTCGATCGCGATGGGCCTGCACAAGCGCGAGGACCGCCCGATGGGCGTGGCCGTGCGCACCTACTACACCAGCCCCCGCCACGACGACGACTACCTGGAGACGTGGCTCGAACTGTGGGACGGCGACCGGCTGCTCCCCGGCTACGGCTGGATCTTCCCCATGGGCGACGGCACCGCCAACGTCGGCCTCGGCCTGCTGAACACCAGCGACGCGTTCAAGAGCATCGACTACCGCGACCTGCTGCGGCGCTGGATGCAGAACACCCCGCCGGAGTGGGGCTTCACCGACGAGAACATGACGGGCCCGATCCGGGGCGCCGCGCTGCCGATGGGATTCAACCGGCAGCCGCACTACACCCGCGGCCTGGTCCTCATCGGGGACGCCGGCGGCTCGATCAACCCGTTCAACGGCGAGGGCATCGCGTACGCCATGGAGACCGGCCGGACGGCCGCCGAAGTGATCGCGCAGGCACTGGCCCGGCCGACGCCCGCCCAGCGTGAGCGCGTATTACTCGCGTACCCGCGTATCCTCAAAGACGCCTATGGCGGATACTTCACTCTCGGCCGCCTGTTCGTCGAGGCGATCGGGAGGCCGGGGGTGATGAGCTTCGCCACCCGGCACGGGATGCCCCATCCCACCCTGATGAGATTCGCGTTCAAGCTTCTCGCTAATCTCACAGACCGGCGGGGCGACGTCTCCGACCGCATAATCAACGCCCTGTCGAAGGTGGCTCCGCCCTCATGACCGAGGCCCGTATGACCGAGAGTCGCATGAACATGACCCGCATGACCGAGATGACGCGTACGGCGTCGCCGACGGCCGCGCGGGCCGCCGGCCGGCCCGCCGCGCCTTCCGGCATTCTCGTGATCAGCCAATTTCACCGAGTAAGCGAGGACATGTAGCCATGGAGCTGTATGTGCCGATTCTGGTGCTCGCGGTCCTCGCGGCGGGGTTCGCCGTGTTCTCCGTGGGCATCGCCCCGTTCACCGGGCCGAAGCGCTGGAACCGCGCGAAGCTGGACGCCTACGAGTGCGGCATCGAGCCGACGCCGCAGCCCGTCGGCGGTGGCCGCTTCCCGCTGAAGTACATGATCACCGCGATGCTGTTCATCGTGTTCGACATCGAGATCATCTTCCTCTATCCGTGGGCGGTGGCCTTCGACAGGCTCGGCGTGTTCGGGCTGGTCGAGATGGTGCTGTTCATCGTCACCGTCCTCGTGGCGTACGCGTACGTGTGGCGCCGCCGCGGCCTCGATTGGGATTAGCCATGGGTCTTGAAGAGAAACTCCCGAGCGGGTTCGCCCTCACCACCGTCGAGCAGGTGGCCGGCTGGGCCCGGAAGAACTCCGTCTGGCCGGCGACCTTCGGTCTCGCGTGCTGCGCCATCGAACTGATGGCCACCGGCGGCCCGAAGCACGACCTGGCCCGCTTCGGCATGGAGCGCGCCTCCGCCTCCCCGCGGCAGGCCGACCTCATGATCGTGGCCGGCCGGCTGTCGCAGAAGATGGCGCCCGTCCTCCGCCAGATCTACGACCAGATGGCCGAGCCCAAGTGGGTCATCGCCATGGGCGTCTGCGCGTCGAGCGGCGGCATGTTCAACAACTACGCCATCGTGCAGGGTGTGGACCACGTGGTGCCGGTCGACATCTACCTGCCCGGCTGCCCGCCGCGGCCGGAGATGCTTATCGACGCCATCGTGAAGCTGCACGACAAGATCCAGAACATGAAGTTCGGCGCGCACCGCGAGAAGCAGGTCGAGGAGCTGGAGCTCCAGGCGCTGCGGACGCTGCCGCTCATCGACCAGGGGGCCGGGAAGTGACGACCGAGAACCTGCCCGGCCTGCCCGAGGAGCCGATCGCCCGTACGGGCATGTTCGGCTCCAGGGACACCGGCGACACCTCCGGCTACAACCGCCTGGTCGTCCGCCGCCCGCCCAAGCTGGTCAGCAGCCGGCCGTACGGGTCGTACTTCGACGACGTGGCCGACGCGCTGGAGCCGGCGTTCGCCGACGCGATCGAGCGGGTGGTCGTCGACCGCGGCGAGGTCACCTTCCACGTGCGGCGCGAGCGGCTGACCGAGGTGATGAAGCACCTGCGCGACGACCCCGCCCTGCGGTTCGAGCTGTCGCTCGGCGTCTCGGGCGTCCACTACCCGGAGGAGACCGGCGCCGAGCTGCGCGCCGTCTACCACCTGTGCTCCATCACGCACAACCGGCGCGTCCGGGTGGAGGTCTCCTGCCCCGACGCCGACCCGCACATCCCCTCCACGGTTCAGGTCTACCCCACGCACGACTGGCATGAGCGCGAGACGTACGACTTCTTCGGCATCGTCTTCGACGGCCACCCGGCGCTGACCCGGATCGAGATGCCGGACGACTGGGAGGGGCACCCGCAGCGCAAGGACTACCCGCTCGGCGGCATCCCGGTCGAGTACCGCGGCGCCGAGGTCCCCGCGCCGGACCGGAGGAGGTCGTACTCGTGAGCGTCGACCCGCACCAGGCAACGAGGGCAGCGAGGAGAGCGTCGTGAGCACCACCGAGACCGAGGGCCGGATCTACGACGTCGCCGGCCAGGACTGGGACGAGCTGGTCAAGACCGTCAGCGAGTCGGCCGACGAGCGCCTCGTCGTCAACATGGGCCCGCAGCACCCGTCGACCCACGGCGTGCTCCGGCTCGTGCTGACCCTCGACGGCGAGACCGTGACCGAGGCCCGCACGGTGATCGGCTACCTGCACACCGGCATCGAGAAGAACATGGAGTTCCGGACGTGGACCCAGGGGGTCACGTTCGTCACCCGCATGGACTACCTCGCGCCGATCTTCAACGAGACGGCGTACTGCCTGGGCGTCGAGAAGCTTCTCGGCATCACCGACCGGATCCCGGACCGGGCGCAGGCCATCCGGGTCCTGACGATGGAGCTCACCCGGATCTCCTCGCACCTCGTCGCGATCGCGACGTTCGGCATGGAGCTGGGCGCGACGACGCCGATGCTGTTCGGCTTCCGCGAGCGCGAGATGGTGCTCGACCTGATGGAGTACATCACCGGCCTGCGGATGAACATGGCGTACGTCCGGCCGGGCGGCGTCAGCGTCGACCTGCCGGCCGGCGCGGTCGACAAGATCGGTGAGTTCCTCAAGGTCATGCCGGGGCGGCTCAAGGAGATGCGCAAGCTCCTCGACGCGAACCCGGTCTACACCCGGCGCACCAAGGACGTGGCCTACCTCGACCTGACCGGCTGCATGGCGCTGGGCATCACCGGCCCCATGCTGCGGGCCGCCGGCCTGCCGTGGGACCTGCGCAAGTCGCAGCCCTACTGCGGCTACGAGACGTACGAGTTCGCGGTGCCGACGCAGAACACCTGCGACGTGTACGGCCGCTACCTCGTCCGGATGGACGAGATGGAGGAGTCCCTCAAGATCATCGAGCAGGCGCTCGACCGCCTGTCCGGCCCGCTCAAGGGCGGCCCGGTGATGATCGAGGACAAGAAGATCGGCTGGCCGGCGCAGCTCGCGCTCGGCCCCGACGGACTCGGCAACTCGCCCGACCACATCGCGCACATCATGGGCGGCTCGATGGAGGCCCTGATCCACCACTTCAAGCTGGTGACCGAGGGCTTCCGGGTGCCCGCCGGGCAGGTGTACTCCTCGGTCGAGTCGCCGCGCGGCGAACTCGGCGCGCACGTGGTCAGCGACGGCGGCACCCGGCCCTACCGGGTGCACTTCCGCGACCCGTCGTTCACGAACCTGCAGGCGGTGCCCGCGACGTGCGAGGGCGGCATGGTCGCCGACGTCATCTCCGCGGTCGCCTCGATCGACCCGGTCATGGGAGGTGTGGACCGATGACTTACGCGCCTGAGGTCCGCGAGCGTCTGGAGACGGACGCCAAGGAGATCATCGGCCGCTACCCCCGGCCGCGTTCGGCGCTGCTGCCGCTGCTGCACCTGGTGCAGTCGGTGGACGGCTACGTCTCCGACGACGGGCAGGAGTTCTGCGCCGAGATGCTGGGCCTGTCCAAGGCCGAGGTCGTGGGTGTGGCGACCTTCTACACGATGTACAAGCGCAGGCCGGCCGGCGACTACAACGTCGGCGTCTGCATCAACACGCTGTGCGCGGTCATGGGCGGCGACCAGATCTGGGCGGAGCTCAGCGAGCACGTGGGCGTCGGCCACGACGAGACCACCCCGGACGGCAAGATCACGCTGGAGCGGCTGGAGTGCAACGCCGCCTGCGACTTCGCCCCGGTCATGATGGTCAACTGGGAGTTCTTCGACAACCAGACCCCGGAGTCGGCCAAGCAGCTCGCCGACGACCTGCGCGCCGGCAAGGAGGTCGCGCCCACGCGCGGCCCGGGCCGCCTGTGCACGTTCCGGGAGGCCTCCCGGGTCCTCGCCGGGTTCCCCGACGGCCTGGCCGCCGACGGACCGTCGGCCGCCGGTCCCTCCCTTGAGGGTCTGAAGATCGCCAGGGCCAACGGCTGGGAGGCCCCCAAGGCCGAGGGGAGCGAGAAGTGACAACGCTTACGCCCGTCCTTACCGACAACTGGGACGTGGCCGGCTCGTTCACCCTCGACGGGTACGGCGAGTACGAGGCCGCGAAGAAGGCTCTGGGCATGGACCCGGACGCGGTCATCCAGGCGGTGAAGGACTCCGGCCTGCGCGGCCGCGGCGGCGCGGGCTTCCCCACCGGCATGAAGTGGGGCTTCATCCCGCAGGGCGACGGCAAGGCCCACTACCTCGTCGTCAACGCCGACGAGTCGGAGCCGGGGACCTGCAAGGACATCCCGCTCATGATGGCCAACCCGCACTCGCTGGTCGAGGGCGTCATCATCTCGTCGTACGCGATCCGGGCGAACCACGCGTTCATCTACATCCGCGGCGAGGTGCTCCACGTCATCCGCCGGGTGCAGGCCGCGGTCCGCGAGGCGTACGAGAAGGGCTACCTCGGGACGGACATCTTCGGCTCGGGCTACGACCTGGACCTCGTCGTGCATAGCGGCGCCGGGGCGTACATCTGCGGCGAGGAGACGGCGCTGCTCGACTCGCTGGAGGGCTACCGCGGCCAGCCCCGGCTCAAGCCGCCGTTCCCGGCGGTCGCCGGTCTGTACGCCTCCCCGACGGTGGTCAACAACGTCGAGTCGATCGCGAGCGTGCCGAGCATCATCGCCAACGGCGCCGACTGGTTCGCCGGGATGGGCACCGAGAAGTCCAAGGGCTTCGGCATCTTCTCGCTGTCGGGCCACGTGACCCGGCCGGGCCAGTACGAGGCCCCGCTGGGCATCACGCTGCGCGAACTGCTCGACATGGCGGGCGGCATCCGCGAGGGCCACGAGCTGAAGTTCTGGACGCCGGGGGGCTCCTCGACGCCGATCTTCACGGCCGAGCACCTCGACGTGCCGCTCGACTTCGAGTCGGTCGGCGCCAAGGGCTCGATGCTGGGCACCCGCGCCCTGCAGATCTTCGACGAGACCACCTGCGTGGTCCGGGCGGTCCTGCGCTGGACGGAGTTCTACGCGCACGAGTCCTGCGGCAAGTGCACCCCGTGCCGCGAGGGCACCTACTGGCTCAAGCAGGTGCTCAAGCGGCTGGAGAAGGGCCAGGGCTCGGAGGAGGACCTGGCGACCATCACCGACATCGCCGACAACATCCTCGGGCGTTCCTTCTGCGCGCTCGGCGACGGCGCGACGAGCCCGATCCACTCGTCGGTGAAGCACTTCCGCGACGAATACCTCAAGCACTTCGAGATCGGCGGCTGCCCGTTCGATCCCGCCGCTTCCACGGTGTGGGGGTCCAAGTGACAGTTCAGACGACGCAGCCGGAACAGCCGGTCGTGGACATGGTCAGCCTGACCATCGACGGCTTCCAGGTCAGCGTCCCCAAGGGCACGCTGATCATTCGGGCCGCGGAGCTGCTGGGGATCCAGATCCCCCGGTTCTGCGACCACCCGCTGCTCTCGCCCGCGGCCAACTGCCGCCAGTGTCTCGTCGACATCCCCGACGCGGGCAACGGCCGCGGCTTCCCCAAGCCGCAGCCGTCCTGTGCGATCGAGGTCGCCGAGGGCATGGTGGTCAAGACGCAGCTCACCTCGCCGGTGGCCGAGAAGGCACAGCGCGGCGTGATGGAGATGCTGTTGCTGAACCACCCGCTCGACTGCCCGGTCTGCGACAAGGGCGGCGAGTGCCCCCTGCAGAACCAGGCGATGTCGAACGGCCAGGGTGAGAGCCGGTTCGTCGAGCAGAAGCGCACGTTCGACAAGCCGGTCCCGCTGTCCACCGAGGTGCTGCTCGACCGCGAGCGCTGCGTCCAGTGCGCGCGGTGCATCCGCTTCTCCGACCAGATCGCGGGCGACCCGCTCATCGACTTCTTCGACCGCGGGGCCAAGGAGCAGGTGGGCGTCGCCGACGGCGAGCCGTTCGAGTCCTACTTCTCGGGCAACACGATCCAGATCTGCCCGGTGGGCGCGCTGACCGGCGCGGCCTACCGGTTCCGCTCCCGCCCGTTCGACCTGGTCTCCACGCCGAGCGCGTGCGAGCACTGCGCGTCGGGCTGCTCGCTGCGCACCGACCACCGCCGGGGCAAGGTCACCCGCCGCCTCGCCGGGGACGACCCGCAGGTCAACGAGGAGTGGAACTGCGACAAGGGCCGCTGGGCGTTCACCTACGCCACCGCGCCCGACCGGCTGCGCTCGCCGCTGGTGCGCGACGAGAGCGGCAAGCTCGTCCCGACCTCCTGGCCGGACGCGCTGGCCACGGCCGCCCAGGGCCTCGCGCGGGCCCGGGGCAGGGCCGGGGTGCTGGTCGGCGGGCGGCTCACGGTCGAGGACGCCTACGCCTACAGCAAGTTCGCCCGGATCGCCCTCGGCACCAACGACATCGACTTCCGGGCCCGGCCGCACTCCGAGGAGGAGGCGCGGTTCCTCGCCCACGCCGTCGCCGGCAAGGGCATCGAGGTCTCCTACGCCGACCTGGAGACGGCCCCGGCCGTGCTCCTCGCCGGGTTCGAGCCCGAGGAGGAGTCGCCGATCGTCTTCCTGCGCCTGCGTAAGGCGGCGCGCAAGCGGGGCCTGAAGGTCCACGCGATCGCGCCGTTCGCCACGCCGGGCCTGGCCAAGATGAACGGCTCGCTGATCCGGACGCTGCCCGGCGCGGAGGCCGAGGCGCTCGGCGACCTCGTCTCCGGCGACCTGCTGCCGCCCGGCACGATCATCCTCGCCGGTGAGCGGCTCGCCGCCGCCCCCGGCGCCCTGTCGGCGCTCGTACGGCTCACGCTCGCCACCGGCGCCCGGCTCGCCTGGGTGCCGCGGCGGGCGGGGGAGCGCGGCGCGCTGGAGGCGGGCGCCCTGCCCGGCCTGCTGCCGATCGGCCGCCCGGCCGCCGACGAGACCGCCCGCGCGGAGGTCGCCAGGGCGTGGGGCGTCGCCTCGCTGCCCGAGGCGCCCGGCCGCGACACCGCGGGCATCGTCGAGGCCGCGCTGAACGACGAGGTCGACGCGCTGGTCGTGGCGGGCGTGGACCCCTACGACCTGCCCGACCCCGCGAGGGCCCTGGCCGCGCTGGAGAACACCCCGTTCATCGTCAGCCTGGAGATCCGCGCCAGCGCGGTCACCGACCGGGCCGACGTGGTCCTGCCGGTCGCCGCGGTGGCCGAGAAGTCCGGCACGTTCGTCGACTGGGAGGGCAGGGGCCGCTCCTTCGGCGTGGCGACCGCCGTACCGGGCCTGATGAGCGACCTGCGGGCGATCGGCTCGATCGCCGACCTGATGGACGTGCACCTCGGCCTGCCCGACGACGCCGCCGCGCGGCGCGAGATGGCCACGCTCGGCGCCTGGAAGGGCCCGCGCCCGGCCGCGCCCGCGGTCGCCGGCCTCGTGGTCGCGGAGCCGCAGGCGGGCGAGGCGGTGCTGGCCACCTGGCACCTGCTGCTCGACGACGGCCGGATGCAGGACGGCGAGCCGTACCTGGCGGGGACCGCCCGCTCGACGGCGGCGCTGCTGTCGGAGGCCACCGCCGCCGAGATCGGCGCGGTGGACGGCGGCAAGATCACCATCGGTGACGGCGTCGTCCTGCCGGTGCGCGTCGCGGACCTGCCCGACCGTGTCGTGTGGGTGCCGTCCAACTCCGCCGGCCTGTCGGTCACGCGCGACCTGCGCGCGGTCGCCGGAGACGTCGTCAAGATCGGGAGCGTCTCGTGAACAACCCCGGACCCACGCTGAGCGACTTCGGCCACGATCCTCTGTGGATCACGATCATCAAGGCCGTCGCGATCTTCGTGTTCCTGATGCTGGGCGTGCTGATGGGCGTGTGGACCGAGCGCAAGCTCATCTCGCGCATGCAGCACCGCTACGGCCCCAACCGGGCGGGTAAGTTCGGCCTGCTGCAGACGGTGGCCGACGGCCTGAAGATGGGCCTGAAGGAAGACCTCATGCCACGCACCGTGGACAAGGTGATCTACTTCCTGGCCCCGGTCATCATCGCCGTCCCGGCCTTCCTGGCCTTCTCCGTGGTGCCGTTCGGGCCGATGGTCTGGATGTTCGGCCACCGGACGCCGCTGCAGCTCACCGACCTGCCGGTCGCGGTCCTGCTGGTGCTGGCCACCGCCTCGATCGGCGTGTACGGCATCGTGCTCGCCGGGTGGGGCTCCCGCTCGCCGTACGCGATCCTCGGCGGCCTGCGCTCCAGCGCCCAGGTCGTGTCGTACGAGATCGCGATGGGCCTGTCGTTCGTCGCGGTGTTCCTGAACGCGGGCACGCTGTCCACGTCGGAGATCGTGGCCAAGCAGGCGGGCGGCGGCACCTGGGACATCCTCGGGCTGCACATCCCGACGCCGTCCTGGTACGTGTTCTCGCTGATCCCGTCGTTCCTGATCTACGCGGTCTGCATGCTCGGCGAGACCAACCGCGTGCCGTTCGACCTCCCCGAGGGCGAGGGCGAACTGGTCGGCGGCTTCCACACCGAATACTCCTCGTCGCTGAAGTTCGCGATGTTCATGCTCGCCGAGTACGTGAACGTGTTCACGGTCTCGGCCATGGCGATCACGCTGTTCTTCGGCGGCTGGCGGGCCCCGTGGCCGATCTCCCTGTGGGACGGCGCGAACACCGGCTGGTGGCCCATGCTCTGGTTCTTCGCCAAGCTGGTCATCGCGTTCGGGTTCTTCGTCTGGGTCCGTGCCTCGCTGCCACGCGTTCGCTATGACCAGCTCATGGCCTTCGGGTGGAAGGTGCTTATCCCGCTCAACCTGGTCTGGATCCTGCTGGCCGCCACCTTCAAGGCGCTGCGCCTGCCGGAGACCGACCGGATGGGCATCATGGCCTTCGGCGCGGTGGTGATCATCGTCGCGTTCGTGGTCTGGCTGCGGTTCGACACGGTGAACCAGCGCCGCAGGGAGGCCAGGGCCGCCCAGGTCGAGGAGGAGTTCGAGCAACTGCGCGAGGAGCCGGCGGCGGGCGGGTTCCCGGTGCCGGCGCTCGACCTCCCGCACTACCACGGCGCCGTGCCCGCCGCGCGTGTCCCTACCGACGCCAAGGAGGTGACCAGTGGGAGCAACTGATTGGCTGAATCCGATCAAGGGATTCGGCGTCACCTTCCACCACATGTTCAAGAAGCCGGTGACGGTCAACTATCCCGAGGAGAAGCGGCCCACCGCGCCGCGTTTCCACGGGCGGCACCAGCTGAACCGGTGGCCCGACGGCCTGGAGAAGTGCGTCGGCTGCGAGCTGTGCGCCTGGGCCTGCCCGGCGGACGCCATCTACGTCGAGGGCGGCGACAACACCGACGAGGAGCGGTTCTCGCCCGGTGAGCGGTACGGCCGCGTCTACCAGATCAACTACCTGCGCTGCATCCTCTGCGGGCTCTGCATCGAGGCGTGTCCCACCCGGGCGCTCACGATGACGAACGAGTACGAGCTCGCCGACTCCAGCCGCGAGTCGCTGATCTTCACCAAGGAGATGCTCCTCGCGCCGCTCGGACCGGGCATGGAGCAGCCGCCCCACCCGATGCGCCTCGGCGAGACCGAGGAGGACTACTACCGGTTGGGTCGAAGCAATGGGTGAGTCCATCACGTTCTGGGTGCTCGCGGTCGTCTCGGTGATCGCCGCACTCGGACTCGTCTTCAGCCGAAGGGCCGTCTACTCGGCCCTGATGCTCGGCGTCGTCATGCTCTCGCTGGCGGTGCTGTACGCCGTCCAGGACGCTCCGTTCCTGGCGGCCGTGCAGATCATCGTCTACACCGGCGCGGTCATGATGCTGTTCCTGTTCGTGCTCATGCTCGTGGGCGTGGACTCCTCCGACTCCCTGGTGGAGACGATCAAGGGGCAGCGCTTCTGGGCCGTCGTGGGCGGGCTGGGCTTCGCCGTCCTCCTCGCGCTCGGCATCGGGAACGCGGTGGTCGGCTCGCCGAAGGGCCTCACCGCGGCCACCGAGGGGGGCAACGTGTCCTCCCTGGCTCAGCTGATCTTCACGCGTCACGTGTTCGCCTTCGAGGTGACCTCGGCGCTGCTGATCACCGCTGCCCTGGGCGCGATGGTGCTGGCGCACCGGGAGCGCACCGAGGCCAAGCCGACCCAGCGGGACCTGTCCCGGCAGCGCTTCGCCGCCTTCGGCCGCACCGGCAAGAACCCGGCGCCGCTGCCCGGCCCCGGCACCTACGCCCGGCACAACGCCATCGACATGCCGGCGCTGCTGCCCGACGGGACCATCTCGCCGCTGTCGGTCAACCGCTACATCGCCCGGTACGAGGAGTCCAAGGGCATCCTGCCCCCGGAGGTCGCCGACGTGCTGGAGCAGGAGGAGGCCGCGCAGCGGGCCGCCGCCCAGGCCAACGGGCACGGCGGGCACAGCACGCCGACGGTGGCCGAGGAGGCCAGGGACGGCGGTCCCGACACCGAGCCGTTGCCCGAGGGCACCGAGCAGGACACCGTCGTGGCCGGTCGCGTGGTCCGTCCCCGCGGCGAGTCCGCGGTCACCGAGGAGGACGGCAAGTGACCACCCACTATCTGGTGCTCTCCGCGCTGCTGTTCGCCATCGGCGGCGTCGGCGTGCTCGTACGGCGCAACGCCATCGTGGTGTTCATGTGCGTCGAGCTCATGCTCAACGCCTGCAACCTGGCGTTCGTCACCTTCGCCCGGCAGAACGGCAACCTCGACGGCCAGCTCATCGCGTTCTTCGTGATGATCGTGGCCGCCGCAGAGGTGGTCATCGGCCTGGCCATCATCGTGACGATCTTCCGAACCCGCAGGTCCGCGTCGGTCGACGACGTCAGCCTGCTGAAGTACTAAGAGGTGGCCGTGGAACCCGCTGAGATCATCCAGCACTCCGGTGGAGCGATCGGGGCCGCCTGGCTGATGATCGCTCTGCCCCTGGTGGGAGCGGCGATCCTCCTGCTGGGCGGCCGGAGGACTGACAAGATCGGCCACCTGCTCGGGGTGCTCATGGCCGTGGCTTCGTTCGCGGTGGCCGCGCTGTCGTTCGTCCAGCTCCTCGGCTTCGCCCCCGGCGAGCGCCGCCGGGGCATCGAGCTGTACGACTTCGTCCCGGGCCTGGCGAAGGTGGGCCTGCTGGTCGACCCGCTGTCGATCTCGTTCTGCCTGCTGATCACCGGTGTGGGCTCGCTGATCCACATCTACTCGATCGGCTACATGGCGCACGACCCGAACAGGCGGCGGTTCTTCGCCTACCTGAACCTGTTCGTCGCGGCGATGCTCCTGCTGGTGCTGGCCGACAACTACGTCGCGCTGTTCGTCGGCTGGGAGGGCGTCGGCCTCGCGTCGTACCTGCTGATCGGGTTCTGGCAGCACAAGCCCTCGGCGGCGACCGCGGCCAAGAAGGCGTTCATCGTCAACCGCGTCGGTGACTTCGGCCTGCTGATCGGCCTCTTCACGATCTTCGCGACGTTCCACACGCTGGCCTTCAAGGACGTCTTCGCGAACGCGGACAAGGCGTCCTCGGGCACGCTCACCGCGATCGGCCTGCTGCTGCTGGTCGGCGCGTGCGGCAAGTCGGCCCAGCTGCCGCTGCAGTCCTGGCTTCTCGACGCGATGGAGGGCCCGACCCCGGTCTCGGCCCTCATCCACGCGGCGACCATGGTCACCGCCGGTGTCTACCTCATCGTCCGGTCCGGCCCGATCTACCAGGGCGCCGAGACGGCGCAGCTCGTGGTGACGATCGTCGGTGTGGCGACCCTGCTCGCCGGTGCGATCATCGGTACCGCCAAGGACGACATCAAGAAGGCGCTGGCCGGTTCGACGATGTCGCAGATCGGCTACATGGTGCTCGCCGCGGGCATCGGCCCGGCCGGTTACGCCTTCGCGATCGCGCACCTGATCACGCACGGCTTCTTCAAGGCCGACATGTTCCTCGGCGCCGGCTCGGTCATGCACGCCATGAACGACGAGGTCGACATGAGGAAGTACGGCGCGCTGCGGAAGGTCATGCCGGTCACGTTCGCGACGTTCGCCATCGGCTACCTCGCGATCATCGGGTTCCCGCTGCTGTCCGGCTACTTCACCAAGGACGGCATCATCGAGACCGTGATGGAGCACAACGCCGTCCTCGGCTGGCTGGCCGTGCTCGGCGCCGGCATCACCGGCTTCTACATGTCGCGCCTGGTGTTCATGACGTTCTTCGGCGCCAAGCGCTGGGAGCCGACGGCCCACCCGCACGAGTCGCCCGCCGTCATGACCTGGCCGCTGATCATCCTGTCGATCGGCGCGATCGGCCTGGGCGCGTTCCTGGTCCTCGGCAACAGGTTCATGACCTTCCTCGCGCCGGCCGTCGGCGCGCCGGAGGAGATGCCGTCCTTCCACCCGTTCAGCCTCACCGGGCTGGCCACGCTCGCGCTCGTCGCGGTGGGCGCGGTGTTCGCCTGGTTGCGGTACGGCGCGGCCGAGGTGCCGGCGGTCGCCCCGCGCGGCTCGTTCCTCACCACCTTCGCCCGTCGTGACCTGTACGGCGACGCCCTGAACGAGGCGCTGTTCATGCGCCCCGGCCAGTGGCTGACCCGCCTGGCCGTGTTCTTCGACAACCGCGGCGTCGACGGCCTGGTGAACGGCCTGGCCGCCGGCATCGGGGGGACCTCCGGGCGGCTGCGCAGGATCCAGACCGGGTTCGTCCGCTCGTACGCGCTGTCGATCTTCCTGGGTGCGGCCGTCCTGGCCGGTGCCTGGCTCGTCGTAGGGAACCTGTGATGCCCTGGCTTTCAACCCTGATGGGCGTGTCCGTGCTCGGCGCGCTGGGCGTGACCCTTGTCCGCAACGACAAGCTCGCCAAGCAGTTCACCCTCGTGGTGTCGCTGATCGTGCTGGCGCTGACCGTCGCCATGGCGGTCCAGTTCAGCCCGAACGGCGACAAGTTCCAGTTCGCCGAGACGTACGACTGGATCCCCGCGTTCGGCGTCCACTACGGCGTCGCGGTGGACGGCATCGCCCTGGTGCTGATCCTGCTGTCGGTGATCCTCGTGCCGATCGTGGTGCTCGCCTCGTGGCACGACGCCGAGGCCGGCAAGCGCTCGGTCCGCACGTACTTCTCGCTGCTGCTGGTGCTCGAGGCCATGATGATCGGCGTCTTCGCGGCGACCGACGTCTTCCTCTTCTACGTCTTCTTCGAAGCCATGCTGATCCCGATGTACTTCATGATCGGGTCGTACGGCGGGGCGCAGCGGTCGTACGCGGCCGTGAAGTTCCTGCTGTACTCGCTGTTCGGCGGGCTGCTGATGCTGGTGGCGGTGATCGCGCTCTACTCGATCGCCGGCAAGGGCACGTTCATGTTCACCGACCTGGTCGGGACCATCCAGGACGTGACGACGCAGAAGTGGCTGTTCCTCGGTTTCTTCGTCGCCTTCGCGATCAAGGCGCCGCTGTGGCCGTTCCACACCTGGTTGCCGGACGCCGCCGCCCAGGCCCCGGCCGGCGCGGCCGTCCTGCTCGTGGGCGTGCTCGACAAGGTCGGCACGTACGGCATGCTGCGCTTCTGCCTCGAACTGTTCCCCGACGCCGCGAAGTTCTTCACGCCGCTGGTCATCACGCTGTCGGTGATCGGCATCGTGTACGGCGCGATCGTGGCCATCGGGCAGACCGACATGAAGCGGCTCATCGCGTACACCTCGGTGTCGCACTTCGGCTTCATCGCGATGGGCGTGTTCGCCATGACGACCAACGCGGGCTCGGGTGCGACGCTCTACATGGTCAACCACGGCTTCTCGACCGGCGCGCTGTTCCTCGTCGCGGGCTTCCTCATCTACCGCAGGGGCTCGCAGTTCATCTCCGACTACGGCGGCGTGCAGAAGGTGGCGCCGATCCTCGCCGGGACGTTCCTGGTGGCGGGTCTGTCCAGCCTCTCGCTGCCCGGCCTGAGCACGTTCGTCAGCGAGTTCATGGTCCTCATCGGCACCTACGAGCGGTACCTCGTGCCCGCGGTCATCGCGACGACCGGCGTGATCCTCGCCGCGATCTACATCCTGTGGATGTACCAGCGGACGATGAACGGCCCGACCGCCGAGTCGGTGAAGGCGCTGCCGGACCTCAACACGCGGGAGAAGTTCGTGGTGGCGCCGCTGATCGCGCTGCTGCTGGTGTTCGGCTTCTATCCCAAGCCGTTGCTCGACGTGATCAATCCCGCCGTGAAGGACACGCTGTCCAGCGTCTCGGTCACGGACCCGAAGCCGGCCGTACCCGTTGCTCAGGAGGGCAAGTGAACGGCACCATTGAGGCGCCCACCATCGAGTACGCCCTGCTGGCGCCGATGCTCGTCGTCTTCGGCGCGGCGATCGCCGGTGTGCTGGTGGAGGCGTTCACGCCGCGTTACCTGCGCTCGGCGGTCCACCTGCCGCTCACGCTCCTCTCGCTGGCCGGCGCGTTCGCGCTGACCGTGTGGCAGGCGGTCAGGGGCGTGCCGACCAAGCCCGCGGCCATGGGCGCGGTGGCGGTCGACGGCCCGGCGCTGTTCATCTGGGGCACGATCCTCGTGCTCGCCTTCGTGAGCGTGCTGCTGATCAAGGACGAGGAGCACTTCGTCGGCTCCGCGGCGGCCCTGCCCGGGTCGGCCGAGGAGGAGCAGTCGCTGGTGGAGCGCGCCGCGCACACCGAGGTCTACCCGCTGCTGCTGTTCGCGGTGGGCGGCATGCTGCTCTTCCCGGCGTCCAACGACCTGCTGGTGGCGTTCGTCGCCCTGGAGGTCATGTCGCTGCCGCTGTACCTGCTGTGCGGCCTCGCGCGCCGCCGCCGCCTGCTGTCGCAGGAGGCCGCGGTCAAGTACTTCCTGCTCGGCGCCTTCTCCTCGGCGTTCTTCCTGTACGGCACCGCCCTGCTGTACGGCTACGCCGGTTCGGTCGACCTCGCGAAGATCAACCTCGCGCTCGGCTCGGTCGGCGGCCAGGACACGCTGCTCTACATCGGCGCGGCCATGCTCGGCGTCGGCCTGCTGTTCAAGATCGGCGCGGCGCCGTTCCAGGCGTGGAAGCCGGACGTCTACCAGGGCTCGCCCACGCCCATCACGGCGCTGATGGCCTCCGGCACCCTGGTGGCCGCCTTCGGCGCGCTGCTGCGCGTGTTCTGGGTCGGCCTCGGCGGTCTCGACTGGGACTGGCGCCCGGTGTTCTACGGTGTGGCGATTCTCACGATGGTGGTGGGCGCGATCCTCGCGATCACGCAGACCGACATCAAGCGGATGCTCGCCTACTCCTCGATCGCCCACGGCGGCTTCCTGCTCATCGGCGTGATCGCCACCGGCAGCGCCGCGCAGAACACCGCGGCCCTGTCGGGCCTGCTGTTCTACCTGGTGGCGTACGGTTTCACCACGGTCGGCGCGTTCGCGGTCGTCACGATGGTGCGCGACGCGGGCGGCGAGGCGTGGCACCTGTCCCGCTGGGCCGGGCTCGGCAAGCGCTCGCCGCTGCTGGCCGGCACGTTCGCCTTCTTCCTGCTGGCCTTCGCCGGTATCCCGCTGACCAGCGGGTTCTTCGGCAAGTACGCCGTCTTCCAGGCGGCCGTCAGCGGGGGAGCGCTGCCGCTGGTCATCGTCGGCGTGGTGGCCTCGGCCGTCGCCGCGTTCTTCTACGTGCGGGTGATCGTGCTGATGTTCTTCAGCGACCCGGCCGCCGACGGTCCGTCCGTCGTCCTGCCCTCCCGGGGGACCGCGGCTGTGGTAGGTATCGCGGCATTGGCTACGGTAGTTCTCGGGGTGTTCCCTCAGCCCGTGCTTGACCTCGCGCACACGGCTGCGCAGTCCCTGTTCGTCCGATAGGAGATCTCCGTATGGCCGCGCCGCCCGTAGTGGACATTCCTTTCGTCGACGAGCGGTTGGCCGAGGACCTGGCGAACGGTCTCGCGGCAGTGGAGAAGCTGCTGCGCTCGTCGGTCGAGAGCGAGGACGCCTTCGTCACGGAGGCGTCCCGGCATCTCATCGAGGCGGGCGGCAAGCGGTTCCGGGCCACGCTCGTGCTGCTCGCCGCCCAGTTCGGCACCCACGACGCTCCCGGCGTCGTGCCCGGGGCCGTCGTCATCGAGCTGACCCACCTGGCCACGCTCTACCACGACGACGTGATGGACGAGGCCCCGGTGCGCCGGGGCTCCCCGTCCGCCAACGCCCGGTGGGACAACACCGTGGCCATCCTCACCGGCGACTATCTCTTCGCCCAGGCGTCGGAGATCCTGGCCGACCTCGGCAGCGAGCTGATCCGGATCCAGGCG
Source organism: Microbispora sp. H10949 (assembly GCF_014161435.1). Lineage (NCBI taxonomy): Bacteria > Bacillati > Actinomycetota > Actinomycetes > Streptosporangiales > Streptosporangiaceae > Microbispora > Microbispora sp. H10949. Next base: position 246,657 of record NZ_JABBWZ010000012.1, on the reverse strand, counting down.
CGCACGTTCTCCCGTCTCGTGCGCGGCCAGATCCGCGAGACGATCGGCCCGGCCGAGGGCCGCGACGCGGTCGCCCACTACATCAGCGTGCTCGCCGACAAGACGGGCTCTCTCATCGCCACCTCGGGCCGCTTCGGCGCCATGCTGGCCGGCGCCCCCGCCGACGTCGTGGACCGCCTCACCGACGCCTGCGAGGCGATCGGCGTGGCCTGGCAGCTCGGCGACGACCTCATCGACGTGGCCGCGCCCACGGCCGACTCGGGCAAGACGCCCGGCACCGACCTGCGCGAGGGCATCCGCACACTCCCCGTGCTGCACGCCCTGGCCTCCGACGACCCTGCCGACGCCCGGCTGCGTACGCTGCTGTCGGGGCCGGTGGCGGAGGAGGACGTCGAGGAGGCGCTCACGCTGCTGCGGGCCAACCACGCGATGACGCAGGCCCGCGCCGAGCTGATCCGCTGGACCGACCGGGCCAAGACCGCCCTCGCCGGCCTGCCCGACATCCCCGCCCGTGCGGCCCTGGTCGCCCTGTGCGACTACGTCGTCGACCGTACGGGCTGACGCCCCGCCGAGGCGGCGTACGCCAGAGCCGAGGCGGCGCTCGCCTGACGTCTCCGCGGGCCGGGGCCGCCCCGTCCGGCCGGTGGCCGAGCACGAGGTCTACTTCTGGTCGGCGAGCCACTCGTCGAAGGTGGTCGGCGCGATGCGGGCACCCTCTCCGGGAAGGAGCACGTCTCCGGCCATCGACGTGTCGAAGAGCCCCGACCAGGTCGGCACGAGCTTGACCGTACGGCCGCGCGCCGCGAGGGTGCGCCGGGCCATGTCGACGAGGTCCTGCGGCTCGGGACCGGCCACGTCGGCGTAGCGCCCCTGGGGCTCGCCCACGGCGATCTCGGCGAGGACGTCGGCCACGTCCGCGGGCGCGATCGGCTGCACGAGCAGCGGTGCGATCGTGGCGACGCCGTCCTGCTCGGTCCAGCTCACCACCATCTCGGCGAAGTCGTGGAACTGCGCGACCGGGACGATCGTCCACGGCACCGGACCGGCGGAGACCAGGCGCTCCTGCTCCCGCTTGCCGGCGTAGTGGGCGTTGCCCTCCACCCGGTGGACGTCGATGATCGACAGCAGCACGTGGTGACGGACGCCCGCCCGCTCCTCGGCGGCGAGCAGGTTGCGAGTGGTCGTGCCGAAGTACGCCACCGCCTCGTCCCGGTCGGTCGCCTCCGAGCTGATCGCGTCGACCACCGCCTCGACGCCGGCCAGAGCGTCGTCCAGCCCCTCACCGGTCAGCAGGTTCACGCCGAGGGACCGGCTGATGCGTACGACGTCGTGCCCGTCCCGTTCGAGGGCGGCGACGGTGAGCGACCCGATGTTCCCGGTGGCGCCGGCGACTGCGATTCGCATGGTCTTCTCCTTCACTCGATGCCACGGATGCCATCTCGGACAAAAAAGGTCCGCAATGTCTGCAATATACTACGGCCTATGAAGCTGCCCGCGAGCACCGAGTGGGTGTTGCACTGCGCCACCACGCTGGCGCAGCTGGAGCCGGGCGCCACCGCGTCGGCGGCACAGCTGGCTGAGTATTACGACGTCCCGGCGCCCTACCTGGCCAAGCAGCTGCAGGCGCTCGTGAAGGCCGGCGTGCTGGCCGCGATGACCGGCCCGCGGGGCGGCTTCCGGCTCGGGCGGGCGGCCTCGGACATCACGTTGCTGCAGATCGTCGAGGCTGTCGACGGCGCGTCTTCGCCGTACGAGTGCCGTGAGATCCGCCAGAGGGGACGGGGGGCGCTGCCTCCCGAGGACTGCCGGAGCATCTGCGTGATCGCCGAGAAGATGGGCGAGGCGCACGCCGCGTGGCGCGACAGCCTCGCGGGGGTCACGCTCGCCGACATCCTCGCCTCGCTGCCGGAGTCGGCGCCCGCACGCACCCGGTCGCGCATCGGGGCCACGCGCTGACGCCGCCGAGGGGTGCGTGTCAGCGGCCGGCGAGGAGCTGGACGACGGGAGCGAACGCGTCGGCGTAGAAGCCGTTGACGGTGACGTAGGAGACGCCCAGCTCGTCACGGCGGCGCAGCAGCGTGTCGGCCATCTCCCGGGGCGAACCGCGCAGTACGGCGGCCGCGCCGTCGGGGATGGTGCGGGATCCCTCGGGCAGCCACGGGGCCGGCGTGTCGCCGACCTGGAAGAGGTTCATGCTCAGCTCGATGTCGTCGAACCTCGCCCCGGCCGTCTCCCGCAGGATGCCGACGGGCCCGCGCAGGCCCTCCTCGGGCGTGTCGGCGGGCACGGCGAGCGCGACGATGTCGGCCGCCTCCGCGGCGAGCGCGAGCATGCGGGGGCCGGCGCCCGCGACCAGGATGGGCGGCCCCTGAGGGCGCACGCTGAGGCGGCCCTTCGCGAACGCCGTCCGCACCTCGTCGATCACCGACCTGACCTGCGCGACGCGCTCACCCGCGGTGCCGTACGGCACGCCGAGCGCGTGGGCGTCCCGCTCGGCGGCGGGGCGGCCGGCTCCCAGGCCGACCTCCAGCCGTCCGCCGGACAGGAAGTCGAGCCCGGCCAGCTCGTGCGCCAGCAACCGGGGATTGCGGTAAGGCGCGGCCAGCACGAACGTGCCCACGCGCAGCGTCGTCGTGGCGGTGGCCGCCGCGGTCATGGCGAGCAGCGGCGGGAGCGTCCCCAGCGTGTCGGGGACGAGAAGGGTCGAGTAGCCGAGGTTCTCGGCCCGGCGGGCCGTGGCCGTCCACGCGGCGGCGTCGGGAGCCAGGCCGGCGACGATCCCGAAGCGGAAGTCCTTGCTCATGGGCCGATCCTCGCCGCTGCGGCCGGTCGAGGTCGTCCCCCCGTCGGTGGCGGGAGCCGTACTCCCGGGGGCGTACTACACGGTCTGGAGCTCGGCGGCGCGCTCGCGGCGGGAGACGCGGGCGGCGCGGATGCTGTCCCAGGTGAAGACGCTCAGCGCGAGCCAGACGACGACGAAGCCGGCCCACCTGCTGGCGGGCATGGTCTCGTGGACGATCAGCACGCCGCAGAGGAACTGCAGCACCGGCGCGATGTACTGCAGGAGGCCGATGACCGTGAGGGGGACCAGCAGCGCCGAGGCGGTGAAGAACAGCAGCGGCACCGCTGTGATCAGGCCGGCGGCCACCAGCAGCAGGGCGTGGCCGGCGCCGTGGTGGGCGAAGGTGCCCGTGCCGTTCGCCTCCAGGACGAGCAGGTAGGCCAGGGCCGGCACCAGCAGCACGAGGGTCTCGATGGTCAGGCTCTCCGCGCTGCCCACCCCCGCCTTCTTCTTGACCAGGCCGTACGTGCCGAAGCTGAAGGCGAGCACGAGCGCGATCCAGGGCAGGCGCCCGTAGTCGAGCGTCAGGATGAGAACCGCGACCGCGCCAAGGCCGACCGCGGCCCACTGCCACACGCGTAGCCGCTCACGGAAGACCAGCACCCCGAAGAGCACGCTGACCAGGGGGTTGATGAAGTAGCCGAGGGCGCTTTCGACCACGTGGCCGGTGTTGACGGCGTAGATGTAGGTGCCCCAGTTCACCGAGACCGTGACGGCCGCGACGGTGAGGAGGATCAGCTGGCGTCGGGTGATGGTGCGAATCCACGACCAGTGACGTCGTACGGCGAGGACCGCGACCACCACGACGAGCGACCAGACCATCCGGTGCGCGAGGATCTCCACCGCGCCGGAGGGCTTGAGCAGGGGCCAGTAGAGAGGGAACAGACCCCACATCGTGTAGGCGGCGACGCCGAACAGGAGGCCACGGCGGGTATCAGGCATGTCGCCTATCTTCGCTGCTTACCTGGATTCAGGACAAATAAGGAGCTCTACGCCTGACGTTTAGGAATCCTTACGGGAGGAACAACGCGGCCGGGTGGGTGGTTGGTGTTGGCAGAACAGAAGGGGAGGTTCACGATGGGCTGGCTGTTCGGCAGGGACAAGACGACGATGGTGGAGCCCACGGACGCGCTGCCGGGCCGGGCCGAGATCATGCCGGTGGCCACCCGCCATCAGGTCCTCGGCGCGCCGCTGGCTCCGCCGTACCCCGAGGGAACGGAGATCGCCGAGTTCGGGCTGGGCTGCTTCTGGGGGGCCGAGCGCAAGTTCTGGCAGACCCCGGGCGTCGTCTCGACCGCGGTGGGCTACGCGGGCGGGTACACGCCCAACCCCACGTACGAGGAGGTCTGCTCCGGCCTCACGGGGCACACCGAGGTCGTCCGGGTGGTCTTCGACCCGGCCCAGGTGTCGTACGAGGAACTTCTCAAGGTCTTCTGGGAGGCGCACGACCCCACCCAGGGCATGCGCCAGGGCAACGACGTCGGCACGCAGTACCGGTCGGCCGTCTACACGCACGGCCCGGAGCAACTGGAGGCCGCCCTGGCGTCCCAGGAGGCGTACCAGAAGGTGCTGACCGACGCCGGGTACGGCGAGATCACCACCGACATAGCCCCCGCCGGCGAGTTCTACTTCGCCGAGGATTATCACCAGCAATACCTTTTTAAGGTGCCAAACGGCTACTGCGGCATCGGCGGCACCGGCGTGAGCTGTCCCGTCGGCCTGACCGCTGGCGAGGCCTGATCAGTCGGCTGGCAGGATCGTGAGTCGTTGCCCCTTGGGAAGATGACGAGGGGCAACGACAAGGTAGTCGCGCTGATCCAACGTGGCGACTTCGCGAAGGTCGAAGCGCTCGGCCAGGGCTATCACGCAGGCGTCCACGGCCTGAAGACGGAGCGAGGCGTAGGCCGAGAGCAGCTCGGACATTCGCCGATAGTCATGGGGCGTCGCCTCGATCACGCGGAGTTCGTCGTCGGCGATGGCAGCGCAGAACTCGGCGGCGAGAGTGGGGCTGCCGCGGCGCACTGGATCGGAGAGCAGGTGACAGATCTCTGTCACCGCGAGCGATGGCACGACGAGTTTGGTCCAGTTCTGCGCGAGAAACCGGACGCAGCGAGCGTGGTCCTTGTCGGCCCTGTTGAACGCCGCGACGAGGGGTCCCGTGTCGCAGAGGATCACGCGGTGATCGCTCCGTCGGACTCCTCGTGGTGAGGATAGGTGAGGTACCGGTCGTGGTGGACGCCGAGGTCTGCCGGCCCTTGTAGCGCGCCGACGAGCGCGGAGAGGTGCCGTGGAAGTGCGGGCACGTCGAGTGGCTCCTCGATGTCGGCCCAGCCTTCGTTGTCCAAGTCCATGCTGCCAAGTGTAGGCCCCGACCTGCCCGCAGGCAGTGAGATGTCGCAGCGTGAGGTGAGGAGGCATCTATTGCCTGAAGTGAACCGCTACCACCAGCAATACCTTTTTAAGGTGCTGAACGGCTACTGCGGCCTCGGCGGCACCGGAGTCTCCTGCCCCATCGGCCTGACGACCGGCGAGAGCTGATCAGTCGCCGGGCGGGATCGTGACACCTCCGAGCGGCCTGGTGGTACTCGGAGGTTTCCTGCCTCCGATGCCGATCGTTTGCTACTTGAAGTAGTAAACTACCGCTATGAGTACACCTGAACAGGCCTTCCCGCCCGGGGACGGGCCCGCGGCCAAGGTGAGCGTTTCCTTGCGAGCCGGCAACATCCGCGCCATCAAGGAGCGTGTCGGCGCGCGTGGGTTCTCCGCGTACGTCGACGCCGCTGTGGAGCGGCAGATCGAGCGGGACCTACTGGAGGAGGCCCTGCAGGCGAACGAGAACGAGTGCGGTCCCATCCCGCAGCATCTGCGGGACGAGGCTGAGCAGCTGTTCCGTAGCGTGAAGTCCGCTCCGGAGCTACAGGAGGGGCGTGGATGGCACGCGCACGAAGCAAGCTGAGTGCGGGGACGGTCATCCTTGACTCCGAGGGACTCTCGAAGTGGTGCGCGGCCGATCAGCGAGTTACGGCGATCGTCCGAGAGGCACAGAACAACGACTTCCGCGTGGTTATCAGTGCCTTGACGTCTATCGAGGCCTTCGACGGCCGGGTGACAAACGACCGGTTGCGCTGGCATCTGTCCCGGCTGCGTGTCGAGCCGGTGACCGAGGAGGTCTCCGTCCACGCGCTGGATCTGCTCCGTGAGAGCGGTCTTCACGGCCACAAGTACGCGATCGATGCCGTCGTGGCCGCCACGGCTCTTCGCTCCACCCGGCCCGTTATCGTCCTCACCTCGGACGAGGACGACATGAGCAAGCTCTGCGGAAAGGCAGTCCGCCTCGTGCGGGTGTAGGTGCCGAATTATTGCCCCAGCGATACGACTACCACCAGCAATACCTTTTTAAGGTGCCAAACGGCTACTGCGGGATCGGTGGTACGGGCGTCGCGTGTCCGATCGGCCTCACCACTGGTGAGGACTGACCTGCGGTAACTGACTGATCCTGGCCCTTGGTCGCCCGGCAAGCCCGGTGCCGATTGAAGGGTTGGAATCTTGAGTGGAGTCCGATACGCGACAGCCGAGGGTCGAGTCGGCGGACCGCCCTCGGCCTGAATTCGGGTTAAGCGTCCGCTACATCCGTGGTGCCACCTTCGCCGATTTTCCCCTGATGCTCGCTTCCCGTGTCGAAGAAGGTGTCAAGGTATTCATCCGGAAGGTCTTCGCGGCGCAGGCGTCGTTGCCGCACCGAAATCGCCGTATCCGCAGGTGGAGGATGGTCTCCTGGCCGCCGACGGCTGTGTCGTACACCCGCCGCTCGTGGCTCCTGTGCACACGGTGGGACACCGTCCCGCATCGCGGACACGCCGCCTGCATGGTGCGGGCTCTGGCCCGGATCCGCACCGACGTCCCCGACCGGCACACGCCGTCGATCTGCAGACAGGCCAGGTGAGGGAAGAGAACCGCGAGCAACTTCGAGATCGTCACCCAGCATGATCAGCAACATCCGCAGCCGAGCGCTGGAAGATCACAGAATTAGTGCCAGAACCACGATCGAGCCGGAATTGACACCCGTCATCCGAAGGACACCGACGCCTGAGGTCGGCTGACCCGCCCAGATCTATGACATAGCCAGGTCCGGCACCGAGGGCAGGAGAATATGTTGCCAGGTGTGCGGGCTGGTGCGGCAACCACGAACATTCGCAGGGGTTGGTCAGGCGGCTTCGTTGGCGGGTCGTCCCCGGCGGTGTTGTTTCTCGCTGCGGCTGCGGCTGCGGCTGCGGCTGCGGGCGCGTTCGCGTCGCTGGGCGGCAAGTGTGATGCCACCGCGGGCCCCACCTGAGCCGCTCGGCTTGGAGTCCACAAGATTCACCGTCACGCCGTGTCTTGTCGTGATTTTCTATGCGGATGTCGAAGATGCGGAGCGTCGTGCTCGCGGTGATCGTGGCTACGGCCGTGGGCCCGGGCGTTTCCGTGCTCCTCAGGGTGACCGGCGGGCTCGAGTCGGCGGGGGTGCTGACCGGCCTGGCGGCGGGGGGCCTCCTGCGGGGGAAGCCGGTCAGGGCCGCGGTCGCGACCCTGTACGGCAGCGCCTCGGCCGTTCTGATCGGCGAGATCTCGCAGGGCGCTTTCGGCGGCGGCCCGGATTTCGCCGACGCCATGGCCGTCCGGCCGGGCTGGCCAGGGTGGATGATCGGGGCCGTGCTCGCCTACGCGATCGCAGCCGGGAGGCCGCCCAGGGCGCAGGCCGATCAGATGGCCCCCGCGCATCCGGTTACGACGCACGCCGATCCCGCTGGGGTGACTCGCGCGCACCGGACCACGATCGGGCGGCTGCCGCACGCCGATTCCGGCGAGGCCGGGCACCTCATGCTCTCGATCGTGTTCACGGCCGCGCTCGCCGCCGTGCTCGCCTGCGGCCAGATCGTCGCCGGCAAGGCACTGGGCATGACCTTATGGGAGGCCTACCACGAGTATGACGGGCCGGGCTGGTATCGCGACCTGACCCGTGCCCTCTGGTATCCCGCCGCCTCGGTGGTGCTGGCCTCGCTCGTCGCGGGCGGGATGCCTGCCGGCCGGTGGCGTTTCCTGGCGCCACCCCTGGCGGCGTGGCTCGGCTGTGCGGTGACGGCCGGGCCGCTGCAGTATCTCCAGGCGCTCGGCGCGCCGTACGACCCCCCGGCCGTGGCGCTCATGGCGTCCCTCGCGGGTGGCGGCGTCGGCGCGGCGGCAGGCGCCGCCGCGCTCCGGCATACCGGGACACGCCTCGGACTGGTCTGCTTCGTCCTGCTGTTCACCGCCGGCGACGCTACCGGCCGGCTGGACGACTTCCCCGTGGGAGTCTTCGTGTCGATCGCGCTGGCCGCCGTGGTGGCCGCGTGGGTTACGGCACGACGGAACGCGGACATCGGACCGGGGATACTGGCGGGCATGGCGGGGCCGCTGTTCATCTGGTCGGTGTACGCGACGGTCGGTTCCCGGCTTTATGACCACTCCACCCAGGCGCTGCCGTACTGGAACGCCATGATCGTCGCGCTGCTGGCGCCGGCCGTCGCGCTGCCGGCCGCCGCCCTGGCACGGCTCGCTCGGCCGCGGACAAGGGCGCGACCGCATTGTGATACGGCGGCTCGTTGACGGCGTCGATCCGGTCCAATGACCCGCCGACATCTGTGACACAGCGAGTCCCGGTGCCGAGGCTGAGCAAGTGTCGCGAGATCCCAGCATGATTTATTGCCCGAGGAGAACCGCTACCACCAGCAATACCTTTTTAAGGTGCCAAACGGCTACTGCGGCATCGGCGGCACCGGTGTGAGCTGCCCCGTCGGCCTGACCGCCGGCGAAGCCTGACCTGCGGTAACTGACTGATCCTGGCCCTTCGCCGCCCGGGCTGGTGCGGTGTGGGCCGGGGTCAGGCTCGACGCGATCGGCGGTCTCGAAGTGCGGGCCTGGGTGGGGCGCGGCCGTCCCACAGCGCGGCGCGCCAGGTGGGCGAGGTTGGAGCGCTATCAGAATGTGTTCTGAATTAGACTGACGGCGTGAGCATCAGCAATGCCGACGCCGTCACCTTCTCGGACCTGTCGAGGAATCCCCGGGCTGTCGCCGAACGCGCCGCGCGACTCGGTCGCGTACGTGTGACTCACCGGGATGCCCAGGACTTCTACCTGACCGCGGCTGACCGTGAGGAACGACGCGAGCAGACGCTGGCCACTGCTTCCCGTCTGTTCCTCGCGCTGCTGAGGCATGATCCGACCGCCCGCGCCCTGGTCATCGCCATGCCTGAGGTCTTTCCCTGGGTTCGTCACCTCTCCTCTGATGAGGTGCGGTCCTTCACTCTTGAACTGGTTGAGGCGCTCTCTGACGCGGCCGAGCTGGATGTCGACGCCACTACTCAGGAAGTCATCGCAGGCTGGCGGGCCACCGCCCGGATCAAGGCCGACCCCGCGCACTATGCGCAGGCGCGTGAGGCGACGAGCGGAGACTTCGGGCCGGTTGAGGTTTCGGTATGAGTCCGAAGCGCGGAGACCGGGTCACAGTCCCGCCTCCTGACAGCGAATGGGACGTACGGTTCGGTACGAGCGATGCGGTGAAGGGCTGGGAGGAACTATGCCGTCATGCCCTGGCCAACACACGCCGCTGCTTGGAGACGCTGCGCGCAGATCCACGCTCACGCACCGACCATGAGCGTCAGCATCGCCTGCGTGGCGACCTCGCGACTCATTGCCACAACGGACAGGACCTCGAGCAATGGGAGTTCGAGGTTACCAGCGGTGGGCGCGTGCGCTACGTGATCGACGACGCCGCTCACACGGTATGGATCGTCTATGCCTCGCCCCGTCATCCCAAGGACACCGATGTCTGAGGCCGGCTGACCTGCTGGCGAATGTGATACAGCCATTCCCAGCGCCGAGGGCGGGAGCAAATGTCGCAAGGTCGTAGCGCGACTTGTTGCCTGGAGTGAACCGCAACCACCAGCAATACCTTTTTAAGGTGCAAACGGCTACTGCGGCACCGGTGTGAGCTGCCCGGTCGGCCTGACTGCCGGTGATGCTTGATCTGCGGCAACTGACTGATCCTGGCCCTCGGTCGCCCGGCAAGCCCGGTGCCGATCGAGGGTCAGAGCCGTGCGAGCAGGCGAGATTCCGCCGGCAACATCCGATACGCGGCCTCAGCAGATGGCGTTCACCACGTAACGAGCTCGGTCAGCGCGGTGCTGGTCGTTTCGTCGGCCGGTAGGAATGCTTCCAATCGCAGTTCTGCGATGGTGACGTCGGTGGCGGTACCGAAGTGAGTCAGTGTGGTGATGAGTCGCAGTTCCCGGTTCTCCGGCTCGCTCATGCGGAGGTGGAGCGGTACCGCGAAGCCGAGATGATGCGGCGGCAGTTTTCGTGGACGCGGCGGCGCCAGGCCGACGAGTTCCGCGGCGAGCAGTTGGAGCCGATCGCTCGGGTTCCGCGTGCTCTCGGCGTGGATGCGTTCGATGATGTGCCATGCCCACTCGTCGAGGTTGAGGATGCGCGGCGCGAGTCCTTGAGGGTGCAGCAGGACTCGGGGGACGCTCACCGGTGGGGCGAGCAGGTGCGGGTCCACTCCGCGGATGATCACCTGAAAGCCGGCGTTGGCCGAGACGAGGTCGCCGTGCCGGTCGACGATCACGGCCGGGTACGGCAGGTGGCCGTGCAGGACGCGGTCGAGGGCGGTTCGTACCGCTGCCAACTGGGGATCGTCCAGGTCGGTCTGCGGGTACGCGGGCGCGAACCCCGCGGCGAGGAGCAGTTCGTTGCGTTCGCGGATCGGCACCTCGAGTGACTCGGCCAGCCGTATGATCATCGACCGGCCAGGGACCGAGCGTCCGCTCTCGATGAAGCTGACGTGCCGTTGAGTGGTGCCGGCGCGCACCGCCAGTTCGAGTTGGCTGACGCGTCGGCGGGTGCGCCACTCGCGCAGCGCACCCGCGAGTCCGCCGCTTGCCGATTCGGTGATCATTCCTCCTGTTTACCGGGCATGGCACCGGTCGGCGATTCCCTTCGAGGAATTGTCGCGGTGCGTCCGGCGCAGCATATTCGTGGTCGCAAACGATCAACCACGACCTGAGGATCGTCATGGCCGACACAGACCTGAAGAATCTCACCGACCGCTATGTCGCGGTGTGGAGTGAACCCGACCCGGAGCGTCGCCGCGCCGCCGTTCGCGAGCTGTGGTCCCCCGACGCGGTCCATGTCCTGCAGCCGCCTCAGGAGATGCGACAGGCCGCTGAAGGGCTGGGGTTCGATCGTCTCGTACTGGAGGCTCGCGGTTATGACGCACTGGAACTGCGGGTGACGCGCGCGTACGAGGAGTTCGTCGCTCCGGGCGCCTACGTTTTCCGGTCCCGCGGCGATGCCGAACGGCTCCACGACGTGGTCAAATTTCGCTGGGAGATGGTGGCTCGCGGCGGTGGCGATGCGGCCGGTATCGGGCTGGAAATCCTCATGCTGGGCGCGGACGGTCGCATCGTCAGCGATTACCAGTTCATCGAGGGATGACCGCGATGACGGCGGCACTGCCATCGTCCGTGCGGAGCTACCACGTCAACAGTGGCGACGGCATCGAGGGGCTGTCGCTGCGGACCCACGAACCGCGCACGCCAGGCGTCGGCGAGGTCGCGGTCATGGTCCACGCCGTCTCGCTCAGCTTCCGCGAGCTGCTGGTGCTGCGCGGGCAGTACGTGTTGCCCGTCAAGCCGGACGTCATCCCGGTCTCCGACGGTGCCGGGCAGGTCGTCGCCGTGGGGCCGGGCGTCCAGCGGGTACGACCGGGCGACCGGGTCACCGCCACGCTGTTCCCGCAGTGGCTGGACGGCCCCCTGCAACCGTCGTACCTGCCACAACTGGGAGGTTCCCTCGACGGCATGCTCACCGAACTCGCCGTCCTCCCGGAGCAAGCCCTCGTCCCGATTCCCGACCACCTCTCCTACGCCGAGGCCGCGACGCTGCCGTGCGCCGCGGTGACCGCGTGGAACGCGCTGACCGGGGACGGTCCTGGGATCCAGCCCGGGTACACAGTGCTGACCACCGGCTCGGGCGGCGTATCACTGTTCGCGGTACAACTGGCCAAACTTCTCGGCGCGAGAGTGATCGCTACGACCGGCCGGACGGAAAGAGACCAGCACCTCCGCGACCTGGGCGCTGACGAGGTCGTCAACTACCGCGCCGTTCCCGACTGGCACACCGCGGTCCGCGGCATCACCGGCGGGCGCGGGGTGGACCGGGTCGTCCACACCGCCGGACCTCTGGAGCAGTCACTGAAGTCGCTTGCCGTCAACGGACACGTCGCGTTCGTCGGGTCCGTTTCGGGTGACTGGCGGCCACTCGACCCTCGCCTGTTGTTCGGTGTCGCCGCGACGGTCCGGGCGTTGGCCGTCGGGAGCCACGCGCAGTTCACCCAGATGAACGAGATCATCGCCGCACGGCGGCTTCGGCCCGTCATCGACCGAGTGTTCCCGTTCGAGGAAGCCGGCGCGGCGTTCCGGTACTACGAGTCGACCAGCCCGTTCGGAAAGGTCATCATCGAAATCCGATAGTCGGCGGTCGTGGCAGCGGAGTCCGCCACGCCCGCTCATCGGCTTGAGACGTCGCCGATCGGCGCACCGGTCGGCGGTACGGTGAGCGGCCGGGATCGGGACATCGGCCGCGGGACGGATCTCAAGGTTCAGCGGATGGCCGAGCACGTGCCGCGGAGACCCATGAGGCGGCTCAACTTGCCGTCGGACTCGGTCGGACGGCGCGGGAGATGCGGGAAGCTCGTGGCTGGAGTCAGAGCGAGTAGGCCCGTGCGGCTGAGGATGACACAGTCAGCGGTGCGCGCTTCCAGGCCGGAGGTATCGTCCCGATGTTGTTCGCTGACCTGCCCAATGCAAGGCAGGTCAGCGGCGGGGTAGCACGCCCAGGAGGGTTGCGGTCAGGGCCAGCTTCAGAGAGTCCTTCAGCTCCAGGTGGAAGCGGGCGAGGTCGGGCTCGGCCTGGTAGGCCTCCTGCAGGCTGGGTGGGGGTGTGCTGTACGCCGACAGCGCGCCGGCCATGACCATGGTTTGCAGGCTGAACAGTGTCGCGTTCTCGCCCAGCTCCGGCAGGTAGTCCTGGATCAGGGCGGTCATGGTTGTCAGGCGGTCCAGGGAGGCGCGCTTGTAGCGTGCTACCACTTCGACGGAGACGTTGTGTTCCAGGACGCTGCCCTGTGCGCCGAAGAGGTCGCACAGCACCGTTCGACTGGAGAGCGAGCGGCTGAGGATCTCTGCCACCGCTGCCGCTCGCTCGGCCATGGGTAGATCTTCGTCGACGCCGGCGGCCAGTTCGCCCGCCAGTTCCGTCAGCCACTCCTGCAGGAAGCGGTCCAGCAGTTCCAGCAGCACCGCCTCGCGAGACTCGAAGTAGCGCAGCACGTTCGGCTTCGCCAGGCCTACCCGGCGGCTGAGCTCGTTCAGGGTGACCGCGGCCACGGGCATCTCGTGGAGCATCGCCGACGCCATGTCGAGGATCGCCTGCCGGCGGATCTCCCGCTGCTCTTCGGTTCTCGCCCGCTGGAAAGTCACGGTCGCCAGCTTAATTTAAGTACCTTCGGTACGTTGACAACGTACCGAAGGTACTTTAGCGTTACGGAAGGAAGATACCTTCGGTACGTTAGTTGGGAGCCTGGCATGGGCGAGAAGTGGACGACGGCGAACATCCCGGACCAACGCGGGCGGGTGGCCGTGGTGACCGGGGCCAACACCGGACTGGGGTACGAGACCGCCAAGGCGCTCGCCGAGCGCGGGGCGTCCGTGGTCCTCGCCGTGCGTAACGTCGAGAAGGGCGAGCAGGCCGCGGCCGGTATGACCGGCGACGTGACCGTGCAGGCGCTGGATCTGACCTCGCTCGACTCCGTCCGGACCGCGGCGGCGGCGCTGCGGTCCCGGCTCGACCGGATTGACCTGCTGATCAACAACGCCGGCGTGATGTACACCCCGAAGCAGACCACCCGGGACGGCTTCGAGATGCAGTTCGGCACCAACCACCTCGGCCACTTCGCGCTCACCGGGCTGCTGCTGGACCTGATGCTGCCGGTGCCCGGCTCACGCGTGGTGACGGTCAGCAGCACCGGCCACCGCATCCGGGCCGCGATCCACTTCGACGACCTGCAGTGGGAGCGGTCGTACAGCCGGGTCGCCGCCTATGGTCAGTCCAAGCTGGCCAACCTGATGTTCACGTACGAGCTGCAGCGCCGGCTCGCCACGCACGGCACCACCGTCGCGGTGGCCGCGCACCCCGGCGTGTCCAGCACCGAGCTCGCCCGCAACACCCCCGCGGCCCTCCGGCTTCCGCTCACCTGGCTCGCGCCGCTGATCACCCAGACGCCGGCGATGGGCGCGTTGCCGACCCTGCGCGCCGCCACCGACCCCGCCGTGCTCGGCGGCCAGTACTACGGTCCCGGCGGACGTTTCGAGGTCATGGGCCACCCCCGGCTGGTCACCTCCAGTTCGAAGTCGTACGAGGTAGCTGTCCAGCAGCGGCTGTGGGCCGTCTCCGAAGACCTCACCGGGGTGAAGTTCCCCGTCGCTCAGTCCAAGCAGAACCCGTTTCTCTCCGGATCGGCCGACACGATCTAGCCCGCGCCCGCTGACCCGGCTCAGGCCCCGGCGGCGCGTTCGATCGCCACTCCCACCCCGTCGAGCAGGTGGTCAAGGCCGGCGCGGAAGTCGTCGTCCGGAGCGGCCCCCGCTTGGGGGTCGAACACCCCGGCCTCGACGGCGCGGGCCAGCGCCGGGAACCGGCCGGGGTCGGCGAGCTCGGTGAGCAGGGCGGCGTACGCCCGGTCGGCCCCTTCCTCTGGTTCGGCGGGGATGGACGTCAGGAGCTGGGCGGCGCCGCGCACGTAGTGCAGCACCAGCATGACCACCGAGAACCGGGCCCGCGGGTCCAGCGGCGTGCCGCCGAGGGAGCGCAGCGCGGCGTCGAGCCAGGCGAGCTGGCCGGGGTCCATCGGCGGGGAGTTCGTCAGCTGGGCGATCCACGGATGCCGCAGGTAGACGCCGAACAGCTCGACGGCCCACCGGGTGAGTGAGCCGCGCCAGTCGGCCGGCGCGGTGTCGAACTCCGGCGGCGTGCCGGGCGCGGCGGCCAGCATGAACAGCTGCAGGTCGTCCTTGCCGGTCACGTGCCGGTACAGCGACATGGGCGCGCAGCCGAGCCGTTCGGCGAGCCGGGCCATGGACAGCGCGGCCAGGCCCTCCTCGTCGGCGAGGGCGATGGCCGCCGCCACGATCCGCTCCAGGCTGAGCGCGGGCGTGCGTCCCCGCCCCTTCGGTTTGGCCCGCCCCCACAGCACGTTCAGCGCGTGCGGCAGCTCGTTCCCGATGTCGTCCGGCATTCCAGTGAGCTTAGCACTTTGCGTACGGCCTACGCATTGCGTATATGATACGCATTAAGCGTATGGGATACGCATCCTCGACCGCCCTCTTGGAGCCGTCATGCACACGACGATCGACAGTCCTCCGCCGGTATCGGCCCACCGGCGTCCGTGGTGGCGGCGCCGCTGGACGGTGCCGCTCGCCCTGGTCACGGCCGGGTTCCTCGCGTTCTCGCTGCCGCCGTACCTGACCGGGGACCCGTCGCTGTCCCGGGTGCCGCAGCCACAGGGGTTCGGCCTGCACTACCCGCTGCTCGTCGCGCACGTGCTGTTCGCCTCGGTTGCCATGGTCACCGCGTTCTTCCAGGTGTGGCCGTGGTTCCGGCGGCGGCACCGGGTGTGGCACCGGCGCGCCGGGCGGGTCTACGTGTTCGCCGGGGTGTTGCCCGCCGGGCTGACCGGTCTGGTCATCGGGGCGCGTTCCCCGTTCGGGCTGTTCCTCGCGGTCAGCGACGTGCTCCTCGCCCTGCTGTGGCTCGCCTTCACCCTGGCGGGCTGGCGCGCCGCCCGCGCCCGCCGGTACGCCGACCACCGGCGCTGGATGCTGCGCAGCGCCGTGCTGACCTACTCCATCATCACCAACCGGGTGTGGACCGTGATCCTTATCATCACCCTGTCCCCGCTGCAGGACACCGTCTTCCGCGGCGACCCCGATCTGATGGCGTGGACGATCTCCGGCCTGTCCGGCTGGCTCGGCTGGACGATCCCGCTGCTGGCCGTGGAGTGGTACCTGGAGCGCGAGGTGGCCCGCCGCGGCCGCCGCACCGCCCTCGCGATCTGATTCCTGAGGCCGGTCTCGGCCCGGCCCCGGAACGACCGCCGCCGGAGGCTCAGGAACCAGCCACGTTTGTGGGCGCGGTCCAGCCGGTAGCTCGGATCCACTCGACCAGGTCCAGGGTGGCCGGCTCGATCGAGCGCACCACCGCGAGGTCCGAAGGGTATTCCGCCGCCTTCGCGAACTCGCGGAACATCGCCTTGTCGAGGTCGTTGGGAAGCACGCTCAACGGGAGGGCCTCGTACCGTGCCGGGAGCCCGGCGCGCGCGCCGAACGCCGCGGCGATCTGGGGGCCCGTCAGCTCGTCGCCGACGAGCTCGACGGCTCCGCCGGGCGCCTCCGCGGTGTCGAGCAGGAGCGCGGCGGCGACCCGGCCGATGTCCCTGACCGAGATCATCTTCAGGGCGACGTCCTCCGGCAGCGGCAGCCTCAGCACGATCTCCCCATGCTCCAGGCTCGGTGCCATCACGCTCGCGAAGTTCTCCATGAAGGCGGTCGCGCGAACCATCGCGGCCCTGAGGCCGGACTTCCTCAGATGCTCCTCGATCGAGTGCTTCGAGTCGTGGTGCGGCACACCCGACTCCCGGTCCGCTCCGAAGACCGAGTTGAACACGACGTGCGGGACGCCCGCCTCGACCGCCGCGTCGACGAGCGCGGTACCGATGCGGATCTCCGCCTCGACCTCTTCGAGGCTGTTCGCCTCCGGGGTCATGAAGTAGAACCCCTGGACCGTCGCCAGCGCGGCGGCCAGCGACGCCGGGTCGTCGGCCCGGATGGCCGCCAGCTCGACGCCGCGGGCGGCCAGCGCCTGAGCCCGGTCGGACTGCGGGTTGCGGACCAAAGCCCGCACCCGCGCCTTGTGGTCCAGCAGCGCGTCGACCACCGCCCCGCCCTGTTGCCCCGTCGCGCCGAAGACTGCGATCGTGCCGGTCGTCTGTGCATTCATCGCTGCCACCCTTCATTAGTTCATGGCATGAACGAAATTAGTTCATGGCATGAACATCGTCAAGGTGCGGGTGTAGCGGGACCTCACGGTGTGATTGGTCTGTTCGAGGTGGGCGAAGAGAGGTCCGAGGTGTCCACGATGGCGGTGGCCACGCGCTCGAAGTCGCGCTGGTCGTCGGCGTCGAGGTTCCTGGCGATCTCGGGCAGGCGCTTGGCGACCTCGGCGTAAACGGCCTCGGCGAGCACCTTCCCCGTGGGCGTCGCACTGAGCATGACGACCCGTCGGTCCTGCGCCGAGCTTGCCCGGCCGACCAACTCGCGCCGCGCGGTGCGATCGACCAGCTGGCTCAATGCGTTCTTGGTCATACCCAACGACGCGGCGAGGTCAGCCATCTGCCGCGGCTCGTTCCTGACTGCGCAGAGCAGCGTGGCCTGCGAGGGGGTCAGGTCGAACTCGGCGCAGATCTGCGCGTACTTGCGTTGAATCACAACCGAGAGCCAGAAGAGCTTGTCGCCATAGTCCACGCCGACCTCCCCGGTCTAATGACGAACGATCAGCCTACTCGTCGCAGGCCGGCAGACCACGCCGCTCACCAGGAGATGCACACCTCTGCCATGGTCGCGGCTACGGCATTGGCTCAAGCGGGTCCTGTCATGATCGTCAGATCCGACGTGCCGCACCTGAGCGCCCTGACGGCGGGTCACGAGCGGATACAGGTCGTTCACGTCGACAAGATCAGCCGATAGCACCGTCACGTCGAGGCCGCCTGCGTGAGTTCGAGTGGCCGGCGAGGGCCCACCGCGATGATTTATTGCCCCAAGTGAACCGGCCGGGACAGCCAGATTTCCGGCACCTGATCGCCGAGATGGTCGAGCGGATGCCCGGCGCCGTCCTCGTCATCATCGCGGCCGGCCGCAACGTGCACGCCGGCGAACCGACGGAGTTCCTCGCCGCTCACGATGTGGGCTGAGCCTTTGTCCGGAACGGCACTTGAGTCTCAAGTAACCGGAGACTCCAGGATCGATGCCGTGGGCGGCGCGTTGTTCGTTTCCGCCGTCCGCGACCCATCCGATCCGACTCCGGGAGAGCGCATTCCATGCCGCGATACGTGACGCCGTCCGCTGAGGATGGCAAGCGCCTCATCAACGACTTCATCGACGAGACTTTCGGTGATCTGGACGCCAACCCGGACTTCGTCGCCATGCTGCGTACGGTGGTGCCCGAGATGCCCGCCGATCCCAGCCCTGAGCAGCTGGGCGCCTGGGCGGAGCTCTCCGAGCTGGTCCGCGACGCCGACTTCAGGGCCAGGGTCCGCAGGATGGCCGAGCATCAGGCGGCCGAGAGGGCGGCCGGGGATCAGACCGGTCTGCATCACGAGGTGACCGAACTGGTCCGGGAACGGGTGCGGCAGGCGCAGGCGGACGGGGTCGAGCCGGGTTCGCAGGAGGCGCGAACGGTGCTGGTGGAGTTGATCGCCGGATACACCGCGACATTCGGCCATCCCGATAGTGCCGAATACCGCCGGAAGCTGCTGACTCGGCTGGAGATCGCCGATGATCCCCGTACGGAGCGGTACTTCGCCCTGCTGCACACGATCAACGGCTGGCCGGTGCCGCCGAGCCTGGCGCCGGCGTTCGACTGGTTCACCCAGGCGCTCCGGCACCATCCCGTTCCCTAGAGGCCGGGTACGCGGGGTCGAGTGCGGCGAGGAACCAGCGGGCCGCAGGGACCGGATCGGGTTTCGGGGGCGTACCGTTGATCATGGCCAGTAGTTGCCAGTATCGGGAGACCCGAGGGTCGGCCCCGATGCGGATCCGCTCGGCGAGCCAGAGCCGGAACCCGGCGTCGTCGGACCGCCGGTGGGCCTGGGCGAAGACGGCGACCAGCTCGTTCACGATGGGCCGGGCCAGGGCGGAGACCGGCGCAATCCCGTCCGCCAGGGCGCGGCCGACGAGGTCCAGCGCGGCCTGCTCGGCCCGCGCCCAGCTCTCGTGGTCGCCGTGCTCGGCGCCGGAGGAGCGGTCCGTCGCGTGCCGCTCGAACGCCTCGCGTACGCTCTCCCGGAAGTGAGGGTCGCCGACCAGGTGCGCCAGCTCCAGCCACGCGTCGAGCTGCTCGGCCGATGGGTCGTCGGGCAGGTCGGGCAGCATCGAGCGCAGGTGCGCGGCGAACGCGGGCTCCATGTCGAGCCCGCGCGTCGCTTCGGCCACGAGGTCGGCCACCAGCTGCCGGCGCCGCTCCGCCGGTAGCCGGGCGAGCCGGTTCACGTGGGCGATTCCGGCCGTGCCGGTACGGCGGGTGGTGACGTAGCGCAACACCGCCTGGCGTACCCGCAAGGTCTGGATCTGGCCCTCCATGGCCGCGATCTGCCCGTCGGCGACCTCGGCCAGAGTCTGCGTGTCGGCGAGCACCCGTGTGATCGTCGCGATCTCGACGCCGAGATCTCGCAGCGTACGGACGAGTTCCAGCCGGTCCAGGGCGTCGTGATCGTAGAGCCGGTAGCCGCCGGCCGACCGACCGGCTGGAGGTACCAGCCCTTCGTCGGAGTAGTACCGGACCGTCGGCACCGGCACCCCGGTGAGCCGCGCCACTTGGCCGATCGTGTAGAGCCCTTCGTCCTTCACACGTCCAGCCTGGCTCATCAGCCGCTTTTCGGGGCAGATCCACGCTCGCGAGCGAATGCCGAACAGCAGCATCGTCCGTCGGCGTGGACGGGCGGCCCGGACATTCGTCACCCGATCGCGGCGTGGAAACAGCGCCCGAGCCACAAACCGGCATGATGTGATGATCTGCATGAATGAGGTGGAACGACAGGTTTCCGGCGATCCTGATCTGCTGGTCAGGATGGAGCAGAACCTTGCCGAGCATGCCTGCCACCTGCACCGTCGCATGGATCGCTCGACTGTCACGGAGACGGACGACCTCCTGATCGCCGACAGCGGGCTCGACGACGACACGTTCAACATCGTCGCGGCGGCGCGTTTCACCGCGGACACCGCCCCCGCGCGGGTGGAGGAGACCGTCCGTGCGCTGGCCGCGACCGGTCGCCCCTTCTCCTGGTGGGTCGGCCCCGCCTCCACACCACCGAACCTCGCCTCGCTCCTGAAGAGAGCCGGTCTGCGGGCGGCCGAGGCCGAGACGGGCATGTGGAAGGACCTGCATGCCGCCCTGCCGCAGCCGCACGCCGATGACCTGGACATCCGCCTGGTGACGACTCCGGAGCGGCTCGCCGACTACGCGATGGTCCTGGCCGCGAACTGGGACCCGCCGGCCGCGACGGTGCGCCGGTTCTTCACCGACGCCGCCGAGTGGGCCCTCGCGCCCGGCTGCCCTGCCCGGTATCTGGTCGGCTACGTGAGCGGCCGCCCGGTCTGCTCGGCCGAGGTCTTCTTCCACGGGGGAGTCGCCGGAATCTACAACATCGCGACCCTCGCGACGGACCGCCGGCGCGGCTACGGCGGCGCCATCACCCTGGCCACCTTGCACGTCGCGTACGACGAGGGCTGTCGCACCGCGGTCCTGCAGGCTTCTCCGGACGGTGAGCCCGTCTACCGCCGCCTCGGATTCGATACCTGCGGCCGGTTCACCGAGTACGCCATCGCACGCGGCGCTTCCGCAGGAACTACGGGGACTGGGCCGGATCAGTCGACCAGGCCGGCGCGGTAGGCGGCGATCGCCACCTGTACGCGGTTCGTGACGGCGAGCTTGTCGAACAGGTGGGAGATGTGGCTCTTGACCGTGGCCTCGCTCATGTTCAGACGGGCTGCGATCTCGGTGTTGGAGTGGCCGAGCCCGACCTCGGTGAGCACCTCGCGCTCGCGGCCGGTCAGGGTCTCCAGCCGGGCGAGCGCGTCACGGCGGCGCCGGATGGGCTGGTCGGTGGTGAGCCGGTGGATCAGCCGCCGAGTGACCCGCGGGGACAGCATCGAGTCGCCGCCGTGCGCGAGACGTATCGCCCGGATCAGGTCGTGCGGCGAGGTGTCCTTGAGCAGGAACCCGCACGCTCCCGCCTCCAGGGCGGTGAAGACGTGCTCGTCGCTGTCGAACGTGGTCAAGATGATCACCGCGGGTGGCCGGGCGAGCCGGCGGATGGCCCCCGTGGCGGCCAGGCCGTCGTACCGGGGCATCCTGACGTCCATCAGGACGACGTCGGGCCCCAGGCGGCGGACCGCGTCGACGGCCTGGTCGCCGTCCTCGGCCTCGCCCACGACCTCCACGTCGGGCGCGGACTCGATGATGAACCGCAGTCCCGCGCGGATCAGCGACTCGTCGTCAACCAGCAGTGTCCTGATCATGTGATTCCCTTGGGAACGCGTCCGCGGCGTGCCACGGCAGCCGGCCCTCAAGACGCCAGCCTCCCGCATCGTCCGGCCCGCCGCGCACCGTTCCGCCGATCAGCCGGAAACGCTCCGCCAGGCCCTCCAGACCGACCCCGGCGCCGGTCTCCACACTCGGCTGGGCCGATCGTCCGTTCGTGACCGCGATCGTGACGCCGTCTTCCCTGTTCCCGGTCGCCGTGACCGTCACCGGGGCCCCGCGGGCGTGCTTGTGTGCATTTGTCAGCCCCTCCTGGACGAGGCGATGCGCGGCCCTGGCCGTTTCCGGTGGCCACGTGCCGATATCGCCGTGCAGGGTGACGGTCCCGCCGGCCGATACCCAGGAGTCCACCAGCCGCCGCAGGTCGGGGAAGCCGTCGTCGTCGTCGGGCCCGGCGCGCAGCACGCCAAGGATCTTGCGCAGCTCTTCGAGCGCCTCCTGCGCGCTGACCCTGATCAGCGCCGCCTCCCGCTCGACGCGCTCCGGCCCCGCGCTCGCGTTCACCTCCAGGCCGCCGGCGTGCAGCGAGATGAGCGTCACCTTGTGCGCGAGCACGTCGTGCATCTCCCGGGCGATCCGGCCGCGCTCAGCGGACCTCGCCTGCTCGTTGCGCAGACGCTGCTCGGTCTCGGCGCGTTCGGCGCGCTCGCGGAGCGATCGGGTCAGCTCGCGGCGGGTGGTGGCGTACGCCCCTGCCGTCAGCGTGACCCCGGTGGCGGTCACCGCCGAGATCAGCGCGTCCGTGCCCAACGTGCCGCCGTCCACCCACTGCTGGGCCAGGAACCCCGCCATGCCGATCGCCGCCATAGCCAGGAAACGCGTGCCCGCGCCGGAGAACAGGCTGATCAGCAGCGGGCCCGGATTGCCCGACAGCACGTACGCGCCCGCCCCGGCGACGGCCACCGCGACCGGCCACCGGCCCCGGAACCACACCGCACCCGTGCCCGCCAGCCCGGCGGCGGCGATGACGGGTCGTGGCAGCGGCGCCCACGGCGTCTTGACCGCCAGGACGGTGAGGAACAGGGAGAGCGCCACGGAGGCCGCGCCGATCGCGTGTGGCCCGAGCGCGGCCACCCGCCGCAGCGCCGCGCGGTACGACAGCATCGCTTCAGCGTAGCCAGGGCGGCGGCGCGCCACCTCATACCGGCGTCGATGCCGTACGCCGGGCGTCTCCGACTTTCGTCGGAGACGCCCGTGGCCGCGATGGCGATGTGGCCGGACCCTCGCCGGCCGCATCGTGGATGGCCTCGACAAGGTCAGGAGCCGTCCCGTGTATCTCTTCCGTTCGATGCTCGTCGCGGTGTGCGCGGCGATGACGATCCTCGTGCCGCCCAGCGTCGCCCCTCCTGCCGCGGCAGCCACCGATCTTCCGGACGGACGCGCGCTGGCGGACTTCTTCGACGCCGCGATGGCGGACGGGCTGGCCGCCGACCACGTGCCGGGCGCGGTCGTCTCGGTGGTGGGCGGTGGGAAGACGCTCTTCAGCAAGGGGTACGGACTGGCCGACGTAGAGAACCGCAGGCCCTTCGACCCGGACACCTCGATGGTCCGGATCGCCTCGATCACCAAGCTGTTCACCTGGACCGCCGTGATGCAGCAGGTTCAGCGGGGCAAGCTGGACCTGAAGGCGGACGTGAACCGCTACCTCACCGCGTTCCGGATCCCCGCGACCTACCCCCGGCCGATCACGCTGCAGGACCTGATGGACCACACGGCCGGGTTCGAGGACCGCACGATCGGTGTGGGGTCGCGGAGCAAGGACGACGTGCCGCCCCTGGCGGACTATCTCGCCGACAACATGCCCGCGCGGGTGCGCCCGCCCGGCGAGGTGTCGTCGTACTCGAACTATGGGGCGGCGCTGGCCGGATACATCGTGTCGCGGGTGAGCGGGCAGCCGTATGACGAGTACGTGCGCGACCACATCCTCGCCCCGCTCGCGATGCGGCACAGCACGGCCGCCGAGCCCGTCCCCGCCCCCTTGGCCACGGATCTGGCGCGCAGCTACGACTACGAGGGCGGGGCGTATCGGCGCAAGCCGTTCGTCTTCGACAACCTCGCCCCCGACGGGTCGATCAGTGCCACCGCGAACGACATGGCCCACTTCATGATCGCCCACCTGCTGGACGGACGCTTCGGCGGCCGGCGCATCCTCGACGAGCCGACGGCGCAGCTCATGCACCGGCGGACGTTCGCGGCCGATCCGCGCGTCGACGGGTACGCCCACGGGTTCAAGGAGCAGACGCTCAACGGGCATCGCGTGATCATGCACGACGGCGGCTGGGAGGGCTTCCAGAGCGCGTTGCTGCTGGTGCCCGACGCCGACCTCGGCCTGTTCGTCTCCACGAACAGTCTGGACGGGGCCGACGCCATGACCAAGATCATTCCTGCCTTCTTCGACCGCTTCCTGCCCGGAAAGCGCGCCGTGCCCGACGGCGGTGCTTCCGTCGTGCCTGTCGAGGGCTTCTACAAGCTCACCCGGTCCGCCGAGTCCAGCATCGAGAAGGTGGTCGCCCTGACCGGTTCCACCCGGCTGCGGGTGGAGGGCGGGAAGCTCACCTTCAGGGGCTCGACGTGGAGCTCGCTGCGGCCCGGGCTGTATCAGCAGGACGGCGGCACGCAGCGGCTGGCGCTGGTGACCGGCGCGAGCGGTGTCGCGTACGTGGCCACGGACGGCCCCGCCTACCAACGCGTCCCCTGGTGGGACAGCCCGCCGGTCAACGTCGTCATCGTCCTGCTGTTCGCCGTCACCGCCCTGACCGCCGTGCTCGGCCTGCCGGTGGCCGCTGTGGTCCGCCGGGCCAAGAAGCGTCCCGTTCCGCGTGTCTGGCGTGCCGGGCGTGTCCTGACCGGGCTCGCCGCCGCGGTCGGACTGGTGTTCGTGGTGCTGTTCACGCTGGTCCTGACCGGCGACACGAGCATCCTGTACGGCGTGCCGGCCAACGTCCAGGTCCTCCTGGTGCTGCCGCTGCTGGTCCTCGCCCTCACCGTCGCCGCGCTCGCCACCACCGTGAGGGCCTGGCGGGGCGTGGGCGTCCTGGCCCGCGGCCACCAGGTGGTCGTGCTGGCGGGGCTGCTCGCCCTCCTCTGGTTCTGCCTGCACTGGAACCTGCTCGGCTGGCACCTGTGATCACCAGTATGCGGAACGGAGCTGTAGCAGGTGATACATGAGGAGCCGGCGCCTGGGCGGCGCCGGCTCCTCGTCTCAGTCAAGCGGCCGGGGCCGGCGCGGCCAGTGCCTCGGCCCGGACCACGTCCCGGGCTGAGCGGCGCAGGAGCCGCACCCCCACAAGCACCAGCGGCGCGTAGCAGGCCAGGGCCGCCACAGCCCCCACGACCGGGGGTAGCGTCGCGGCTGCCACGAACGGCAGCAGGATCACCGGCACTGTCCACCAGCCGACCACTCCCGCTCGGGCGAGCCCGGCCAGAAGCAGCGGGAGCATGGCGACGCCGCACAGGATTCCGGTGAGTCGCCACACGGCGAGGGTCGGGTCGGCCGTGACGGTGTCGAACACCTTCACCGCGTCGGCGAGCGGCACCACGTTCGGCATGGTGGCGGTGAACCAGTCGGAAAGCAGCATGCCGGACATCTGGATGGCGCCGAACATGGACAGTGCCACGCCGGTGGCCGTCAGTTTCCGGCCCCTCGGGCCGCGGAGCAGCGTCAGGGTCGCCGGTACGCCGAGCGCGATGAGCGCCCAGGCGTAGTGGAGCAGGTTCGCCGACAGCAGCGACAGCCCGTGGTCGGCGGCCAACGAGGCCAGATACCCTGCGGAGGAGTCATCCTCCTGCGGCGGTGAGGTGAGCATGCCGCCGAACATCAGGACGGGGGCGAGTACGAGCGCGAGGCCGGCGAGGCGGCGCAGTGGAGCGGAGGCGGCGGACGTGGCGTCCATGGGGTGTCCTTTCGGCTGTCTCTTGAGCTGCCGTAACGCTATGAGCGCGCACCTGCCGGCCGGATCGGCCTAGCGGGCCGTCCCGGATGCGATCCCAGGTCACCCCGTCGGCTGCCGGGTCCTCTCCGGAGACGACCCGCGGCCTTCTGCCGTCCTTCTCACGTCTGATCCGAGGGTCGGCCCCTTTCGTTACCGTCGGTGTGCCGACGACGAGGGGAGCGGGCGTGGGAACACCATGGAGCCGCCGGAGACGGCTGCTCGCGGGCACCGTGGCGGGTGCGTTGTTCGCCGTCCTCGCGTTGGTCGAGGTGTACGGCGACCCGCGCGGCGCCGATGACCGGCTCACCACCGCCGGGCTCGGCCTGGTGCTGGTGATCTGCTTTCCGCTCGCGGCGCGTTATCCGATCACCGCGATGTCCGTGGCGATGCTGTCCTTCCCGTACGCGATCCTGACCGGTGCGGAAGGAGTGGGCGGGGCCCAGCTCATCGCCGAACTGGTGCTCGTGGTTCACGCGGCCTACCGGGCCGAACCTCGTCTTTCCCTCACCGCGTCGGTGTGTGCCGCCGTGGTTCCGGCGGTCGCGCTGGTCTGGGGTGGCGAAGGGCCTTGGGAGTTCGTCTTCTTCGGCGCGCTGGTCGGGGCCGCCTGGGTTCTCGGCACGTTGCTGCGGCGGGAGCAGTCGCGCTCTCGCCAGTTGGCCGCGCTCGCCGCGGAGCTGGCCGCCGAGCGGGAGGCGCGGGCGCGGGCGGCGGTGGCCGAGGAACGTGCCCGGATCTCCCGCGAGCTGCACGACGCGGTGGCGCACACGGTCAGCGTGATGACCATGCAGGCAGGGGTGGTACGGCGCCGGTTGGCCGACCGGCCGGTCGAGCACGACGCGCTGTCGCAGGTGGAGGAGCTCGGCCGGCGTTCCGTCACCGAGTTGCGCCGGGTGGTCCACCTCCTGCGTCCCGACGAGGCCGACCGGCTGGCTCCGCCTCCGTCTCTGCGGAGGATCGACGACCTCGTGAATGAGGTGCGTTCGGCAGGGCTCCAGGCCACGTCCACGGTGTCCGGTACGCCGGCCTCGTTGCCGCTTGGTGTTGACATGTCCGCGTACCGGATCGTTCAGGAGGCGTTGACGAACGTGTTGCGCCACGCGGAGGCGGCGGTCGCGACGGTGACCGTGACATACGAGCCGGCCGGAGTCAGCGTCCGGGTGGTGGACGACGGGCGGGGCGCCACCGCGCTCGGACCGGGGCCCGGCGGCGGGCACGGCCTGGTGGGGATGCGCGAACGGGTGGGCATGTTCGGTGGGGAGTTGCGGGCCGGGCCGCGTGCCGAGGGCGGCTTCGAGGTGTACGCGCGCTTCCCGCTCGCGGAGGGGACACGATGATCCGGGTGCTGCTGGCCGACGACGAGGCGATCATGCGGGCCGGCCTGCGCATGCTGATCTCCGAGGAGCCGGACATGGACGTCGTCGGAGAGGCGGCCGACGGCGACGAGGCGGTGCGGATGGCCGCGACGATCGGACCCGACGTGGTGCTCATGGACGCCCGCATGCCCGGCCTCGACGGCATCGCGGCCGCCCGCGCGATCACTGCGGCGCATCCCGAGATCAAGGTGCTGGTGCTGACCACACTGGACGAGGAGGCCATCGTGGACGGGGCGCTCCGCGCCGGGGTCGCGGGCTTCCTGCTCAAGGTGTCGCCCCCCGAGCAGTTGCTGGAGGCGCTGCGCGAGGTGGCCGCCGGGCGCGGTCTGCTCGATCCGGCGGTGGTCCCGTCGGTGATCGACAGGTACACGAGGGCGCCGGCGCCGCAGCCCCGGCACTCGGCGCTGGACCGGCTCACCGGCCGGGAGGCCGAGGTGTTCGCCCTCGTCGGCCGCGGACTGTCGAACTCGGAGATCGCCGCTCGGCTCTACCTCGGGGAGACCACCGTGAAGACGCATCTGGGCAGGGTGCTGGACAAGCTCGGGCTGCGCGACCGCGCACAGGCCATCGCCTTCGCGTACGAGAGCGGACTCATCCGTCCCGGCGAGGACTGAGGATCCACGCGCTGGTGAACGCGTAGGCGTTGCCGGGCCGCACCACAGGGTCCGCCCCCCACGCGGGTGACCGCGATCGTTTGCTTGAGCAGGCGGCCGACGGTGCCGGTTAATGTACGCATGGAGTCGAGTGAGGAACTGACCATAGGGGAGCTGGCAGAGCGGTTCGGCCTGGCCACGCATGTGCTGCGGCACTGGGAGAGCATGGGCCTGATCGAACCCGCTCGGCGTGCCGGCGGTCAGCGCCGCTACGGGCAGGACGCGCTGGTGCGAGTGGCGCTGATATTGATGGGTAAGGAGGCCGGCCTCGGGCTGCGTGAGCTGAGCGCCGTGCTGTCCGCTCCTGATCCGATGGACCACCGGGACCTGTTGCGCCGCCACGTCGTCGAACTGGAGCAGAGCATCGCGCGGGCGCGCGCGGCCAAGGATCTGATCGAGCACGCCCTCGCCTGCCCGCACAGGTTCGCGGACTGCCCGCACGCCCGCGAGCAGATCGCGGCCCGTATCCCGCCGGCCGGAGCGCCGGCGAGGGCCTGATCCACCGGACTGTGGACCGCACTCGTCGGGGTGTGGCCCGTGGCCGGATTCGCGGCTCCGCTCGGACTGCCCTCATTGGGACTCCCGCCCCGAAACCCCTGGCGGGGGCTCCGCCCCGGCAGTCCCACAGCGGAATCCCCTTCCGGGGTCAGGCCGTCGTGCGGCGGAGCCAGCCGGCCAGTTCCCGGCGGTTCGAGACGCCCAGCTTCGCGTAGACGCGCTGCAGGTGGTTGTCCACGGTCCTGACGGAGATCGTCAGCTTGGCCGCGATGTCCTTGCTCGGCATCCCCTCGGAGGCCAGGATCGCGACCTCCCTTTCCCTGGCGGTGAGCGGTACGGCCGCGTCGGCCGCCTGGAGCATGGGCGTGCGCGCGCCCTCGCACAGGGCCGCGCTGGCGGCCGCCCGCGCGGCCGCGGCGGAGGCCTGCCTGGGGTTGCCGGAACGGCGCCACAGCTCCGCCGCGGCGCTCGCCGCCTCCGCCGCGAGCAGGCTCGCCCCCATCCGGTCCAGGTCTCCAGCCACTGCTGTCAAGCCGCCCTGGTCACCAGTGGCCAGCGCGGTCGCCAGCCGTGCCCGGGCGGCGGTGAAGGGCCCTCCGGTTCTCGCGAGCTCCGCGAGCCGGCCCGCCGCCTCCGCCGCGACGCCGAGCCGCGCGAGGTCCGTAAGGAGCACGGTCTCGGAGGAGAACTGCCCCCGCTCGCGGGCCTCGGTCGCCGCCGCCCTGAGCACCGTCCTGGCCGCCTCCCGGTCTCCCCGCGCGACGTGCGTCCACGCCTCGCCGAGCCGTTCCTCGGGCACGTGCACCGGCGCCGCGAGGCCGGCGTGCTCGGCGAGGGCGGCCTCCGCCGCGCGCACGTCACCCTGCAGGGCCGCGGCCGCGGCGAGCCCGGCGAGGGCGAGCGGACGGATGACCACTGCCTGGGGGCGGGTGTCGCGCGCGATTTCCGCGTACCACCGACGCGCCGAGGCGGGACGGCCGGCCATCAAGGCGTTGCGGGCGAGTGGAAAGACCAGGAGTGTACGCTGCCACCCGGTCGGCGCCGCACCCGGATCGGTGTAGGCGCGCTCCGCGGTGACGCGTGCCTCCTCCAGGCGCCCGCTCTCGGTCAGGGCCAGGACGAGGGCGGACCGCGCGGCCGCCTCCTGCGGGCTGCGGCTTCTGCCCTCCGCCCTCGCCCTGGCGCACAGGGCCACGGCGCGTTCGGCCCACCGCACCGCCTCCTCACTCCGGCCGAGAAAGGACAGCGCGCTGGACCTCGTCGCGGCGGCGGCCGTCCAGGCCGCCACGCCCGCGATGTCTTCCGGCGGCGGCTCCCCGTCAGGCATGCCGTCGAGCAGGCCGAGGCTCTCGGTGTGGTGGCCCAGGCTGGAGAGCATGTTGGCTTCGTTCACCCGCAGCGCCCACAGCCCGGCGGCGCTCGTGACGCGGTCGCGCGCCGCGTCGTTCGCGGCGACGGCCTCCTCGCGGCTCGCACCGCGGCACCAGATGAGATTGTGGGTGCGCGCCAGCGCCACCGCGAGCGCGCGGCTCTCTGTGGCGGCACACCTGTCGGCCCGGCACAGCACCTCCTCGGCCTCCTGCGGCCGGCCCGCTTCCGACAATGTACGGCCGAGCAGGAGCAGCGCCGGGAAGGTGAGGGCCTGCTCGGGAATCGCCCGGAGGAAGACGAGCGCGCGGGCATGGTCGTCGCCGTACGCGGCGAGCCGGGCGGCCTGAAGGAGGAGGGCCGGATCGGCGGTGCCGGTGCCGGCGAGCCGGTAGGAGGCCAGGCGCATGGCGTCCTCCCGGCGGCGCGAGCCGGTCCGTTCCAGCCTGTTCGCCTGCTCGCGCAGGATCTCCCGGCGCCACCCCTCGGTGATGCCCGCGGGCAGCACCTCCGCGTAGAGAGGGTGTGCCAGGCGGGCGTACGTGCGCCGTCCCTCCCGTACGACGGTGACGAGTTCGGCTCGCTCCAGCTCGTCGAGGGCGTCGGTGCCGGGGTCGCTTTCCAGGTCGGCCACGGACACCGGGCCGCACAGCGCGAGGACGTCGAGGAGGCGACGGCCGCACGGCGCCACCGTCGCGAGCCGGTGGCGGATCAGATCGGTGAGGCGGCGGGTGACCGGAAGGAGCTCGGTGGTGGGCAGCTGCCAGATCTCCCCATCGTTCGTCAGCCGGCCTTCGGCCAGCGCACCGCGTACCAGCTCGCTCAGATAGAGCGGATTGCCCCCGCTCGCGGCGTGTAATCGGTCGACGGTCTCGCGGTGGACGTGCCCGGCCAGGGCGCACTGGAGGAGCTCGTGCACCTCCCGCCAGGTCAGCGGCGCGAGGTCGGCGTGATGGACGGCATCGCCCCGCCCGAGCGTCACGACGCTCTCTTCGGACGAGGCGTCGGAGCGCACCGTGCCCACCAGGAAGACGGCGCCGGTCTCCATGAGCTGGCGCAGCAGCAGGGCCGAGGCGGTGTCGAGCAGGTGCAGGTCATCGATGAACAGGACGAGGCGGGCCGTCGCGCTGTAGGCCCGCGACATGAGCCGGACCGCCGTCGCGAAGCCCGCGACGGGATCCGACAGGTCCACGCCGTCCGGCAGCAGATGGGCTATCGCCCCGAGGGGGATCTGGGCCGCCGCGCCGGTCGCGACCGCGCGACCCACGGCGTGTCCCCGGCCGACGGCGACGGCGAGGCATTCCTCCGCCAGCCGTGTCTTGCCGACGCCGGGCTCCCCGAAGAGGAGGAACCCGTTGTAACCGGTTTCATCAAGGACCGTCGTGAACGCCTTCCGCTCCGGTTCACGGCCTACCAAGGACCATCGTCTCGGCACCATCTCAGCCGTCGACACCGCAGCTTTCTCCTTCCGCTGGACAATCGGGCGCGTCGTACGGGAGCCGGCCGCGTCGGCGGGGCCGGCCGGAGACGCCTCCTGATTGTCCGACGGGAGCCGATGGCGGGGGAGGGGAAGGTGCGAAAAACCGCACATCGGTAGTGATGCCGTTTGTGACGACCGCGGGCACACAGCACGGCGGGCCGGGCGGGTTGAGGTTCCCTACAGCGCGGACACCTGGGGTGTGGCGGGCGGAGCCTGCGTCATCCTGTTCGCGGATGCGGGCAGCCGGAGGGCCAGCCGGTGAGCGAGGATCGCGGCCAGGCCGGACATGACGATCGATCCGGTGATCAGATGAGCGCCCAGACCGTGCTGGAGCATCAACCCGGCCAGCGCGGGCCCGAGGGTGAATCCGACCGTGAAGGCAAGGGACGTCGCGGCGTTGTAGCGGCCGGACAGGAGCTCGGGGGCGAGATCGTTGATCATAGGCAGAAGGGCCGGGGACAGCATGGTCTCGCCGATTCCGACCATCACGGCCGCGAGGACGCAGGCGGCGATCGTCAAGCCGGTGCCGGGCGGGGCCGGGACGGTTCCGCGGGCGGCGGTACGGCGATGAACGCTGTCCCGGCCGCGGCGACCGACCATCCGCCGATCAGGGCGGCACGCGCGCCGAAACGGTCGATCGCCATACCTCCCGCGAGGTTGGTCGTCAGGGCGCCGACGCCCACCGTGGCCGCCGCCAGCCCGGCTGTTCCGATGGCGATCCCGCGCACGTCGTGGAGATGAACGATCAGGAAGGGCATGGTCATGCCGGTGCCCACCGCGGACAAGGCGTGTGAGACGAGCGTCATCCAGGCGGATCGCGGCAGCCTCGGCATCAGGTCCATGCTCGGATTCCCCCGGGCCGGCCGGCCCTGCGTACGCGTGGCCGTGCTCCGCGGCTCACCCCGCGCGGCCCTTTCCCGGAGGACCTGCCGGTCACAGAGCCGTGTCGTCGGGGATCGACGGCGTCGGACCGCGGGGATGGCCGAGTGCGGTGACGCCGAGCACTATCTCGGACATATGGTCACAGCCGACAAGCTCTTCGAGTTCCTCGTCGCGGACGGCCGTGGCGAAGACGGCGCCCAGGCCCATGGCCGTCGCGGTCAGCAGCACGGTCTGGCTGACGTGACCGAGCCCGAGCGAGATGTCCCGGTAGGCACGAGCGGCCTCGTAGCGCCACTGGCTTCGCTCGATCATCGCCGTGTAGATGAGCAGTACGGGAGCCGCGGCCAGCCAGGCCTGGCCGCCCAGCGCCGACACCAGCCTCTCGGGGGAAGGCGCGTCCCCCATCCGCGTCACCCCGTGGGCCGATGGCGAGAAGTGGTATATCGCCGGTTCGAGACCACCCTCCACGTTGCCCGCGTACAGGTAGATCTCGATGGGGTCACGTGCCCCGGCCGAAGGGCTGGCCTTGAAGACGTTGTGGCCGAACTCCGGATCGTCGCGGAAGGCGATGATGCCGCCGGCGGCTGTCAGGATGCCCGCCAGGTCGTCGAGAGCGACGGGCTTGTCGAGATAGGCCCGTGTCGAGCGCCGTGTCCACAGGGCGTCCATCAGGCGCGGGCGGGGCCAGCCGGCATCACTCGGCCGCTGCTTGCGGAGCGCGATCAGCGGCCGGCCGGCGGTCGGCTTGAACGGCGGCGGGGCGGGAGAGGCGCCGACCTTCTCACGAGTTCTGGCCTTGTCCTCTCCGGCGGTCAGGATCCTGCTGCCGGACCGTGCACGAGTCGCGAAATGGTAGTACGCGGCCGGTGGCCCCCACACTCCCCACCGCTTCTTGAGCTCGTTCTGCCGCTCATGCCGGTCGGAGCCCTCGGCGATGAGGAGGCCGGCCTCCAGCAGCCGCTCCGCGATCGGGACGAGCGCGGCGTCGAACCGTTCGATGCTGCGCAGCTCGCGCCACTTCCCGAACCACCACAGTACACGCGAGCTGTCCTCGGTCAGGGCGAACTGCTGCTGATGGAGGTAGTCGTCCCAGACCAACCTCCCGTCGTCCCAGTAGAGCACCGCGTGCTCGGCGACCCGCACCCTCATGACGAGACCTCCTCGAAGGCGTTGATCAGGAAATCGCACACGGCCGAAGAGACGGGCCTTCCCTCGACGTGATTTTCCAGCCACAACCAGTCGAACGCGGGATTCACCTCGAGGAACACATATCCCCACGGTGTGTCGAGAAGGTCGAAAGCCGCCAGCTGTAGATTCCACTGCTCGCAGAGCAGGGTGAGCGGCCCGGTCAGCTCGGGCGGCATCGGGACCCGCTCGATCGACACCTCGGAGACGTCCAGCCGTTCGACATCCATGGACCGCTTGTCCAGACGAAAAGCGACGAACTCACCGTCGGCCCAATTGATCCGCAGCTCCCCGCTGGACGGCACGAACTCCTGGACCAACACCGGGGCGGACTCCACCGTCCGGTCGTCCGACAACTCGGCCCGGCTCACTCTCCGGGGGAACAACCCGATCGCATTGCCGGGAGTCTCCTCGATCAGATGCTCGCCCAGGCTCTTCATCACCAGATCACCAGATCCCGGGATCAGATCCGGTGCGAGGCCCGGACACGTGGTGACCACGCTGGCGGGGACCCGCAGTCCCGCTTTCCGCGCCGCCGCGAGTTGCGCTATCCGGCTCGGCTGCCACCGTCCGGTCAGGCGGTTGACCATGACGACGTCCATGGGCGGCTGCATGCTTTCCGCCCACGCGCCCCACTGCTCCCGCACATAGTGAGCGATTCCGTCCGGGGCTGGGGCGTCGATGGAACTCGCCGAGAAGTACCGCGACCAGAAGACCCTGGGCCGGAACTGTTCACCTCCCACGCTCACGATCCCGCGGAAGACGTCCCAGACCAGCTCGGCTCCCGCGCAACGGTCGCTGTCGATTCTCAGCAGGGGTATCCCCGCCGCCGCCAGACGCAGGGAGATGTAGTCGGCCTCGCGGTCGTCGGCACGCGTGATGATCATGACGCACGGCATGCAGCCGTCGTCATATCGTGCGGGCCGGCCCACGAGCGACTGGAAATCGAGGGACCGTGCGGACAGTTCGGCCTTGAACGTCTGCCTTCTCAACAGGAGGGGAACGCCGGGTTTCGCCATCATCGGCTCCGTTCGCCAAACGCGGGTGGGTCGGCGGGGATCCCGCCGACCCACCCGCCCGGATTCAGGTGGATCTGAATTCCGCTACGACCTCAGCAGTGCGTCTTGGCGCACGGGTGCATGAAGGTGGTGAGGTATCTGCTCGCGTAGGCCGTGAACGTGGCGTTCTCCACGGCGGCCCACTCCTCGAGCAGTTCCCGCCCCTCGCCGTCGGAGATCTCCAGTACCTGCTTGGCCATGTCCTGCACCGTCATCTCGGTGCCTCCTCCCGATCGGGAACCGACTCCTGCGCCCTCAGCATCGGCAATGGGCGCCTGTGCAGGTAGAGCAGGCACTACTCATTCAGCCGATCCGGCACTACTTACGAGGACGCGCCCCCTGCGGGTGCGGGCCCGCCTTTCCCGGCGTACGGGCCTGCCCCGCTTGGGCGGATTCCAGATGATGCAACATATCGGGGTTCTGATGCGTCTCAGCCGGGATGGACGAGAGGATTCCCGCCCGTGGATGACGCGCCGGATTTCGCGGAATTCGCCGCCGAGCGGATCGACGCGTTGTTCCGCTACGCCTACATGCTCACCGGCAACCCGCACGACGCCGCCGACCTCGTTCAGGAGGCGATGGTGCGGCTGCGCGGCGCATGGCCGCGCGTGCGGCGCAAGCACAACCCGGAGAGCTACGTGAGAACCACGATCACCCGGCTGCACATCTCCGTCTGGAGACGGCGCAGGCGCGAACACCTGGCATGGGAGGTGCCCGAACAGCCGCAACCGGTGGCGGAACCCCCGCTGGACCTCTGGGGCGAACTGGCCAGACTGCCCAAGAGGCAGCGTGCCGTACTGGTCCTGCGCTACTACGAGGACCGGTCGGACGCCGAGATCGCGGAGATCCTCGGCATCTCTCCCGGGACCGTACGAAGTCAGGCGTCCCGCGCCCTCGGCAAGTTGCGCGAGATCGTCACCCCGCTAAGGAGCCTGCGATGAACGACGTCGAAGAGGCGCTGCGCCGTACGTTCGCCCGCGCCGAGGCGCGGATCCCGGCCGTGCCGCCGGATCTGCTCCGCCAGGTGACCGAGGGACAGACCCGGCGCGGGCGCCGCGGCCTGGTGCCGGCGACCGCGATGGCCACCTGTCTGGTGATCTGGGCGGCGTCGGCCGTGACATGGCGGGCTCCCGAGCCGTCACCCGCCATCCCGGCCAAGCCCGCGCCGCTCGTTCACGAACCGCGGATCGTGGAGGAGATCGCGCCGCCGCTGGAACAGGTGCTGCCTTCGGTGGTCGCGGAGGTCCCTCGGAAGGTCCCCAACGGTGAGGCCTTCACGCCGAAGGCGTTCATCGATTCACGCACCATGCTCGGGTACGTGTCGAAGAAGGGCTACGATCCCGCGCCTGAACTGTGGGCTTATCACTTGGAAGCGCGAATCTTTCACCGGTTGGCCGTCATCGACCATCCCATCGCGCCGGTGGACTCGCCCGCTGTGGGCGAAGGTGTGATCGCCTGGTTCGAGTACGTGGACCGAGACATCCGCATCATGTCGATCCCGTTGACCGGGGGATCTCCCCGCGCGGTGGTCTCGTTCCCGGCCGAGCTCGATGTGGACAAGGTGAACGGGGACACCGTCTACGGTGTGGACCTGGCCGTCGGAGGCGGCAGGATCTTCTGGTCGTCGACCAGGTCGGGGGGCGTCAACCAGGTTCCGGTGGCGGGCGGCGAACCGTCGTCCGTCCCGGGCACGGAGGGGTTGCGTCTCTTCTCCTGGCCCTGGGCGGGGCGTCCCGCCGATGGTCCGGCGGCCATGACGAACCTGCTCAACCTGAGCACGGGGGAGCGGCTCGACGATCCGGCGCGGGCGCAGTGCGCTGTGACCTGGTGCATCACCGGCAGCCAGGCGATCCGCCGGGACGGCAGCCGGGTTCTGGACCTGCCGGGCGACAACCCCCGGTCGATCGTGGCCGACCGCTTCGTGACGCTGAACCAGCGCGACGAGCGGGGGCGGAAGGCCTCAGTGATCTTCGATCTCGCCGCGGCACGGGCCGGCAGGCTGTGGATGCGCGACGACCGCAAGGCATCTCCCACGCTCTACATCGGTACGGAGATGCTCTACTTCAAGCGCGGTGACAAGTGGGCCGTCATTCACGACCCGGACCGCTAGCACCGGCCGGGCCGGACGGCCCGGCCGACTCGGCCGATCAGTAGGAGCACTGCACAACGACGTCGTCGAGATCGACCTCCGCGTTGTGCCAGTACGGTTCCCGCTGCACGACGGCGAACCGCAGCACGACGTCGGAGCGTTGCGCCGTCCAGCTCACCGTCTGAAGCTCCCAGCCGTGGACCCAGTCCTGGGTGATCGACTTCAGCGCGATGTACCTCCACGTGTCGGGGTCGATCACCTCAAGGTTGAACTGGGCCCACTCGCCCCACAGGTCCGTGTAGACGCCGGCGGTGCATCGTGCCCCGGGGTGAATGCTCACCGGCGTGAGGGTGATGGTCCGCCCGAGCGCGCACCAGTCGCCCTTCGTGAAGGCCGCCATGGCGGCCATGCCGCTCCCCGTACGCGGCGTGTTCGACGCGCTGCCGAACACCGGCCCGCTGCACCCCCCGTTCGCGGTGAAGGTCCATCGGGACGCCGGATTCGTCGACGGTTCGAACCCGTCGGTGAGCTGCCAGATCCCCGCGGACGCGGGCCCCGTCGGCACGAGAATCGCCGCGGCGGCGATGACCGCCGCCATGAACGCACGCCGAAATGCTGAGTGCATGTGTGAACTCCCACGTCTCGACCCGAAAACCACGGAATATGGTCCACGTCGAGAGGGCGCAACTCGCGACGACACCGTCATTGTGGCGGCTGCCGTGGATGTGTCAAGAGTGGAAAAACGGGTGTGAAAGGATTGCAGTTGCCGTCCGTGTATCGAGCCGGGACGGCGGGTCAGGGTTGCGCGTGCCGGTCGAGGCCGAGCGTGGCGATGAGGTCTTCGTGGAGCTCGAACCAGACCCGATGGCAGGAGTCCAGGCCGGTCTGGTCGACCCAGGCGCCGTCCCCGGCCCGGGCGCGCGCCAGGGCCGCGGTGAATCGCGTGTCGTATCCGCGGAACCGCGTGAGGACGCGACCGAGCCGGTCCGCGAGTGGCGTGAGCGCCCGCTCGACGCAGGCGAGCTCATGGAGCACTCCAGCATCCCAGGTGGGATCGGAGTGGTCGTTGACGGCGAGCCGATCGCCCGCGGTGGGCCGGAGCTGCCAGTCGGTGCAGGCTTGCAGCAGGAGGGCGTTCAGCGGGAGGAACGTGCGGTAGACGTCGCGGACCTCGTCGGCGGCGCCGGCGCGGGTGAGCTCGGCCGCGAGCTGCCGCTCGTTCTCGGCCCGGCCCGGTTCGGTCAACGACCAGCCCGCGGTGCCGGCGAAGGCGGTGTGCTCGACCCAGCCGCGGGCCTCGGCGTCGCGCAGCACCTGCTCCGTCGTGACGTCGTTGAGCCCGTACCGGCGGGCGATCACCGGAGTGTCGGCGAACCCGGTGACGCGCACGGCGTGCAGGACCAGGAGGCCGGGCGTGGAGTCGCGCGTCACGACTCGGCGTCCTGCCGCGCCGTCAGGCGGGTGTAGTGCTGCTGGCACGCCTGCGGGGAGTTGAACCCCATCACCTGCGCCATCTGCGCCCAGGTCAGTCCCGCGCCGCGGGCGATGAACAGCAGGGCGGATTCGAGTCCTTCGACCTCGGCTCGTGCCGCGGGCAGGAGGGCGAGCGCGCTCAGGACGTCCTCCGGGTCCAGGTCGGCGTTGCGCCAGACGGCGAACTGCACGAGGTCGACCGCCGACGGCGGGGCGGGCGGGGGTCGCCACGGACGGGCGTCGAGCGTGTCCGCGCCCAGGCGCAGAAGACGCTCACGCGCGTCCCGCTCACGCTGGGCCTGTACGTGGTCGGCGTGCGCGCCGTGCGCCATGTCGTCCTTGCGGTGCATGGGTCTCACAATGCACAATCAACAAATTGTTGTCAATGAAACGTTGAAGGGCGGGCGGATGATCGTACCCCTCGTTAAGGCCGTCGCCGATACCTGCGGGGGGAAGGCCGGCGCGCTCGGTGCGTTGCTCCGCGCGGGTCTGCCGGTGCCCGACGGCTTCGTCGTCCCGTTCGCCGCCTACCTCGCCGCCGTCCGCGACCTGGACCTCGGGCGGCTCGCCGGCGAGCCGGACGGCGTCGCCGCGGCCCGGCGGACGATCGAGGACCGCCCCGTCCACGCCGCCGAGATCGACGCGCTGGGGCGCGCGCTCGGCGAGATCGGCGATCCGCCCGTGGCGGTGCGGTCGTCGGCGGCGAAGGAGGACACCGGACAGGCGTCGGCGGCCGGTCAGCACGAGAGCTTCCTCGCCGTGCACGGAGCCGACGAGGTCGCCAAGGCCGTACGTGCCTGCTGGGCCTCGCTGTTCTCTACGCGTGCCGTCGCCTACCGGGCCGCCTCCGGCCGTGCCGGCCATTCTTCCGACGATCTTCTGATGGCCGTCATCGTCCAACGCCATCTGGACGCCGAGGCGTCCGGTGTCATGTTCACCCCCGCGGACTCCGGCGACGCGACCCGGATCGAGGCGTCCTGGGGACTCGGCCCGAGCGTCGTCGAGGGCAGGGTCACCCCTGACGCCTACCTCGTCGCCGCGGACGGGTCGGTCACCCGTACCATCGCGGACAAGCGGCAGCGCCTCGACCGGCGCGGCGCGCGGCTCGTGGTCGAGGACGTGCCCACCGCTGCCCGGAAGCGGCCGGCGGTCGGCGACGCGACCGCCACCCGGCTGGCCGCGCTGGGCAGACGGATCGCCGCCGTGCTCGGCGGACCGCAGGACATCGAGTGGGCGATCGCCGACGGCCGCGCCTGGGTTCTGCAGGCACGGCCGGTCACCGCCGCACTCCCACCGTCGGCGGCGCGTTCCCGCGTCTCCGGCATCCCGTCCGCCACGCTCACCGGAACGCCGGGCAGTCGCGGGACCGTGACCGGAACCGCGAGGATCGTCCGCGGTCCCGGCGACTTCGCGCGCGTACGCCCGGGCGACATCCTCGTCTGCCCCTTCACCGACCCCGCCTGGACGCCGTTGCTGCGCATCGCCGCCGGCGTCGTCACCGAGACCGGAGGCGTGCTCTCGCACGCCGCGATCGTCGCGCGAGAGCACGCCATCCCCGCCGTCCTCGGCATCCCGGCCGCGACGAGCAGGCTCCGCGACGACACCGTCGTCACCGTCGACGGCACCAACGGCACCGTCACGGCGGCGAACGCGTGACCGGGCAGCGCCAAGCCGACCGGAACCCGAGCATCCCGATGCCGATCCGACGCCTCTACCTGGCACGTCACGGCGCCGCCGACGCGTTCGGGGAACTCACCGACATCGGGCGCCGGCAGGCGGGCCTGCTGGGCGAACGGCTCGCGGGCCTGCCGGTCGACGCCGTGTGGCACTCTCCGCTGCCACGTGCCGTGGCGAGCGCGCACGAGATCGCCCGTCACCTACCGGACGTGCCCGTGGCCGAGGCCGCCGAACTCGCCGACCACGTGCCCTACGTTCCCGGCGCGGCCGAGACGCCCGCGTCCTGGGCGGGCTTCTTCGACGGCTACGACGACACCGAGGCGGCTTCGGGCCGGAGGCTCGCCGAGGCCCTGGTCGCCAGGTTCGCGAAGGTCCCCGATCCGGGCACGAAAGGGACCCGGCCCGACGTGAACGAGGTCCTGGTGACGCACGCCTACCCGATCGCGTGGCTGGTGCGGCACGCGATGGACGCGCCGCCGTCCCGGTGGCTCGGGCTGAACAGCGCCAACACCGCGCTGACGGTCATCGAGTACCGGCGCGGGCTGCCGCCCACGATCGTGATGTTCAACGACATGAGCCACCTTCCGCCCGGCCTGCGCTGGACCGGGTTCCCCGCAGGCATCAGGCCGTGAGGCGGCTGCAGGGATTCAATCCTGTGCGGGCCGGCCCTGTTGTGCGGCCGGCACCGGGATCTGTTCGCCGTCCTTGTCACGCGTCGCCCAGAGATACACCAGCGCGCCGACGAACAGCACGATCGAGGTCCACTGGTTGATCCGCAGCCCGAGGAGCGTCACCGCGTGGTCCACTCCGCCCACGGGGTCGATCCGCAGCCCTTCGATCCAGAACCGCCCGAACGTGTAGCCGGCGACGTAGAGGGCGAACAGGCGGCCGTGGTGCAGCGTGAACCGCCTGCCGGCCAGGATCAGTGCGAAACCGAGCGCCGCGTCCCACAGCGACTCGTACAGGAACGTCGGGTGGTAGAGCACGCCTGGCTCACCGCCGTGGGCCTGGTCGATCTCCAGGCCCCATGGCAACGTGGTCGGACCGCCGTACAGCTCCTGGTTGAACCAGTTGCCCCAGCGGGCGATCGCCTGCCCGAACGCGATGGCGGGCGCGACCGTGTCGGCCACAGCGCCCAGGGGCACCCCCCGGCGGCGGCAGGCCAGCCACATGCCCACGCCTCCCAGGGCGACCGCGCCCCAGATGCTGAGCCCGCCCTCCCAGACGAACAACGCCCGGTAGGGCTCCTTGATCGCGCGCGGGCCGAAGTAGGTCTGCCAGTCGGTGATGACGTGGTAGAGGCGGGCGCCGACCAGCCCGAAGACCACCGCGGGCACCGCGAGGTCGCTGATCACGCCCTTCTCGCCGCCGCGGGCGCGCCAGCGCCGCTCGCTGAGCCAGACGCCGAAGAGGATGGCGAGGACGAAGCACAACGCGTAGGCCCGGATCGGGATGAATCCGAGGTGCCAGACCCCTTGGGCAGGGCTGGGGATCGAGGCGAGGGGCATGCGGTGAGGCTAGCCAACGTGCGGCCGCCTGGCCGCCTTCGTGACCTCATCGCAAAGGTGCGGAAGGAGGAGCCCCTGCGGGGCTCCTCCTTCCGGCGCCTCGCGCGCCGGACCGCGTCGTCGTGGCCGTACGCACGGACGCGTGCGGGGGTGGCGCCCGGTCGGGCGCCACCCCCGGCGATCCTCGCCGATCAGGCGACGGTGCAGGGGCTTCCGTTCAGGGTGAACGAGGTGGGCTTGCCGGCGTTGCCGGTGTGGGTGGCCTGGAAGCCGACCTCAGTGGTGGCTCCGGGCGCCAGCGTGCCGTTGTAGCTCATGTTCTTCGCGGTGACCTGGCCACTGGTGGGCGAGTAGGTGGCGTTCCACCCGCTGGTGATGGTCTGCCCGCCGGGGAGGGTGAAGACGAGCGACCAGCCGTTGACGGTGGAGGAACCCGTGTTGGTGATGGCGAGGTTCTCGGTCAGGCCGTTGTTCCACGCGTTGACCGTGGCGGTGACGCGGCAGGCGCCCGGTCCGCCGCTGGGCGACTGCGACGGCGACTGCGACGGCGACTGCGACGGGGACTGGGACGGCGACTGCGAGGGCGACTGCGACGGGGACTGGGACGGCGAAGCCGAGGGCGACTGCGACGGGCCGGACTGGAACTGGGTGAAGAACTTCCACACCTCAGCCGTCGTCCAGGTCCTGGCGCCGCTGGTGGAGGTGGACCCGTCATTGGGAGAGGGGGTGTGGTCCCCGTCGAACGCGGCCCAGACGACCGGGTATCCGGCCCGGCATCCCGAGTAGGCGGTGATGATGTGCGTCAGGCTGCCCTGCGCGGGTTCCCGCGGGCTCTGGGGCGTGCAGCCGTTGTTCGAGACGAACCTGTCACGCAGCGCCCGTCCCTGCGAGATGTTGAGCACCGAGTCGTGGGTGCCGTGGATGCCCATGTACGCGACGGGCTGGGTGCCGCCGTTGCACCCGCTGAGCTGCGCGCCGGAGTAGACCGCGACGGCACGGAAGACCGTCGGCCGGGCGCACGCGACCGCGAAGCTCATCGAGCCGCCGTAGCTCCACCCCAGGGCGAAGCGCTGCGTCGTGTCGACGCAGAGGTTGCTCTCGACAAGCTTCAGCATGTCGTCGGTGAAGGTCAGGTCCTCACCGTTGCTGTTGCCCCAGCCGTTGTTGATGCCCTGCGGCGCGATGAAGATCGTGCTGTTGTTGGAGACCTGCTTGAGCCCGTAGTAGGCCCAGACGGCTCCGTCCGAGCCGCCCGAGTCGACGATCTGGGCGGTGCCGTTCAGCCAGTGGTACGCGATGATCAACCGGTAGGGGCGGGTGTTGTCGTAGTTGTCGGGAATCCTCAGGATCCAGCTACGATTCTTGCCGCTGGTGGTGATCGTCTGTGAACCGCTTCTCAGCGTCGGGGTCTTACCGCATCCGGCGGTCGCCGCCGCGACGGCGGTGGCCGAGGACGACTTGGCCGTGCCAAGGCTGTCGCTCAGCGCCGCCTGTCCCGTCGCCAGAACGAGAAGCGCGGCCGCCGCGACAGCGGCGAAAATGGATTTCTGTCTCAATTTCCCGCAACTCCCTTGCCATTCGAAAATGGACGTGTGTCGATAGGGAAGCCATTTGTTTTTTCGTCCGGTGGGGCGTCCGCGGCCTGTGCATGCCGGCCGGGCAGCCCTGCCGGACGGATTCAAACGCCAGGTGAGCCCACCGTCAGTCGACCCGGAGCGGCGCGGTGACCGACCGTCGTCGGCGTGTGCGTGCTCGCCCCTTCCCTGCTGCAGAAGAGCAGGGCGAGTTCAGATGTCCGTCAGCGTCGGCATGGCGCATTGCCGTGTGTTTTTTGAGGCCACGGTTTGTTAACGCTAACAGTGACGGGGGCGGCCAAGTGCTCCTCTCTAACGGGCGACTGGAAGTGGTGGTGAACCGGAGCAAATAGGAAGTCATGAAGCGTGTCAAGGATCTTGTCTTCTCCTCGACGGCCCTTCGCCCGGGAGCGGCCATTCCTTCGGTTTTGACCAGGGAAAAGGCCGAGGCCGCCGTCGCCGCCTAGATGAAAATTTCATCTCGGAGCTTTGCGCTTCAGGCCCCTCCGGCGCCGAGGCCCGGCGGTCATGGCACCGGCGGAATCGGAGTCACCAGTTTTCCTCGACCCAGTCCAGGGCGGATTGCCACCAGGACGTTCTCTGGTTGCGCCTGGGAGGGGGGATCCGCGGCGTCGAGGGCGGCGGTGCGGTCTGGAGCCGCTTGGAGGACCGCGGCAGGACGAAACCGATGGCAGGGATCGGCGGTATCGGCGACGGGTTCGAGGCCAGGCCGTTCCGCGGGTTCGCGAAGTACTGATCCGACGGCAGGGCTGAAGGGCTTCCGTACGGTGAGAAGGACGCCGAGAACCCCGGCCGAGGCAGAGTCAGCGAGGCCGAGCTCCCCGGGGCCACCCTGTTCTGGCCCGGCAGCTTGTTGTGCTGCGGCAGCCGTACGACGACGGCGTCCGCCGTCACCGACACCGAGATCCAGTCGGCGCGCCTGTTGTGCAGCTCGATCTTCACCCGCTCCTGCGGGCCCGGCGCCGTGTCAACCGGAATCACCAGCCCGCTGCGCGTCGTGACCGTCCGCTGCCGAGCACCGTCGTCGCCTGCCGGGTTGACCCGCATGTCGACGCCCGCGCATCTGGTCCACCGGTTGTACTCGGCCCTGACGGCCACCCGGGCGCCGGGCGTCGGCGGACCGCTCGCCGGCACGACGGGATTCCCGGTCCATGCGGGACACTCGCCGTACGCCCTGCAGAGCCTGACCACATCGGCGTACGAGCTGGTGGGCAGGGTCGCGCCGAACAGCAACTCCTGTTCCAGGATCAGCCGT
Source organism: Microbispora sp. H10949 (assembly GCF_014161435.1). Classification (NCBI taxonomy): domain Bacteria; kingdom Bacillati; phylum Actinomycetota; class Actinomycetes; order Streptosporangiales; family Streptosporangiaceae; genus Microbispora; species Microbispora sp. H10949. The sequence goes on along the minus strand of NZ_JABBWZ010000012.1, from coordinate 203,337 downwards.
GCCTGCCCGATGGTCTTGATCACGTCCGGCATGGAGGGCACCCACAACCAGCAGCCCGCGATGGCGGTGTCCGCCAGCGCCTGCCGGGACGCGTCCTTCATGTTCTCCGCGATGCCGAACGCACGGACGAACTCGTGCTGTGCTCGCTCGACGAGCGCGTACCGGTCGTAGGCGGTGCGCCATTGGTCCCGTAGGTCCCGCATGTACCGGCGCCCTGCGGCCATGTGCTCGTCGAACTCCCGTACCGGGATCAGGTCGACCTTCCGCCCCACCGCCGCGATCTGCCGCTCCAGCACGTCCAACCGCTGGCCGATCCGCTGCACCCCCGCGTCGGGCCGGTTCCGCACGCCGACCACGGCGTCGATCACCTGGTGCGCGACGATCGCCCAGTTGGCGTCGTCCCACGCGCCCTGCTGGAGCAGCGCGGTGACGGCCGCCTTGGTGGCGATCGCGCCCAGCGCGACGGCGAGCTCGATCGACATGCTCGAAGGCTAAAGAGGCCTCTGACGCTCCGCATGAGTACCTCCCTACTCACATCAGGTGCGATAGAGGTGTCAGGGTGACCGTCGGCCGGCATGAGGAGAGCGACGCATGACCTTCGTGAAGGACGTCGAGACCCGTGGCATGCGCCACTGCGAGACGACGGCGCTGGGGGTGCTGTTGCGGCACGAGGGGCTCGATCTGTCCGAGCCCATGCTGTTCGGGCTGGGGTCGGGCCTGTCCTTCGTCTACTGGGACAGCAAGGCCATGCCGATCCCCTTTCTCGGCGGCCGGGTCAAGCCGTTCGAACTCACCAGGAACCTGGCCGCCCGGCTGGGACTGACGCTGGCGACCGAGGAGACCACCTCGTCGCGCAAGGCGTGGGAGAATGTGGCCGCCCGCGTCGACGCGGGCCGGCCGGTCGGCCTCCAGCTCGACTGCTACCACCTGGACTACTTCCGCTCCAAGGTGCACTTCGGTGGTCATGTCGTCGCGATGTACGGCTACGACGAGCACGAGGTCTACCTGGTGGACACCGACCAGCAGGGTGGAGCGGTACGCACCGGCCGGGACGGCCTCGCCAGGGCGCGGGCCGAACGCGGCCCGATGACCGCCAGGAACCGGTCCTTCACCCTCACCCTGCCGGCCCGCCCGCTCAACTGGCGGGACCAGATCATCCCCGCCATCCGGGACTGCGCCGACGCCTTCCTCGCCGCTCCCATCGCGAACCTGGGCCACCGCGGCATCGAGAAGGCCGGCAAGCAGGTGCCCGGATGGCTGCTACGCGCAGCCGAGCCGCGGCGGGACCTGCCGCAGGCCGCTCTCCTCATGGAGAAGGGCGGAACCGGCGGCGCCCTGTTCCGCGCCCTCTACCGCGACTTCCTCGACGAGTGCACCCGGCTGATCGACGACGGCGGCCTCCGCACCGGTCACCGCCTGTACGCCGAGGCCGCCGGCCTCTGGACGGAGGTGTCCGTCCTGATCGCGAAGGCGGGAGAAAGCGGTGACGCGGGACACCTGGAGCAGGCCGGGGTCATCCTCCGCGACCTTTCGCGCCTGGAGGAGGACGCCATGCGGGTGCTCCGTCAGCTGTAGGGGATCGGGTCAGTTCCTGCGCTGGAGGAGGAGCGTGACGAACCCCAGGATGCCCCGGTAACCGCGCAGCCACATGTCACGGTGCTCCAGAGCCGCCGTGCGAGCGTCGTCGGCGTCCGGGCCGGAATGCTCGTTGGCCCAGCGCAGCAGCGTGCCCGTCCAGGACCACTCGTATTCGTCCCATTCGGCCAGATCGCTGGTGTACGCGTGGACGACGTCGAAACCGGGGGACTCGGCGGCGGCGACGGTGCCGGGCAGGTCGAGGAACTCCGACTTCGCGGCGCCCAGCCGGGTGAGCGCCTCCGTGGTCGGCTCGCGCTCCCAGAAGCCCTCGCCCACCAGTGCCAGCCCGTTCGGCCGCAGGTAACGGCGGACGTGCTCGACGGTCGGGACGAGCCCGCCGAACGCGTGCGTGGCCCCGACGCAGAGCACGAGGTCGTACTGCTCGGCGACCGGGAAGTCGGCGGCCGGCCGCTCGTGGAACCGGATGCGTTCCCAGACGCCCTGGACCTCGGCCGCCTGTTCCGCCGCCTTGAGGCCGAGCGCGGAGATGTCCACACCGTCGGCGGTCGCGTCCTGGTAGAGCGCCAGCGCGCGCAGCGTCCAGGCCGCCTCGCCACAGCCGAGATCGAGGATTCTCGCCCCCTCGGCCAGCCGGGCCCGGCGCAGCAGCCGGGTCACGTTGGCACCGGAGACCGGCGCGGCGATGGGGTGGTCCCGATGAGCGAGATGGCTGATCAGCTGGCGGTCCATGGCCCAATCCTTCCGCATCCCCGAACCCTTGCGGCAAGCCGAATCCGCCCTTACAGGCGGCGCCGGGACGACCGCCGGCGTGCCGCCGGCCTGGCCGGCCCCCGGCGGAGACGCGGTCACGTGTGACCGGACGTCCCCGCCGGGGTGTCGTCCACGACGCCGGGGTCACACGCCGGGGCGTACGGCGGTGACGAAGTTGCTCCTCCAGTAGCCCTTGAGGCGGTCGACCCTGACCACCGCGCCGGAGTGGGGAGCGTTGATCACTTTCTTGTTCCCTATGTACATGCCCACGTGGCCGCCGCCGCTGGTGAAGATGAGGTCGCCCGGCTTGAGACGCGCCAGGGAGACCTTCTTCTTGACGGCGTTGAGCATCGACCACGTCGTACGCGGGATCTTGACGCCGGCCTTGCGCCAGGCGAACTGGACCAGCCCGGAGCAGTCGAACGCCCCCGGGCCCGTGGCGCCCCAGACGTAGGGATCGCCGATTTGCTTTTTCGCCACCTTGATGGCGAGTTCGGCCTTCTCCTGCTGGACAGCGGCCTTGGTGAGCTTCGTGTTGACGGAGGCCTCCGCCGTGGAGGCCGTGGGCGTCTCTCCGGCGTACGGGGTGAACGCCGTGACGGGGGGCTCGGGCGGGATGGCCGTCGAGTCCGGGGGCGGGGCTGTCACGGTCCCCGTGACGGCGCCGGCAGGCAGGGCGCCGAAGCCTGCCAGGGAGACGGTGAGCGCTGCGCTACCGAGCGTGACGCAGGCAGCGCGAAGCAGATTGGTGGGGTTGGCGGACAGGGGGATCTCTCCTAGGGTCTTCCGCTTGCGCCTACCGGGTTAGCTGACGGATTCGGGCAGGGAAGTCGCCCTACAGCGCTTACGCGCCGATTCACCCCGGACCTTCGGATGGAAGGTCGATTGGTTCCCCGGCTCCGGGCCTCCTTGCTGCACGGATTCGGCATCACCGGCGCCCAGGGGGGCGGGAGAGGACATGGCGCCGGTGACAGTGGATGCGCTTTCCGAACACGGGCTGGCCGGGTTCGTTGGGCAAGGAAACTACCAAGACACGCCATATTGCCGCAAAGGGGGCAAATGGGATTATGACCGCATAAAGGGATCATAAAGCGGGGAGCTGCAGGTCAGGGCAGGTGTGGTAGTCGGAAAACGTGACGCTCGTCACACCGGCCGATCGGCCTTCCGCAGGTCGCCAGGGCGCGCGCATCCGGCCGGCGGGGCATCTTCCACCGGCCGCGGGCGATCCCGAAGCGCTCGCCACGCCGTCGGTCCACGGCGTGGCGAGGTCAGACGGTCACTGCGTACGCCAGAACGTGCCGTTGGCCGAGGGGTCGTCGGGGTCGCCCTGCGGGACGCTGAAGCCCGCGCCCCACATCGTCGTCGTTCCCGGCCTGCGGGCGACGGAGAACACGACGGCGTCGGTGCCGGACTTCCGGACGAGCCGGGCCTGTCGCCACGTCGAGCCCGTGACCTGCCACAGGGTGGGGTTCCAGTTGCCCTGCAGGACCCAGACGCCGCCCCTGCCGTCGGGCTCCACCTCGGTGTACGGCTGGGCGTTGGCGGAGCCGATGGAGACGGTCCACGACCTGCCGTTCCAGTGCATCACCAGGGTGCGGCCGAAGTTGACGTCGTCGCCCTCCTCGTCGGCGCCCTCCCAGCTGACCCCGCCGACGGCCCACACGTTCTTCGATCCCACGACCGCGATGTCCTGGATGGTCACGACGGCGTCCGGCGCGGGAAGGGTGAGGGCCGGAGCCGGGACCAGGGTCCAGGACGTCCCGTTCCACCGCATGATCGAGGGATGGTTGCCCTTGACGCCCGCCGCCCAGGCCACGCCGGCCTTGTACGCGTCGACGGCGGAGGCGCGGCCCGGCAGCCGGACGCTCTTCCAGGAGGACCCGTTCCAGTGCCTCGCCGTGGCGGCCGTCCCGGCGACCGCCCAGACGTCCTTCGCGCCCGTCGAGTCGGCGTCCGTCGCCGAGAAGCCACTGCCCAGGGAGATCGTGGTCCATCCGCGGCCGTTCCAGCGCGCGGCCCTGCCCTCGCCGAAGACCCACGCGTTCGTGCCGGAGGTGGCCGTCACGGCCCGCAGCTCGTACGGCGGGCTGTTCGGGACGACCCGCCAGGATCGGCCGTCGAACCGCTGGACGAGACCCCGCTGCCTGCCGTTCACGACCCGGTGCCCGGCCGCCCACACCGACCCGTTGCCCAGGACCGTCACGTCGTTGAGCACGTCGTCCCCGGGCAGCGTGTTCACCCTGACCGGCTTCCACGTGGGCGCGGGCGCCTCCGCCTGGTAGCCCTGATAGCCCAGGTGGCCCTGGTGGGCCGCACCGGACGCGGCCACGGGCGGCACGCTCGCCAGGCCGAGAACCATCACCCCTGTGACGACTGCGGTACGCATGACGCTCCCCTCCGTTCGCCCATATGACGTCCGATCGAGGACATTCGTTCACCGGGCGGCCACGCGACTTCCGGCGCGGATGCGGTGGAATCGGCCTGTCCGCGTGCGAAAACGACAAGTAGGATTGCCGGTATGGCAAACGACGACGCCGCCGTCCTGGCCTCCGTCGGTTCCCGGCTGCGTGCGCTGCGCAGGCAGAACGGCAGCACGCTGAGCCGGCTCGCGGAGTCCACCGGCATCTCGGTCAGCACCCTGTCGCGCCTGGAGTCCGGCGAACGCAAGCCCACGCTGGAGCTGTTGCTGCCGCTGGCGCGGGCCTACCAGGTGCCGCTCGACGAACTCGTCGGCGCGCCGCCGGTCGGCGACCCCCGGGTGCGGTTGAAGCCCATCAGCCGCTGGGACTCGACGATCGTGCCCCTGACCCAGCACCCCGGCGGGCTGCAGGCGTACAAGATGATCATTTCGGTGGAGCGCTGTGATCCCGAGCCGCGTACGCACGAGGGCTACGAGTGGCTCTACGTGCTCAACGGGAGGCTGCGGCTGGTGCTCGCCGAACACGACCTCGTCCTCAGGGCGGGGGAGGCCGCGGAGTTCGACACCCGGCTGCCGCACTGGTTCGGCAGCACCGGCGAGGCGCCGGTGGAGATCCTCAGCCTGTTCGGCACCCAGGGCGAACGCATGCACGTCCGGGCGAAACCACGCGGCGCGTAGGAGACGCCCGCTGAACCGTCTCAAGGACGAACCACGGCTTTCCGCGCATAATGGGGACACCTGCAGGCGATCAAGGAGCGACGATGCGGCTCGCGCGGTGGTCGAACGCTCCCGGCCGGGGACGATGACCGGGTGAGGAGAGGCCGATGGGCCATGGCGGCGGCTCTCGGGCTCGCCTGCCTGGGCGCGTGCGGGTCGGTGACGGCCTCCTCCGGTGTGGACATGGATCACCTGCGGGAGCTGGGGGTCGCGCCCGACCTCGTCTACCTCGTCGATCTGCCGGGATACGAGATGGCCGAGCAGTCCATGGGCGGGGTCGGCGAGGAGGGGTTCGGCGTCTTCTACACCGCGCCCGGCGGACGTCAGGTGGAACTGCGGGTCGACCGGGGCGCCTTCGACGACGACGTGTGCCGGAGCACTCCGATCAACCTCGCCACGCCCCCGGACGCGCTGGTCCTCTGCGTCCACGACGAGGTGGGCTGGTATCGGATGGCCGGTGACCGCCACGAGTACGTCGCGCTCAGGGGAGACGTCCTCATCAAGCTGAGCGGAGGGGTGACGGACGTCGGCCGGGCGGCGCTGAAGGCGGCCGTCGCCGGGGCGCGGCGCGCCACCGGCGACGGGAAGGCCGGCACCGCGCCGCCCCGCGTGCCGGTGGAACGAGGCGACCTGCCCACGGCAGGCGACGGCGCGCCGGACAACGAGGTCGGCCCGGGTGGCTGACCGGCGGATGGGCAGGTTTTCCGCCGCGTCGCGGAGCTGAAAGTTTCACACCCCGCACGGGTACGGAGGTCCCGGTCGCGGCGCTCCGGACACAGTTCAGGACGGGTGGCCCGGGCGCGTGACGCCGCCGGGGCGCGGGCCCGGAACCTTGACCATCCCGCCCGCATGGGATTGGCTCCGCGCCGTGGCGATGTCCACGGTCGCCGCGGCACGCGTTGACGGAGACGAATTCCGTACAAGCGGGCGAACGGAATCGTGCGCCCGTGATTGTTAACGCTAACAATTAGGTAGTACTTGTCGCCGCTGAACGTGTCGATGCGCAAGTCGCGTGGTCACTACCCCAGGAGGTGAGTATGGGATCGGCGTTCACCCTTCGGGCCCGGCTCAGGCGTGGTGTCGTCTGGATGGCGGGCCTGTTGTGCATGGCGGCGTTGCTGCCGGCCACGACGGCCAAGGCGGACAACCCCATCGTGCAGACGATCTACACCGCTGACCCGGCCCCGCTGGTCTACAACGGGCGGGTGTACCTCTACACCGGTCACGACGAGGACGGCTCGACCTACTTCACGATGAAGGACTGGCGGGTCTTCTCCACCACCGACATGGTGAACTGGACCGACCACGGCTCCCCGCTGAGCGTGGCCACCTTCAGCTGGGCGAAGTCGGACGCCTGGGCGGGCCAGGCGGTCTACCGCAACGGCAAGTTCTACTGGTACGTCCCCACGACCAACCGCTCGACCGGCCGGATGGCCATCGGCGTGGCCGTCTCCGACAGCCCCACCGGCCCGTTCAAGGACGCCATCGGGCGCCCGCTGGTCGAGAACGGGGAGATCGACCCGACCGTCTACATCGACGACAACGGGCAGGCCTACCTGTACTGGGGCAACCCGAACCTGTGGTACGTCAAGCTGAACAGCGACATGATCTCCTACTCCGGCAGCGCGACCAAGGTCACCTTGACCACGTCGGGGTTCGGCACCCGCACCGGGGACGCCAACCGGCCGACGCTGTTCGAGGAGGGGCCCTGGTTCTACAAGCGGGGCAGCCTGTACTACATGGTGTTCGCGGCCAAGTGCTGCTCGGAGTTCATCGCCTATTCGACCTCCTCCAGCCCGACCGGGCCGTGGACCTACCGCGGCACGATCATGTCGACGCAGGGCAGCAGCTTCACCAACCACCCGGGGATCATCGACTACAACGGCGGGTCGTATTTCTTCTACCACAACGGCGCGTTGCCGGGCGGTGGCGGATACACGCGCTCGGTGGCGGTGGAGAAGTTCACCTACGGCTCTGACGGGTCGATCCCGACGATCAACATGACCACGACCGGGGCGCCGCAGATCGGCACGCTCAACCCGTACGTCCGGCAGGAGGCCGAGACGATCGCGTGGGAGTCGGGTGTGGAGACCGAGGCCTCCACCGAGGGCGGCATGAACGTCGGGTTCATCGAGAACGGCGACTACATCAAGGTCAAGGGGGTCGCCTTCGGCTCCGGCGCGACGTCCTTCAGCGCCCGGGTCGCCTCCGCCAACTCCGGCGGCAAGATCGAGCTGCACCTGGACGGCGTCAACGGCACCCTGGTCGGCACGTGCAACGTCTCCGGCACCGGCGGGTGGCAGACCTGGACCACCGTCTCCTGCTCGGTGAACGGCGCGACGGGCACCCACGACCTGTACCTCAAGTTCACCGGCGGCAGCGGCAACCTGTTCAACGTGAACTGGTGGCAGTTCAGCGGCAACGGCCAGCCGTCGCCTTCGGCCACGCCCTCGCAGTCGCCGTCGCAGTCCCCGTCGCAGTCCCCCTCCCAGTCGCCGTCGCAGTCCCCCTCCCAGTCGCCCTCGCAGTCGCCCTCGCAGTCACCGTCGGCCACGCCCACGCGCACGCCGACTCCGCCGGTCACCGGCGCCTGCAGCGCGACCTACCGCACCACCAACACGTGGTCCGGCGGCTTCCAGGGAGAGGTCACCGTGACGGCCGGAAGCTCGGCGATCAGCGGCTGGACCGTCAAGTGGACCCTGGCCGGCGGCCAGACCATCAGCCAGGTCTGGAACGGCACGCTGACCACCAGCGGCTCGACGGTCTCCGTGAGCAACGCCTCGTACAACGGCTCGCTCGCGCCGTCCGCGTCGACGACGTTCGGCTTCCTCGCCAACGGTACGGCGTCGACTCCCACCGTCACCTGCACCGGATCGTGAGACCGGCGGCGCCCTGACGGCGCCGCCCACCAGGAGGCGGCGGACCCACCGGACCCGCGCGAGCACCGGCCTCGCGACGGGGGGTTCGCCGCCATCCCCATGCCATCTCGCCGCCGTTCTGCCGCCAGAGTCCGGGGCCGGCTCGGTGCGCCCGGTTCCGCCGTGGGGGCGCAGCCGGGCGCACCGTCATTCCGGGCGGCCCCAGAAGCCCCGCCCGGCCTGGGACGCCCGGCGGTGCGGCTCATACGGACGGGACCCGGTAGTCCCGGATCGTGATCGCGGTCGCGGCCCGGCGGATCGGCCCGGTGACCCGCTCGATCATCCGGTCCTTACCCGGCAGGTGCGGCATCAGGCGCAGCATCAGCATCTGGAAGCGGATCTGCGCCGCGGACCTCAGCACCATGCCCTTGATGTTGGCGGCCGCGAGCTTCTGGTTCTCCTCGACGAAGTGCCGCATCTCACGCTCGTACGCGGTGAACCCGGCGGTGTGGTCTCCGGCCGCGGCGGCGAGGCAGCCCGCCAGCACGTAGGCGCCGACCAGGGCCAGGCTGGTGCCCTGCCCGGACGCGGGGGAGGGCCCGTAGGCGGCGTCGCCCACGAGGGCCACGCGGCCCGACGACCAGCCGTCCATGCACACCTGGCTGATCGAGTCGAAGTAGAAGTCCGGCGCGTCCCACATGGCGTCGAGGAGGCGCGGGACGTCCCAGCCCTGGTCCGCGAAGACCTCGGCGAGCAGCTTCTTCTGCCGGGTGACGTCCCGCCCGTCGCCGGCCCCCGGCGGGGAGGAGAACAGGAACATCGCCCTGGCGTCGGCGTCTCGCCGGGTGCCGTACATCCCGGCGCTCCGGCCCGGCGCCGGGTGCATCATCTCGGTGCGGTCCAGGCCGAGGTGGTTGGGCACCGTGAAGATCGAGATGTGGTGCCCGAGGTCGCGGACGAACCGGGACTCCTCGCCGAAGGCCAGCGCGCGGACGTTGGAGTGGAGGCCGTCGGCACCCACCACCAGGTCGAACGTCCTCGGGGGGCCGCTCTCGAAGGTGACGCGCACCCCTCCGGGCGTCCGCTCCAGGGCGGTGACGGAGTTGTCGAAGAGGTACTCGACACCGTCTCCGGCCGCACCGTGCAGGATCCGGACGAGGTCGCCGCGCATGATCTCGACGTCGTCGCCCTCGCGGCCGCCGAACACCTCGGCGTTCATCGTCGCGACCTGCTTCCCCCGGGCGTCGACGAAGCGTGCGACGCGCATGTCCGTGCTGTGCCGGCGCACCTCGTCCAGCAGGCCCATGCGGCTGACGACGTCGAGTGCCGCGCCCCGGATGTCGATTTTGTAGCCGCCCTCCCGCAGACGGGGAGCGCGCTCGACGACGGTGGGGGTGAACCCGTACTCACGCAACCAGTACGCCAGCGTCAGCCCGGCGACGCTTCCGCCGGAGATCAGGATGTTCGTCACGACTCGGACTGTACAAACGTCTCAATATTTTGTCTAGTACAGATGTCTCAGACATCGGTCCGTCAATCGGTTAGGATCTGCGCATGGGAAACCGGGAAGACCTGCTCGCCGGTGCCAGGCGATGCCTGATGGAGAAGGGGTACTCCGGCACCACCGCGCGTGACATCGCGACCGCGGCCGGCACCAGCCTCGCCTCCATCGGCTACCACTTCAGGTCGACGAAGGCGCTGCTCAACGCGGCTCTCGTCGATGCGATGGAGGAGTGGGGCAAGGAGATCGAGCGGACCCTGGCCGCCGGACCGGCGCTCGGCGAGACGCCCGCGCAGCGGTTCGAGGCCACCTGGAACCGGATCATCGAGTCCTTCGCCAGGCTGAGGCCCCTGTGGGCCATCCAGTTCGAGCTCATCGCGCAGATGGACCGCATGCCCGAGCTGCGGGAGGCCTTCGCGACGGCCAACCGCCAGGCGAAGCTGGGACTCGCGGCGCTCTTCGAGAACCTCGACCCGGCCGCGGATCCGCGGAAGGCGATGGCCGTCGGCGCGTTCTACCAGGCGCTGCTCGGCGGCATGGCGGCGCAGTGGCTCGTCGATCCCGACGAGGCGCCGTCCGCCGCCGACCTCGCCGAGGCGCTGCGCACGATCGCCCCAGGCCTCGCCGCACAGTGACGCCCCCGGGGACCCGCCGCCCCGGAACGCCGGGGCCGTACGAGTCGTGCGGGCGGGTCAGCCGCCCCCGCTCATGGCGGCGGCGGACGCCGCGTGCAGTTGCTGGATGACCTTGCGCAGGGCGGGCGTCGCCGGTCCGCCGCGTTCGCCCAGCTCGGCGATGCGCTGCCGGTACGCCTTCCGCCTGGCCCGCGGCAGCACCGTCCGGAGCTCGCCCGCGGCGGCCAGCGCGACCAGGGCGGCCTCCCGTTCGCCGACCCGGGACATGGGACCGTTGAGCGCGGTGGTGACCTGCGTCGTGAGCCGCTTCACCACGCGCGGATCGCGCACGCGCACCCGGGTCCTGTTGAAGACCAGGAGGAACGGCTGGCGCAGCTCCACGCGGACCCAGTGCCGCGTCTCCAGCTCGTCCCGGACCGCCCGGACCGTCGCGCGGCCGTCCTTGTCGATCCAGTGCCGCCACGGCTTGGGGCGGGACCCGGCGATCTGGTGCAGCAGGTCGTCCAGGACCGGATCGCCGAGCGGCTTCTCGCTCACCACCCGCACCTTGCCGCGCTCGTCGGCGATCCGGCCGTCGAGGAGCAGCTCGGTGAGCGCGGCGGCGCGGAGCAGGTACGGGAAGCGGTAGTTCGTCACCACCCGCTCCTTACGGGGGTCGTAGCCGAGCAGGTAGAGCCGGGCCGGCAGGGAGCCGGGAACGTTCATGAGGTCGCCTTCTCTCAGTCGTCTCCGGGCGGAGCTCCGCCTTCGGGCTCGTCGGGCTCCTGGGAGGCCGCGGAGCCGTTGGGCGGGGCCGATGTCCTGGGCGGTCGGCCGCGCCGGGGGATGCGGGCGGCCTCGCGGGGAAGCCGCCCCGCCTCCGCCAGCGCCTGGCGGAGCAGGAACTCGATCTGCGCGTTGGTGCTGCGTAGTTCGTCACCGGCCCACCGGGCCAGCGCGTCGTGCACGGCGGGGTCCAGTCGCAGCAGGATGCTCTTCCGGTCGGTCGCCACGGTCAGCGGTAGAGGGAACCGGTGTTGACCACGGGCTGCACGTCCCGGTCGCCGCACAGGACGACGAGCAGGTTGCTGACCATGGTGGCCTTGCGCTCCTCGTCCAGTTCGATCACGTCGTGCTCGTCGAGGCGGGCCAGGGCAGCCTCGACCATGCCGACCGCGCCCTCCACGATCCGCTGACGTGCCGCGACGACCGCTCCGGCCTGCTGGCGGCGCAGCATGGCCTGCGCGATCTCGGGGGCGTACGCCAGGCGGGTGATGCGCGACTCGATCACCCGGACCCCCGCCGAGGCCACCCGGGCCTGGATCTCGGCCGACAGGCGGCCGGTGATCTCGTCGGCGTTCTGGCGCAGGGAGAGCACGTCGTCGTGCCCGTCGTAGGGGTAGCTGCCCGCGATGTGGCGGACCGCCGTCTCGGTCTGGAAGGCGACGAACTCCACGAAGTCGTCCACCTCGAAGACGGCCTTCGCGGTGTCCTCCACCTGCCAGACCACCACCGCGGCCATCTCGATCGGGTTGCCGTCGGCGTCGTTGACCTTGCTGACGTCGGTCTCGTGGTTGCGGATCCGGGTCGACACCCGGCGCTTCTGCGTGAAGGGGACCACGAACCGGAGGCCGGGCGTACGGACCGTGCCTACGTAGCGGCCGAGCAACTGGATCACGCGCGCCTCGCCCGGAGCGACCGCGGTGAGCCCGGTGAAGGCGACGACGGCCACCAGGAGGAGCAGCACCCCGGCGATGATCAGCACGGCCCCCGAGCCGCCGCTCCCGTCGGCCGCGATGCCGATTCCGACCGGGACCAGCACGAAGGGGCTCAGCAGGCCCACCAGGGCCAGGATCAGCATCGGCCATCCCCCGGTTTCGCGGGCCGCTCTCTCGTGCGTCTGGGGGGCCGGCATGTCGACGGCGATCTGCAGGTCTGTCATGTGCACGCTCCTCGATGTCTAGCAAGACACTAGCAAAGTGATATCACTTTTGCCTAGAGCCGCCCACCGATGCCTCCGCCGTGCCTCAGGCCGTCCCGTTCACGGTGACGACGACCTTGCCGCCCGGGTGTCCCCCCATGAGGTGACGGATCGCGTCGGGCGCGTCGGCGAGGGGGTAGACCCGGTCGATCATCGGGGTGACGGCGCCGGACTCGGCGAGCCGGGTCAGTTCCTCCAGGTCCTCGGCGCGCTCTCGCGTCATTACCGGGCGAAGCCGCTGCCCGGTGAACGGTGACAGCAGCGGCGCCCGGAACGTGCGTCCCATGCCCCCGGTGAAACGGTGGGCCACGTGCCCGCCGCCGACGACGACCAGCGTCCCCCGCGGCGTCAGGGCGCGCCGGAGCAGGGACAGCGGCCGGTTTCCGGCGGTGTCGACGACGACGTCGTGACGCGGCCCGTCCCGGTCGATCTCCTCCCGGGTGTAGTCGACGACGTCGTCGGCGCCGAGCGACCGCACGAAGCCCGCCTTCGCCGCCGAGCACACGCCGGTGACGCTCGCGCCGTACGCCCTGGCGATCTGCACGGCGAACGACCCCACGCCTCCCGAGGCGCCGATCACCAGAACCCGCTGCCCCGGGCGCACACCGGCGACGTCGCGCACGGCCTGCAGCGCCGTCATGCCGGAGACCGGCATCGCGGCGGCCTGCTCGAACGTGAGGCCGGCCGGTTTCGGCGCGAGCCTGTCCTGCCGCGCCCTCGCGAACTCCGCGTACGAGCCGCTCGTACAGGTGCCGTACACCTCCTGACCCGGCCGGAACCGGGTCACTCCGGCGCCGACGGCCGCCACCACCCCGGCCATGTCACGGCCCCGGACCGTCACCTTCGGCCGGCGCAGCCCGAAGCCCGCGAGGCGCATGAGGTACGGCCGGCCGGTCATGAGGACCCACACGCCGGGGTCCACCGCGGCGGCGCGGACCTCGACGAGCACCTCCTCGGCACCGATCTCGGGGCGGTCGACGTCGCTCAGGCGGAGCACGTCCGCCGGGCCGTACGCGTCCTGGACGATGGCTTTCATGGCGTCTCCTCGGGGAGGTCGGGGTACTGGAACACGTCGTCGAGCGGAACGCCGAACACGCGGGCGATCCGGAAGGCCATCTCCAGGGACGGCGAGTATCGGCCCTGTTCGATGGCGATGAGGGTCTGCCGGGTCACGCCGATGCGCTCGGCGAGCTCGGCCTGGGTCATCTCGTCGTGCGTGAACCGCAGCGTGCGGATGCGGTTGGTCACGCGGGTCGGCTTCACCATTCCGGAAGGCTCCTGCGATAGGCGACGACCTTGGCGATCCCGGCGAGGACCGCCGACAGCACGAAGCAGAGGTAGACCACGTTGGCGATCCAGAACCGGTCCCACCCGGCCATCGCCATGAGCATCGCGGCCACCGCGCCGATCACGACGAACGCCTGGCCGACGTGGTCGCCGAACCGCCCGATCTCCCGGTCACGCGCGTCCTGCACGCGGGAGGCGCGGGGGTTCACGATCGCCATCCCGATCTCGGCCGCGATCGTGGCGGCGATGGCCCCGCCGACCGACCACAGCAGGGCGGCGGTGTACGGCGTGTCGGGTAACGGACCCCCGCCCGCCCGTCTGAGGACGACGACGACGTACGCCGCGTAGGCGAGCACGGCGACGACCAGCCTGATCCAGGCGCGCTTCTCCAGGTGGGTCATGAGCGGCTCCTCTCGATGTACAACATCTTTGACATCTCCAAGGTAGCCAATCTTTGACCTCGTGTACAGAATTTTTTACACGAGTATCGATGGGGGCGCCTGCGCGACGGCTACGGCCGCAGGCGGGGGCGGGGGAGTGTGCGGCGCAGGCGGGGGCCGTGCCTGCGCCACCAGGCCCGCGCCCAGGCCACCTGGAACGCGAGCGCGGCCAGCAGCACCGCAGCGGCGTCCAGCACGGAGAGGGGCGTGGCGGGGGTGCCGAGCGCGCGCACCGCCCGGCAGAGCAGGACGAGCGTCGCGGGCAGCGTGACCGCGAACGCCACCCCGAGGCAGACCACGGTGCCCACGACCACCAGCACCGCGTACGCCCGGAGGCTGCGGCGCTCCCGCCGGGGCAGGCCGGCGAGCGGGTCGGGCGTCGGCCTGCCGAGCAGCCGGAGCACCCGGTGGCGCGCGTAGGCGGTGGCGTCGCCGTACATGTTCCGGCAGCCGGTCAGGTCCTGCAGCAGGAAGTACACGTCGGTGCGCATGAACACCAGGAACTGGGTGGTCAGCATGGACACCGAGGTCAGCGTGACGAGGGACAGCACGGTGTGGCGGCCCAGGACGGCGGCCAGGACGACCGCGGCCGAGCAGGCCGCCGCGTCGACGGCCATCCCGGCGAGATAGACCGTCAGGCGGACGCGCCGCTCGGCCAGCCAGATCCCGGACACCTCGGTCTGCACGGCCAGGAACTGCAACCGCGTGCCCAGGCGGATCCGGCCCGGCACCCCGGCCGCCCTGGCGGTCGACAGGTGCGCCATCTCGTGCAGGAAGATCAGCGTCCAGCCGACGGCGATCTCCGAGAGCAGGACGAGCGTGCCGTGCTCGCTCCACAGCAGGTCCTGCCAGCCCGGCAGCGTCTCCCGCCTGATCACCGCCGTCACCGCCCCGGCGGCGATCACGCCGGCCACCGCCGTGTGGAGCAGCGGGCTCAGCGTCCACCGCACGTGCCGGGGACGCAGCCGGGGGAACGTCGGCGGCTCGGCCGGGGCGGCCGGCCTGCCCGGCTCGTCCAGGAAACCCAGCTCGCCGAGGGCGCGGACGAAGTCCCGGACGTCGAGGTCGGCGCCCGTCTCGCCGCGCAGCCGCCGTTCGGCCTCCTCGATGGTCGCGCCCTCCATCAGCAGCCTGATGGCCCGCATCCCCTCGTACGGCACCGCGGCGAACTCCTGCCCGTCCGGGCGGCCGACGATCCACTGGGAGCCGTCCCGCCGGAACGCGAGGTCGCGCAGCCGGACCCGGGTCCCGTCCGCCGGCTGCCCGGCGTCCTGGCTCATCGCGGCCTCCAGGCGCGGGGTTCAGGGGCGGTGGGTGCCGCGCGACCGGGAGGAGGCCGAGGGAGGCGGCAGCGGGAGGACCTCCCGCTCGACGTACGCCCGCACGTCCTCTCCCCGCTCGTAGAGCGTCTCGATCGCGGCGCGGCAGGGGCCCGCGAGGTCCGGGTCGGTGATCCGCCGGGCGCCGACGTGCCCGCCGATCTCGTCGTACAGCACCTCGTAGAGGAGTGACGAGCCGATCGCGACGAGTTCGGGGAGCGGCGCGGTGCGCTCGAACTCCCGTACGGCGCCCGCGGCGAGCACCCGTGGACGCTCCCCGGCCTCCGCCCTGACGGCCAGGACGTGCAGTTCCCACTGGAGGTAAGGGGTGAGCGGGGTCTCCACGACGCGGAGCCTGCGGGTCGCCGGGCGGGTGCGGTAGTAGGCGGTGAGCGGCTCCCGCATCTCCGCGATCAGGGCGAGGGAACGTTCCCAGTCACCGGCCATCATCGCCCGCCAGCTCGGGACGTCGGGCTCGCGGAACTCCTGGGCGCGTTCGAGCTTCCACACCACGCCGGTCGCCCGGTCGAACTCCTCGGCGAACTCGGCCTGGTAGGCGTCGGCGGGCAGCACCCGCGCCTCGGCCTGCCGTACGTCGTCAAAGATGGTGCGGGTGGATGCCACCCTTCTCTCCTTCGGGCCGTCCGTCGCGGTGCGGCGCGGGGCCGCGGGGCCGGTGCGGCACGACCGCCTGCGGCGTGCGGGCGCTCCCGCTGCGCGCCCGCACACCACGGTGGCGGCACCGGCGTCAGTTGCCGACGCTGTTGCTGGCGTTCGTCGTCTCGATCTTGTCGAGCAGCCGGATGGTGATTTTCGTCTTGACCGGCGGGGCCGCCTCGTCGGCGGTTTCGATCTCGTGCTCGTTGGGGGTCATCCGGTTCCTCTCGTGGGTGAGGGACGGGGATGTTCTCGCGAGAACGCGTTCATGATTCGCCGCCGGCGGCACGCAGTCAATGATTCTGTCAATTCGTTGTGGTAATCGCTGTTTCGGTCATGCCGGCGAAATGCGCCCATTCGAATCGAAACGGGCGCGTACCCGGGTCCCGCAGACCGGGCAGCCGGGGCGTGGGGGATGGCTGACCCGCACATGGTGGTCCGCGGCGATCAGGTTGACTCCCCGGATGGTGCCGGCCGGCGGCGCGGACGCCCCGGTCAGCAGCGCGATCAGCGCGTGGGCGACGAGCTGGCCGGACAGGCCCGCCGACGTGGCGATCACCCCCGGTCCGCCGAGGTCCACCGGCGTGCCCGGGCGGCGCCGGGCCTCCTCGCCGTCGCACAGGCACTCGTAGCAGGTCCCGGCGTCCGGGGTGAAGCAGCCCACGGTGACCAGCGGCCCGCTGTACCCGCCGCCCACCCACGGGATCCCCGCCGCGGCGCAGGCGCGGTTGGCCCACACCCTGATGCGGTGCCCGTCCGGCCGGTCGGCGCAGAGGGCGAGCGCGTCGAAACCCGCGATCAGCTCGGCGAGTTCGCGGCGGCTGCCGACGCACCGCCGGTCGCCGGTGACGGTGATGTCGGAGTTGACGCCGCGCAGCCGCGCGACGGCCGCCTCCGCCTTCGGCCGTCCCACGTCGGCCTCGCCGTACAGCACCTGACGGTTGAGGTTCGACAGCTCGACCAGGTCGGGATCCACGCAGTGGATCTCGCCGACGCCCGCGGCGGCGAGGGCCCACGCCGCGTGGCTGCCCGTGCCGCCCAGGCCCAGCACCACCACCCGCGCGCCCTTGAGCCGCAGCTGCGCCTCCCAGCTGTGCGGGCCCGGGCCGACCATCCGGAAGAACGCCTGGTTCCTGCTGTACCGGTCGATCTCCCGCTCGCTCAGCGCGGCGGGCGGCACGTCGGCGGCGTCCTCCACGTATCGGGTCGCGACGAGCTGCTCGACGACCGACTCGGCGTCCGTCAGCTCCGGATGGGCCAGGCGGAGCCGGTCCGCGATGTCCTCGCGGGAGCGGGTGCCGTCCATCAGGCACAGGGCGGTCCAGACCCAACCGTACGGATCCTCGATTTCGGCGGCGATCCCGTAAATCTCGCCGCCGATGCGAATGGTGCCGTCCTCGTACCGGTGGGGCCGGTGCTCGAATTTCACCCGGGGCAGGCGCACGAGTCGAGCATTACTGCCCGGTTACTTATCCGGTCAACACCTGAGGTGGGAGAACGGGGAATGGGGTGCGGCCGGAAAAGGTTACGGCCGGCTGTATCCCTCCCGTCGCCGCCGCCCGCCATCGGGACGGCGGCGCACGGCGCCCCGGCGTCGGGACGACGTGAAACGGCGCCGCCGGCGGGCATACGTTGGGACCGATGAACGATCAGCGTGCCCGTCCCAGTCATGTCCTGTTCCTCTCCGCGTCGCGGCGTCCGCGCCTGCTCGCCGGCCTGCTGGCAGGCGGGCTCGCCGGTCTGGTCTCGCTGTCCGGCTGCGCCGGCGCGCGGGGCGAGGGATCGCCGGCCGTCTCCGGCGGGGCCGAGGCTCCGGCCGCGTCCGTGACGCCGCCGGAGCCGCCTTCCGGAGGCCCGTCCGCGCCGGCGACGCCGGAGCAGCCGCCGCCCGCGGAGCCGGAGGCGAAGCCGCCCGCGCCCGACGCGAAGATTCCCAAGGATCCCGCCGCGCTGGCCGAGGCGCTGACCCGGACGACCGCGCTGCTGCGGGACGCCGTCGACGACTGGCGGCGCACGGGGGACCCCGCCAGGGGACAGGCCCCCGAGCCGGTGGTCCTGCTCGCCCTGTACGAGCAGCGCCTCTACCGTCATCTGGCCCGTAACCCCGGCGTCGCGTCGCGCACCTACGGGAAACTGTCCAAGGACCAGGCCGCGCGGGCGCGGGACAACGTGACGGCCGTACGCGACCTGCTCTCCCTGGCCCACCCCGTCAGCGGGCCGGTCAAGTTCCGCATCGAGCCGCCCGAACCGGCGGACGTCCTGCTCGACGGCTTCCGCCGGGCCGGGCGCCGGTTCGGGATCGACTGGCAGGTGCTGGCCGCGGTCATGCTCGTGGAGACCAAGTTCGGCCGCGTCCGGTCGCCGAGCTACGTCGGCGCCAAGGGGCCGATGCAGTTCATGCCCGGCACCTGGAAGGCGTACGGGATGGGCGGCGACATCGACGACACCCGGGACGCCCTGCTCGCCGCGGCCAACTACCTGCACGCGTCGGGAGCGCCGGGCGACTACCGGCGGGCGCTGTACGCCTACAACCACTCCCAGGCGTACGTGGACGCGGTCCTGCTGCACACCCGCCAGATGAAGCGCGACATCAGGAACTACTACGCCTACTACAACTGGCAGGTGTACGTCATCACGACGAAGGGCGAACGGCGCCTGAGCGGCCCCTGAACGGCCCCTGAACGGCCCCTGAACGACCTCTGAGCGGCCCCTGAGCGGCCTCTGACGGCGCGGGCCGGCGGCCGCGCCGACATGTCGCCCTGGCTGTAACCAATGCCGCCTCCCGAGCGACTGATCCTTTGGAGCCCAATCGCGCGGGGAGGTCGGCTGTGCGGCAGATGACGACTGTCGTGGGAATGATCCCCGTCGCGATGGTGCTCAGAGCCGCCGTCCTGACGTCGGCGCTCCTCGCGGCGGTGGCTCTCGGTCCGCGCCCGGCGCTCGCCGCTTCGGAGTGCGAGTTCGGGCCTCCCGGTTCCGCCTGGGTCGAGACGTCCGTGACCGTCGAGGAACGCGGCCACGACACCGCTGTGATGAGGAGCACGACGCGGGTCGGCGTGCCCCGCGACTGGCCGGGGGCCGCCGCCCTGTTCGCCGCCGGCGGCGCCGACGGCTGCCTGCTTCCGGCCGGCGGTCCGTCGACCTCGACCGCCACGATGTCGCCGGACGGCGCCGAGGTCGTGGTCCAGCGCACCCAGGAGACTCCTCTGCAGTCGTACGACATGGAGTGGGAGACGGAGGTCGCCGGGCTCTGGTCGAGCCGGACGTCCGGCCGGACCCGGTTCGTCGCGTTGCAGCTCTCACCGGCCGGTCTGCCGCCCGGGCTGGCCCGGGCGCGATGGCGGGCCGTGGCCGTGCGGACGCCGGACTCGGAGGTGCGCGCAGTGATGCCCCTGCCGTCGGAGGTGCGGCCCGGCCACACGTACGTGTGGCGGGACGCCGCCGCCCCGCCGCGCGTCGAGGTCGCCCTCCGGATGTCCGCGCGGTCCGCGTTCCAGCGCTGGACCGGCTCCGGAGGACAGAAGGTGCTCACGGTCGCGACCTGCCTGGGCTTCGCGCTGCCCTACCTGCTGCTCGCCGGACTGCTCGTGCTGCCAGGCCGGCGCTCGGCCGACCGGGACGAGCGCGCCCTCGTCAGGATCGTTCTCGGCACCCTGGCCTTGATCACCGCGGTGGAGGTGATCGCGGCCGTACTCCTCAGCGGGACGCTCTTCCCGGCCCACCTCATCGGCCTGACGGACGCCGGGGCCGTTCTCATCCTGGCGGCGCCGCTCTGCGCGGCCGCGTGGCGGCGGGCGCGTCCGCGAATCCGGCGGGCCGGCCGGGCGCCCACCGGCTCCGGGCGCACCCGTCCAGGGCCCACCGGTCCGGCGTCGGCGGGAGTGGTGCTCGCGGGAGCGGCGCTCGTCGCCGTCAGCGGCTTCGCGCCCCTGGCCAGGCGGTACGTCCACGAGCAGGCGGACCCCGCGTGGGTCGCATCGGCCGTCGCGACGGCGTCGCTGCTGACCGGAGCGGCGTGGGTGATCGCGGTGCGGGCGGCTCGCGTACCGGACAGGAGGACGCCCCGGGCCGTCCGCGCGCTGCTGCGATGGAGCGTCCCGGGGCTCGCGCTGACGACCCTGGCGTTCGTGGCCCACGCGGCCGTCACCGGCCTGCGGACCTGGGGATACCTGCCGGATGTCGTCGTGTCGCCCTTCTTTCTGCTGCGGAACCTCGCCTATCTGATGTGGCCGCTGGTGGTGCTCCTGCTTCTGCTGCTGCTGCGTCTGCACGGACGGCGCACGGAAGCCGTCGGGCCGCTCACCGCGTGGCTCGTCGCCTTCCTGTTCGTCGTGGGCACGATCAGATGGCCCAGCACGTACGCGGGGATGCCCGTCCCGCTCGCCGCGCTCGCCGGTCTGGCGGTGCTGTCTCTGCTGCTGCGGCTGACGCGACGGGCCGAGCCCGCGGACCCGGGTGTGTCGCGGCGGCGGCTCGCCGTGATCGTCGAGGAGCACCGGGCCCTGGAGGCGCGGGAGAAGGGCCTGCGCCGGCGCTGGGCCGCGGGAGACATGGACGACGCCGCCTACCACAGGGAGAACGAGCCGGTCGTGGAGCGCATCGGGCGGTTACGCGGGGAGATCGGCCTCGATCCCCGCAGAGAGGACGGCCTGACCCCGCTCGACCTCGCGCTGGCGCGCGGCCCGGGGAGCTCATGGTGGGCCAACGCGCGGCTCGCCTCGCGGTACGCGACCTACGTGGGCGCGCCCGCCGCCGTGTTCCTCATCTGGGCCACCTGGAGCACCGACAGCATGGGCCACGACGGCTGGCTCGACCGGCTCCGCGAGCCCAACGGGTTCTACGGACTGGCCGGCGACCTGATCGGAGGGCTGCTGATCTGGCCGGTCGCCGGGTTCGTGCTGGGCGCGCTGTGGCGTCGCCTGCCCGGCAGGCGCGGCTACTTGAAGGGGGCCGTGCCCGTGCTCGCGTACGGCGCGGCCACGGGGGCGCACGCCGTGCTGAACAACCTCATCGGGCAGGCCCCCGTGCGCGGTTCTCTCGTCCGGATCCTGCTGCTCTTCCTGGTCCTGACCGTGGTCGCCGTCCTCATGGACGCGCGCACGCTCCAGACCCGCCCGGGCGGCCTCGCGTCGCGGCTCACCCCCGTGGCCGTCGTCTACCGGCTCGGTACGGCGGGCAGCGGGATCGCGCTCATCGTCGCCCAGGCGGCGGCGATCCTCGGCCTGTGGACCCAGCTCAGGCACGGCATCGACATCACCTCACAGGTCGACACCTCGACACAGGCGCCGCCGAGCACCGACGCCCAGCTGTTCCAGAGCCGTCCGGGCGGATAGCCGCCCGGCGTTTCGCAGCGGGGCGCCGGAGCGTGCTCAGAGCGCGGGGTAGGCGTTGTTCACCAGCATCACGAACTGCTCGTGGTGCCAGTCGCCGTAGAGCGGCGCGTTGGGAAGGGCGTTGGTCGGCCGTATCGAGTCCGTCCAGGGCGTGAGGTTGCCCTTGGGGTCGCACACGCCGTCGAGCGGCTGGTCCGAGCCCGCGGGCGGAACCGGGCCGCCCGCTCCGTCCGACTCGCCGGGCCGCTTGATCCACAGGTAGGCGTCGACCCCGGGCACGGGCGCCGCGACCGGCCGCGTGCCCAGCCCGGCGCCGTTCTGGTTGCAGATGGCGCCCCGCGACGGGCGCCGGTCGACGCGGCTCTGGTCCACGTACGTGTTGAGGTCGAGCGAGGTGCTTACGGCGGTCGGCCTGCCCGGTCCGCCCCAGCCGTCGCGGGAGGTGTCGATCACCACGCCGAGCGAGCTCGGCAGGCCCTTGGCGACGAGGGCGCCGCGCATCGCGAGGGCGTAGTCCCGCTCGTCGAAGTGCGGGTTCCAGTCGTAGAACCTGCTCATGATGAGCTGCTGGCCGGCCACGGTGCGGTTGGGGTCGGGCAGGAACGGTTCCGTGAGGGGGACGTAGTCGGCGACGTTCGTGGCGATGCCGTCGAGGCTGTTCAGCCCCGCCGCCGTGCCGCGCACGGTCTCGGTGATGAGGGTCGTCAGCTGCGTGAAGTTGGTGTCCCAGCCTGCGAGCGACGCGTTGCCGGCGTCCAGGTACGTGTAGACGTTGGGCAGCGGCGCGAGCCTGTCGAGGGCGTAGCGGATGCCCGCCGTGTACACGCCCGACTGCTGCGCCTGCACGCACCGCAGGGTGCCCGTGCCCACGATGAGGTCGATCAGCGCCTTCGGCTCGACGACCGTCGCGACGCGCAGGTTCCGGTACTCGGGCCTGGCCAGGAGGGCGGCGATGGCGTCGACGTACTCGGTCCTGTAGCGGTTCAGGCCGCCCTGCGCCTCGTGCAGTTCGGCGTTGGAGACCAGCGACCGGCAGTCGCGGTCGGGCAGGTCGTGCAGCACGAGCGTGACGTAGCCGGCGTTCTGCCGCACGGCCTCGTCGAGGTGGTCCTTGAGCGTCCTCGTCACACCGGAGCCCCCGGTGACGTCGGCGATGCGGTCGAGCCAGACCGCGGTGGACGTCCTCTTCAGGCCGCGCATCCTGCCCGCGGTGGCGTCGTCCACCTTGACGGCCGAGGACTCCACGTCGGCCGCCCAGTCCGGGTCGACGTACCCGGTGGCGCCGATGAACGGGTTGTCCACCGGGACGTCCGGGCTCGGGCTGACGCTCGGACTCGGCGAGGGACTCGGTGAAGGGCTGGGCGAAGGGCTGGGCGAAGGGCTCGGTGAGGGACTGGGTGAAGGGCTCGGCGACGGGCTCGGAATGAGGATCACCTGGCACGGCACCCCGTTCACGGCGAAGTCCGTGGGCGGCGGGTTGCTTCCGGTCCAGGTGCCGTTGAAGCCGAGGTGGACGGATCCGCCGGAGGGCACCGAGCCGTTCCATGTCTCGCTCTCCGCGACGACGTGGTTGGCGGACTGGGTCCACCGGGCCGACCAGCCCTGCGTGAGCCGCTGGGTGCCGGGGAACGAGAACGTCAGCTTCCAGCCGTTCAGCGACTCGCCGGAGCTCGTGAGGGTGACGCCGGCCGTGAAGCCACCCGAGTTCGTGCCCCATTGGGTGGTCGCGTAGGTCACTTTGCAGCCGACGGCGGCGTCGGCGGAGGTCGTGCCCAGGACGATCCCCGCTCCGCCCAGGGCCGTGGCCGTGACGGCCGTCAGGAGTCCGCGTAGAAACCGGTTGCCGCCGAATGTCATGGGCGATCGTTCTCCAGATGAGGTGAGCCGGGCGTGTCCCGGCGGCCGCTCCGGATGCCGGAGGGGCGCCGATGATCCCCAGACTCATCAATCGCCCGGCGCGTGTACACCGTCCGCGTCAGGGGAAAGCGCCCTTTCCGCAACGAACGGACGAGAGTGTGAGGGGACCTCGGAGAATCCGTACGAGACCCCTGCCGGTCCGCGCCGGAGCCGGTGAAATATTCAGCGGCCGGGCCCGGCCGTCCGTCAGGGCTTGCGGCCGACGCCGCAGATCGCGTCCACGGCGCGGGGAGAACTCTCGGCGTCCGCGAGGTCGGGCCGCCAGCGGGGGACGGTGACCACTCCGGGGTCGACGAGCTCCAGGCCCTCGAAGAAGCGGGCGAGCGCCTCGGGGGCGCGCAGGTGATAGGAACTCGCGGAGTTGGCGTTGTAGATCTCGATGGCCCGCACGAGCGCCTCGCTGGTGTCGGTGCCGTCGCTCACCGCCAGATAGCTGCCGGGCGGCAGGGCGTCGAGCAGGCGGGCCAGGACCGCCCACGGGTCCTCCTCGTCGCGAAGCTGCCCCAGGATCCCGAGCATCATCAGCGCGACGGGCCGGTCGAAGTCGAGCATGTTCCGGGCGGCGGCCAGGATCGTGTCCGTGTCGCGCACGTCGGCCTCGATGTAGTCGGTCCTGCCCTCCGGCGTGCTGGTGAGCAGCACCCGCGCGTGCACCAGGACGAGCGGGTCGTTGTCGACGTAGACGATCCGGCTCTCGGGGGCGACGCGCTGGGCGACCTGGTGGGTGTTGTCGGCGGTCGGCAGGCCGGTGCCGATGTCGAGGAACTGGCGCACACCCGCCTCGGCCGTCAGGTAGCGCACCGCGCGGACCAGGAAACGCCGCTGCTGACGGGCGATCCGGGCGATGTCGGGGAACATCCGCATGATCATGTCGCCGGCCTCGCGGTCCACGGCGTAGTTGTCCTTGCCGCCCAGGAGGTAGTTCCAGACGCGGGCCGAGTGCGAGGCGGAGGAGTCGATCGCGGGCGATCCTGGTCCGTCGGTCACCGTGGTTCTCCGGTCTGCTGTGCCGATCGAGATCATCAGTCTCGCGCCGGTGGTCGAGATGCGCAATATGTGACATCTGTGACTGTTGGTGTCTGTGGGATTGGTGTCGATCATCCAGGGCAGTGCGGACGCCATGGGCATCTTGACTTCTCCCGGCGGGCGGGCCGCCGGTGCTTCCGCGCCGGCCGGAAGCGTGCCGGCGGGCATCGGCGGGTACGGCCTGGAGCACCGCATCTGCCCCGGCTGCGTACGCGAGTTGTTCGACCCGCGCGGGCGCAGGCATCTCTACCCGCTGGTCCGGTGCCGTGAGTGCGGGCCCCCCGCCGGCGAGCCGCGCGTACGGCCGCTCGCCCTGTGCGAGGACTGCCGGCGTGAGTGCGGCCGGCCCGGTTCGCGGCGCGGCCCGGACGACGCCGCGGGATGCGCGGCCTGCGGCCCCGCGCTGCGCTGGGACGGGCTGCTCGGCCAGGACGCACTGGCGGAGGCGGTCGCGGTGATCGAGGCCGGGGGAGTCGTGGCGGTCAGGGACGGTTTCGCCGACCAGATCGTCTGCGACGCCGGGGCCGAGCCCGCGCTCGCCCGGATGGACGGCGCGCCGGGTCCGGTCCGCGTGCTGGTGCGGCACGTCTCGGCGGCCCGGGAGGTGGCGAACCTGTCCTTCCTCGACATCCGCGCGCTCGCCGAGCGCTCCCAACCGGCCACACTGGTCCGGCTGCGCGAGCCGCGACTGCCCCGGGCCGTGCGCCGGGCGACGCCCGACGTCGACCTCTTCCTGCCCCGCACTCCGCTGCAGCATCTGCTCACGTCGCGCTTCGAGGGCCCGCTCGCCGTCTGGGACCGATGCGGCGAGCGGGAACTGCCGTACGACGGAACGCTGACCGTGGGCCTCGATCTGGGCCTCGATCTGGGCGTCGGTCACGGGCTCGACCACGGTCTTGATCAAGGGACGGGTCTTCCGGCGCGGCCCGCCGTCACGGCGCTGCCGACGTCTTCGCCGGCGTGGCCCGTATGGACGTCTCCGAGGCAGGACGGCAGGCCGGATCCGTCGCCCGCTCCCGTGTCACCGGTCGCCCAGGTGTCGTAGAAATGGTGATTCTGCGCGTATTTGCCGGATAAGCGGAATTGCGGCAAAAGCTGAGTCATCATCCATGCCGCGCTCGGCAGGGCCGGAACCGAGGCCATCGAATGGGGTATGAGGGCATCGTTGCTTATGTCCACGACGAGACCCGTCGCCGGATGGCCTTGGTGAGTAGGTGCGTTTCCAGATGTCCCGCGACTGTACGCCCCCTTCGCGAAAGATTCCGGCGCTCGCGGCCGGCCGCCTGACACTGGCCGTCCTCGTGGCCGCGCTCGCCTCGGCCGCCACCGCGCGGGAGGCGAGTGCGAGCACGGCTCCGCTGCGCCCGGGCGTGGTGACGCACGCCGCCGGACACGGACGTGGGCACGGAGGCGGACACGGAGGCGGCGAGGGGCAGGTGGCGGCCGGAGGGGTGGCCACGGCCAGGCAGTTCGGCTCCGGGAACGGCAGGTTCAACCAGAACCTCAACGGCGTCTACAGCCCGACCTTCATGATGGGCCAGCAGCAGACCGGCATCACGGTCGGCGGCCGCATCAACACCCAGGGCGCCTTCTGCGGCCCCGGCCCGAAGCGTTGCAAGATCTGGCAGAACATGCCGGTCAACGCCTTCGGCTGGTGACGTTTCCCGCCGCGCGTCCGGGCCGCGAATCGATCGACCGGACCGTGCGCCGACGAATATGGCAATGATGGCGTAAGACGCCGCGCGTGCCGGACGCTGGGAAAAGGCGGATCACTAGCCTGAGTAGCGGCCCCGCACGAGGAGGGGCTGCAGGAGCGGTCCGGCTGACGGGAGCGGCGCGCGATGAGGTGTCGGTGGTACGGCAGGCCGGTTCTGCGGAGCGGTCCGGGGCTTCTCGCCTGTGCGTCGCTCGTGCTGACTCTCGCCGTCGCGGCGCCCGCCGCCGATGCGGCCGGTCATCCGCGGGAGTCGCACCGGGACCGGGGAGCGTCGGCGGGGAGGGATGAGGCGCGGCCGGCGCTCTCGGCGTCGAGCCCCATCAGCAACCGGGGCACCCAGCAGGTCTCCGTCAACGTCGCGAACGAGGGAATCGGCATCCAGAACGCGTTGTGCCGGGGGAGCCGGGCGTGTGACATCGCCCAGGTGCTCGCCGCGCCTTCCGGGGAGGACCCGCCCGCCGGGCGCCCCGCCCCGCGGGCGCTCTCGCGTCCCAAGACCACGGCCCGCCGGGCCGCCCACGCCCTGACGCGCACTCTGACGCACACGGCGGCGCACGCCGGAAGGCGCCCGTCCCGCGCCTCGGGGTGAGCCTCCCGGCGCGGGCCGCGTCCGCGGCGCGCTGTGGGGCGCGCCGCGGGCGGGCCGTGTCAGCTGGTGTACGCGCAGATGGCGTAGACGCTGATGCCCACGCTGTCGTAGCGGGGCTGCCGGCCGAGGGCGATCCAGCCGGTGCCGTCGGCCGTGGGGAAACTGCCCACGAGGACGGCGTCGTTGCCCTGCGCCTCGCCGCCGCCGCCCACGGCCCGCTTGCCGCCCGGGCAGTACACGGTGCGCCGGGTGAAGTTCGGCACGTTCGCGTTGGGCAGGGCGACGACCTGGTAGCCGGTGAACGCCGACCCGGAGGGGTCGGTCGGTCCGGTGCCGGCCAGCGCGGCCGCGCTCGTACCCGTCAGTCCGGCGAGAACCAGGGCGCCTGTCGTGACTGCGTGAACAAATCGCACTTAAAAGCTCCGTTGTATCGAGAATGACCGGATTTGGACCGAGGAAAATGGGTTTGAACGGCGGAAGGCCGTCCCCTTCGGTTCCGGGACCACATCTACCCGCGATCTTCTTCGACCACACTCGGCAATATCGCGTTTACCCAACGTGGTGACTTCTCCGATCTCACGATGACGTGAGGTCACGGTCGTCCATTGTGGTCCGGCGGGGCACCTGGGGCGGATTGTCGCTCGTGGGTACGTTCCTCCTCGGGGGGATCGCATGAGAAAGATCGTCGCTGTCTCCGTGCTCGCCGCCATGACGACGCTCGGCACGGCCGCCGCGGTCGCGGCGGTCGCCGCCGGGACCGGCGTACGCCCGGGGACCGGTCTGCGGAGCGCGTACCGGCAGGCTCTCGCGCCGCCCGAGGGAGGGGTCGAGCGGCAAGAGGTCAGCCAGGAGCAGTACGACGTCCTCGTCGGCCAGTGCCGGTACCCGAAGACGGGGCAGGCGCGTGCGCGGTGCCGGGCGCAGGTGCGCGCGAAGTACGTCGTGGGGGCGTTCAACCCCGCCCTCGACTGCCGCACGTACTCCGGGGTCTCCGTCTGCGGGCCCCTCGAACTCAGCGCCGCCCAGCGGGCGTGCGTGGAGGAGTCGGTGGGCGGCGGGCTGACCCGCCGGCGTGCGGAGGTCGAGTGCTACGCCTTCCGCTGACGACGGTTTCCCCTGGGGAAATTTCCGGGCCAACCTAAATATTCGGCCAAACCGCTACCGGCGGTGATCTACCCTGCGGGGGTGGACGCCAAAAGTCAGGGCGCCGCCGAGCTTCTGCGGGCGTTGCAGCGCACGGCGGCGCGGTTCAGCGAGATGGGACGGTCCCTCTCCCGTGACTTCTTCCCCCATGTCCGCGTCGAGATCATCACCGACCTGGCCGGGCCCGCCGTACGGCTCGGCGTGGCGCTGGAGCTGCCCGGGCACGACCTCGTGTTCGAGACCGCCGTCACGGTCGGCGACGGCACGTTCGGCGTGCGGGGCGAACTCGTGCTGGACGGAGAGGAGGCGATCCTGGTCCTGCCGCCCGTCGAGATCGCCGATCCGGTGCAGTGCGCGGCCCTGCTGGAGCGGTACGCCGACGAGCTGACGACCCCGGCCCGCTGGCACGTGCAGCGCCTCGTGGAGTCCTGCGCGACGGACTCCTGAGGCGTCACAACGCCTGCAGCCCCTGGATGACCTCGCGCAGGAGACGCTCCTCGGGCAGCTGGGCCACGGTCGCCGGCGGCCGTGCCGTGATCAGCCCCTGGTCGCGCAGGTCGCTCAGCAGGATGCGTACGACGTTCAGCGAGAGGCCCAGCTCCGAGGCCAGGTCGGCCACGGAGGAGGGCCCCCGGCACAGCTGCAGGATCCGCCAGTGCTCGGGGGCCAGACCGGAGACCCCGCGGTACGCCGCGGGGGCCGTCCTGATGATCGTCATCAGGTCGAACTCCGGCCCCGTCGGACGGGTGCGTCCCCGGGTGATCGTGTAGGGGCGCAGCAGGGGCCCCTCCTCCTGCTCGGTCACGAGTCCTCCTGGGCGCGCTGCCAGCCGGACCGGAACGAGGAGAACACGTCACTCCGCTCCTCCCTCGGATCCTCCCTGAGCTGCGGAGCGATGTTGGCCTGGCGTACCCGTTTGGGCAGCGAGCCGTGGTCACCGCCGACCGGCGGCGTGAGGGCGAGCGCCGGGGCGACGTGCTCCGGCTGAGAGAGAGGCTCCACCACCGGCTCGTGGATCCCGCCCTCCACCACGACCTCCTGCGGGAGCAGCAGGACGGCGCTCGTCCCGCCGTACGGCGAGCTGCGCAGGGAGACGCGGATGTTGTGCCGCCGGGCCAGCAGGCCCACCACGAACAGCCCGAGCCGGTCGCTGTCGGCGAGGTCGAACTCCGGCGGGTCGGCGAGGCGTTGGTTGAGTCGCTCCAGCTCCTCCGGAGGAATGCCGAGCCCGCGGTCCTCGACCTCCAGCGCGAAACCGCGGCCGACCACCTCGCCCCGGACGTGCACCCGGGTGTGCGGCGGGGAGAAGACGGTGGCGTTCTCGATCAGCTCGGCCAGCAGGTGGATCACGTCGGTGACGCTGCCGCCGGCGAGGGAGTACCCGTGCGGGACGGTCACGTCCACCCGCAGGTAGTCCTCGACCTCCTCGATCGCGGCGCGCACCACGTCGTACAGGCGGACCGGGTTGCGCCAGCCACGCCCGGGAACCGCCCCGGACAGGATGATCAGACCCTCCGCGTGGCGGCGCATGCGGGTGGTGAGGTGGTCGACCCCGAACAACCGCTCCAGCAGGTCGGGGTCGGCGATCTCCTTCTCCAGGCTGTCGAGCATGCCGAGCTGGCGCTGCAGCAGCGACTGGCTGCGGCGGGCCAGGTTGAGGAAGACCTTGTTGACGCCCTTGCGCAGCTCCGCCTGGCCCACCGCCGCCTCCACGGCGGTCTGCTGCACAGAGGTGAACGAGTTGCCCACGTTCTCGACCTCGACCGTGTCGCTGCGCCCCACCACGGGCGGCGTCTCCGCCGCCACGTCGACGTCGTCGCCGCGCCGCAGCCTCCGTACGAGGTCGGGCAGGCGCCGCTCGGCGAGGTCGCGGGCCGCGCGGTGGAGGGCGGTGAGCTCGCCGGTCAGCGTGCGGGCGAACCGGAAGGAGACGAACAGGGTCGCGAGCACCGCGGCCAGGCCGAGGCCGCCGACGATCCCGATGCGCCAGAGCACCGCCTGCGCCAGTGGCATGGCCCGGGCGGCGGTCATGTCGGCCGCGACGTTGGTCGTCTCGGTGAGCTGGCTGGTGAGGGCCTGGGCCGTCGTCGGCCAGGCGATCGCGTCGGGGGGCAGCGGCTGCCCGGGCCGCACGCTGGCGATCACGTCGTTCTCCAGCGAGAGGAACGCCGAGTAGACGGGGGCGGCGTTCAGGGCGCCGAACTGCTTGAGCAGGGTGGCGTCGAGCTGGCTGGTGCCGAGCTGGTAGAGGAGGCGGCGCTTGCCGACCATGCCGGAGAAGGCGTCCCGCTCGTCCTGCGACATCCGTCCGGCCGCCTGCGCGCCCAGCACGAGCGCCGACTGCTGGCTCACCACCTCGCGGCTGCGGACGAGGAGGATGATCGCCTTGGTCTGCGCGACGATGTCGATGTCGGGCGAGATCATGAGCCGGTCGTAGACCTGGTGGGCGGTCTCGATGACCGAGCTGTACTCCTCGATCGCCTCAAGGCGGGTCAGCGTGTGGTCGTCGACCTGGCCGCGCAGCACGTCGAGCCCGCGGACCTGCCGGATCAGGTCCTGGACCCGGCTCCACATGGCGGGCGGCGTCTCGTCCCGGGCCTGCGCCGACAGGCGGGTCATCTCGGCCGCCCAGCCGTCGGTCCTGCGCCGCTGACCCTGGAGGTCGGTACGCAACGAGGTGGTGCGCCACGCGAGGTAGCTCACGGACACGAACCGCTCGGTCTGCAGTGCGTTGATCGTCTCGCTGACCGGATAGACGACGTTGTCGTACACCTTCTGGATGCGCAGGAGCTGCTGCCCCTGCTCGATCGTCACGGTGGCGGCGAACCCCCAGATCACCACCAGAGCGGTCACCGGCACCAGCAGGATCGCGAAAATCTTGAAGCGAATGGACCGTTTCCGACCAGCCATGGCCCCGCCCGTCGGTTACACACGTGTTAATTAGTGGCGAAACCCTAGCAATCCGTGAGACGGCCCACCAGGGATCGTTCCTAACGACTTGGGCCACAGCCCGTATCAGGACAGTCTCGACGTTGAGGGGCAAAGACCTTGCCGATTCTGTCTGATTGTCAGACAATCGAGGCCATGTACTCGCGATCCGGTCCGCTCGCCGTCGTCGCCGCGGCCGTGCTGTGGGGGACCGCGGGCACCGCGGGAGCCCTCGCCGCCGCCGACTCCGTCTCTCTGGCCGCCGCCCGCCTGGTGCTGGGCGGTGCCGTGCTGGCCGCGCTGGCGGTGTCCGCGCGCCGCAGCTCCCTCCGCTCGCGTCCTCTGGACCGTTCCCGCGAGCACGTACGGAGCGCCGGGCGGAATCCGGCGCGGCCGGCCCGCGCGCACTGGACCCTCGCGCATCGGGCCCGCGCGCACTGGACACTGGCTCTGGGGGCCGCGGCCGTGGCGGCCTACCAGCTCTGCTACTTCGCCGCGGTCCACCGTACGGGGGTCGCGATCGGCACGGTGGTGGCCATCGGCAGCGGCCCGGTCTTCACCGGGGTCCTGTCCTGGCTCGTGGGGCGCGAGCGGCCGAGCGGGCGCTGGGCCCTCGCCACGGCCGCCGCCGTCGCCGGATGCGCGGTGCTCGTCACCGGCGGGAGAGCCGGTGGGGAGGCCGGCGGCGCCGACGCCGCGGGGATCGGGCTCGCCCTGCTCGGCGGGCTCCTTTACGCCTTCTACGCGGTCGTCGCGGCCCGCGCGATCGGCGGGGGGACGGATTCGGGGATCGTCATGGGCGTGCTCTTCGGCGGTGCGGCCGTCCTCATGCTGCCGGTCCTCGTGCTGAGCGGCCCGGTGTGGCTCGCCCGGCCGGGCGGCCTGCTGACCGCGCTCTATCTCGGCTGCGCCACGACGGCCCTCGCCTACCTCCTGTACGGCCGGGGCCTGCGCACGACCCCCGTGGCCACGGCGGCCACGCTCGCGCTGGCCGAACCGGCCGTCGCGGCCCTGCTCGGCGTCGTGGCGCTGCGCGAGCACCTGTCCGCGGTCTCGTGCACCGGCCTGGCGCTGCTCGCCGTGGGCCTCGCCGTGGTCGCCCTGCCCGCCCGGGCGCGCACTCCGGACGTCCCCGCGCCGGGGACGCCGAGGGCGACGGCCGGGCGTCACTGACACGCTCGGCCGACGGGCCCGGCCCGACGAGTAGGCCCGACGAGTAGGCCCGGCGAGTAGGCCCGATGAGTAGGCTCGGCCCCGTGACCACCCTGAGGCCCGTCTCCACCGTCGAGGCGCTCGCCGCCGCGCTGCGCGAGCGGGTGCTGTCGGGGGACGTCGAGCCGGGAGCGGCGCTGCCCGAGCAGGAGTTGTCCGCCCGGTACGGCGTGGCCCGCCCCACGGTCAGGGAGGCGCTGGCGCTCCTCGTCCACGAGGGGCTGCTGCGGCGCGAGCGCAACCGCAGCGCGTACGTCCCGGTGATCACCCCCGCCGACCTGGCCGACCTCATGTACGTCAGAAGGCCGCTGGAGGAGCTCATGGCCGAGGCGGTGGCCGGTCGCCGGGTGGGCGCCGCGGAGGAGGCGCTGGGCCGTCTGTCCGGCCTGCCGCCCGGCGCGCCGTGGGCGAGTGTGGTGGCCGAGCACATGGCGCTGCACGAGGCGCTCGTCGCCGCCGCCGGTAGTCCTCGCCTGGAGCGCCTGTACGGCACGCTGGCGGCCGAGACGCGGCTCGGTCTCGTCCGGCTCAGGCACGCGTACGAGGACCCTCGTGAGCTCGCGGCCGAGCACGCGGCGCTGCTCCGCGCGATCGCGGAGGGACCGGCGGAGGCGGCCGTACGGGCGGTGCGCGACCATCTGCGGTGGCGGCACGGCTGAGCGCGGGTCTGAACGGTCTTGCACGGGGCCGCTGTGAGTCGTCACAATCGCGCCCATGCACGGCAACCCAGTGCCGGACACCTATGTGTACGTCACCGAAGAAGGCGTGACGCGTCACTATGCCGACGGCAGCGTCGAGGCTCTCGCGTGGGAGGACGTCGTCGAGGTCCGCGTCGGCGGTCACGATCGCCGGGATCCGTCCGGCCAGCCGGACGACGTCTTCATCGTCCTGCTGGACCGGGAGGGCGAGGGCTGCGTGGTCCCGCACTCGGCGACCGACGCGAGCTTCCTCGCCCGGCTGCGGTACCTGCCGGACTTCGACCTCGACCGGCTGAGCACGGCGGTGGCCGGCGCGCGCGCCGACTACGTCGTGGTGTGGCGCAGCCCGGAGCCGCCCTCGCCCCTGCCCGACCTGGAGTACGACTGAACGAGCGGGGTCACCTGACGAAGGACGACTCGTTCAGCCCGCCCCGGTCGGCGAAGTAGCGCTCCAGCGTGTCGTTCCGCAGGGCGTCGGTGAGCTTGGCGCCCTCCTTCGCGTCCAGGCGGACGACGCTCACCCCCTTGACCGTGCCCGTGCCGGCGACGGGGTAGGTGGCCGACAGCAGGTCGCCGCCGCGTATGTCGCGGAGTTCGAGCGCCAGGCCTCTCAGGGTCTTCATGTCCACCCCGGCGTCCACCGACAGGGATCGCGTCAAAGCCTGGAGGAACTTGTCCACAGCGAACGGATTGGTCAGCATTCCCTTGCTGACCACCTTTTCGGCCACCGCCCGTAAGAACGCCTGCTGCCGTTTAATCCGGTCGAAATCCCCACCGGGTAGTCCGTAACGCTGGCGGACGAATAGCAACGCGCGCTCGCCCTCCAGATGTACGTTTCCTTGCGGCCAGGTGATTTTGTTCGCGGGGTCGTGCACCTGGCGCGCCACATAGACGTCGACGCCGCCCAACGCCGTGCTCATGTCGATGAAGCCGTCGAAATCCAGCGCGACGAAGTGGTCGATCCGGACCTTGACCAGTCGCTCCACCGTCTGGACGAGCAGGCGCGGGCCGCCGTACGCGTAGGCTGCGTTGATCTTGTCGTGCCCGTGGCCCGGGATGGTCACATACGAGTCACGAGGTATGCCGATCAGGAAGATTCGCTTCCGGTCGGCGGGGACATGCGCGATCATCAGGCTGTCCGACCGCTGGAAGCCGCTCTCCCCCGGCCGCTTGTCCGCGCCGACGACCAGCCAGTTCTGGGCGGTTCCAATGGCTCTGGCCGGTCGGTCCGACTCCTCGGGGAACACCTGCTGCACCCGCCGGAGGTTGGTGTCGTACACGTGCTGGCGCTGCATCAGCACCGCGAAGAGGGCCGCCGGCGGGAGGAGGAGCGCGAGGGTCACGACGATCAGCACCTTGCGCCGGCGCGACGTCCGCGGCGGTGGAGTCACAGTGAGAGGCAACTGCCCGGATGTCGTCACGAGGCGTCCAATGCTCGGTTCCACGCGGCGGACGTGTTCCGAAGCGGATATCCACCGGTCGCCGCGGTCAGGTCGTGGTGGGAAGCGCACCGCTCGGCCGGCCGTACCCCGGCTCCGGCTTTCACCCGCTGTCCCGCCCTCGCCACGCGGAGATCATAGACGAGGATCTGATGTATAAGTCAGTGGTGTTGTGCGATGACCGACGCGAGGGGCATATTGGAACGTTCCCGTCAAGTCCAAAACGCGAATTCGCCCGGCCAACTGTGGACAGATCACGTACATTCCGTACTGAGCGGTCGCTGTCTACCATCAGGCTCGTGCATGCCCCCCGTCCCTGAAAAAAGATGAGTTGTGCGTCAACCTGTGTGACGGGGGGTGCGTCATCTTCCTGCGCAGTCTGGCTACTTGGGCGTGGTGACATGGAATCGCGGTTAGAGTTGGCGGAACTGGGGGTGATTCCCCGCGGCCTCGGCGTCCGGCTCCCGGCAAGGGTGTCGGAGCGGTCCTTTCGCAGACTCCTCACGGCGGGGGATTTCCTGTGCGGGGCCCTGGCCTTCTGCGGAGTCGAGCTGACCCGGCTCCAGCTGGGGGCCTACATCCCGGTTTACGACCTCGTCTTCGGCGCCACCCTGACGCTCGGCTGGCCTCTGGTCGTCGGCCTCGCGGGCGGGTACCGGGCACGCGCTCACGGCGAGGGCACGGCGGAGTTCCGCTCGGTGGCCCAGGGTGGGCTCGGGCTCACCGCGGCCGTCGCGATCGGGGCGTATCTGACGCAGACCATGGTGGCCCGGAGCTACGTCATGGCGATGCTGCCGCTCGCCACGGTGCTGACGCTGCTCTTCCGGCACCGGATGCGGAAGAGGCTGCACCGCCTGCGCTCAAGGGGCGAGTACATGCGGCGGGTCGTGGCCGTGGGACACCGGCAGTCCGTCCAGGAGCTGGTGCTGCAGCTGCGGCGGCAGCCGTACCACGGCATGCGGGTGGTGGCCGCATGCCTGCCGAACAGGCAGTTCCGGAGACAGCGCTCCGACATCGACGGCGTGCCCGTGCTCGGGGACTTCCGGGACGTGGCCGCCGTGGTCGACAAGGTCGACGCCGAGGCGGTCGCGGTCCTCGCGTGCCCCGAACTCCACGGCGCCGCGCTGCGCCGCCTCGCCTGGGCCATCGAGTCCGGGGGCACCGACCTCTTCGTCGCTCCGGCCCTGATGGACGTCGCCGGCCCGCGCATCAGCGTCCGCCCGGTCGCGGGGATGCCGCTGCTGCACGTCGAGCACCCCGAGCTCGAAGGATCGCGACGGCTGGTCAAGAACGCCTTCGACAGGATCGTGGCCGCGGCCTTTCTCCTGGTCCTCCTCGTCCCGATGCTGGTCATCGCGGCGTTCGTCCGCGCGACCAGCCCCGGTCCCGCGCTGTTCCGGCAGACGCGCATCGGCCGGTACGGCCGGGAGTTCGACATGCTGAAGTTCCGCACCATGGTCGTCGACGCCGAGCGGCTCAAGCTGGTGCTGGAGCAGTCCAACGAATCGGACGGCGTGCTGTTCAAGATTCGGAACGATCCACGAATCACGCGGGTCGGGCACCTGCTCCGCCGCTACTCGCTGGACGAGTTGCCGCAGCTCATCAACGTGCTGCGGGGAGAGATGTCGCTGGTCGGGCCGCGTCCGCCGCTGCCCGCCGAGGTCGACCAGTACGGCACGGACGTGCACCGGCGCCTGGTCGTCCGGCCGGGCATGACGGGGTTGTGGCAGGTGAGCGGCAGATCGGACCTGTCGTGGGAGGAGTCGGTCCGGCTGGACCTGCGCTACGTGGAGAACTGGTCGCTCATGATGGATCTTCAGGTGCTGTGGAAGACGTGGTCCGCGGTGACCGGGGGAAGGGGGGCCTACTGACATGAAGGCCCTCGTGCTCGCCGGCGGAGCCGGGACGAGGTTACGACCCATCACCCACACACGGGCGAAACAACTGGTTCCGGTGGCCAACAAACCCGTCCTGTTCTATGGCCTGGAGGCGATCGCGGCCGCGGGGATCCGGGAGGCCGGCATCGTGGTGGGCGACACCCGCGCCGAGATAGAGGCCGCGGTCGGGGACGGCTCGGCCTTCGGGCTCGACGTCACCTACCTGAGCCAGGAGGCGCCGCTCGGACTGGCGCACGCGGTGCTGATCGCCCGCGACTACCTGGGTGACGACGACTTCGTCATGTATCTCGGCGACAATTTCGTCGTCGGCGGCATCGACGGGGTGGTCCGGCGCTTCCGTGCCCGGCGCCCGAGCGCCCAGATCATGCTCACCCAGGTCTCCGACCCGCGTCAGTTCGGGGTCGCCGAACTGGACGCGCGGGGACGCGTCGTCGGACTCGAGGAGAAGCCCCGCGCTCCGAAGAGCGACCTCGCGCTCGTGGGGGTCTATCTGTTCACCCCCGTCGTGCACGAGGCGGTCGCCGAACTCAAGCCGTCCGGGCGGGGCGAACTGGAGATCACCGATGCCATCCAGTGGCTCATCGACACCGGCCACGACGTCGAGCCCGAGGTGATCTCCGGGTACTGGAAGGACACCGGCAACGTCGCCGACATGCTGGAGGTCAACCGCCTCGTGCTCGAAGCGGTGGAGCCCCGGGTGGACGGCGAGGTGCGCGACTGCGAGCTCATCGGCAGGGTGGTGGTGGAGGCGGGCGCGTCGGTGCGCGGTTCCCGTATCGTTGGTCCCGCGATCATCGGCCCCCGGACCGTCGTCACGGACTCCTACGTCGGTCCCTTCACCTCGGTGGGGGAGGACTGCCGGTTGACGGACAGCGAGATCGAGTACTCCATCGTGCTTGCCCGTGCGTCGATCCAGGGGGTGCGACGGATCGAGGCCTCGCTCATCGGACACGACGTCGAGGTCACTCCGGCCCCCAACACGCCCAAGGCGCACCGGCTCGTGCTCGGTGATCACAGTAAGGTGCAGATCTCCCCATGAGAGTGCTCGTCACCGGCGGCGCCGGCTTCATCGGCTCCCACTACGTCCGGATGGCCGCCGCCGAGACCAATGACAAGATCACCGTGTTGGACGCGCTCACGTACGCGGGCAACCCGGCGAACCTGGAGCCCGTGTCAGGGCGCTTCGACTTCGTGCACGGCGACATCTGCGACGCGGAGCTGCTGGCGCACGTGGTTCCCGGCCACGACCTCGTGATCAACTTCGCCGCCGAATCCCATGTCGACAGGTCGATCGCGGGCGCCGCGCCGTTCGTGCGGACGAACGTCCTCGGCACGCAGACGCTGATGCAGGCGTGCCTCGACGCGGGGGTCGGGAAGGTCGTGCACGTCTCGACCGACGAGGTGTACGGGTCGATCGACTCCGGGTCCTGGGACGAGTCCGCGCCCCTGCGCCCGCGCTCGCCGTACGCGGCCGCGAAGGCGGGGGGAGACCTGGTCGCCCTGGCCTACGGGGTGACCTACGGGCTGCCGGTCTCCGTCACCCGGTGCGGCAACAACTACGGGCCCTACCAGTATCCGGAGAAGGTGATCCCCCTCTTCATCACCAACCTGCTGGAGGGGGTGAAGGTCCCCCTCTACGGCGACGGGGGCAACGTCAGGGACTGGATCCACGTCGACGACCACTGCCGGGCGATCCGGCTCGTGACCGAGGTCGGGCAGCCGGGCGAGGTCTACCACGTCGCCGGCACGGCGGAGCTGACGAACCTGCGGCTCACCGAGAAGCTGCTCGCCGCGCTCGGGGCGGAGTGGGAGAGGGTCGAGCGGGTCGCCGACCGCATGGGCCACGACCGCCGCTACTCCCTGGACGACACGAAGCTGCGCGCCCTGGGCTACGAACCCCGGATCGCGTTCGACGAGGGCCTCGACGCCACCGTCCGCTGGTACGTCGAAAACGCGGACTGGTGGCGCCCCCTCAAGCAGGCCCGGTCCTGACGCCCACAACGACACCGCCAACGACGACACGGCACCGACCCGAGCACCCCGAGAGCGAACCTGATGACCCCCCGATGGCTGATCACCGGTGCCGGCGGCATGCTCGGCAGCACCCTGGTCGCCGTGCTGCGGGCCGGACGGCACGAGGTCGTGCCGCTGGACCGTGCCCGGCTGGACCTGAGCGACCCGGCGGCCGTGCGGCCGGCCGTCCGCGAACTGCGGCCGGACGTGGTGGTGAACTGCGCCGGCTGGACCGCCGTCGACGACGCGGAGACCCACGAGGAGGAGGCGCTCGCCGTCAACGGCGACGCCGTGCGGGTCCTCGCCGAGGCGTGCGGCGAGGTGGGCGCGCGGCTCGTGCAGCCGTCCACCGACTACGTCTTCGACGGCACCGCGCGGCGGCCGTACGCGGAGGACGCGCCGACGGCTCCGCTGAACGCCTACGGGCGCACCAAGCTCGCGGGCGAACAGGCGGTCCTCAAGACGCTGCCCGACTCCGGCTACGTCGTGCGCACGGCGTGGTTGTACGGCGCGACCGGCGGGAACTTCGTCCGCACCATGATCCGGCTGGCGGGCGAGCGGCCGGCCGTCGACGTGGTGGACGACCAGTTCGGCCAGCCGACCTGGACGGACGACCTGGCCCACCAGATCATCCGGATGATCGGGGCCGGCGCGCCCCCCGGCGTCTACCACGGCACGAGCTCCGCGAGCACCTCCTGGCACGGCCTGGCCCGCGAGGTGTTCACGCTGCTCGGCGCCGACCCGGACCGGGTGCGTCCGGTGGCCTCCGCCGCCTTCCCGCGACCGGCTCCCCGGCCCGCCTTCGGCGTGCTCGGCCACGCCGCCTGGTCCCGGGCGGGGCTGGCGCCGATCCGCCACTGGCGGGACGCGCTGCACGCCGCCTGGCCCTCGCTGGTGGCCTGACATGTACCTGTCCGAGGCGCGAACGGGGGACACGCGGCCCCGGGACGAACGGACGTCCGGACGGCGTCCGCTGCGGGTCGTCACGGGCAACGTCCTGGCGATCGGGATGGTCAGCCTGCTGACGGACGTCTCGTCCGAGATGGTCACGGCGATCCTGCCGCTCTACCTCGTCTTCGGCCTGGGCATGAGCACGGTGCAGTTCGGGGTGCTCGACGGGGTGTACACGGGCGCCACCGCCGTGCTGCGCCTCGCCGGGGGACACGTCGCGGACCGGTTCCGGCGGCGTAAGGCGGTCGCCGGAGCCGGCTACGCCCTTTCGGCGGTGACCAAGCTCGGGTTCCTGCTGGCCGGCCGGTCGGCGCCCCTCCTCGGGCTCGTCATCGGCGTCGACCGGGCGGGCAAGGGCCTGCGGACGGCCCCGCGTGACGCGATCATCTCGCTGAGCGCGCCGTACGAGGCGCAGGGCCGCGCCTTCGGCGTGCACCGCGCGCTCGACACCGCCGGGGCCCTCGCCGGTCCGCTCGTCGCCTTCGGCGTGCTGGAACTGGCGCTGGGCTCCTATGATGCCGTCTTCGTCACCAGCTTCTGCGTGGCCGTCCTCGGCGTGCTGGTGCTCGTGTTGTTCGTCCGGGAGCCGGACGGGGTGGCGCGCGGGCGTGCGCGGGTCTCGCTGGCCCAGGCCACGGCGTTGCTCGGTCCCGGGCCCTTCCGGCGGGTGCTCCTCGCCGTCGTGCCCCTGTCGCTGACGACGATCAGCGACGCCTTCCTCTATCTCCTCGTGCTGGAGCGGCTCGACGTCGCCGCGCGGTGGCTGCCGCTGCTGCCGGTCGTCGTGTCCGCGCCCTATCTCCTCGCCGCCGTGCCCGCCGGCCGGCTCGCCGATCGTCTCGGCCGGCCGAAGGTCGTCCTCGGAGGGTACGGCGCGCTGCTCGCCTGCTACCTCCTGGTGCTCGCCGCGGACCATCCGGTGGTGTCCGTGGCCGTGCTGCTGCTGCGGGGGCTCGGCTACGCGGCGACGGACGGCGTGGTCAGCGCGCTCGTCGGGCCGCTCCTCCCCGAACGGCGCCGGGCCACCGGGCTCGCCGTCGTGCAGACCGGCCAGGCGCTCGCCGCGATGGCCGCCTCCTGGATTTTCGGCGTCCTGTGGTCCTGGCTCGGGCCGCGGGCCGCCGTCGGCGTCATGGCGGCCGGGCTGGCGATCACGCTCGTGGCCGCCTTCCTCGTTCTCCCCAGAAATGGAGGTACCGGTGAAGAGTAGACATCGCGGTACGTCGTACGGCCGCCGGAGGGCTGAGCTGTGACCCGTCTCGATCGGCTCCGCGCCGCCGACCCCGCCGCCGCCGACCTCGTCGACCGCATGGTCGCCCTGTCGATCCGCGGGCTTCCTCCGGGCTACTCCGACGGAGAGTTCGTGTTCACCCGCCGCGGCCGGCGCGGGCCCGACGGACGGTGGACGGCAGTGCCGGAGGGGCGCAGCGTCAGGTACAGCGCCATCGTCGCGCTCGGGGTCGCGGCCCTGCCGGAGGACGGGCAGCGCGCCGCGCTCGCCGGCGACACCGCCCTCGACCTGACCGGGCACCTGGTCAAGCGCCTGCCGGAGGTGACCGGACTCGGCGACGTGGCGCTGATCTGCTGGGCCGCGGCCGAGAGCGGGCACGGCGACCTCGGCCTCGCCCTCGCCCGGCTGGCCGAGGTCGAGGACGCCCTCGACGGACCGGTCCCGACGGTCGAGGCCGCGTGGGCCCTCTCCGCGCTGGCCGCGGCGACGGCGGCTGGGGAGACCTCCGGCCTCGGCGAACGCCTCCGGAAGGCTCGCGGACGCCTCCTTGCGGGGCTCGGCGAGGACCGGCTCTACCGTCACGTGATCGGCTCGGCGCCCTGGTACCGGGCTCATGTCGGCTGCTTCGCCGACCAGGTCTACCCGCTGCAGGCCCTCGCCCGGCTGCACGTCGTGAGCGGCGGCGACCCGGAGGCGCTCGCCGCCGCCGAGCGCGTGGCGGCGGGCATCTGCGGGGTCCAGGGACCGCAGGGCCAGTGGTGGTGGCACTACGACGCCCGTACGGGTGAGGTGGTCGAGGGCTACCCGGTGTACAGCGTCCACCAGCTGTCCATGGCGCCGATGGCGCTGCTCGACCTCGCGGACGCGGGCGGCACGTCGCACCTCGACGCGATCCGCCTGGGGCTGGGCTGGATGACCGGGCGACCGGAGACCGGCGAGGAACTGATCGTCGAGGAGCTCGGCCTGACCTGGCGCAAGGCCGCCCGGGAGGATCCCCGCAAACTCGTCAGAGGCGTACGCGCGATGTCCACGGCGGTCAGCAGGGGCACGCGGATCGGCGTGCTCGACAGGGTCTATCCGCCCGTGGCGGTCGACCACGAGTGCCGGCCGTACGAGCTGGGGTGGCTGCTCTACGCCTGGTTGTTCGAGGAGCTCGCGAAGTGAGGGCGCCCGCCGTGGTCTTCGGGACGCCGATCGATCCGCTCACGCTGCGGGACGCGGTCGAACGGTGCGTGTCCGCCGTCGAGACGCGCTCGTTCCTGTCGATCGGCATGGTGAACGCTGCGAAGCTCGTGCACATGCGGGCCCAGCCGGAACTGCGGCGGTCCGTCGTCCAGTGCGACATGATCCTGGCCGACGGGCAGGCGGTCGTGTGGGCCGCCCGGCTGCTCGGCCGGTCCCTGCCGGAGCGGGTGGCCGGCATCGACCTGTTCACGTCACTGCTCGGGGAGAGCGAGCGCCGCGGCCACCGGGTGTTCTTCCTCGGAGCGACCCGCGAGGTGCTCGACGCGTTGCTCGCGGAGATCCGCCGGCGCCACCCCGGTCTGGTCGTGGCCGGAGCCAGGGACGGCTACTTCTCGGAGGAGGAGGCGGGCGCCGTGGCCGAGGAGATCCGCGCGGCGGGCACCGACCTGCTCTTCCTCGGCATGTCGTCGCCCAGGAAGGAGAGGTTCGTCGAGGCTTGGGGCGAACGCACCGGCGCCTGCGTGGTGCATGGCGTGGGCGGCTCCTTCGACGTGCTGGCAGGGGTCGTCAGGCGGGCTCCCCTCGCCTGGCAGCGGGCCGGGCTGGAGTGGCTCTACCGGCTGCTCCAGGAGCCCCGGCGACTAGGGCCGCGCTATCTCCGCACGAACGGGGCGTTCATCCGCATGACCGCGCTGGAGCGGATGAGGGGGGCGAGCGCCGCGGCGCCGAGGCCCGCCCGGCCGGATCTGGGCGTTTCGGTGATCGTGGTGACCTACCGCAGCGCGGGTTATGTGACCGGTTGCCTGAAAGCCGTGGACAGGGCGCTCGAACACGCGCGCGGCGAGGGGATCACGGGAGAGCTCGTCGTCGTGGACAACGCCTCCGGCGACGACACGGTGGACGTGGTGCGGGGGGCGGCGCCCGGCGCCCGCATCGTGGCCCGCGAGGAGAACGACGGCTTCGCCGGGGGGTGCCACGCCGGCGCCCGGATCGCGCGGGGCGGGCATCTGCTGTTCGTCAACCCCGACGCGGAGCTGGAGCCCGGCGCGGTCACCGCGCTGCTCGACGCGGCGCGGCGGCACCCCCACGCCGGGATCATCGGCGGCAGATGCGTCACCGAGAGCGGGGAGAGCGACCCGCGCTCGTGGTGGGGCCGGCCGACGCTGTGGTCGGCGCTCTGCTTCGGCCTGGGCCTGAGCACGGCCTTCCCCGGCCACCGGCTCCTCGACCCCGAGACGCCCCGGCCGTGGGCCGCCCCGGCGCCGGGCGGCGCTCCGGAGGAGTCGCGCGTGCCGATCGTCACGGGGGCGATGATGCTGGTGGACCGGCATGCCTGGGACGAGCTCGGCGGGTTCGACCGCGCGTTCTTCATGTACGGCGAGGACGCCGACCTCTGCCTGCGGGCGGCGCGGATGGGCTACCGCCCGATGGTCACCTCCACGGCGGCGTTCGTGCACCCGGGCGGCCTCTCGTCGAGCAGTCTGCGCAAGCAGGTCATGCTGCACACGGGGAAGGTCACCCTGATCCGGCGGCACTTCACGCCGGGCACGCGGTGGGCGGCGGTCCTGCTGCTGAAGTCGGGGGTGCTCCTGCGGGCGGTGCTGAGCAGATGGATGAGTCCGCCCGACGCGGCCAGGCAGGGGCGTCCCACGTCGCGCCGGGACGACTGGCGCGCGCTGTGGGCCGCCAGGGCGCAGTGGACGCGGGGATGGCCGTCCCGATCGCCGTCATGACCGGCCTCCGCGACGCCGGCGGGACGGCGTCAGCGACTGCTGTCGTCCCTGAGCCAGGTGGTGAAGTCCCCGCGCCGTACGGCTCGACGGGCACGCGTGCGGGCGAGCAGGGTCACCGCGAGGAACACGGCGAGGTGGGGGACCAGCCGGGGGGAGCGGGCCATGCCCACGAGGTCGCGCACCCCGGTCCGCGCCGTCCGCCCGCCCGGACTCCCGTCCAGCTCCGCCACTCCGGTCACCGCCCGGACCCGACGGCGGATCAGGTCGCCGAGGGTGCGCGGCGGGTGGACCACGACCCTCGCCGTCCCCGTCACCGCCCGCTCGTGCGGCTGGAACGCCAGGGAGGCCGCCAGGTCGTCGGCCATGACGGAGGGGAGGGCGTCGAGCCGCGCCTGGCCCTCCTCGCCGACGGCGATGACGCCCCGGCCGAACAGTCCCGCCCGCACCTCGGGCAGGCGGCTCCAGACGGCGTAGTAGGAACGCACCGGCCAGGGCCGGTCCGCCAGCGGGAGCGCGCGCTCGGGTGCCGTGGCGAGGACGCCGTCGGCCCTCAGCGTGGCGCACATCGCCCGCGCGTCGGTCGTGCCGAGCTCGACGTCCGCGTCCACGTAGAGGATCGGGAAGACACCCGCCGCGGCGGCGCCCATGCGCAGCGCCTCGCGCTTGGACGGCACGGGCGTCTCCAGCACGCGGACCCCCGGGAAGCCGCGGGCGACGTCCGCGGTGCCGTCCGTGCAGCCGTTGGCGACCACGACGACGTCCATCTCGCCCGGCTCGGCGTCACGGAGCAGCCCGGAGAGCAGCCGCCCGATCACGGTGGCCTCGTTGTGCGCCGGGACGACGACGGTCATGGCGGCCGGGGCGGTCTCGGTCATGGACCGGATTATTCACCGAACACCCGAGGAGTGGCATGACTACCGAGGAACCCGTTATCGCCCCTTCGGCGGACGTCGACCCGAGCGCGGCGATCGGCAGGGGGACCCGGGTCTGGCATCTCGCGCAGGTCCGCGAGAAGGCGCGGATAGGCGTCTCCTGCATCCTCGGGCGGGGGGCGTACGTCGGCCCCGGCGTCGTGCTGGGCGACAACGTGAAGGTCCAGAACTACGCGCTCGTCTACGAGCCCGCGGTGCTGGAGGACGGCGTCTTCATCGGCCCGGCGGCCGTGCTGACCAACGACCTCTACCCGCGCTCGGCCGACCTGACCGGACGGCTCAAGCGCGACGGGGACTGGGAGGCCCGCGGCGTCCAGGTGCGGGAGGGGGCGGCCGTCGGAGCGCGGGCCGTGATCGTCGCCGGACGGACGATCGGCCGGTACGCGCTGGTCGCCGCCGGCGCGG
Source organism: Microbispora sp. H10949 (assembly GCF_014161435.1). NCBI lineage: Bacteria > Bacillati > Actinomycetota > Actinomycetes > Streptosporangiales > Streptosporangiaceae > Microbispora > Microbispora sp. H10949. The sequence goes on along the minus strand of NZ_JABBWZ010000012.1, from coordinate 158,845 downwards.
TGGTGACCCGGGACGTGCCCGACTTCGCGCTGGTCGCGGGCAACCCGGCGCGGCGGATCGGGTGGGTCGGGCGAGCGGGCCGGCCGCTCACGCCGTCCTCGGACGGCGGATGGATCTGTCCGGAGACGGGCGAGCGGTACGTGGAGGACGCGGGGCTGCTCGCCCTCGCCTGAAACAGACGGCAGAAAGCGCCCGATCAGCACTGAAACAGCCCTGGCGGCCGTCGGGCAGGGCACGGCGAGCGCTTCGCGAGACGCCGGATGCCAGGGGCGGAAAGCGGAGAAGTGACGATGAGCACGCGGACGCGTCTGGTGGCCCTGGCGGCCGCGGCGGTCCTTCTGGCGGTCGCGGCGTGGGTCTACACGGCCAACGCGGCGAAGCGGGTGCGGCAGGAGACGACGACGGCCGCGGCGTCCTCCCGGCCCGGCCGGGTCGACCTCGACGGGCCCGGCCGGTTGGTGTTCGTGACCGCCGGGGCGGGTGGCGGAAAGGTGGCCTCCACCGGCCTGCCGTCCGGTCCGGTCCCCGCGGACGGACCCCGGGAGGTGTCGGGGCTGGAGTGCGTGCGTTTCTACACGGCGGCCGGCTCGGGCGTCTGCCTGACGGCGGTGCGCTCGGCGGTGGCCAGGTTCTACGCGGTCATGGTGGACGCCCGGCTGCGGGAGACGCGGCGGATCGAGCTGCCGGGGGCGCCGAGCCGCGCCCGCGTGTCGCCGACCGGCCGCATGGTCTCCTGGACGGTCTTCGTCAACGGGGACTCCTACGCCGGCCTTGGCTTCTCGACCCGCACCGGCGTCCTCGACACCAGGACCGGCGCCCTCGTCGAGAACCTGGAGGCGTTCACGCTGGTGATGAAGGGCAAGGTGCACCGGCCGGCCGACCTGAACTACTGGGGGGTCACCTTCGACCACGACGACAACCGCTTCTACGCGACGGTGTCGACCGGGGGCTCCACCTACCTGGTGCGGGGTGACTTCGCGAGGCGCCGGATGGAGACGGTGCGGGAGAACGTCGAGTGCCCGTCGCTGTCCCCGGACGGGACGCGGGTCGTCTACAAGAAGCGGGTCGCCGACGGCACCGCGATGTGGCGGCTGCACGTCCTCGATCTGCGCAGCGGACGCGACGTCGAACTGGCCGAGACCGCCTCCGTCGACGACCAGGCGGCCTGGCTCGACGACCACGACGTGATGTACGCACGGGTACGCGGCGAGAACACCACCGACGTCTACACCGTGCCCGCCGACGGCTCCGGGACGCCCCGTCCGCTCCTGCGCGACGCCCGTTCCCCCGCGGTGGCGGGGTGAGCGATGGATCGATCCATCTGGTCCCTCAAGCCGGTAAACCAATGTGGTTCAGGTGACGTCGATTATGTGGGTTTTCTCTGGTGTACGTCCGGCGTCCGATGCGCCTGCGGCACCTACTTTGTAAGGAACGTCAATGAGACTTCGAGTCGCCATCCTCGGCGCGCTGTTCGCCGTGTTCGCGATTCCCGTTCCGGCGCAGGCCGCGGGGGCCTGCGGCCCAGGTGGAAACGCGATTACCTGCGAAAATGAGATTTCGGGGACATCTCCGGACGAATGGGATTCAGAGCGCGATACATCCGACGGATCCACTATTGAGGGATATTCCGACCAATTCAGCGTCGCCTCCGGCGCCACGGTCAACTTCAAGATCCGTACGAGCGCCACGGCGTTCACGGTGAAGATTTACCGGCTCGGCTACTACCAGGGCAACGGCGCGCGTTTCGTCACGGAGCTGACGCCGAACGTCGCCGTCGCCCGGGCCAACCCGGCCACCTGCCCCACCAACGACACCACCGGTCTCACCGAGTGCTCCTGGAACACCGCGGCGAGCTGGGCGGTCCCGTCCGGCCAGATCTCGGGCATCTACTTCGCCCACCTCGTGCGTACGGACGGCACGACCGACGGCAACAAGATCGTGTTCGTGGTGCGTGACGACGCCAGCACCAGCGCCCTGCTCTTCAAGACCTCCGACACCACCTGGCAGGCGTACAACGACTGGGGCGGCAACAGCCTGTACGGCGGCAGTGCCAACACGGCCACGGGCCGCGCCGTCAAGGTGAGCTACAACCGCCCGTTCCACAACCGTGTCGGCACGACCGCCCGGGACTACCTGTTCAACGCCGAGTACCCGATGGTCCGCTTCCTGGAGCGCAACGGGTACGACATCAGTTACGTCGGCAGCATGGACGTGGCCCGTAACCCCGGCGCGCTGCTGCACCACAAGACCCTGCTGTCGGTCGGCCACGACGAGTACTGGTCGGGGGCCGAGCGCGACGCCTTCACCGCGGCCAGGGACGCCGGGGTCAACCTCGCGTTCTTCAGCGGCAACGAGGTCTTCTGGAAGACCCGGTGGGAGAACGGCGCCGGCGACGCCCCGTACCGGACGCTGGTCAGCTACAAGGAAACCCACGACAACGCGAAGACCGACCCGTCCGGGACCTGGACGGGCACCTGGCGCGATCCGCGCTTCAGCCCGCCGGCGGACGGCGGCAAGCCGGAGAACAGCCTCACCGGCACGTTGTGGACGGTCAACTGCTGCACCTACGCCATGACCGTCCCCGCCGCCGACGGCAGGCTGCGGCTCTGGCGCAACACGAACCTGGCCACTCGCGCCCTGCTCGGTCAGCCCACGACGCTGCCCGACGGCACGCTCGGATACGAGTGGGACGAGGACGTGGACAACGGGTCGCGCCCCGCCGGCCTGTTCCGCATGTCGAGCACGACGGTGGACGTCCCGGCGAAGATCCAGGACTGGGGCACGAACGTGGCGGCCGGCACCGCCACCCATAGTCTGACGATGTACCGCGCGGCGAGCGGAGCCCTCGTGTTCGGCGCGGGCACCGTCCAGTGGGCGTGGGGCCTCGACGCCGAGCACGACGGCGACACCCCGGCCGCCGACCCGAACATGCAGCAGGCCACGGTCAACGTCCTGGCCGACATGGGCGTGCAGCCCGCCTCGCTGATGCCGGACCTCGACGCGGCCGCCGCGTCGTCCGACCACACCGCCCCGACGTCGACGATCACCAGTCCGCTGCTCAACGCGTCGCTGAACAGCGGGGCCACGGTGACCGTCACCGGGACCGCGTCCGACTCGGGCGGCGGCAGGGTCGGCGGCGTGGAGGTCTCCACCGACGGCGGCGCCACGTGGCATCCCGCGAACGGCCGTGAGAGCTGGTCCTACACCTGGACGGCCACCGGGTCCGGCACGGTGAACATCAAGAGCCGGGCGGTCGACGACAGCGCCAACCTGGAGACGCCCGGCGCCGGGCGCAACGTGACCGTCAAGTGCCCGTGCAGCCTCTACCCGCCCTCCTACGTCCCGACGGTCCCGACGGGCACCGACACCTCGGCCCTGGAGCTCGGCGTGAAGTTCCGCCCGTCGGTCAACGGCTGGGTCACCGGCGTCAGGTTCTACAAGGGCACGGGCAACAGCGGGACCCACACGGGCTCCCTGTGGAAGACCGACGGAACGCTCCTCGCCACCGGCACGTTCGTCAACGAGACCGCGACCGGATGGCAGACGCTGGTCTTCCCCGGCGCCGTCACCGTGACCGCGGGCACCACCTACGTCGCCTCCTACTACGCGCCGGTGGGGCGCTACTCCTCGACCCCCGCAGCCTTCTGGGGCCAGTCGTACTCGCGGGCGCCGCTGACCGCGCCCAGCACCGCGGAGGCCGACGGCAACGGCGTCTACCGGGTGGGCGCCGGATTCCCCAACAGCTCCTACCGGGGCGGCGACTACGGCGTGGACGTCGTGTTCGCCACCCAGGACACGTTCCCGCCGAGCGTCGTCAACGCGACGCCGTACGCCGGCTCCTCCAGCGTGCCGACGAACGCGACCCCGACGATCACGTTCAACGAGCCGATCCAGAGCGGCTTCGGGACGCTCACGGTCAAGGGCCCGGGCGGCGTCACGATCCCCGGCACGGCGGCACTCGACGGCTCGGCCGCAAAGCTGACCTTCACCCCGTCGGGGGCGCTCGCCGCGAACACCGGCTACACCGTGGCCGTCAGCGGGACCAAGGACACGGCGGGCAACACCATGCAGGGGACCTACAGCTTCACCTTCGTCACGGCGAAGGCGACGCTGCCCCCCGGGCAGTGCCCGTGCTCCATCTGGGACGACCTCGCCCTTCCCGCGACGGCGAGCACGAACGACCCCAGCGAGGTGGAGCTCGGCGTGAAGTTCCGCGCCTCCGTCGACGGTCTTGTCACCGGCATCCGCTTCTACAAGGGCGTGGCGAACACCGGTACCCACATCGGGACTCTGTGGTCGGCCGCGGGCACCGCCCTCGCCTCGGCCACCTTCAACAACGAGTCGACCCTCGGCTGGCAGGAGGTGACCTTCTCCTCGCCGGTGCCGGTCACCGAGGGCACCACCTACGTCGCGTCGTACCACACCATGGCCGGCAACTACGCGGTGACGAGTTCCGGGCTGTCCTCGGCCGTCACCCGGGGGCCGCTCACGGCGCTGGGCAACGGCCAGGATGGGGGCAACGGCGTGTACGCCTACGGCTCCCGGCGGTTCCCCACCGGGTCGTGGGGGGCCTCGAACTACTGGGTCGACGTGATGTTCTCGGTGCCGCCGGACGTCGCCGCGCCGACCGTCGCGCGAAAGGCGCCGTCCGACGCCGCCACCGGCGTCCCGGCCTCCACCGCCGTCAAGGCGACCTTCAGCGAGGCCGTGCAGACCGGCACCCCGGTGATCACGGTGGAGGGGCCGGGCGGCGTGCTGGTCAGCGGCGGCGCCTCGCTCGACCCGACCAGGAAGGTGCTCACCTTCACACCGGCCGCCGCCCTCGGCGACGGCAAGCAGTACACGGTGCGGGTGAGCGGAGCCAAGGACGACGCGGGCAACACCATGGTGCAGACCCAGTGGTCGTTCACGACGACCGGCGCCTGCCCGTGCTCCATCTGGGAGAGCGACGCCGTTCCCGGCAACGTGGCCGAGAACGACGCCTCGGGGATCGAGGTGGGCGTCAAGTTCCGGTCCGACGTGGCCGGTGAGATCACCGGGATCCGCTTCTACAAGGGCCCGGGCAACACCGGAACGCACATCGGCAGCCTGTGGGCGGCCGACGGCACGCGCCTCGCCACCGGCACCTTCTCCACCGAGACGACCGGCGGCTGGCAGACGCTGCTGTTCACCACCCCGGTGCCGATCGCCGCCGGCACGACGTACGTCGCGTCCTACTACGCGCCGAACGGCCACTACTCGGGAGACGGGGGTTACTTCAACTCCGGTCCCGCCGTCAACGGCCACCTGACCGCGCTCGCCAACGGCGGCGGATCGGCCGGAAACGGTGTGTACGCCTACGGCGGCGCGTCCCAGTTCCCGCAGAACACCTACAACGGCGCCAACTACTGGGTCGACGTCGTCTTCCACCCCTAGGCAGAGGCGGCGGGCCGTGCCGGGAAGCGGCGCGGCCCGCCGCCCTGTGTCTCGACAGAAGGGACAACAGTGTCTTCACCGATCGGGCTGGCCGTCATCGGCGCCGGGTACTGGGGGCCGAACCTGGTCCGCAACGCGCAGGCGACGCCCGCACTGCGGCTGGAGTGGCTCTGCGACCTGGACCTCGGCCGGGCCCGGTCGGTGCTCGGGTCCTACTCCACGGTGCGGGCCACCGCGTCCGTCGAGCAGGTGCTCGCGGACCCGTCCGTGGCCGCCGTCGCCATCGCGACCCCGGCGGCCACCCACTTCGAACTCGTCCGCGCCGCGCTCGAAGCCGGCAAGCACGTGCTGGTGGAGAAGCCCCTCACACCGGACGCGGAGGAGGCGGGCAAACTGGTCGAGCTGGCCGAGGAGTCGGGCCTGGCACTCATGCTCGACCACACCTACTGCTACACCCCCGCCGTCCGGCACATCCGTGAGCTGGTCCGCGGCGGCGGCGTGGGCGACGTCCAGTTCATCGACTCGGTCCGCATCAACCTCGGGCTGGTCCAGCCCGACGTGGACGTCCTGTGGGATCTCGCGCCCCACGACCTGTCCATCCTCGACTTCGTCCTCCCCGACGACGTGCGGCCGATCGCGGTGGCGACGCACGGCGCGGATCCGATCGGAGCGGGCCGCACCTGCGTGGCCTACCTGACCCTCTGGCTGTCCACCGGGAGCATCGCCCACATCCACGTCAACTGGCTGAGTCCCACGAAGATCCGGACGATGGTGCTCGGCGGTTCGCGCCGCACGGTCGTCTGGGACGACCTGAACCCCTCCCAGCGGGTCGGCGTCTACGACCGGGGCGTGGACCGGCGGCCCGGCGAGCTCGGCCCCGACGAGCGCCACCGTGCCCTCATCTCCTACCGGCTGGGTGACATCCATGTGCCGGCCCTGCCCGAAGGCGAGGCCCTGCGCGGGGTGATGAGCGAGTTCGCGAGCGCCATCGCCGAGGGCCGGGCGCCGCTGACCGACGGACGTTCCGGGCTGCGGATCCTGCGTTTGCTGGAAGCGGCGTCCCGCAGCCTCAACAATGGTGGCGTACGGGTCGAACTGTGATCATCCCCCCGCCCCCACTCGGTGATCCGACCAATCGAATGAGGAGTCAATGACACACGCGTACCCGGCACTGACCGGCAGCCGGTGCCTCGTCACCGGAGGCGCGGGAACGATCGGATCGGCCGTCGCCGACCAGCTCGCGCGGGCCGGAGCCGGTGAGATCGTCGTCCTGGACAACCTCGTCCGCGGCCGCAGGGAGAACCTGGCGCAGGCGGGCGGGGCGGTGCGCCTGGTCGAAGGCGACATCCTGGACCGGGACCTGGTCAGGAGCCTCACCGAGGGCGTGGACTACGTCTTCCACCTGGCGGCCATCCGCATCACCCAGTGCGTGGAGGAGCCCCGCCTGGCCAACGACGTGCTGGTCAACGGCACGCTCAACGTGATCGAGGCGGCGGTGGACGCGGGCGTGCGCAAGGTCGTGGCCTCCTCCTCCGCCTCCGTCTACGGCCTGGCCGAGGTCTTCCCCACCTCGGAGAACCACCACCCGTACGACAACGACACGCTCTACGGCGCGGCGAAGCTGTACAACGAGGGCATGCTGCGCAGCTTCCGGGCCACGCGCGGCCTCGACTACGTGGCGCTGCGGTACTTCAACGTCTACGGCCCCCGGATGGACGTCCACGGGCTCTACACGGAAGTGCTCATCCGGTGGATGGAGCGGATCGCCGGAGGGCAGCCGCCGCTGATCCTCGGCGACGGCAAGCAGACGATGGACTTCGTCTACACCGAGGACATCGCGAGGGCCAATCTGGCCGCGGCGGCGGCCGACGTGAGCGGCGAGGTCTTCAACATCGCCGGCGGCACCGAGATCAGCCTGACCGGCCTCGCCGAGGCCCTGCTCCGCGTGATGGGCAGCGACCTGCGGCCGGAGTACGGGCCGCCGCGCCAGGTGAACAACGTCACGCGGCGGCTCGCCGACATCTCCCGCGCGGTGGAGCTCCTCGGCTGGAAGCCGGAGATCGGCCTGGAGGAAGGGCTCTCCCGCCTCGTCGCCTGGTGGCGGGAGGCGACGGCCGCGGCGGCGGGTGGCCGGGCGCGGTGAGCGAAGGGCTCCTCGTCTACTTCGCGGGAAGCCACTACGACGGCTCCGTGGCGGGCACCGACCGCCACATCGCCGACCGCCTGGCCACCGGACGCGACGTGCTCTACGTCAACCCGCCCGTCGCGGTCGCGGCCCGCAGGCGGAGGCCGGAGCTGGCGGGCACGCTGGCACGCCCGCCACTGGACGCGGCGGGTCCCGGCCTGACCCTGCTCACCGTCCGGGTGCCGCCCGCGCGCACCCGGCCGGGCGTCTACCCGCTCGGCGTCGCGCTGACCCGCCGTGCGGTACGGCGGGCGCTGCGCGGCCTGGGACGGCGGGCCGACGCGGTGATCGCCGCGAACTACGACGACGTCCTCGGCACGGCCGAGGGCGCGCGCACCCTGTTCTACGCCACCGACGACCTGGTGGCCGGCGCCCCGATGATGGGACTGCCGGTGCGGACCATGATCAGAGCCGAGGCGCGGCAACTGCGCAAGGCGGACGCGGTCGCGGTGGTCAGCCCGGCGCTGCGCGACCGGTTCGCCGCGCTCGGGCGGGCCGCCGAGCTGGTCCCGAACGGCTGCGACGTGTCCGCCTACGCGGATGTGGACGACGCGCCGCCTCCCCCGGACGTGCCATTCACTCCCGCGGACGGCCCGGTCGCGGGGTTCGTGGGCAACATCAACGAGCGGACCGACATCGCGTTCCTGGAGGCGGTGGCCGTCGCCGGACCGCTGCTCCTCGTCGGCCCCCGGAAGCCGGGCTTCGCCCCCGGCCGGTTCGACGAGCTGATCCGGCGGCCCACCGTCCGATGGGTGGGGCACAAGCCCTTCACGGAGCTTCCGTCCTATCTGCGGATGATCGACGTGGGACTGACGCCGTACGCCGACACCCCGTTCAACCAGGCCAGTTTTCCGCTGAAGACGCTGGAGTACCTGGCGGCGGGCCGCGCGGTCGTCTCCTCCGAACTGCCGGCCACCGCGCTGCTGCGGAGCGAGCCGGACGGCCGCGAGCTGATCAGGACGGCCCGCTCGCCGGAGGAGTTCGCCCGGGCCGTCGCGGAGGCGGCGCGGGAGCCGCGCACCCCCGGCCTGGCCGGGCGCCGCAGGGCCTTCGCCGCGCGGCACGACTGGTCGCAACGCGCCCTGGCGCTGGCCGGGCTGCTCGACAACGAGACGAGGGAGGTGTCACGGGCGTGATACCCGTGATGAAGCCGTGGTTCGGGCCGGAGGAGGCGGCCGCGGTCGCCGCGGCGGTGGAGTCCGGCTGGGTGGCCCAGGGGCCGAGGGTCGCGGAGTTCGAGGCGGCGTTCGCGGCGAGGATGAGCGCCGCCCACGGCGTCGCCCTGTCCTCCTGCACGACCGCGCTCCACCTCGCACTGCTGCTCGCCGGGGTGGAGGAGGGCGACGAGGTCGTCGTGCCCTCGCTCTCCTTCATCGCGACGGCCAACGCCGTCCGCTACCTCCGCGCGGTTCCCGTCTTCGCGGACGTCGAGCCCACCACCGCCAACCTCACCCCGGAGACCGTGGAGGCGGCCCTCACCGGCCGCACCCGCGCGGTGATCCTGGTGCACCAGGCGGGCACTCCGGCGGACGCCGACGCGGTGCGCGCGGTCTGCGAGCCGCGGGGGATCGCCGTCGTCGAGGACGCCGCGTGCGCCGCGGGCTCGGTCTACAAGGGCCGTCCGGTCGGCGCGGACGCGCTGGTGGCCGCGTGGTCGTTCCACCCGCGCAAGCTCCTCACCACCGGCGAGGGCGGGATGATCACCACAGGGAACGGGGAGTGGGCGGCCCGCGCCAGGCGGTTGCGCGAGCACGGCATGAGCGTCAGCGCGGCCGACAGGCACGCCGCCGGCGCCACCCCCATCCTGGAGCAGTACCTGGAGACCGGCTTCAACTACCGCATGACCGACATGCAGGCCGCGCTGGGCCTGGTCCAGCTGGCCAAGCTCGACGCGATGGTCGCCCGCCGCAGGTCGCTGGCCGCCCGCTACCACGACCTGCTGAGCGACATCCCGGGCCTGTACGCGATCCGCGACCCGCGGCACGGCGAGACCAACTACCAGGGCTTCTGGGTCCTGCCGCCCGAGGACTTCCCGGTCGGCCGCGACGAGCTGCTGCGGCTCCTCGGCGAGGCGGGCGTGTCGGCCCGGCGCGGCATCATGGCGGCTCACCTGGAGCCCGCGTACGCCTCCGACGCGAAGGCCGACCTGCCGGTCACCGAGCGGCTCACCCGCGACTCGCTGATCCTGCCGCTCCACCACGACCTGACCGAGCGGGACCAGGAGGTCGTGGTGGGAGTCATCAGGGCGGCGAGCCGGGCATGAGGATCCTCGTCTACCCCCACACGATGGAGGTCGGGGGCAGCCAGCTCAACGCCATCGAGCTCGCGGCGGCCGTACGCGACCTCGGACACGAGGTCATGCTGGTGAGCGATCCCGGGCCGCTCGTCGAGCGGGTCAGGGCGGCGGGGCTGGAACACGTCGAGCTGGACCCGGCGAGGCGGCGCCCCGATCCGCCCACCATCCGGATGATCAGAAGGCTGGTCGCCGAGCGGGGCATCGACGTCGTGCACGGATACGAGTGGCCGCCGGGGCTGGAGGCGTACTTCGCCACGTTCGGCAGGTCGCCCGCCGCGGCCGTGTGCACGGTGATGTCCGCCGGCGTCGCGCCGTTCCTGCCCCCCGAGCTGCCGCTCGTCGTGGGTACGGAGGAACTGCGGAAGCTGGAGGCCGGGCGCCGCAGGTACGTGCGTCTCATCGAGCCGCCGGTGGACGTCGTCGCCAACGCGCCCGGCGTCCCCTCCGGGGAGTTCACCGCCCGCTTCGGGCTGGGGGACGACCGGCTCAACGTCGTCGTGGTGTGCCGCCTCGTGCCGGAGCTCAAGCTGGAGGGCCTGCTGACGGCCGTCGACGTCGTGGGCCGTCTGGCCGCCGAACTGCCGGTCCGGCTGGTCGTCGTCGGCGACGGCGCGGCCCGCGACCAGGTGGAGCGGCGGGCCGCCGAGGCCAACGCCAGGGCGGGTGAGCGGGTCGTCGTGCTGACCGGCGAGCTGTTCGACCCCCGACCGGCGTACGCGTGCGGCGCGGTCGCGATCGGCATGGGCGGGTCGGCGCTGCGCGCCCTCGCCTTCGGCTGCCCGCTCGTCGTGCAGGGCGAGGCGGGGTTCTTCGAGACGCTCACCCCGCGGACCGTCGACCGCTTCCTCACCGGCGGCTGGTACGGCCTCGGGAACGGCGCCGCCGAGGGCCCTCGCAGGCTGGAGGAGGCGCTTCGCCCGCTGCTGACGGACGCCGGGCTGCGGACCGAGCTCGGCGCCTTCGGCCGCTCGCTCGTCGTGGAGCGTTTCAGTCTCCAGAGCGCGGCCCGCGTGCAGGAGGGTGTCTACCGGGACGCGCTGACCGGGACGGGCCCGCGCGGCTCGCTGCGGTCGGCGCTCGGCTCGTCGGCCGCCGTGGTCGGCTACAAGGTGCGCCGCAAGTACGCGCGGGCGCGGGGCCGGGCGCCCGCCGACGACTTCAACGCCGTGGCCGCGGCCCGTGCCACCCCCCGGGAGCCGATGGCGGACAAGTGGTGAGCCGGTTACGGAGCATCCGGGTGCGGGACGGCGACTCTCTTTTCGGGCAGGCGTCCCGGGCCCTCGGCTGGAGCCTCGTCAACACCGTCGTGGGAAGGCTCAGCACGCTCGCCATCGGCATCGTGCTCGCCCGGCTGCTCGGGCCGGCCGAGTTCGGCACGTTCGCCGTCGCCATGGTGGCCCTGCTGGCCGTGCTGAGCTTCAACGAGCTGGGGGTGAGCCTGGCCATCGTCCGCTGGCCGGGGGACCCGAAGGAGATCGCTCCCACGGTCGCGACCATCTCCCTCGTCTCCAGCGGCCTGATCTACCTCGCCTGCTTCGCCGGCGCGCCGGCGTTCGCCGCGGCCATGGGCAATCCGCAGGCCGCGCCCGTCGTGCGGCTGCTCGCCCTCAACGTGCTGGTGAGCGGGGCGGTGGCCGCCCCCGCCGCCATGCTCCAGAGATACTTCAGGCAGGACAGGAAGGCCGTCGCCGACCAGGTGAACAACTGGCTGGGCGCGCTCGTGTCGATCGCCCTCGCTTTCGCCGGATGGGGCGCGATGAGCCTCGCGGTCGGGCGCCTGGCCGGGGCCGCCGGGTCGGCCCTCCTGTACATCGGATTCGCGCCCGGCGGGCTCCGGCTCGGGTTCGATCTCTCGGTGGCCCGCAGGCTGCTGCGGTTCGGCCTGCCGCTCGCGGGGTCGAGCATCGTCGTCTTCCTCGTCGCCAACCTCGACCAGTTCGTCGTGGGGCATCTGCTGGGGGCCACCGCCCTCGGCTTCTACGTGCTGGCCTTCAACCTGTCCAACTGGCCGGTGAGCGTGTTCTCCCAGCCGGTGCGCAGCGTGGCCCCCGCCGCCTTCGCCCGGCTGCAGCACGACCCGCCGGCGCTGCGCGGGGCCTTCACCTCCACGGCCGGGCTTCTCGTCGCGGTGACGGTGCCCGTGTGCCTGCTGCTGGCCGGGGCCGCCGGACCGCTCGTCCGGTTCGTCTACGGCCCGGTGTGGGAGCCGGCCGCCTCCGCCCTGGTGTGGCTGGCCGTCTTCGGCGCGCTGCGGATCGCCTACGAGCTGGTCTACGACTACTTCGTGGTGCTCGCCTGCTCACGGGTGGTGTTCACCGTGCAGGTGATCTGGCTGGTCCTGCTCGCCCCGGCGCTCGTGGTAGCGGTGCGCGCGTACGGCTTCGCCGGGGCGGGCGTCGCGCACGTCGCCGTCGCGGTGCTCGTCGTGCTGCCCATCTACCTGCGCGAGCTGAGACGGGTCGGGGTCGGCGCGCTGGGCCTGGCGGCGAGCGTCGCGCCCGGCGTCGCCGGCGGCCTGCTCGCCGGGCTGGCCGCCGCGCTGATCGCCTGGTTTATCAGGATCGACGTGGTGGCCCTGCTCCTGGCGGGGTCCGTCACGCTGGCGGTGGTCGGCGCGCTCGTCTACCTGAAGAGGGGGGCGCTGCGCGGCCTGCGGGGCGCCGGCGCGGTGGCGGCGGAGGCCGCGACGTGATCCCCGAGGATCTGGTGCTCGTCGGGGCGGGGGGCTTCGCCAGGGAGACCGCCCAGCTGGCGCTGGCGTCCGCCGGCCGATGGCGGCTGCTCGGCTTCCTCGACGACGACCCGGCCCGCCATGGGACCCTCGTGGACGGCCTGCCCGTCCTCGGCGGCGTCGCCGCGCTGCCGGACCACGCCCGGCTCGTCGTCTGCACCGGCAGGCCGGACGACTACGCCAGCCGCCTCAGGATCGTGGCACGGCTCGGCCTGCCCGCCGAACGGTACGCCACCCTCGTCCACCCCACCGCCGTGGTGTCCGCCACCTCCCGGGTGGGTCCCGGATCGGTGGTGCAGGCACAGTGCGTGCTGACCGCCTCGGTCGAGGTGGGCGCCCACGTCGCGGTAATGCCCCACGTCACCCTCACCCATGACGACGTGGTGGAGGACTTCGCCACCATCGCCTCCGGCGTACGGCTGGCGGGTGGGGTGCGGATCCGCCGCGGCGCCTACCTGGGCGCCGGGGCGCTCGTCCGGGAGAACCGTACCGTCGGGGCCTGGTCGCTCGTCGGCATGGGATCGGTCGTGACCAGGGACGTGCCCGAGGGCGAGGTGTGGGCGGGCAACCCCGCCCGGTACCTCCGTCCGGCGCCCGTGAATCCAACGTGACAGCCTCATGGCAGAAGGAGCTTCTGTGATCCCGTTCGTCGACCTGCGGGCCGCTCACGAGGAGGTGGCGGAGGAGATCGACGCCGGCTTCGCCCGCGTGCTCGGCTCCACCGCCTTCATGCAGGGGCCGGACGTGGCCGCGTTCGAGGAGGAGTACGCCGCCTTCAGCGGCGTCGCGCACTGCGTCGGCGTCGCGAACGGCACCGACGCGATCGAACTCGCGCTGCGAGCGCTGGGGGCGGGACCCGGATCGGAGGTGGTCCTGCCCGCCAACACGTTCGTGGCCACCGCCGAGGCGGTGCTCAGGGCGGGGGCACGGCCGGTCCTCGTCGACGCCGAGCCGGCCCGCCTGCTGATCGACCCGGACCGGCTCGCCGCCGCGATCACCCCGAGCACCGCGGCGATCGTCCCCGTCCACCTGTACGGCCGGCTGGCCCGGATGGACCGGATCGCCGAGGTCGCCGGCGACGTTCCGATCCTGGAGGACGCCGCCCAGGCCCAGGGCGCGACCCGCGACGGAGTCGGCTCCGGCGGATTCGGAGCCATCGCCGCCACCAGCTTCTACCCCGGCAAGAACCTCGGCGCGTACGGCGACGCGGGCGCGGTCACCACCGGCTCGGCCGAGCTGGCCAGAAGGGTGCGCCTGCTGGGCAACCACGGCAGCGTCGTGAAATACCGGCACGAGACGCTCGGCTTCAACTCACGCCTCGACACTCTCCAGGCCGTGGTGCTGCGGGCGAAGCTGCGGCGGCTCGCCGAGTGGAACGACCGGCGGCGGAGGGCGGCGGCCCGTTACGGCGAGTTGCTGGCCGACCTCGTGGACGCGGGCGTGACCCTCCCGGCCTCTCCTGAGGAGGCGCTGGGCACCGACCATGTCTGGCACCTCTACGTGATCCGGGTGCCCGACCGCGACCGCGTGCTCGCCGGTCTGCACGAACAGGGGGTGCAGGCCCAGATCCACTACCCGGTGCCGGTGCACCTCCAGCCGGCGTTCGCGGACCTCGGGTATAGCGCGGGCGACTTCCCGGTGGCCGAGCGCGCGGCCGGAGAGATCCTCTCCCTGCCGATCTTCCCGCACATCACTCCGGAGCAGCAGGAGGAGGTGGCCGGGGCGCTCCGTAAGGCGCTGTGACCTCCCGCCCGGGGCCCGGCGGCATCGGCCGCTCAGGCGGCGGTGACGACTTCGAGCGCCTGCCGGGCGGCCCGGTCCCAGCTGAACCACTCCACGGTCGCGGCGGCGTCCTTCCGGCACCGGGCGTAGAGCCCGTCGTCGTCCAGGATCCCGGCGATCGTCTCCGCCAGCTCGGCCGGGTCGTCGCCGCAGACCAGGCCGCCGTTCTCACCCGGGCGGATGATCTCCGGCATGGCGAAGGCGTCGCGGCCCACGCACGGGACGCCCCGGGCGAGGGCCTCGGCGAAGACGATCCCGAAGGCCTCCAGATGTGACGGCATGACGAACAGGTCGTGCTCGTCCCACAGCGCGGCGACCTCGGCGGGGGGCAGTTGCCCGAGGAACCGGACGCCCTCCGGCGGCTCACCGGGCAACGGCCAGGCGGGGGGTCCCGCCACGGTGAGGGTGAGGGACGGGTCGAAGTCGCGGCGCAGCAGCCGGGTGGCCGCGACCACCAGCGCTCCCGCCTTGCGCCGGAAGTCACCGCCCACGAACAGCAGCCGCCGCCGGGGACGTTCCCGTTCGGGCAGGGGACGGGAGGGGTCGCCCACGGACGTGATGCCCGGATGCACGACGTGCACCTTCCCGGCGGGCAGCCCGGTCACCTCCACGAGCGTCCGGGCGAACCAGGAGCTCATCGCCAGCACCCCCGTCGCGCGCGCGTAGATGTCGAGCTGGCGCTCGCGCCTGCGGCGCATCATGCCGGGCGAGATGTTGGGCAGCACGGCGTGCCGGTTGTCCGGGTCGTGCACACTGAGCAGCGCGTCGTAGCTCAGGTCCTGGTAGAGGAAGAAAGGCGCCGGCAGCGGCGCGATGTCCTGGATCTGCAGGACCGCCTCGCAGTCCGAGCCCCGCAGCGAGCGCAGCAGCGCCCTGCGGCAGTACTCGTCGGTGATCCTCGAGTACTTCCACGTCGTGGCCAGCCGGCCGTGGCGGGGCCGTACGTGGGCGGCGCGCAGGGCGGTGCGGACCGTCCTCGGGATCTCCACACCGAGATCAACCAGGTCGGCCCGTTCGCGCATTGCCGCGCGCAGGTTCCAGGGAGTGTACGACCAGGTCCTGCGTGGATCCTCGTCCCACAAGCAGGCGAAGCCAACGCGGGGATACGGCGACATACGCGCCTCCATACGGGTCGGTGATGCGCCACAGCGCGCCCGCGCAGCCGATCAGCAGGAAGGCGGAGCTGACGGCGACGGGGAAGGAGAAGGCGTCGAACGTGCCGCACGTCACCGCGAACACCGCGATGCCCGCCGCGAGGGCCTGGCCGAGATGACGGGTCGGCGCGTCCGCGGACTTGCGTCGCGAGCGGCGTGCGACGGTCCACCCGCACACGAAGATGAGCAGCACGGCCGACAGCCCGAACGCGCCCGTCTCCACCAGCGTCGCGAGGTACTGGTTGTCCAGGATCCGGTAGACGTGCGGCAGGAAGGTGCCGACACCACGGCCGAACAAGGGGTGCTGGGAGAAGTACTCGGCCACCGCCGCGTAGTCGTCGGTGCGCGCGGTGGCGCTGGAGTCCTCGTTCATCCCGAGGAACATCCGCTTGAACGTCCCCAGCAGGCCGGGCACCGCCACGCCCATGACGCCCGTGAACATCAGCAGGGCGACGTAGGCGGCGTGCCGCCACGCTCTCGGCCAGGTGGGCATGAGGACGGCGAACGTGACGGCCATGCCGAGCACCGCGGTCCGGGACACGGTCAGCGGGATGGCCACCGCGAGCGCCGCCACACAGAAACGGTTGGACCAGCGCTTCGCGGCCGGGCCGTACAGCATGGTGTGGAGGGCGAGCGGCAGCGCCATCGCGAGGGTCGCGGAGAACTCGATCGGGTGGATCGTCGTCGAGGTCGGCCGGTTGAAGCCGTCGCGGTTGTACAGCGAGATGAACGTCCCGTTCACCTTGAGCCCGGGAAACGCCAGATACTGCGACAGGTCGAACGCCGTGGCGAACTGGACGATCCCCACGATGGCCACGAACGTCGCCCCCATGACGAACCTGCGCAGCAGCACGTCGAGGCGCTCGCGGTTCGGGATTCCGTCGGCGGCCAGCAGGGCGATGCCGCACCAGCCGATCACGGGCAGCAGCGACGTGTTGGCCGCCTGCAGCTCCGCCGGGGAGATCGGCCGGGTCGTGGCCGCCACGAAGCTGGCCAGGATGGCGCACACGTAGACGAAGATCGAGGTCCGGACCGGCTGCCGCCCCCGCAGCGGCGTGGAGCGCTCCGTGAAGATCGACGCGCAGTACCAGCCGAACGCCACCGCGGCGATGAGGATCGCGGGGGTGCCTGCGGAGCCGAGCGGGCCCACCACGTATCGCGACGGGATCAGCACGAGCGCCACGACCAGCAGGCTGAGCACGGTCACGGCGTCCACGGAGAAGGGCAGCCGCCGACGCGGCGCCTCGTCGTCGAGAACCGGCTCGGAAAGGTCGCTCACGCCGTCGACCGCACCGTTGACCATGCCTTCCGCCGCGCCCTAGGGGTATCTTCTCGTGTTCCGGCCATCGTCGGTCTCCCTCGGCCAGGCCGTGTCGGTCCGGTCGCCGGCCGCGTTCGGGTTCCCGTCGGGATTCGCGCGGGGGGTTCTGCGCGTGCCCCGGGTCCTGCTCCGGCTCGAACCCTGCCCGTCCCTCCTCGGGCGAGCCGGCTCCGGCGGATTCCCGCTCGCCGGCGGGCGGGCGGGGGCGGCCGCCGCGGGCGGCCAGACGTGGACGGCCGTGGGCGCGTCGTCGTCCAGCCGGAGCCGTTTCGGCGCGAGCCCGCCGTTCGGGTCCGGGACGCGCTTGGGCTGGATCGGCCGGCGCGGGTTCTTGATCGACTCGATGATCAGCGGCGCGCCGACCGTCAGCATGAGACCGACCGCGAGTACTCCCACCAGCGACCGGATCTTCGACGTCGCCACCCGCTCCGGCTTCTTGCTCTTGGTGAGCACCGAGAGCCGGACCTGGGATATGGAGCTGTTGGTCTTCTGGAGGTCGTCGAGCGCGGCGGGGATCCTCTTGAGGATCGCCTCCATGGTCGCCTGCGCCATGGCGGGGTCGCTGTGGGTGACGGTCACCTTGAGCAGGGGGGCGCGGCTGTCGGGCGGGATCTGCGTCTCGTACGTACCGGTGAGACCATGCTGCGCGAGGTCCTGCGCGGTGAGCTCGTCGTCGACCGCGCGGCCGACCAGTTCCGCGGTGATCGACAGGGACCCGTCGAAGGCCAGGTACGGGTTGCCACCGGTGTTCTTCTCGGCGATCTGCCTCGACGTGAGGAACACGACGGTCCCCGAGGACTCGTAGGTCCAGGGCACCAGAAGGTATCCCGCCGTCACGGCCGCGATCGTGAGCACCAGCAGGGGAATCGTGATCGTCCATCGGCGCGCGAGGACGAACACGGCCTCCATCAGGTCCACCGGACCTCCATCAACTTCCACCCCGCGTGAATAGTCGTGACGCCGGTGTGCTCATGCGGGCGGTACCGGACGGGCCGTCCCTGGACCGCCGGACCGTTCCCAGGTAAACGGACCCACAAAGTGTCCCCTACGACAGGAGGTTCCGCCAGCCGGGCCGGGGAAGCGCGCGCCCTGATTCGCGATGCGCCCCGAGTCGCGTGGTGCAACAATGGCACGTTCAGACGGTCCCTTGCACCCCGCTTGGAGCGTTCCGTGACTATTCGCCACATATTCAGGGCGATTTTCCGGCATCCGCTGGTGGTGCTGTTCGTCATCGTCGCGATCGGCGGCCCCGGATTCTATGTCACGGAGCTGGCCCCCGCTTCCTACCAGGCGCACAGCGTGGTTTCCGTGGTGCGGCAGGGCGAGGAGACCAAGTTCACCTCCAGCACGATCGGCACGGCCGAACTGCTGGCGGCGTCCTTCGACGACGACAGGTCCCGGGACGAGGTGGCCAGGGCGGGCGGGCGCGCGGACTACCGGGTCGTGATGGACAACCAGGGCAGCGAGGAGGTGCCGACCCACGACCAGCCGTACATCGTGGTCGACACCTTCGCCCCCGCGGCCGCCGAGGCGGAGAAGGCGATGACCGTGCTGGTCCGGGCGATGCGGGTCAGGCTGGCGTCCTGGCAGATGTCCGCGGGCGCCGACGACGACTACTACCTTCTCCGACTGAAGAACGTGGCGAGCACCCGGAAGGCCGTCGAGGTGCCCAGGCACACCAAACAGGCCGCCGCCGTCCTCGCTCTGCTGGTAGTCATGGTCGTGGTGAAGAGCGCAGTGGTGGCGGACCGGGTGCTCGCCTCCCGGCGAAGCTGGCTCCGGTTGCGCAGAGCGCCGGCGGCGGCACCGCCGCCGCGGGCTCCCGTACCGTCGCGATGAAGGGACAACGTATGGCACCGGCAGGGTGGGGGAGGCTGGTCGCGGCCCTTCTCGCGGGCGCCGTCGTCGGCGGAGCGGTCGTGTGGCTGGTGGCCGTGCCGCGTCCCGGCGAGGAGCGGGAGAGCCTGCACGTGCGCGCGACGGCCACGCCGTCCTCCCGCGCCTCCGGCGCCATCGACGCGTCCCGGTGGCCGAACGCGAAGACGACGGGGGTCGGCGACATCCAGCTGATCCCCAACCCGGTCCTCCGGGTGACCACCCCGGGCGAGGTGATCGACGGCTACGAGGTCCACGGAGACATCAGCGTCGAGGCCGACGACGTCGTCATCCGCCGCACCCGGGTCGTCAGCGACTCCCACCAGGGCTGGGGGATCATCCAGCGGCAGGGCGTCGGCGGCCTGGTGATAGAGGACAGCGAGATCGTCAGCACGCCGGGACACAAGATCGACCAGGCGGTGCTCAACTTCGGCGGCATGCTGACCGTCCGCCGTACGAACATCTCCGGAACCGCCGACGGCGTGGTCACCTCGCACGGCCTCATCGAGGGCAACTACATCCACGACCCGTCGCCGGGCAAGGACGACCACGTCGACCTGATCCAGGCGGGGAGCGGTCCCGCGGCCGGCCTGAAGCTGATCATCAGGAACAACACCCTGTTCAACCAGCAGGAGCAGACCTCGGCCGTGGGCCTGTTCCAGGACTTCGGCGCCCCGCACGACGTCCTGATCGAGGGCAACCTGCTGGGGGGCGGCGGCTACAGCCTCTACGCGGGGCGGGGGGCCGACGACAAACACGCCACCAGCAACATCAAGGTCATCAAAAACGTCTGGACCCGGCAGATCTTCCCCAAGGGCGGCCGATGGGGACCGGTCAACGCTTGGGAGTCCGCCGGGCGCGGTAACGAGTGGCGGGACAACGTCTGGCTCGACACCGGCCGTCCGGTGGAGCCGTGAGGACGGATAATTCCGACACTCGGTTTGTTTAACTGAAAAATAGACGAACTCTGCCATTCTTGTTGTCTCGCCGTGTCGCAGCCGCAACAATGACCGCTTGGGTATATCGCTGAGTCGGCGGAAACGAGGCGCTCGACCGGGCGCGTAGGTCGGAGGCAGAGCGATGGTACGTAGCTCGAGGCGCGCGAGCGGCCGGCGGAGCCGGCTGCCCGGCCTGGTGTCGCTGCTCGCCGCCTGCGCCGTCGGCGGAGTCGCGGTCACCGTGGCCCTCACCAGCCGTTCGCCCGAGACGTCGCTCGGCCCGACGGTTCCCGTCGCCCAGGAACGGGTCCTGCAGGCCAGCTTCGCGCCGGAGTCGCAGTCGGCCAGGACCCGGCGCGATCCGATGCCGGTCGAGGTCGGCATGCGGTTCGTCCCCCAGGTCGAGGGCCAGGTCGTCGCGCTGCGCTTCCTCAAGGCGCGGGGTGACTACGGCCGGCACATCGGGAGCCTGTGGAGCGACCGCGGGGCGCTGCTGGCTCGCGTCACCTTCCGCTCCGAGACCAGCCGAGGCTGGCAGGAAACCCGTCTGTCGGCGCCGGTGGCGCTGGAGGCCGGACGCACCTACACGGTCTCCTACAACAGCGGCGCCGGCAGGTACGTGGCGCAGCGCGGGGTGTTCACGCAGGGGCCGCTGGAGGTGGGTCCCCTGGTCGCGCCGGCGGAGCGCAACGGCGTCTTCTCCTACGGCCGGCCGTCCTTCCCCCGGCGTTCCAACCCCGCCGGCTACAACTACTTCGTCGACGTCGTCTTCCGTTACACCACGGTGGTCCCGGATCCGGCGGGCGAGGAGGGCGAGCCGCCGGCCTCGGACCCGACAGAGCCCCCCCAGAAGCCCGCGGAGACGCCGGGGGCGCCGGTGACGCCGGCGTACCCGGACGACACGGCGACGACCACGCCTGCGGCGACACCGACGGTGACCGTTCCCGTCACGCCGCCCGTGACGCCGCGCGTCACCCCGACCACGGGGCCCGGCCGCTCCGCCACTCCCACGGCGACGTCCGAGCCGAGCTCGAAGCCCACCCAGGCTCCGCCGCCGGCGAACGGATTCCCCGACGCCTCCACCACGGGCCCCGCGAAGGGCACGGTGTTCACCCGGATGAAGGGCGGCGAACTCCGGCAGAACGGCGCCGTCTACGACGGCGTGGAGTTCACCGACGCGATCGACGTCTACGCCGACAACGTGACCCTGCGCAACTGCAGGATCATCACCACCGGAGAGTGGGGCGTCCAGCTCAGGAACGGCCACGGCAACCTCGTCGTCGACCACTGTGAGATCGCCGGGGACGGCAGGCGCCAGCTGGCCGTGGCCGTCAAGAACATCGGGGACGGCGACATCACGATCCGCGGCAACGACATCCACGACGCGACGGACGCGATCAACACCGGGCGCGGGACCATCGAGGGCAACTACATCCACGACCTGCGCGCGTTCACCGGGGACCACGTCGACGGCATCCAGACCGAGGGCTCGTCCGGAAGCGCACCGCTGGTGATCAAGAACAACACCATCCTCAACCCCGTCGGCCAGACGAGCGCGATCATGCTGGCCACCAGCCTCGGTCCCGTCACCAACGTCCTCATCCAGGGCAACCTGATCGGCGGCGGAGGTTACTGCTTCTACGGCGGCGGTGACAAGGCCGGGTCGAGCAGGAACGTCGTGGTCCGCGACAACGTGTTCAGCCGCTCGCTCTTCTCCAACTGCGGCGCGTACGGCCCGGTGGCGCACTTCGACAGATCGGCGCCCGGCAACGTGTGGCAGAACAACGTGTGGCAGGGCACCCGGACCACGGTCGAACTCTGACATGAGACAACTGCCGATCGCCGGGGCGTACACCTTCACCCCGGCGATCCACGCCGACGACCGGGGCGACTTCCTCGAGTGGTTCAAGGCGGACGGGCTGGCGGAGGCCGTGGGGCACTCCATGCGCCTCGCCCAGGCCAACTGCTCGGTCTCCCGCCGGGGGGTGCTGAGAGGCGTCCACTTCGCCGAGGTCCCGGTCGGCCAGGCGAAGTACGTCACCTGCGTGGCCGGATCCGTCGTCGACGTGGTCGTGGACCTCAGAACCGGGTCGCCCACCTTCGGCCGCTGGGAGGCCGTCGAACTGGACGACGTCACGAGGAGGGGCGTCTACCTCGCCGAGGGGCTCGGGCACGCCTTCATGGCGACCAGCGAGCGGGCCACGGTCGTCTACCTGTGCTCGGAGCCCTACGCGCCCGGGCGCGAGCACGGGGTGCATCCCCTCGACCCCGAGCTCGGCATCGCCTGGCCGGCCGGCCTGGAGCCGATCCTGTCGCCGAAGGACGCCGCCGCCCCCACGCTGTCGGAGGCCATGGCCGCCGGCCTGCTGCCCGCCTACGACGAATGCCTGGCGTACTACGACAAGCTCCGCGCCACGTAGTCGCGGCTCCCGGCGCTCCGGCGAGCCGTCAGGTCAGCGGTTCCACCCGCAGGGGCAGCGTGCCGCCGTCGACGCACTCTCCCGTGGCCGCGTCCCACTTCCAGTGGTGACGGGGGCACTCGACGACGCCGTCGCAGATGACGGCATGGGTGAGGTCCTCGCCCGCGTGCGGGCAGAACCGCTGCATGCGCAGACCGTCACGCTCGATGGTCTCGGTGTTCTGCCGCTCCCGCAGCATCTGCATCGTCTGCACGGGCTGGTTACCGTACCGCAGCAGGCTCATGAAGGTCAGGTCGAAGACGTCGGGCTCGCGGTGCAGGCCCACCCGCATGGACAGCAGGGCCTCCTCCCAGCCGGTCCGCTCCTCGATCACCGCCCGCATCGTCCTGGGGCACAGCAGGAGCGTGTACTCGGGGTCGTACGGCTCCTCGCCCTCGATCACGAAGTGCTCGGCCAGGTGGCCCAGGCGCACGTCCCACATGCGGCCGTCCGCCACCAGGCGGACGTCCTTGGCGAAGTCGCCCAGGAAGCGCTTGTTCCAGCTCTGCAGCTTGGCGAAGTACGCCTCGATCTCCTCGGTGGTCACCGGCTCCGCCGGCTCGTCGTAGAACGCGCCCCACTCGTCGCGGCGCCGCTCCCGATAGGCGGCGAGGTCCTCGGTGGGCGGCGCGTCGCTGTCACGTTCCACCAGCGTGCCGCCGGGCTGGTCGTCCAGCCGTACCACGTCGCCCGGGAAGAGCCGCAGCACCTCGACGCCGGGGCACGCGTCGGCGAACCGGTCCGCCACGTCCTCCCACTGCGGGAAGATCGTCGCCTCCCTGTCGTTGTACGCCTCCAGGACCGGGTCGAGGAAGCAGGCCGGGCCCGCCGACGGCAGGTAGGCGGTGGCCCCGGTGATCCGTACCTTGCGGTAGAGCGTGTCCAGCAGGTCCCCCCGGACGGCCTCGACCTTCTTCCGCATCACCTCGGGCGGATAGTCGTAGCAGTTCGGGTACCACATCGCGCCCGAGTACTGCGCGGCCAGCAGGTCGACGTCGCCGGGCAGCTCCGACATCGGGGTGTTGCAGTCGTTGAGATCGAGGAAGCGGTAGCCGTCCAGGTCGAGCAGGAGCCCGCTGTCCTCCTTGTGACTGGTGTCGAGGTACATCGTCACGGTGAAGCCGGGCGCGAGCTCGTGGGACTCCTTGTGGCCCAGCGCCACGACGTCGGCGAAGCCCAGCGCGGCGAACCGCTTCACCATGATTCTCGAGCGGTAGCGGGGGACGATCACGGTTATCGACCTGTCCAGCATGCGTAACAGGCGCTCGTCGTAATGGTCCTCGTGGGCGTGGGAGACGTAGAGGTAGTCGAAACGACCACTGGTCACCACGTCCAGAAGGTGCCGGTTGTCGGGGTACGGAAACCACGAGTGCAGGAACGCGGGGTAGAACCAGGGATCCATGAGCAGCCGGACGCCCTGGTGCTCGGCGATGAACCCGGCATGGCCCAGATAGCGCAGCCCTGTCCCGGGCGCCCGGCGGTACAGGTCCATCAACAGAGCCCCTCCGTAGCGTCGGCACACTGATCCCACTCGGGCACCGCCCCGCGGCGCGGTTCGAGTATGCCATTCACGGCCCCCGGAAAATGGGGACTTGTGGTGATGCCTTCGCCTTCAGAAAAAGCCCCGGCCCCGGTCCTGAAAGAACCGGGGCCGTGAGGTTTGTCGGTCGCGTCAGCCGATGGTCCAGGTGTCCCCGCCGTGGAGCAGGTCGGCGAGGCTGCCCTCGCCCTTGTCGGCCGTGGCCGTGGCGAGCTGCTCGTTCAGCAGGTGGTCGTAGGAGGGCCGGTCGATCGAGCGGAAGACGCCCATCGGCACGTGCTCGAACGCCGGCTCGTCCAGCCGGGACAGCGCGAACGCGAGCGAGGGGTCGGGGTTGTGGGCGTCGTGCACCAGGATCTCCCCGTCGGCCACCTCGGCGCGGCGCACGACCTCGACGCCGCCCGTGGGCGACAGCCGTACGGCCCGCTCGTTCTCGCCGGTGCCGAACACGATCGGCTGACCGTGCTCCAGCCGTACGGTGATCTCGTCCCGGGTGCCCGGGTCCTTCAGCGTGTCGAAGGCCCCGTCGTTGAAGATGTTGCAGTTCTGGTAGATCTCCACCAGAGAGGCCCCGCGGTGCTCGGCGGCCTGGCGCAGCACGCCCTGCAGGTGCTTGCGGTCGCTGTCCATGGTCCGGGCGACGAACCCGGCCTCGGCCCCGAGCGCCAGCGAGATCGGGTTGAACGGCTTGTCCAGCGAGCCCATCGGGGTCGACTTGGTGATCTTGCCGATCTCGGAGGTGGGGGAGTACTGCCCCTTGGTCAGGCCGTAGATCCTGTTGTTGAACAGCAGGATGTTCAGGTTGACGTTGCGGCGCAGCGCGTGGATGAGGTGGTTGCCGCCGATCGACAGCGCGTCGCCGTCACCGGTGATGACCCACACCGACAGGTCGGGCCGGGAGGCGGCCAGGCCGGTCGCGATCGCCGGTGCCCGCCCGTGGATCGAGTGGAAACCGTAGGTGTTCAGGTAGTACGGGAAGCGGGAGGAGCAGCCGATGCCGGAGACGAACACGATGTTCTCCCGGCGCAGCCCAAGTTCGGGCAGGAAGCTCTGCACCGCGGCGAGGATCGCGTAGTCGCCGCAGCCCGGGCACCAGCGCACCTCCTGGTCGGACTTGAAGTCCTTCAGGGTCTGCTTGGAGTCGGTGCGCGGGATCAGGGCCAGGCCCTTGCCGTTGAGGCCCCCGTTGAAGCTGTCAGACACTCTCGATCACTTCCCCGATGACGGCGGCGAGCTCCTCGGCCTTGAAGGGGAGCCCCCGCACGCGGTTGTAGCTGATCACGTCGACCAGGAAGCGGGCTCGCAGCAGCATGGCGAGCTGCCCGAGGTTGATCTCCGGCAGCAGCACCTTGTCGTAGGAGCGCAGCACCTCGCCGGTGTTGGCGGGCAGCGGGTTCAGGTGACGCAGGTGCGCCTGGGCCACCTTGTGCCCGGCCGCGCGCACCCGCCGGGCCGCCGCCGCGATCGGCCCGTACGTCGAGCCCCACCCGAGCACCAGCACGCGGGCGTCGCCACTGGGGTCGTCGACCGTCAGATCGGGCACGTCGATGCCGTCGATCTTGGCCTGGCGCAGCCGGACCATCCTGTCGTGGTTGTCGGGGTCGTAGGAGATGTTGCCGGTGCCGTCGGCCTTCTCGATGCCGCCGATCCGGTGCTCCAGGCCCGCCGTGCCCGGCACCGCCCACGGGCGGGCCAGCGTCTCCGGGTCACGCTTGAACGGCAGGTACGTGCCGTCCTCGCCGTTGGCCTCGGTGGTGAAAGGCGCGGAGATGTCGGGAAGCTCCGACACCTCCGGGATGCGCCAGGGCTCCGAGCCGTTGGCCAGGTAACCGTCCGACAGCAGCATCACGGGCGTGCGGTACTTCACCGCGATGCGCGCCGCCTCCACCGCCATCGTGAAACAGTCCGACGGCGTGGCCGGGGCCAGGACCGGGACCGGGGACTCGCCGTTGCGGCCGTACATGGCCATCAGCAGGTCGGTCTGCTCGGTCTTGGTCGGCATGCCGGTCGAGGGGCCGGCCCGCTGTACGTCCACGACGATCAGCGGCAGCTCGGTGGTCACCGCGAGGCCCACGGTCTCGGCCTTCAGCGCGACGCCGGGGCCCGAGGTGGTGGTCACGCCGAGCGACCCGCCGAAGGAGGCGCCCAGCGCGGCGGCCACCCCGGCGATCTCGTCCTCGGCCTGGAAGGTGCGGATGCCGAACCGCTTGTGCTTGGACAGCTCGTGCAGGATGTCGGAGGCCGGGGTGATCGGGTAGGAGCCCAGGAACAGCGGCAGCTTCGCCTGCACCGCCCCCGCGATCAGCCCGTACGCCAGGGCCTGGTTGCCGGAGATGTTCCGGTAGACGCCCGGCGTGAGGGTGGCCGGCTTGATCTCGTAGGAGACCGAGAACGACTCCGTCGTCTCGCCGTAGTTCCAGCCCGCCTGGAAGGCCGCGATGTTCGCCTTGGCGATCTCGGGCTTCCGCGCGAACTTGGACTCCAGGAACTTGACCGTGCCCTCGGTCGGCCGGTTGTACATCCACGACAGCAGGCCGAGCGCGAACATGTTCTTGGCCCGCTCGGCGTCCTTCTTCGAGATGTCGAAGCCGTCGAGCGCCCGTACGGTCAGCGAGGTGAGCGGCACCGCGTGGAGCCGCCACTCCTTCAGCGAGTCGTCTTCGAGCGGGTTGCCCGGGTAGCCCACCTTCTGCAGGTTGCGCTTGGTGAACTCGTCGGTGTTGGCGATGATGTCGGCGCCGCGTGGCAGGTCGCCGATATTCGCCTTCAACGCGGCGGGGTTCATCGCGACAAGCACGTTGGGCGCGTCGCCGGGGGTCAGGATGTCGTGGTCGGCGAAGTGCAGCTGGAAGCTCGACACCCCGGGCAGGGTGCCGGCGGGCGCACGAATCTCCGCCGGGAAGTTGGGAAGCGTCGACAGGTCGTTGCCGAACTGGGCCGTCTCCGCCGTGAACCGGTCACCGGTGAGCTGCATTCCGTCGCCGGAGTCACCCGCGAACCGGATGATCACGCGGTCGAGCTGCTGAACCTGCTTGGTCACAGCTCCTCAGTCCTCCTTGACGCGCCCAGGCCTGTCTGCTTGTGGCACGTTGTCATGTCCATGCTAGATCCATCGGGGTCAGGCTGGTTTCTCCGTAGTGCGCACTTGACGTGCTGTCTACCGGGACTTGCCGGCCCGCCGTCTGCGGGGTGTTTCCACTGGTTGCTCCGGCCGCCGGGGTGGCGCACCGTCAGCCTCATGAACCGTCCGGGCGACACAGGCCCGAGGCGAGCCGGCACAGGTCCACGTGCAAGCGGGCGACGAGCATGGGTCGGGTCACGATCCTCAACTATATGCGGGGGATCGGGCTGAGACCGTCAGCGTTCAGCCCTTGAGATCGCGCCCCCCGATATTCAGGGGTACCCGGTAGGCGGTGCGAGGGGGCATTCCGGCTCATCTGCCGTGGTCATGGGCTGTTTCCGGGCCGGACGTGACCGGTCCCTCCGGCGGAGGACAATGGGGGTATGGCGGTGAGCACATGCCCGTGAACGATCTTCCGATGCCGACGGTGGGCCCGATGGCGCGGCCGCTGCCCGAGCCGATGCGGTTCGTGCTGAACTGGGGCCGCCGCTACTCACTGTGGGTGTTCAACTTCGGCCTGGCGTGCTGCGCGATCGAGTTCGTCGCCACCTCCATGAGCAGGCACGACTTCATCCGCCACGGGGTCAGCCCGTTCGCGGACGGCCCCCGCCGCGCCGACCTGCTGGTCGTGTCGGGCACGGTCACCGACAAGATGGCCCCGGCCGTGCGGCGGCTGTACGAGCAGATGCCCGACCCCAAGTACGTCATCTCGTTCGGCGCCTGCTCCAACTCGGGCGGGCCGTACTGGGACTCCTACTGCGTGACCAAGGGCGTCGACCAGATCATCCCGGTGGACGTGTACGTCCCGGGCTGCCCGCCGCGTCCCGAGGCCCTGCTGCACGGGATCACGAAGCTGCAGGAGAAGATCGCGGGTGAGACGGCCGCGGACCCCTCCCTCCCGGGCGCGGACTCGTGAGCGCGCTGCCGGAGCCGTACGGCTCCCGCGTCGGCGACTCCTTCGGCCAGGCCGTGCTCGACGTGGAGCCCGGCGAATGGATCGACGCGCTGACGGCCGCGCGTTCGGCCGGGTTCGCGTTCTTCGACTGGCTGACCGCCGTGGACGAGCCACCGGAGGAGTTCTCCGTCGTGGCCCACGTGTTCGACCCCGTCGCGTTCGCGCACCTGCTCGTACGCACCCGGGTGCCACGCGCCGACCCCCGCCTGCCGACCGCGACGGGCGTCTTCCGGGGTGCGAACTGGCACGAGCGCGAGACGTACGAGATGTTCGGCGTGGTGTTCGACGGCCACCCGGACCTGCGCCCGCTGCTGCTGCCGGACGGCTTCGAGGGCCACCCGCTGCGCAAGGACTTCGTGCTGGCCGCCCGGGTCGCCAAGGCGTGGCCGGGGGCCAAGGAACCGGGGGAGTCCGGCCAGGGCTCCCCGAGCCGCCGCAGGACGCTCCCCCCAGGCGTCCCGCCCGGCTGGGGGTCCTCCTGAGGGGACTCCCGCAACCGGCGCGCTCGACCTCGTGCTACTTCCCGCACCGGCTCCTGCCGCACCGGCTCCTGCCGCGCGGTGCTCCGGCCGCACCTGTGACGGCGGTGCGGCATCAGAACGGGCACCTCCACCCCGGCCACGCCGCCGTCGCCTCGTCCTCCCACGCCTGCAGCGTCTTCCCCTCGTAAACCGTCTCGCGGTGAACACTCAGCCACTCGACCAGTTCCGCGCTTCCGCGGACCTTGTTCCGTACCAGCCAGGGCTGGCCGCGGAGGTCCGCGCGCGGGATGCCGCCGTGGTCCACAAGGCACTGCACCACCGCCACGAGCGCCTGATCACGCCGCTGCACCTCGTCGTTGACCGGCGGCTTCTGTTCTTCCGTGCAGGCCGCCAGCGTGAGCACCAGCGATAGGAGAAGTGTGGTCGCCGCCCACGATGTCCTCACTGCTGTACCTTCATCGCTTCCTGCGCGGCCCTGATCCACTCGAGCAGGGTTCTGCCGCCGTAGGAGGTCTCGGCGTGTGCGCTGAGCCATTCGACGAACTCGGCGTTGGGCGTCAGCCTGCCGTTCGTGTACCAGGTGACGTGTTCTGGCGGATGGAGCGCGCCCGCACCGATAAGGCCCTGGACCACCGGCACCTCGATCTGAAGAACCTGCTTGCGGAAGGCATCGTCATTGTCCTTCAGAGCACGCAACGCGTGGTCCGTATCGAACGACTCGCTGACCAACGGGCCGAAGCTGCCGGTCAGGAATTGGGCGATGGTCCCCGGTCCCCACGTGTTCTTGAAGCTGAGCGCACCGAAGCCGCCGGTCAGGATCGCGAAAGCGGTCTGGTTCCGTGTCTCTTCTTCATCCCGCAACTGCTCGTCGATGAAGTGCCGCTCGTTCTGCAGACGCTGCACCAGGCCGTACAAGCCGGCTATCTCGTTCAGGTAATCCGCATCGGACGGATCCTTGATGGTCGCCGCCACCGCGATCGCCACGCGAGCGTTGAGGATCCCCTTGAACCGTCCGAACTCTTCCGGCGTCCGCAACGCCTCGGCGATCACCGTCTCCAGTTCGCTGTTCCTGACCACGACCGTCCAGGGATTCGCGGGATCGTTCTCCTTCGGCAGCGGCTGCGAGGAGAAGTCGTGACCCACCGACTTGGCGAAGTCCGGCAGGTAGCGCTCGGCGGTGTAGATCAACGCCTGGCGGACCTGGTTGGGAAGCACCGTCTGAGGGTGGAGTCTGGCGAAGTCGGCGGTGGCTTGGACGATGTGGACGACGGACCAGGCGGACTCCTCGGCGTCGGCGGAGGTGCCGCGCTCGGCGGAGACGGCGGCCTTGAGGAAGGCCCCCACAGGAGTCGAAAGGTCCACCCGGCCGGCGGGGGGAAGCGCGCCTCCCGGATGCACGTACGAGCTGAGGAACCGGCCGGGATCGTAGCCGGGGGTGTGCCAGGAGTCGCTGACCAGCATGCGGGCGTACCTGAGGCCGGTGGCGGGGTCGCCGAGCACGTGGCGGGCCGCGACGCCGTTCTCGGCGGCCCGTTGCAGGACGGCCCCGACGGCGTCGAACTCCGCCATGAGGCGCTGGTGACGGGTGGCGCCGGTGTCGGTCTCCGCCTCGCCGCGGGCGGGCGGCCAGATCGTCTTGCCCGCGGCGCGGGCGTCGAGCATGGCTCGGGTCAGGTCGGCGAGCAGGCGCGGGTCCCACGAACGGCCGTCCGGGCCGTACTTGGCCAGCATGCCGGCCGACCAGGGGTCGGAACCGCGGGTCATGGCGTCGCGGGCCGCGGTGGAGAGGAGAGGACGGCTCTCCTTGCCGGTGCCCACGCGCATCCGGCTCGCGGCGGCCAGCGAGGCGCCGAGCGCCCGCAGGATGCCCACGCTCTCCGCGCTGAACAGGGCCGGTCCGGTGCGGTTGTACAGCGTGCGGGCGGCCTGTACGGCGAGCGGCCCGGCGCCCGCCCAGAAGGCCGCCTGGTAGTCCTTGTCGGCGAGGTGACGTTCCAGGTGCTCGGGCAACGTCGACAGGGCGGCGCGGGCCGCCTCTGGGTCCTTGGCCGCGAGAGCGGCGGTCAGCGCCTCGGCGTCACGCCTGCCCTGGTCGCCGCTCCGCCCGGTCGCCTCCCAGTCCAGCCGTACGACCGGGGGACGGGTGAAGACCGGCCCGAGCACGCCCGGGGCCCGGGTCATGACGCTCCACCCCTGTTCCCTGGCCAGTTCGTACGCCCTGGTCGTACGGGCGTCCATGTCGCGGACGTCGTCGAGCGCGGCGGCGATCAGGCGGGAGAGCGAGGCGAAGCTGAGTTCACTGCCCCATTTCTGCATCTTCTGGTGAATCGCGGGGCCCTGCCGGGCGAGCAGGTCGTGGAGATGTTCCAGCCGTTTGGTCAGCTCCTTCAGATTCTCGGGATCGACCCCGACGAATTCCCCCATTGCGTCCCCTCTCCCCGGCGAACTCCGTGACGACGGGTTATGAGGCGGCCCTCCGGCGTTCCGCCTCCTCGACACGGGCGACGAGATGCGGCTGCTCGGTGAGAACGGCGTCGAGCAGCTTGGTGAGCTGGACCTTTCGCGCCTGCCAGCCGGCGGCCCACTGATCGGCCGCCGGGCCCTGCCAGGTGTGGTCGCCGAACATCGGGGGCACGGCGCCGAGCGCATCGAGAATGTCCCGCGCGGCGGCGCCGGCCGCGGCCATGTCCGCTCTGCACTCGGCGATTTCCGGTGCCGTCACTGGTGCCCTCCGGCTGTCGCGGCTGACGAAACGCGCAAGGAGCACTTCGCAGCCTAGAGAAACGCATCTCGAATAACCAGTGATATGTGACTGCGGCCGGAATCGGGGCGTTTATGAGAGAAAGATGCCGTATTCGGCGAGATCGGCCGTGAGGTGGGGAGGCAGCGACGCGGCTGCGGAGACGTCCTCGGCCGAGACGAAACCGCCCACCTGCTCCCGGACCCGCACGACCTGGTCGGCGAGGGCGAGGGTCATCCCCGGCAGGCTCGCGATGATCGGAGCGGGAGCGCGGTTGAGGTCGACCAGGCCTCCGTCGTCGTACTGCCGGGGCAGGTCGGGCCGTCCGATCCGCAGTTCGCGCGCCATCGCGGGATCCCGCTCGGCCAGTTCCCTCGCCTGCTGCCGCAGCGTGCGCCGATGCTGCGCGACCGCCAGCGCGTGCTCGTTGAGCGTGGAGGGCTGCGAGGCGAGGCCGAACACCCGCTTCCTGATCAGGAAGGAGTGCAGGGTCCCGCCGAGCCAGGGACCGAGAGCGCCGATCACGATGGCGGCGGTCGCCGGCCACGGCGTGGGGACGTCGTCGTAGACCACGCTGTTGTAGAGCCACGCCGCCGTCAGCGCGGCGTATCCGGCGGCGGACAGGCCGAGCGCGGCGCTGCGCCGCCGGACGGCGGCGTACAGCATCGTGAAGGGCGTGCCCGCTCCGCAGGTGAAGAGCGGGACGAGCGCCCAGAACACGCTGGCGGCGCCGGACGGCGGTTGCGGTGGCGGCGGCGGATAGCCCCCGTAGTAGGGATTCGGTGGTCCCTGCGGTGCGGGAGGGTAGCCTCCCGGTCCCCCATAGCCGTTCATGGTCCAGACGATACGGATTCGTCGCCGTTTGTGCGTGCCCTTCTTCCACCCGTCCTGTGGACAACCCTGGGGACGGGGCTGTGGACGATGTGGAAAACCACGGGGACGGAGCCGCGCGCCCGGCCGCCGTCCACAGTGCGCGACACGGTGCGCGAAAATGAGGTATGGCGTGCGTACCAGGAGAAGGACCGGGCGGGGATCCGGCCGCGATCGCGCGGCAGGCGCCGTACGGGCCGGAGCCGGGGCAGTACCCGGAGGTCCGCCCCGACCTGCCCGCGCGCAGCCGGGGCGTGATCGCTCTGGTGGAGGAGAACTGCACCGTCTGCATGCTCTGCGCGCGCGAGTGCCCTGACTGGTGCATCTACATCGACTCGCACAAGGAGACGGTCCCGGCGCCGGGAGGCGGGCGGCCGCGTGCCCACAACGTGCTCGACCGCTTCGCGATCGACTTCTCGCTGTGCATGTACTGCGGCATCTGCGTCGAGGTGTGCCCGTTCGACGCGCTGTTCTGGTCGCCGGAGTTCGAGTACGCCGAGTACGACGTCCGCGACCTCCTGCACGAGAAGGACAGGCTCGGCGAGTGGGTCGCGACCGTGCCCCCGCCGCCCGGGCACGAGGTCGGCGCCGAGCCGCCGAAGGGACCGCTCAAGGGGCCGTCGGCGGGCGCGCGCGGGCAGTTGGCCCGGCCGCCGGTCACGGGGCCGGTGAAGGGGCCCGACGAGGGCGCCTCCGTCGCGGAGGAGGCCGCGGGGCGGCCCACGGTGCAGGGGACCACGCAGCCCACGGGTCCGCAGGCGGGCCGGGCGCCGGAGGGCGGCGCGGCGGAGCGCCCCGGCGCTCCCGGGCAGGAACCAGCGCCAGCGCGCGGGACCGAACCCGCGGACGGTCCCCGGACCGAACCCGCGAACGGTCCCCGGAACGGCACCGCGGGCGGTCCCGAAAACGGCGCGCCGCAGGGCTCCCGGACCGGCGCCGCGGGCGGTCCCGGGAACCGCCCCCGGCGCGAGCCGCCGCGCGCCATGCGCGACGTCCGCTCCATCCGGCCACCCGGCTCACTGCCGAAGAAGTCCCGGCAACCCGGTGAGAAGGGCGGTCCCGAGGGGGAGAGCTGACCTCTCGCACGCCGGAGCACCTCGCGGGGAACGTTCGCCCAGGACCTGCGCGTTGGTAGGGCTGGACGCACCCAACCGTGAGGAGGAGGCGTGCACCACAACCGCCTGCGCACCGCGGTCCTGCTGGGGGCGCTGTCCGCGTTCCTCCTGGCGGCCGGGGTCTGGCTGGGGGGCGGCGCCGGTGCTCGGATCGCCGTCGTGGTCGCACTCGCGACCTGCGGCGTCGCCTACTTCACGGCCGACAGGATCGCGCTGTCGGCCCTGCGGGCCCGGCCCGTGGCCGAGGTCGAGCAGCCGCAGCTCTACCGGGTCGTCCGCGAGCTGTGCACGGAGACCCGCAGGCCGATGCCCCGCCTGTACGTGTCGCCGACCATGCAGCCCAACGCGTTCGCGACCGGCCGCAACCCGCGTGATGCCGCCGTGTGCGTCACGCACGGCCTTCTCGGGCTGCTGGACGAGCGCGAGCTCAAGGGGGTGCTCGGCCACGAGCTGTCGCACATCAACAACCGGGACACGCTGATCTCGTCCGTCGCGGGCGCGCTGGCCACGATGATCACCTATTTCGGGTACGTCGGCCTGTTCTCCGGCTTCGGCTCCGGCTCCGGAGACAAGGACGACGGGCCGGGGTTCCTCGGCGCCGTCCTGGTGATGATCCTCGGCCCGGTCGCGGCGACGATGATCCAGATGGCGATCTCGCGGTCCCGGGAGTTCGCCGCCGACGACGCGGGCGTACGGCTGACCGGTGACCCGCTGGCTCTCGCCTCGGCACTCCGCAAGATCGAGATGGAGGCGCGCCGGCTTCCCCTCCCGGAGAACGGCAGGCTCGCCTCCGCAGGCCACATGATGATCGTGAACCCGTTCCGCTGCGCCGGGCTCGGCCGGCTGTTCGCGACCCATCCGCCGGTCGCCGCGCGGATCGCCCGGCTGGAGCGGATGGCCGGTTACCGGCGCTGACGCGGCTTCGAGCGCGGCCCGGCGCCGGCGGCGTTCAGGAGTGCTGCCGGACCGGGTCGGTCTCCTCGGGGCCGAGCGCGGGCAGGCCGTCGATGCTCTCCCGGTTGTTCTTGGCGCGGTAGTCCCGCCGCTGCTGGACGTCCTTGCGCCCGGCCCAGTCGTCGAGCAGCGCCCGGTCCTGCTCGTACGCCATGAAGGGCACCGAGTAGCCGCAGGAGTCGGCGATGCGGTCGCAGGACACCACGATGACCGAGCGCACCCCCGGGTGCGGCCCGAAGAGCGTGAGCAGCCCGGAGAACTCGGCGTCGCCGGGAGTCACCACCCGGCCGGTGCCGAAGAGCCGCACGATCTTCGGCGGCCCGGCGAAGGCGCAGAACATCAGCGTGACGCGCCCGTTGTCGCGGATGTGGGCGATGGTCTCGACGCCGCTGCCGTCGAGATCGAGGTACGCGACCGTCGTGTCGTCGATGACCGCGAAGGTGTCCGCGTAGCCCTTGGGCGACACGTTGACGTGGCCACCCTGCTCGGGGGCCGTCGCCACGAAGAAGACGGGTTGTGCGGAGACGAACTCACGCAGCCGGTCGGTGAGCTTTTCGTAGACCTTGCCCATACTGCGACGATAACCCGGGCCACCCGCCCGGCAGCCACCCCGTCCACAGGGTGGACTGCCGGGAGAGCGGGGTCTCAGGTGCCGGGGTCAGGTGCCAGGGTGCAGCACCCGGCGCAGGAACTCGCGGGTCCGCTCGTGCTGCGGGTCGGCGATGACCTGCTCGGGCGGCCCGTCCTCGACGATCACGCCGCCGTCCATGAACACCACCCGGTCGGCGACCTCGCGGGCGAAGCCCATCTCGTGGGTGACGACCAGCATGGTCATGCCGTCCTCGGCGAGCTGCCGCATGACCGACAGCACGTCGCCGACCAACTCGGGGTCGAGCGCCGAGGTCGGCTCGTCGAACAGCATCAGCGAGGGGTTCATGGCGAGCGCGCGGGCGATGGCCACGCGTTGCTGCTGACCACCGGACAACTGGGGCGGATAGGCGTCGAGCTTCTCGAGCAGGCCGACCTTCTCCAGGTTCTCCCTGGCGACGCTGTCGCACTCGTCCCGGCGCCGCTTGAGCACCCGCTCCTGGGCGATCGTGACGTTCCGCCGCACGGTCAGGTGCGGGAACAGGTTGAACTGCTGGAACACCATGCCGATCCGCCGCCGGGCGGCGTCGATGTCCACGTCCGGGTCGGTCAGGTCGACGCCGTCGACGATCACCTTGCCGGAGGTCGGCTGCTCCAGCAGGTTGACGCAGCGCAGCAGCGTCGACTTCCCCGAGCCGGACGGCCCGATCACGCAGACCACCTGGCCGCTCTCGACGGTGAAGTCGATGCCGCGCAGGACCTCCAGGCTGCCGAACGACTTGTGCAGGTCCTTGATCTCGACGGTGCTCATCGGCTCGCTCCCTGACGAGACTCCAGCCGCCTGGCGACGTACCCGAGGGGGATCGTGATCAACAGGTATGTGAGGCCGGACATGAGGATCGGCGTGGGGTTGGCGAACGTGGACGACTGGTCGTTGCCGAACTTGGCCAGCTCCACCTGCGCGGCCGTGACCCCGAGGAACAGCACCAGCGAGGAGTCCTTGAACAGCAGGACCAGCTCGTTGGTCAGCGGCGGGATCACGATCCTGATGGCCTGCGGGATCACGATGGAGACCATCGCCCGCATGTACGGCATGCCGAGCGAGCGCGCCGCCTCCATCTGACCCCTGGGCACCGCCTGCAGGCCGGCGCGGAACGTCTCGGCCATGTACGCCGCGGACACGAGGCCGAGGCCCAGGGCCGCCTGGCCGTACACCTCGCCGGGCACGTGGAAGCCGGGGAACGCGAGCGGCAGGCTGCCGATCATCAGGAAGATGACGAGCGCGGGCAGCCCCCGGAAGATCTCGACGTATCCGGCCGCGACCCAGCGGTACGGCGCCACCGACGACTGACGCATCAGCGCCAGCAGCAGGCCGACCACGAAGCCGAAGGCGTACCCGGTGACGGTGTAGATGACCGTGTTCCGCAGGGCGACCGTGAACAGCTGGGGGAGGCCCTTGCCGGCCACGTCGAGGTTGAGGAACGACTCGCGGATCGCGCCCCAGTCGGCCAGGGCGGCCAGGACGACCACGAGGACCACCAGCAGGGCATACTGGACGCCCCGGCTGATGCGCTGTTTCCGGCGCGGGCTGAGCCCCTTGCGGGGCTCAGCCGGGGAGGGTGCCTCCTGCTCGCTCACAGCACTCATGATCCGGCGGCGGGCGACTCGGTTCCGGTCGTGGCCGGGCTCTCACCGGTCGTGGCGCCGTCCGAGGCACCGCCGGTCGCGGCGCCCGGCTCGGTCCCGAACCACTTCTTGTAGATCGCGTTGTAGGTGCCGTCCGACTTCGCGGCGGCGAGGACCTCGTCGATGACCTTCTTGAGCGCCGTGTTGTCCTTCTTCATGCCGATGCCGTACTGCTCACCGGTGTCGAGGCTGGCGACCTGCTCGAACTTGGCGCCGACCTCGGGCTTCTTCAGCCACGTCAGCACGACCGGGAGGTCCTGCACGATGACGTCCGCCTGGCCGGTCTGCAGGCCGAGCAGCTCCTTGGGGGAGTCGGCGAACTCGATCGGCTCGAAGCCCTTGCCCTTGACGTAGTCGAGACCGGTCGTCGACGCCTGCGCGCCGAGCTTGAGGTTCTTGGCCTTGACGTCGTCGAGCGAGGTGACCCCGCTGCCCTTCTTGGCCATCAGCGCCTGGGTGGCGTCGAAGTACGGCTCGGAGAACAGCAGGTTCTGCTTGCGCTCGTCGGTGATCGTCATGCCGGCGGCGGCCACGTCGCACTTGCGGGAGTTGAGCGCGGCGCCGCTCTTGATCGCCGCGAAGTCGATGTCGACGATG
Organism: Microbispora sp. H10949; assembly: GCF_014161435.1. NCBI lineage: Bacteria > Bacillati > Actinomycetota > Actinomycetes > Streptosporangiales > Streptosporangiaceae > Microbispora > Microbispora sp. H10949. Next base: position 122,041 of record NZ_JABBWZ010000012.1, on the reverse strand, counting down.
TCCTGCGTCACGCCCAGCTTCTTGGCGACCAGGTCGACGATGTCCACGTCGAACCCGACGACCTTGTCGCCCTGGTTGAACTGGAACGGCTCGTACGGGATGTTCGTACAGGTCGTGATCTTGCCGCCGTTGATGAGGGCGACGGTGTTCGGGCCGGCGGGGGCCGTCGCGGCCGAGTCCGAGCCGCCCGACTCGCCCCCGCAGGCGGTCACCAGGAGGACCGTCGCCAGCGCCGCCGCGCCGATGCCCGCCGCTTGCCGATAAGTGGACCAGGGAGCCACGCGGCCTCCTCGCTCTAGTACGTGAACTGTACAGAGGCGCAGTTTAGGGGCACGTTATGACGCTTTTGTCACAGGGTGAGGTCTCCTGGTAACAGCTGGGACTCCGGAGTCAGGGGTGCATGCCCTCGGTCAGTGTGTTGAACCTCTCCAGCATCCCGGCGAGCAGCCGCACGTCCTCCTCCGGCCAGGCGGCGAGCAGTGTACGCAGCTGTCCCTGGCGCGCCGCCCGCGCGTCGTGGAGCCGTCTGTGCCCCTCCTCGGTGAGGGCCAGCAGGTGGGCGCGGCCGTCCTCGGGGTCGGGGCTGCGGACGATCAGCCCGAGCTCCTCCAGCACCTTGAGCTGGCGGCTGATCGTCGCCCGGCCCACCCGCAGATAGGCGGCCAGATCGCTGGAGCGCATGGGCGAGCTCTGGTCGATCCGCACGAGCAGGCCGTACGCGCCGGGGTCCAGCTCGGGATGCACCTTGCGTCCCATCCCGGCGGAGAACGCCTGGGAGCGCCGGAGCAGGATGGCGAGCTGCCGCTCGACCGCGCAGTACGCCTCGTGCGCCTCCTGAACCGTCTCGTGTCCCTCCTGGGTCTCGGCCGCGGGCGGCCGGAGAGAGGTCCCCGTCTCCGTCATGGCCTGCCTCCTCCTGACTGCCTGTGGCAGGGTCTACCCGCGCACCGCCTGGATGTCCAGCTCCACTTTCAGCGTCGCCCCGATCAGTGAGATGCCGGCCTGGACGATCTGGTTGTACGTCATCGCGAAGTCCTCCCGGCGCAGCTCGGTGACCGCGCGGAAGGCCGCCCGCAGCCCGCCCCACAGATCCGGGCCGGTGCCGAGGTACGCGAGGTCGAGATCGACCGGGCGGCTCACGCCGCTCAGCGTCAGCACGCCGTGCACCGTCCACCGGTCCGGGCCCGCCGGCGACAGCCCGGTGCTCCGGTACGTGATGACCGGATGCTCCGGGACGTCGAGGAAGTCCGCCGACCGCAGGTGATCATCGCGCATCTCGTTGCCGGTGTCGATGGACGCCGCCACGATCTCGGCGACGACCGACGACTCCTCCGGCGTCGCGCCCATGTCGATCCGGCCGGAGAACTCGGTGAACCGCCCCTGCACGCTGCTCAGGCCGAGGTGCCGGGCCGTGGCCGACACCTTGGAGTGCGCCGGGTCGATCGTCCACACCCCGGGCGGCGGAAGCTCGGTGCCGCCCTGGCGGGCGAGCACGAGTGTCCCGGCCTCCGCCGCCCCCGAGGCGGTCGCGATCGCGGTGGACGCGGCCGGCGCGTACCCGATCGCGGTCGCGACCACCGTGTAGACGCCCGGGGCCAGCGGGGCGGTGGCGACCTGCCCGTCGGCGTCCGCCTCCGCCCGCGCGACCTGGCGCCCGGCCGTGTCGGTCACGGTGACGATCGCGTGCTGGACGGCCCAGCCGTCCGGGGTCCGGACCGACGCGTGCAGTCCCCGGGGGACCGTCGTGGACATGCTCATTCCGGGTGCCCCAGCCACACGTCGTACGGTTCGTCGCCCTGCCCGTCGAGGTTCAGGGAGTTCGCGACGGGCGGGTAACCGGTCGCGACGACGGTGTAGCGGCCGCCGGTGAGGTCGGTGAAGGCGTACTCGCCGTCCTCACCGGTGGTCACCACGCTCACCACGTTGCCCGCGGCGTCGAGCAGCGTGACCCTGGCGTCCGCCAGCGGCACGCCGTCCCGGACGCGGACCGTGCCGCGCACCCGCGCGCCGGGCAGCAGCACGACGTCCTGCCGGGTCTGCCCGGTGCCGAGCACCTCGATCGGGACCGCGGCCGGGCGGTACGCCGCGCCGCTGACCGTGAGCGTGTAGGTCCCGGCCACCACGCCGGAGAAGGAGAAGCCGCCCTCGGCGTCGGTCGCGCCGGTCGTGACGACCTCGCCGCGCACGTCCGTCACCACGACCATCGCCTCGGCGACCGGCGCTCCGTCGGTGCCGCGTACGGTGCCGACGAGCCGTCCGGAGGCCGCGAGCACCATGTCGAAGTCCACCGGCTGCTCGCCGACGACCAGCGTGGCGACCTGTGGGTCCCGGTCGCCGGCCGACGCGATCAGCACATACGTCCCGCCGCCCGGAGCCGCGAGCGCGTAGCCGCCGTCGTCCCGGGTGACCGTACGGCCGAGCTGGTGACCGCGCACGTCGATCAGCGTAAGCACGGCGCGGCCCACGGGCACGCCGTCCTGGCCGGTGACGAGCCCGCGGATCTCCACACCGCCCTGACCGCTCCGGCCGCCGCCGGTGCCGTACGCCTCGGTCTCCGCGACGCTCGCGTACGGATGCTCGCGCGTGGCGGTGAGGACGGACGGCTCGGGAGCGAAGGGCTGGGTCTCGAGGTGGTGGGGGACGGCGCCGAAGCCGTTGGGCGAGGTCGTGTCGGTCCCGGTTGTCTCTACGCCGACTGTGACGGGCGTCTGCCGGTCGCGCTGGGCGTGGCGGCCGGGCGCGGAGCCGTTCCTTCCGCGGGCGGGCTCCGTGAGGGCGGGCTCGGGCTCCGCCGGAGCCTCGGCCTGGACGGTGTGCGCGCTGGTCCGCAGCGGGACCTCCTTGATGAACAGCACGGCGATCAGCGCGAGGAAGGCGACCGGTGCGGCGTAGAGGAACAGGTCGCCGATCCCGTGGCCGTACGCGCCCTCCACTGCGGTCCGGATCGGCGCGGGGAGCGTGGAGAGCTTCGGAATCGTGCCGCTCTCGCCGCCGGTGCCGTCGACGCCGATCGCGGAGAGGTTCTCCTGCAGGTAGGTCCGGACGCGGTTGACCATCACGGCGCCGAGCGCGGAGACGCCGATCGCGCCGCCGAGGGAGCGGAAGAACGCGACGACCGCGCTGCCCGCGCCCAGTTCCTCGGCGCGCACCTGGTTCTGCACGGCGAGCACGAGGTTCTGCTGGCTCATGCCGACGCCCACGCCGACGAGGAACATGAAGACGGCGACGAGCCAGTAGTCGGTGTCGTACCGCAGCGTGCCCATGAGCGCGAAGCCGGCGGTGAGGAAGAACGTGCCGGAGACGAGGAAGACCTTCCAGCGTCCGGTGCGGGTGATGATCTGCCCGGAGACGGTGGAGGAGAGCGCGAGGCCGAGGATCATCGGCAGCGTCATCAGGCCGGCCACGGTGGGGGTCTCGCCGCGGGCGAGCTGGAAGTACTGGCTGAGGAAGGTCGTGCCGCCGAACATGCCCACGCCGACCAGGACGCTGGCGATCACGGCGAGGCTGATCGTACGGACCCGGAACAGGTGCAGCGGGACGATCGGCTCCCTGGCCTTCGTCTCCACCAGCAGGAACAGCGCGGCGAGCACGAGGGCCCCGCCGACCATCGCGCCGGTCTGCCACGACAGCCAGTCGTACTTGGTGCCCGCGAAGGAGACCCAGACCAGCAGCAGCGAGACCGAGGCCGCGATCAGGACCGAGCCGCCCCAGTCGATGCGCACGTCACGCTTGACCACCGGCAGGTGCAGGGTCTTCTGCAGCACGATCAGCGAGATGATCGCGAACGGCACGCCGACGTAGAAGCACCAGCGCCAGCCGAGCCACGAGGTGTCGACGATCAGGCCGCCGATGAGCGGTCCGCCGATCGTGCCGACGGCGAACACCGCGCCGAGGTAACCCGAGTAGCGGCCCCGCTCCCGCGGCGGGATCATCGCCGCCATGATGACCTGGGCGAGGGCGGTCAGGCCGCCGACGCCGAGGCCCTGCACCACCCGCGCCGCGATCAGCATCGAGGGGTTCTGCGAAAGGCCGGCGATCGCCGAGCCGATCACGTACACGGTCAGCCCGAGCTGGATCAGCAACTTCTTGCTGAACAGGTCGGCGAGCTTGCCCCAGATCGGCGTCGAGACCGTGGTCGCGAGCAGCGTCGCCGTGATCACCCACGTGTACGTCGTCTCGTCCGCGTGCAGTTCCGCCGTGATCGTCGGGAGCGCGTTCGCCACGACGGTGGACGACAGAATCGCGACGAACATCCCCAGCATCAGACCCGAGAGCGCCTCCAGGATCTCCCGGTGCGTCATCGCGGGGGCCGCCGCGCCTGGCGGCGTCTCCCTGGTCATCGCGTTCGCCATCAAAGCCCCTCTGCGCTTGAACTTAGTTTCCCTAAGCAATCATACGCTGATCGTTGCTTGGGGCAACCAAGTGGTCATGATGGTGGGGTGTCCAGACACGACAAAGGCCCTGAACCCGCAGGTCAGGGCCTTAGCGCTGGTTTCCGGCTGTGACCGGTATCACCGGTAGTTGACGAACTGGAGGGCGATGTCGAGATCCTTGCCCTTGAGCAGGGAGATCACCTCCTGGAGCTCGTCCTTCTTCTTGGAGCTGACCCGGAGCTCCTCGCCCTGGATCTGCGCCTTCACACCCTTCGGGCCCTCGTCCCGGATCAGCTTGGAGATCTTCTTGGCGTTCTCCTGGTCGATGCCCTCCTTGAGGGCCACCACCAGGCGGTACTCCCGGCCGGACGGCTTCGGCTCACCCGCGTCCAGAATCTTGAGGGACAGGTTGCGCTTGACGATCTTCTCCTTGAAGACGTCGAGGACCGCGTTGGCCCGCTCCTCGCTGTTCGCCTTGATCTCGATGTCCTTCTGCCCCGACCAGGAGATGCTCGCGCCCGTGCCCTTGAAGTCGAAGCGGTGCCCGACCTCCTTGACCGTCTGGTTCAGGGCGTTGTCGACCTCCTGCCGGTCGATCTTGCTCACCACGTCGAAACTGCTGTCGGCCATCGGTGTCCGTGTCCTCTCTCCGTTGCCCTTCGAGATTAGTGGGCCCCGCCGGGATCAGAGGTCTTTCCTCATCACGACGCGGGGCGCCACCTCTATGCCGAGCGCCCGTTCGTGCTCGACCAGCGCGCTGAGTCCCGGCCCCCACTCAGAGGGCTGGATGACGCGGAAGCCGCGTCGCGCGTACCAGGGCGCGTTCCACGGCACGTCCCGGAACGTCGTCAGCGTCACCGCCGCAACGGTCGCCCGTACGGCCGGTGTGTGCGTGGCGATAGTCGTCGGGTCGACAGTTGTTCGCGCGGCGGTGGTCGTTCGCGCGGCGAGACCGGCTTGCATGGCGGTAATCGCGCAGACGGCCTCCAGAAGCCGGGTCCCGATCCCCTGATTGGCATGGCCGGGATGCACGGCGATCTGCTCAAGGTGCGTCAGGCCGTCGACCACCCCGAGCAGGGCGAACCCCACCGGCGGCCGGCTGGCCACGATGACACGCGCAGGATCGTCGCACTCCTCGACGACCGTGGTGCCCGGCGGGAAGACGATGCCGAGCGGCGCGAACACCCCGTCCGCCGCTCGCTCGATCTCGGGAAGGGCCGCGAGGTCCGCCGGCTCGGCCTGTCTGATCACTGTCCCACTATGACCGCCGGGCTGCCGCGCCCGCTCCTGGGTTTCCGGACCCGCCGCTGTCCAGGACCGACCCGGACGGAACCCATGTCACGTGCACCCGGGAAGTCCGCTATTCTTCTACCTGTCGCCGCGGCGAGCGGAAGACACGGCAGGTTGCCCGAGTGGCCAAAGGGAGCGGTCTGTAAAACCGTCGGCTCAGCCTACGCAAGTTCGAACCTTGCACCTGCCACACCAGCCAAAACGGCCCCTGACCAGCAGAGATGCGATCAGGGGTCGTTCTGGCATGTCCGGCTGCGTCCGGCCGTCACCGGCCCTCTACGGGTGACCGTGCCCAATGCGTGCCCAGGGATGGAGGGCCGCGCGGTTGAGATGCCCCGCCGGACCGCCTAGTCCTTGTCGAGGCACTACGCGTTAGCGCAGTGAGCGCGTCCAAGCTTGTGTTGTCTCTGAGCCGGGTCGGACGTCAAGGCGTCAGACGTGCCCTGGATTGGCCTGGACGTGTCGATTCAATGGATGGATACTGTAGATACCACTGTGCTTCTTGGCCCTCAAATCGGAGGGGCGCATGTCGGACGTTTGGGCGGCATTGAGCGCAATAAGTGCAGCGCTAGGAGTGCTTCTTGTTATTGTTGCATCCGTCTACGCCCATATACAGGTCAAGGAAGCGCGGCGCTCGCGCCACATCACCTTGTTGCTGGCATTTCAGGAGAACTATCACTCCATTTCGGCGAGGGATTTCCGGCGGTGGCTGCTGGCTGGAGAATTCGGTATGCCGGAGGAGTTCGATGCAGACAAGCTCGACAGGGAGAACTTCCATAGATTCTGGCAGCTGCTTGATCAATTAGAGGTCCTTGGTGTGCTAGTGAAGCAGAACCTGATCGACTTCGAATTGGTCGTAGCCAGCTTCCATCGATCTCCGCCTATGGTGTGGGAAGCGATTGGCCCCTACGTGCAAAAGAGGCGACGAGAGGCATCGCCGCTCGAAAGTGTGAACTTAGAGCATCTGGTGCATAGGTATAGATCTTCAGATTACCTTCCTCGCGAGTTTTGGGATCGTATCGCTGAGGTTTAGTTCGTGGTGGCGACCGTACTGTTGTCGACTGATTTCAGTGATCAGCTGTTCGGGTAGCTTTCCAGATTCTATGCATAGCCTCATCTTGCTGTTCGTGAACGCATTTCGCGTAGACGCGTAAAAGGACGTCGACGCTGTGCCCTGCCCACTCGGCCACCTGAGGGGCATTAAGCCACGTCGAGACAGCTGCGTGCCGCAGTGAGTAGGGTACGTCCATGAGCGGCGAGGCGGCTTCCTCGGGTGTGAACGCCTGCTCTCGGGCTTCGTGGAAGACCTTGAGGTAAGCCCGATCGGTCATCAGTCCGCCACGGGGGCCAATGAACACGCGTCCCTCGGGGTCGGTGCTGAATTCCTTTAGGTGCGCCCGCAGGAGGGTCACCAGCTCGGGGTGAATCGGTACCTTGCGCGTCTCGCCGTCCGCGCGGTGCTTGAGCGCGCGGCGCTCTCTCGTCTGGCCGTTGTTGGTCCAACGGCTTCCGGCACGAGGTTCGGCGTTGGTAAGCCGCATCTCTCCCCATCCGCTGTCGGGCAACAGGGGGTACACACGGTCACTCGCGGACTGCTTCTCGCCCAGGTCGGGGCCGTTTCCCCTGCTGATCAGGCCGATTTGCAAGCAGGAATTCAACGGCAGTCTCGGGAGCCACCTTGGGAGCCACCCGGACGGACGATCACGAACCGCCTCGGACGGATCTGAACAGGTGCAGTACCGGGGAGCAGCACAGCGAACGGATCTGGACGACTGCGGATGTCGTTTGGACCTACTGATTACAAGGTTCATGCAGGGATCAGCAGCCACCGGGCGAAACAGCTCTCTCCGTCTAGCTGGGTGTACCAGCGCACCTTGAACGCGAACGTTGTGTACGTCGTCGTTATCACCAGGCCTGGATCGGCCGCATGCGATGGTCGTCCGTGTACCGGCGGCACCGGTCCTGGTCGGGCAGGCACCAGGGGTTGCGAATGTGATCCGGTGCCGTCGCACGCGGCGCTGAACAAGGCGATCTCGCCGCTGTGCACGATGAGCGGGGCGCCGTCTTCATCGTCGGTGTCCGGGTAGCGGAGGGCCTCAGTCAGCACACACGGGTAGTCGGGACCGGAAGCCTGCACGACGGCGATGCTGCCGTCTTCCGCTTGAAAGACCTCCATCCAGCTGTCATCGCGGACGACTCCGTCCGCGCCGACGATGACTGCCCAGCCGGCTCCGACCGGGATGCTGGTGTCCTCTGGGCGAAGATCCACAATGTCGTCGTATTGGTCGTCGCTGAACCCACGCCACGCGCCGCGCAATGAAGCGTCGACAGCGAGAAACGGATCGCCGTTCGTCCAGAGTCGGCCAGCATGCACCCACGGCCCTCGCATAGGTCCATTGTGGATGAAAGCTCGGCGAAAGCCGTACGAAGATGGCGCGGAGGGGCCGAAGGCTCGTGCAATATGCGTTCAATGATCATGCTGGCCGTGGCGGCCGAACAAGATGGCACCGCAGGTCAGGGGCATTGCACGGACAGGAACGGTCACGCGCTGTAAAACCGTCGGCTCAGCCTACGCAAGTTCGAACCTTGCACCTGCCACACTAGGCAAAAGAGGCCCGTCACCAGCGCGAACACGGTGACGGGCCTCTTGCTGTGTGTCCGGCTGTCCCCGGCTGGCAACGGCGTTCTACGGCTCGTCGCGGCCAATACGCGGCTAAGTGTTCAGCGCTTCGTGACTTGCAGGATCCGGCGCATGGCCTCGCCTTGCTGCCCGAGCGAGTGGTATCGCAAGCTGGGCGATCTCGGTCGCGCCCGTGAGCACCTCCAGCAGGCCCGAGCCGGGATCGGTGCGCTTGGCGACGACGAGTGTGGGCAGCTCATCAAGGGTGGCCTGGAGCGGCTGGCCGAGCAGTTGGGTGAGATTGTCTGACTGCGACCGCGGCGAATCGCCGTACTAGCTGTCGATCTTCGTTATAGGTGCTTCAAGCGGGGTAAAGTCAGCCGTCTTACACCCACGGGCCCAGCTTCTCCGGATTGCGGACCGCCCAGATCCGGGTGACGCGGCCGTCGGCGACATCGAACGAGGCTACGGTCGTGACGACGCCGGCATGCTGGGCCACCAGGCCCGGCACACCGTTGACCGACCGCTCCAGGAGTTCGAGCCCCGGAGCCTTGTCGGCGATGGCGACCATGTATTGGGCGATGCGCGCGCCGCCTTCGATCGGGTGCAGGACCGTACCGACCATGCCGCCGCCGTCCGCGATCATCCTGGCGGCCGGGTCGAGGAGGTCGACGAGGGCCGCGATGTTCTTCGTCTCCCATGCCTGTTTGACGTGCCGCACCGTGTCGGCCTGCCCGGCCGCCGTCACCGGCGCGTGCGCGACGCCCACCCGTCGCCGGGCGGAGGCCGCCAGCTGCTTGCAGGCCGCAGAGGTCCGGCCGAGGACGCCGGCGATCTCGGTGAAGGGGTAACGGAAGACGTCGTGCAGGACGAACGCCACCCGCTCGGCGGGCGTCATCGACTCCAGGACGACGAGGAAGGCCATGGCCACCGATTCGTCCAGGACCATCTGGTCGGCGGGGTCGGTGCCGTGGCCGTGGTCCCACTCCGCGCGGTCGGGCAGCGGCTCGGGCAGCCATGCGCCGACATAGCGTTCACGCCGGGCCCGCGCCGAGCCGAGCACGTCCAGGCAGATGCGGCCGGTCACCGTCGTGAGCCAGGCGCCAGGGGACACGATCTCCTCCCGCCGACTTCGCGGCAGCGCGTACCAGCGTGCGTAGGCCTCCTGTACGGCGTCCTCGGCCTCGGCCAGTGAACCGAGCAACCGGTAGGCGACATTGATCAGTTGACGCCGCTCACCGGCTATCTCATCGGTGCTCGTCCCAGCCATCCCCATGCTCCCGACCGCTCCTCGCCTTACCTTTCGCGGGCCCGCGTCGTCGGGCTGGTGAGACCGTATCGATCTACTGCCCCAGGGGCGGAACAGGGGACCGTGACATGGCCACTCAGGCGACGGCACACAACAGCTTCTCGTTTCTGCGAATCGCGATCACCGTGCAGACCCTGACCATCTTCCTTCAGGCGGTCTCGGCCGGGCTGCTGCTGACCTCGTCCTATGGAGAGACGCTGCACAGTGTCGGAGCCCGCGTGATGTACGGGGCGTCGCTGCTGTACGTGCTCGCTGCGGTGCTGGCGTGGAGGATGGGCGGCGGCTCGCCCCGGCCCGTCTGGCACGCATCCGGTTTCCTCGTCCTCGCCTCCGTTCAGGTCGCGCTCGGCATCGCGCACGTACCGTCGGTCCATCTCCCCCTTGGCGTCCTCATGTTCGGGTTGAGCGTGCTGGCGCTGGTGCGGCGCTGAGGTCCGATACGGAGCACAACGGGATCACTGAGGTCCTGCTCGACCTGCTCGCGCTGGCGCGCACTGCCGAGTCAGCCGGTCAGTCGAGCCGGATGTGCTTGATCCCTGTCCAGGCCCGGCGGAGGCGCCCTCGTAGTGCGTTGTCCGTGTTCGGGGTCAGGGTCAGTCCGGCCGAGGCGGCGATGTGGTCGGCGACCTGCGGGATCGTGAGGCGGTCGGTCCATACATGCTCGGCGAACTCCTCCTCGCGCAGGCGCTCTAGGCAGAGGTCGAGTTTCGCTACGGCGAAGCTCTCCCGGCGCAAAGGGGCGTCCTTTCCTCTGACGAACTGCACAACATGCCCGAAAGCGCGCTCACGTAGCCGTCGCAGTACCGTTTCGCGTTCGGCCAGTAGCGCGAAGTGCCGGACGTCATGGCCGCGCTCTCTGAGCCGGCCGATGGTCTCTTGGAAGTAGGTTGGCTCCACGATCGTCATCGGTGCGATCACCGTGCCGTCGTGCTTGGCGAGGGCCAGGTCCAGCACCTCGTACACGCCCTGCCGCCAGGCGGGAAGGTCTTGGAAATCTCCCCGCAGAAGCGGGGGCATCATCCGACGTAGGCCGAAGCCGACGTGTTCGGGGTCGCAGATGACGCTGCCGGGTAGCCTCCGCTGGGTCTCGTGCGCGGTCTGCGTCTTGCCGCCGCCGAAGGGGCCATTGATCCATAGGAGCACGAACAGACCCTACGGAAACTCAGGCCCGGCGTCGTCTTCCCGCGGCGCAGCCCTGTGTGGTGATTCGGACGGGGGGACGGCGGTCGGTCGCCTGGGGAGAGGCGACCTGGGCGGGGGTGGGCCGCCGAGAAGGCTGTACGTCGTCCCGGCCGGTGCGCCGTTCTAAGGAACCTTTAAAGGTGGCTGAAAGCACACCAGAGGCCGCGATGTTTGTGTCGTCTCCACGGCGCCGGTTCTCGTCCGGCGCTCCGTGGACGAAAGGCATCACGATGATGAAACGCACACGGCTGGTCCTGGCCACGGCAACGCTCGCCACGCTGGCCGCGACCGGTACGGCCGCGGCGGCCGATCCTGCCCCGGCATCCGGCGCCGCGAGATCCGAAACCGCGACGGTCAAGGTAGAAGGGAAATCCAGGGCGGGCGCGAAGGCCGATCTGGCCGCGATCGCGGCAAAGCTGGGGGTGACGGCTGAGCGGCTCGACGCCGCTTTGGTCGCGGCCAAGATGTCGCTGGCCAAGTCGGACGGTGTTAGGCCGGAGGCGTTCGTCGAGGCGGTCGCGGCCGATCTGGGGCTGCCGGTCGCGCGGGTCCAGGAGGCTCTGCGGCCGATCGTCGCCGAGCCCGCGCCGGGTGACGACCACCGGGGCAAGCTGGACGGTATGGACAAGAAGGCCCCGGACGGCCGGCAGGACTCGTCAGGCAAGCCCGGAGCGGGTGTGGAGGCCGATCTGGGCGCGATCGCGGCGAAGCTGGGCGTGACGGCTGAGCGGCTCGACGCCGCGCTGGTCGCGGCCAAGATGTCGCTGGCCAAGTCGGCCGATGTCACGCCGGACGCCTTCGTCGAGGCGGTCGCGGCGAAGCTGGGGCTGCCGGTCTCTCAGGTCCAGGACGCTTTGCGGCCGTTGATCGCCGAGCCCGCCCCGGGCGACGACCACCGGGACAAGCTGGACGGCATGGACAAGAAGGCCCCGGACGGCCGGCAGGACTCGCCGTTCACCACCGACGCCGCGGCGGCGTCTCTGGCCGCGGCGCTCGGTGTCGACCAGGCCAAGGCCAAGGCCGCTCTGGCCACTCTGGTGACGTTGGGCAGAGTCGATGTCACGTCCAAGACCTTCGGTGACATCGCCGCCTCGCTCGGGGTCGGCTCCGACCGGCTCGATGCCGCGTTGAGCGATCTGAAGCGGTCACTGAGCAAGGGCTGACGGCCACCGCGTCTGACACGGCTTCAGGATCGACGGCGAGGATGGGCGACCATGCGGATACTTGTGGTGGACGACGACCCGGCCGTGCGGCGGTCTTTGGAGCACGCGTTGCGCCGGGACGGCTACGACGTGTCGTCCGCCGCTGACGGGGCGTCCGCACTCGCCGAGCACGGCGTGTTCCGCCCGGACGCGGTGGTTCTCGACGTCCTCATGCCCGAACCGAACGGGCTGGAGGTGTGCCGGATGCTGCGTTCGGGCGGGCACGACACGCCGATCCTGATGCTCACGGCCCGGGACCTGGTCACCGACCGGGTCGCCGGGCTCGACGCCGGTGCCGACGATTACCTGGCCAAGCCGTTCGCCTTGGAGGAGCTGCGGGCCCGGCTCAGAGCCCTGCTCCGGCGCAGCGGCGCCAGGGCCGAGGTGCTGCGTTTCGCCGACGTCGAGCTGGACGTGAGCGGCTGCAGGGCCGAGCGCGCCGGTCGGCGCCTGGACCTGACCAAGACGGAGCTGTCCCTGCTGGAGCTGTTCCTGCGCAATCCCGGCCGGGTGCTGAGCCGGACCCAGATCTTCGAGTCCGTCTGGGGTTACGACTTCGGCCCGGAGTCGAACGCACTGTGGGTCTACGTCAGCTACCTGCGAAGCAAACTCGAATCGGACGGCGGCAGCAGATTGATCCAGACGGTGCGCGGCCTTGGGTATGTCCTGCGTGAGGAGCCGTGAACCTGCGCACCCGGCTGGCCATCGCCGGCGGTTCCGTGGTCGCGGGCGCCCTGGTGCTCGTGTCGGTGGTCCTGTATCCGGCGGTGAACGCCAACCTCCGCGGCCAGATCGACAACACGCTGGTCGTGGCCGCCGGCCAGGCGCCGAACGTGGCCGCGGCGATCAAGGCCAAGTTCAGGGACGTCAACGGGGAGCCGGGCTTCCCGACTGTTCCGCTGGGGATCGGGAGCACCCAGCTGCAGATCGTGCCGGAGCCTGTCCGGATCGGGCCGTCGACGGAGTTCGTCGACATCACCGCTCGCGACGTCGCCGTCGCGGACGGCATCGAGGGCGCCTACTTCCGTGACGCGGTCTACAACGGCGTCGTCTACCGCGTCTACACCGCCCAGTTGCCCGACTCACCGGGGACGCTCGTGCGCACGGCCATCCCGGAGTCCGATCCCGCACCCACGCTACGCGAGCTCGCCTGGCTGCTCGCCGGCTCGACGGTGGCCGCCGGACTTCTCGCGGCGCTGGCCTCACGCCTGGCGGCACGCCGCGTCCTCCGCCCGGTGCACCAGCTCACCGAGACGGTCGAACTGATCCGTACGACCGGCGACCTGTCCATAGCGATTCCCGCGGACAGCCGGGATGAGATCGGCCGGCTCGGCGCCGCGTTCGCGGCGATGACCGCCGCCCTGGACGAGTCGGTCGGCGCCCAGCGCCGTCTGGTGGCCGACGCCTCGCACGAACTACGCACACCGCTGACGAGCCTGACGGTGAACCTTGAACTGCTGGCGGAGAACCCGGCCGACGCGCAGGCCCCGCTCCTCGCCGCCGAAGCGCTCGGCCAGGCCGGCGAACTCACGACGCTGGTCAACGACCTGGTCGACCTGGCCCGCTACGGCCAGGCGCCGTACCACACCGAAGACGTCCGCCTCGACCTCGTCGCCGAGCGCGTCGCGGCCCGCGCGGCGCGCCGGGCGCCACAGATCGAATTCGAGCTGGCCTGCGCGCCCACTCTCGTCCACGGAGACCCCGACGCCCTGGAACGCGCCGTCGCGAACCTCGTCGACAACGCCGTGAAATGGAGCCCGTCCGACGGCCGGGTCAGGATCAGCGTCACGGCGGGCACCCTCGAGGTCGCGGACGCCGGCCCAGGGATCCCCGACAGCGACCTCGAATTCGTCTTCGACCGTTTCTACCGATCGCCCGCGGCCCGCGCGCATCCTGGCTCCGGACTGGGCCTGGCCATCGTCCGGCAGGTCGCCGAGGCTCACGGCGGGACGGCCGAAGCCGTGCCGTGTCGAAGCGGCGCCTTACTGCGGCTGGTGCTGCCGACGTGTGTCGAACACAGGGAGCCCTAGCTACATCGCCTCACGCGTGGTCGAGCTCCGTTCGACAGGCGAGTACGAAAGCCTTCCGTGCTTCCTGCGTCTTGTGCAGAGCGTCAAAAGCTCGGTCTTCGTCCAGCTCTCCGCGCCCGTTCAGGACAGGTTCGAGGATCACATCGAGCTGAGCATGCGCCGCGTACAGCTCCTTACCCTTGAGCGCCGGCTCGAGTCGGCCATCCAGCTCGAGTACGGCGTAGACGCGCCTGAGCTCGGCGACCTGGGCAACGGCGAGCTGGAGACTCCCGGCTTCTGCCTCTGTCGGGTCTCGTGTCACCCATGCCCCAAGTCCGATGTCGGTGAGCACTCGACTCATTCGCTGAGTCATGACATCTGAAGCCGACAAGAAACTGGCGTAGGTCGCACGTCGGAGACCGTCAAGGGCTGCCTCGTGCTGGCGCCTGAACTGCACTCTTTCCCGGACCGCAGTTCCATACAAGGTCAGTCCGACGCCCGCGAGTGCCGACCCTGGAGCTATGAGCATGTCCCATGAAAAGGCCATGCCGATGTGACGTCGCCTGCGCCGTTCGGGTTCACACCGCACACCGGGCGGCCGGCCGCCCGAACCCCCTAAAGCCTGAGTTCGCTGGGACTCGCCGGTCGCGTGACCTGGCGGGCCGTCTCGCGGTGGTAGGCGACGTGCGTGACGCTGATCGTGTGTTGCGGTGCGAGGCGCAGATCGCCTGTGATCTGGCCGATCATCTCGTCGAAGACCTGCAGATCGTCGGTGAGGGTGAGGGCGCCGCGGTCGAAGAGAACGTGATCGTTCGGGCAGAGGCAGAGGATGTTGCCCGGCTCGTCGGGGCCGTTGTGCGGCTGGCCGATCGGGCGGATGTGGGCGCCCTCGGCGTACGAGCCGTTGGGCAGGCACAGTCGTACGCCGCAGATCTGGCAGTGGTGTCCGTGTAAGTCCTTGATCTGCTGGGCCAGGGCAGAATCGCGGATCATCCGCATTGTGGTGGACTGCCGTCGTCGCGGGGCCGGAGATCCTTGGTGCAGGGGCACCTCGGCGTCAGAGGTGCCCGACAGGCCTACCGCGATGAGCAGCTCGTCGTGGTCGGCGCCCTGGAAGTACTTCTCCAGAAGGCGCAGCACGATCTGCGCGCGCACGTCCGGGTGCCGGCTCACGATGGTGTGGACCCACGGGCGTAAGCCTCCGGTAGGCGCATGGCTGTTCATCCATCGCTGAGCACTGCTCGTGCTCGCCCTGGGAGGGATATCGGACGCGTCCAGATCCCACAGCTCGTCGTGGTACAGCCGCAGGACCGGGAACTCGGGATTCGGTTGGTCGTCGGCATGGCCGAACTTCTCGATGAGTGAGGAGATCTCGGCACTTGTCCGTGCCCAGGCCTCCAGGCGCGGCTCTGCCTGCGCGGCTCGTCCGAGCGCCCATAGCAGTGTCAGCGGCTGGTGTCTGCGGGGCCTGCCGACCGATCTCGACGTGTCCGTACGGAGGGAGCCGATCTTCAGGACCAGGCTCTCGATCGTGTGCTCGCCCAGCGACAGCCCGGGGGCGTCGACCTCGAAGCCGAGCCGGACGAGCTGGCGGGCCACGCTTTCCCTGCCCCCGGAGAACTCGTCAGGCCGAAGTGGTCGCCCGTCGACGCCCCGGTGGGCGACTCCCGCGATGGCCTTCGAGTCGTAGCGTCGATCCCCGTGGACGAGGAAATATCCGCGTGCCCGCCCGTATCCGTACGTGTCCAGGAAACCGTCCCGGCCCATGGCGTCGCACTCTGCGATAGCAGCGAGAATCATTTCACGACGAAGATCAGATAGTCCCACGTCGAGATCTTATGGGGCGATTTATCGCGACCGGCTTCCTCTGGCAGCGAGGGTGATCACACCGCGGAGAGTTCCCCGCTGGGGGCATTTGCTCGACTGTGGCGCGCTATCGGCTCATACTTCCCTCGGTTCCTTCTCCTGAAGAGGTGGTCGATGTACGGGCTCGGACTGGCGGAACTGGTACTGGTCGTGTTCGAGGTGGCCGTACTTTTCGCCGTCGTCTACTTCGCGGTCCGGCTCGCGCTGCGGCACGACCGGAAGAAGAACGGCGGTCGGTGAGCCGCCGGCGACGGGTTGGGCACCCGAGGGCCCCCGCGTCGAACCCCGGGTCGGTGCAGCCGGGTCACCGCCCACAATCGCATCTGATGCTTCGACGCTGTAGGCGGTGACCTGGGCCGCGCCGCCGCTACGGCACCTGTCGCAGGACGTAGCTGCCGCCGGTGACGGCGTGGGTGAGGCCGTCCTTGGGGCAGCGGCCGGAGCCGCCGGGGGTGTTGCCGTCGAAGAACATGCCGGCGCACTTGTAGCACCAGCGCCACTGCTCCTGGCCGCCGGGGGAGTCGCGGTTGCCGACGTCCTCGATCAGGTAGTACGACGAGATGGTCGGGTAGGGGCCGATCGGCGTGTGGCCCGTGGCGCCCCGGTTGGGGCAGTACCCGAGAGTGGGGTTGCCGCCGTACCAGAGGCCCTGGCAGGCGCCGCACCAGCGCCAGTTGCCTTGGCCCCGGCCGCCGTCCTCGACGGTCTTCAGGATGTAGTTTCCGCTGCCGTTGCTGTGATGACCGCCGTCGAAGACGTTCCCCGCGGGGCACGTGCCCCGTGTCCCGTTCAGCGAGTACCAAAGGCCGCTGCAGCGTTCGCACCAGCGCCACCCCGCCTGGGCGGCCAGCGCCGGGGCCGACGTCGCGACGGCGAGCGCGGCGCTCGCGCCGAGGAGAAGCGGCGCGCTCGCCGCCATGCGCAGCACCGCCCTGCGGGACGGCTGTCCGGTCGTGCCTGTCATGAGCGTCCTCCATTCCGATTGGACGCCCCGACTATCGGGCGAGAGCCGGCGGCCCTGGAAGGTGTCCGGCCTGATCCGTACAAGCCCGTACAGGCCGGTAACCCTCGAAGCCGCGCGACGGACTACATAAGGAGACCGTTTCCCTAAGGAGGCGCGGCGGTGGCTCAGGACGCGGCGGGACCGGACCCGGGCCGGATCCGTGACCGGGAGGGCTTCGCCAGGGAACTCACCATGCTCCGCGAGCGGGCCGGGCTGACCGTACGGCAGGTCGCGGCGCGGGCGGGCAGCCCCGGCGCGCACAGCACGATCGGGGACTGGTTCGCCGGTCGCGGCCTGCCCTCACTGGCCCTGCGGCAGCTGTTCGAGCGGGTGGTGACAGTCTGCGGCGCGGCCGAGGTCACCGCATGGGTGGACGCCTGGCAGCGCGTACGGCGGGGACGGTCGCGCAGGCGGGAAGGCGTCGAGCCGTACCGAGGGCTGGCGGGCTTCGAGGCCGAGCACGCCGCGTGGTTCTTCGGCCGGGACGCCCTGACCGAGCGCCTCCTGCACGCGGTCACCCAACTGGACGGTTCCGGACCGGACGGCGGCGTGCTGCGGCTGGTGGTCGGGGCCTCCGGCGCGGGCAAGTCGTCGCTGCTGCGGGCCGGGCTGGCCGCGGCGCTGCGCGAGCGGGGACGTGCGGTCACCGTCTGCACGCCGGCCTCGCGTCCCGTCATCGCCGCCCAGCCGGGTGAGGTTCTCATCGTCGACCAGTTCGAGGAGATCTTCACGACCTCCCCAGAGCCGGGGCAGGCGGCGTTCGTGGACGCGCTGGTGCGGGCCGCGGCCGGCGGCGCCGTCGTGGTGATCGGCCTGCGCGCCGACTTCTACGGCCACCTGCTCCGGTTTCCGGATCTGGCGGCCGTCGCGCAACACGGTCAGGTGGCCGTCGGTCCCATGACCAGGGACGAATTGCGCGACGCCATCGTGGAACCGGCGCGCAAGGCCGGCCTGGCCATCGAGGACGCCCTGGTCGAACTGCTGCTCCGCGAAGCCGGCCGGGCCCACGACGCCGGGGTATTGCCGCTGCTGTCGCACGCGCTCTACGCCACCTGGCTGAACGACCAGGGCCACGGCCTGACCGTGGCCGGCTACCAGGAGGCGGGTGGCATCGAGGGGGCCGTGGCCGCCAGCGCCACCGAGATCTACGAGGAGCTTCCCCCCGAGCGGCGAGAACTGGCGCGACGGCTGTTCCTGCATCTCGTGCACGTCTCCGCCGACGCCGCCGACACCCGCCGCAGGGTCTCCTCGGCCGATCTGCCGTCCGCCGGGCCCGCCATGACCGAGGTGCTGCACCGGTTCGCCGACCAGCGCCTGCTCACCCTGGACCACGACACCGTGGAGATCACGCACGAGGCCCTGCTGTCCGCCTGGCCCCTGCTCGCCGACTGGCTAGCCGCCGACCGCGCCGCTCTGCTGCTCGGCCGCCGGTTCGCCGCCGACGCCCAGGCCTGGCGGCGCGAGCGGAGCGATCCCGACGTGCTGTACCGGGGCGCCCGGCTGCTCGCCGCGCAGGAGTGGGCGCAGCGGCATCCCTCCGACGTGACGCCGACCATGGCCGACTTCCTGCGGGCCTCGGGCCGCCAGGTGCGCCGCCGCACCCGCCGCCTCTACCAGACCATCGCCGCCCTGGTGGCGCTGGTGGTCGTCGCCGCGGTCGCCGCCGTCACCGCGTCGCAGGCCCAGCGCACCGCCGTCCGCCAGCGCGACCAGGCCCTCTCCCGCAGGCTCGCGGGCGACGCCATCGCCCTGCGCGGGACCAACCCCGCGCTGTCCGCACAGCTGGGCCTGGCCGCCTACCGCCTGGCCGACACCCCGGAGGCGCGCGGCAGCGTCCTGTCGGCGCCGGCCGTGCCCTACGCGACCCGGCTGACCGCGCACCGTGCCCCGGCGTACGCCACGGCCTTCACCCCCGACGGCCGCACCCTCGCCACGGCGGGCCTCGACCGCACCGTACGCCTGTGGAACGTCTCCGACCCGCACCGTCCCGCGGCCCTCTCCGTCATCGGCGGCTCCGGCGAGGTGATGTCGGCCGCGTTCCGGCCCGACGGGCGGGTCCTGGCCACCTCCGGGGCCGATCACACCGCGCGGCTCTGGGACGTGGCCGACGTCCGCCGGCCGCGCCCCCTCGCCGTGCTCGAAGGACACACCGACGCGGTGCGTACGGTGGCCTTCGACCCGCGGGGCCGCCTGCTGGCGACGGCGAGCTACGACCGCACGGTCGGGTTGTGGGACGTGTCCGACCCGGGCCGGGCGGTACGGATCGCCACGCTCACCGGCTACTCCGAAGGGCTCACCTCGGCGGTCTTCTCACCGGACGGAAACGTCCTGGTCACCACCTCGGCCGAGGCGGTCGTACGGGTCTGGGACGTCGGCGATCCGCGACACCCGCGCGCTCTGCCCAGCCTGAAGGGCCACACCGACCGCGTGCTGTGCGCCGCGTTCACCTCCGACGGGCGCGTCCTCGCCACGGGCGGGTTCGACAACACCGTCCGGCTGTGGGACCTGCGCCGCCCCGGCCGGCCACGGCCGCTCGGGGTGCTGACCGGACACCAGAACGGCATCGTCTCCCTGGCCTTCGCCCCCGGCGGACGGATCCTGGCCTCCGGCAGCTACGACCGCACCGCCCGCGTGTGGGACGTGACCGACCCCGCGTTCCCGAGCGAGCCCCTCGTCCTCAGCGGCCACGCCGACGTCGTCTACTCGGTGGCGTTCAGCCCCGACGGCCGGAGCCTGGCCACCGCGGGCAAGGACACCACCGTACGGCTGTGGGACATGCGGACCTCCGTGCTGAGCGGGCACAGCAGCCCCGTCCAGTCACTCGCCGCGAGCCCCGACGGCCGCCTTCTCGTGGCCGGCGGCTATCGCACCGCCCGCGTCTGGGACCTCGCCGCCCCGGGCGGGCCCGCGCCGCTCGCCACGTTGACCGGCCACACCGACAACATCACGGCGGCCGCCTTCCACCCCGGAGGGCGGCTGCTCGCGACCGGCGGGCAGGACCGCACGATCCGCCTGTGGGACCTGTCCGACCCGGGCCGCCCGCTGAGCCTCGCCGTGCTGAGCCGCCACGAGGCCAACGTGACCTCGGTCGCCTTCGGCCCCGGCGGAGACCTGCTGGCCGGCGCGAGCGCAGACGGCACGATCGACCTGTGGCGGGTATCCGACCCGCGCCGCCCGGCCCACCTCACCACGCTCGGCGGCAGCGGCGGCTCCGTCGACACGATCACCTTCGTGCGAAGCGGCCCGGACGGCCTGCTCCTCGCCGGCGCGGGCGCCGACGCCGTCATCCGGCTGTGGCGGGTCGCCGGCCCGGGCGGCCCACACGACCCGGTGACCCTGAGAGGACACACCGGCGCCGTCACCCGTCTCGCCGTCTCCCCGGCCGGCCGTACCCTCGCCAGCGCCGGCCTGGACGGCAGCGTGCGGTTGTGGGATCTGACCGGTCCGGGCGGCGCCCGGGCCGTGGCCACGCTCACCGGTCACGCCGACGCCGTCACGGGGGCCGCCTTCAGCCCGGACGGCCGCACCCTCGCCACCGGCAGCCTGGACGGCAGCGTACGGCTGTGGGATCTGACCGGTCCGGGCGGCGCCCGGGTCGTCGCCACGCTCACCGGCCACGACGGCCGGGTCCAGACTCTCGTCTACGTCCCCGGCGGCCGCGTCGTCGCCACCGGCGGAGAGGACACGACCGTACGCCTGTGGGACGTCGACGCCGGACACGCGGCCCGGAGGATCTGCGCCCTCGCCCACCCGCCCGTCACCCCCGCCGAGTGGGCCGTCTACCTCCCCGCCGACCTGCCCTTCCGTCCTCCGTGCTGAGCCGTCAGGCGACGTTGTAGAAGGGGACGTATCCGGCGCAGCTCGAGGTCGTCAGCCGCTTGAGGGACGAGATCTTGTCGTTGAACTTCCACGGCGACGACCCGAGGGTCTCGACCCACTCTCCCGGCCTGATGCAGAAATGCCGGTCCTGGTAGTCGCGGTCGTCGTACAGGACCCAGGCGAAGACGTCGCTGTTCTTCACGGAGCTGGCCACGTCGTTCTCCCACCACCCGTACAGTGCCACGCGGCTGGTGGTGTAGGCGTGGGGGTAACCCTTGTAGCCGGAGTCCTCGTACAGGGTGATCCCGGCCCAGCCGGCGTGGGCCGGCGCCACGTTGACGCCGATCGCGGCGGTGGCGAGCGCTGCCGTGGCGAGCAGGGTCCTGAGCGTTCTTCTCACGTTTCCTCCTGTGCGGTGCATGGGAGGAGCGTGTCAGCCGCCTCTTGGCGCCCACCTGTACCGGCACTTGGCGTCCACTCGTACGGCGGTTGCCGACCGCTCAATCATCGCGTCAGACGCCGGTGACGGTGCTGCGGCGTTCGAGGAGGACGACGTCGCGCCAGCGGCCGTGGTGGCACCCGATGCGGTGGCGGATGCCGACGACACGGAAGCCGGCCTTCTCGTCGAGGCGCAGGCTGGCGGTGTTCTCGGGGAAGATCCCTGACTGGATGGTCCAGACGCCCTCGGCCTCGGTGGACCGGATCAGGGCGGTCAGCAGCGCCAGCCCGACCCCCCTGCCGCTGTGATCCGGGTGGACGTACACGGAGTGCTCGACCACTCCCGCGTACACGCAGCGGCTGGAGACGGCGCCGGCCGCGACCCAGCCGATCACCTGTCCGGTGGCGGTGTCGACGGCGACGTGCCGGTGGAGCGGCAGTTTCGCGGCGTCGAACGCCTGCCAGGTGGGCGCGGTGGTCTCGAAGCTGGCGTCCCCGCCGTCGAGCCCGGCCTGGTAGATGGCGAGCACCCGCGTGGCGTCGGCCTCGCGCATCGGGCGGACGGCGACGCCCGGCCCGGCCGCCCGTTCCATCTCTTCGATGTGTTCGGACATGAGCTTCTCCCTTCGGCCGCCGACCACAGCTTCCCACGACCCCGGCGACGGGTCCGGAGGCGACACAAGAAGGGGCCCGGCGGACGTGGCGCGTCCGCCGGGCCCCTCGGAGAGGACCTACTGAACGGTGATCTTGTCGACCTCGACCGTGATGCCCTTCACCTGGGGGGTGGAGGTGGCGGTCGTGACCGTGCCGGTGCCCGGGGACACGCCCTTCACGGTGAAGGAGTAGTTCAGCGTGCCGCCGGGGGCGCCCGGCGTGCTGGTGACGCGGTAGTCCTGCGTCGGCGGGCCGCTGATCTGGGTGCCCGCGGTGCCCTCGACGTTCTCGGCGCCGACGGTCAGGCCGTAGGCCGCACCCGGGTCACCGGGCAGGTTGCCCGGGTCGTAGGTGTACGAGATGTCCTCGGCGCCGTTGAGCCCGATCCACTGCTGGAAGGTCTTCAGGCTGCTCGTGCCGTACAGGTTGACTCTCCACTCGATGACCAGCCACCTGTTCACCCCGTCGCTCAGGGTGGCGGCGTAGACGCCGGGCGTCCCCTCGCCGTTCAGGTCCGTCCAGTACGGCGCGAGCACGCCGTTCGGCGGAGTGGTGTCGGGGAGCGTCTGCGGGTCGAACTGGATGTCCGCCGAGCCGTTCGTGCCGCCCGCGACCGTGTAGCCGTTGGAGACGATGCCGATCCTGGTGAACGTACGGCCCGCGTAGGTGAACGCCGGGACGGTGAGGTTCAGCGCCTCCTCGTCGCCGATGGGCGTCGGGGTGATGCCGAAGGCCGAGAGCGGCAGATAACCGGCCGGGCTCTCACCCGGGGCGATGACCGGCTTGTCCGGCTGCCTCCCCGCCAGCGTCTTCTTGGTCGTCACGATCTGGCTGCCGACCTGGGTCGCGCCGGTGACGCCGGTGAGCCGCAGCTTGGCGTCCAGCGTGCTGAGCGCGGTGACGTCGGTGTCCTCCAGGGTGGTGTTCTGCACCGAGACGGTGCAGGTGGACTGCCCGGTGTTCCTGGCGATCGCGCTCGGCGTGCAGGTCTGGTCGATCGGGACCGTGCCCTCGCGCCGGTAGAAGGCCACCGGCAGGTGCTGCTCCCGGCCGCCGCCGACCTGCTTGAGGTTCACCTGGCCGAAGTACTGCCCCTCGGGCAGGTCCGGCGCGGCGATCAGGATGGTGACCTTCTGGCTCTTGCCCGGCTTCACCGTGAACAGCGGCGGCAGCACGGTGATGCTCGCCCCGCTGACGGTGGTGCCCAGCGCCGTGTACGTGAGCGTCTTGGTGGTCGCGTTGACGAACGTACGCTTCGCGCTGATCACGCCCGGCATGACGGGCGCGTTCACCGACGGCAGGTTGAGGTCGATCCGGTTCAGCGGGTCGGTGGCCGAGGCGGCGTAGTTCACCGCGGTCTCGTCCAGGGTCAGGCCCGTGTCACCCGCCTTGCTCAGGTCGATGCGCCCGCCGCCGTAGTCGAACGGGTCGGCCTGGGTGGTCCGGTCCTCCTTGGTGACCTTCGTCGTCGCGGTGGTCTCCAGGGCCGACTTGACCTGGCCGGGGGTCCAGTCCGGGTGCAGCGCGAACAGGAGCGCGCCGGCGCCCGCGACGTGCGGCGACGACATCGAGGTCCCGGCGATGACCTGGTACAGGTTGCCCGCGGGGCCCTCCAGCGGCGAGTCGGGGGTCGGGGTCATGCCCGCCAGGATGTGCAGGCCGGGCGCGGTGACGTCCGGCTTGAGGAAGTCGCCGCCGGGGCCGCGCGAGGAGAACGACGTCATCACGTCGCCCTGCCAGGTGGCCTTCGTCCCCTGGGTGAAGGTCGCCGTCGCACCGGGGTGGGAGCTCAGCCAGCTCAGCAGGACGTCGGTCTCCGGCTTGTCGATGTGCACCGTCGGCAGCCAGTGGTTGTCGGTCATGACGTCCTGCGGCGTGGCGTTGTAAAGGATCATCCCCGCGGCGCCGCCCTGCTTCACCGAGAAGCCCTTGAGCACCCGGTTCGGGCCGCGCTGGCAGGCGACGATCTTCCCGGAGAACAGCCCCGGAGGAGCCGGGTTGAGGCACAGCGGGTCGCTGTACGGCGGGGCAGAGGCGAGCACCACGGGCAGCGGCGAGGAGACGCCCGCCGTGACCGACGCACCCTTGATCGACGGCCCGCCGGTCAGCGTGATCGTCGACTGGAAGGTGCGGCTCTGCGTCGAGGCCGCCACGGTGGTCACCCACGGGCCGCGATGGTCGGTCGTGGCGGCGCCCGGCCCGGAGTTGCCCGCCGAGGCCGACACGAACACGCCCGCGGCGTACGCGTCCAGGAACGCGAGCTCGACCGCGTCGCTGTAGGGGTCGGCGCCGCCGCCGATCGAGAAGTTGATGACCCGTACGCCGTCGGCGATGGCCTGCGCCACCGCGGCCACCGAGTCGGACTGGTAGCAGCCCTCCTCGCCGCAGACCTTGTAGACCGCGACGTGCGCGGCCGGCGCGATGCCGTGGATCGCGCCGCGGTCGATGCCGAGCGGGTTGGCGTGGTCGACCGGCCCGCCCGCCGAGGTAGTGGCGGTGTGCGTCCCGTGGCCGCCGCTGTCACGGGCGCTGTCCGGGTACACCTCCCCGCCCACGATCGCGTTGTACGTCGCGAGGAACGGCTGGCCGGAGATCAGCTTGCGGTTGCACGTGAAGGGGTCGGCGGCCGGGGTCAGCGGGTTGTCGCCGAAGTTGCAGGTGCGCGGCGTGCCGTCCGCCTTGGGCGGGGGAGCGGGCAGCGTGCCGGGGTCCGCGAACGACGGGTGCTCCGGCCACGCGCCGGTGTCCAGGATGCCGACGATGACGCCCTTGCCCGACGATTTCATCCCGCCGAGCTGGTTGTAGACGGTCGGCGCGCCGATGAACTCCGCGCTGGAGTCCGTGAGCGGCTGCTCCACCCTGTCCTTCTGCACGGCCGCCACACCGGGCAGCCTGAGCAGGTCGGCGGCCTTGTTCGCGGGCAGCGTGAGGGCGACGCCGCCGTACACCGTGCGGAGCTTCTGCCCCACCCGGACGCCGGGGATCTTCCTGCCGAGCTCGCCGAGGAAGGAGTTCTCGACGTTCTCGATGTGCTTCTGGTATTTGGCCGAGTCGCCGCTCTTGACGTTCAGCGCCTTGCCGGTGACGGACGGGCTCGTGCCGGGGAGCCCCGGCAGGCCGCCCTTGTAGGCCGCCAGCGAGTCGTAGTCGAGCTTGACCACGACGGTCGTCGGCTCCGCCGACTGTGATCTGAGCAGCTCGGGGTCGCTCTTCGCGAGCTTCCCGGAGGGCGACTTGGCGCCCTGGACGTGCTCGGCGTCCGTCAGCGCCGTGGCGGTCCAGGACCGCGAGGGGGTCGGGCTCGGGTCCGCGGCGGCGGATCCCGCCGGGGCCATCGCTGGTATGAGGGCAAGACCGGCGACGAGCGCCGTCGTGCGTAACGCCGTCCTGGGTAATAGGGCGGACGGGGGCTTCCTCGACACGACACCTCCATGGGGACCTGTGAGGCCTCGTCACCCAAGGACCCGCGTCGGCGCCCGGAGGCGCCCGGAGGCATGGAGGATCGCGCCGCCGCCCACTGGGCGTGGAGGGGCACGGCCCTCCCCATGGGCGACGAGCGAACGGCCACCGAGGGCGGGCGGCCGAACCTGTCAGGGAGTCTAACTTCGGATCGTTTGCCAGGCTAGATCGTTCCATTCCGCGATTTTTCATGCTTCTATAGACGGCCTTGGCATGCTCCAATCCCTTTGAATTAGTGGAAATCGGTCAGACGGCCGATTACGCCGGAATCGAGCACGATCAGCGCGCCTATCACGATGAACACGATCGGGACGAGCCAGCGCCCGAATCGTTCGGCGAACTCGATGATCTTCTTGTGGGAGCCCAGCCAGGACGCCGCCGCGCACCAGACCGCGACCAGGACGGCGAAGACGGCGATGGTGAGCAGGGTGGCCGCCGGACCGATGGAGCGGAACAGGGGAGTGTAGACGGAGACGTTGTCCGCGCCGTTGGCGACGGTGACGCCCGCGACGGAGAGGACTCCCGTGGCCACCGCGGGCGCGGGGTCGTCGTCCCCGCCGGACGACCGCACCGCCGCGACCAGGCCGCGTACGCCGAGGGCGAGCGGGACCAGGCCGAGCAGGCCCACCCACTGGTCCGGCACGACGGCGAGGCCGAGGGCGGCGACGCCCGACACGGCGACGAGCGCCGCGATCCCGGCGTACTGCCCCGTCACGATCTGCCAGGGACGGGGCCGGCCCTGGGCGCGGGCCGACAGGAACAGCACGGTCAGGATGACGACGTCGTCGACGTTGGTGCCCGCGAAGACCGCGAGGGCGGTGCCGAGCGTGGCCGGAACGCCGCTCACGCGCGATGCCGCCCGGTCAGCGACCCCTTGAACCGGGAGGGCCTCCGAACGAGGAGAAGCGCCCCCGCCAGTCCGGCGACGGCGGCGACGACACTGGTGATCAGGATGACGTCCCCTGAGTTTCCCGCCGGCTCGCTCACGGGTTTCGCGGAGGAGGCGAGCGCGGGAGCGTGTGAATAGATCAGGTCGACGAACGCCTTCGCGTCGGCCTGAGGGTCATCGGAGGACCTGACGCCCTCCTTGTTCAGGCGGTCCATCGCCGGCTCCAGGGCCGACCTGAGCCCGGAGCCGGCCCCGACGACGATTCTCCGTTCCGGAAGCAGGTCGTCGAGGGCCTCCGAAGGGGTGTAGCCATCCGCCTCGACGTCACCGGGGACGATGGCGGCTTCCGCTTTTCCGTCGATCAGCTGGTTTTTCAGCTCCTCGTACGGTTTGCGGATGATAAGCAGCCCCTTGTGATGTTTGAGGATTTGATCCTCCACATCCTGGCCGAATCCCTCGCTGACGAGAATCTGCCCGGGAAAGCCCTCCTGGTCGTCCCGCACGATCAGGATGTCCCGGGTGGGGAAGTCACCCACGGGAGTCAGGCCATTCACGGCCAATTCGCCGCGGATGTCGGGGTCGTAGCCGACCAGCACCGAGGGAGCGCCCTGCACCTGGTCGTCCGGCTGGTACCCCGCGCGCCGTAGCGCCTCCTTGACGACCTCCGTGACGTACGGCTGCTCCGCGGCGTCCCTCACGAGGACGGCCTTCCGCTGCGGCGGCAGGGGGAGAGCCTGCTGGGCCGGGGGGTCGTCGCCACGTAGAAGCTGCAGGGCTCCGGCGCCGGCGAAGGCGACGGCGAACACCAGGACACCGATGGTGCAGGCCAGCCGGTACCGCCGGTCCCAGGTGCCGAACCGCCACCACCGCGGCCTGGCCAGAGCCTTCAACCGGCGCCGCACGGGGTCCGGCGTGTCCTCGGCGGCCAGCAGGGCGCCGCGCTTGCTCGCCCACATCCATTCCTCGTCCGGCTGGAAGGCCGCCGAGACCAACCGCTCGTACAGGTGGTCCCGGTCCTCCTGCTGATCGATCACGTGCCGGAAGCAGCGGTACCGGTACAGGGCGTCCGCCAGGGCCGATCTGTCGGACTGGTTCCAGACCACCTCCAGGAGCGCGGTCAAGGTCGGGCGGGCATCCTCCGTGGGGGCCACCTCGGCGAGAGCCGCGGCAAGCGCGGCGACCGTGGGGCCCCGGTGAGCCACCTCCACCACCCCGTGGTCGCCGCTCGCGGCGGGCGCCGGTGCGGGCGCGGGGACCGGATCCGGTCGCGCGGGAGGTGACTGGAAGGCCGACTGGCGGAGCAGCTCGAAGACCCGGGAGCGGTCGGCGTCGTTGAACGACAGGGGTTCGGTCTGTCCGGCGAGCCACCCGATCAGGTCGGGGTAGTCCACGTCGCGTTTGCGCAATATGCGGTGGTACGTCGCCGAGTGCTTGTCGAGGGGGATGTCCGCGCCCTGGCCCCACTGGACGGCCTGGATGCCCTCCGGGGCGTAGCGGGCGAAGGAGAGCTTGATCCGGTGCTTCGTGGTGCTGCTGGTCCAGGTCGCCGCGCTGAACCTCGTCCGCAGGCCGTACGGCAGCAGCGCCATGACCGTGTCGACGAAGCGCAGCCGCTCAGCCATCGGGACGCCGTCCGCGCCGACGAGGCAGACCTGCTGCCCGGAGGCCAGCAGCGCGGCGGCCGCCAGCGCGTCCGCCCCCGGCATGACGTCGCGCGGGTCGAGCGCCGGCACGGCCACGGTCAGCGGCGGCTCCGGAGCCGGCGGGAGCGCGCCGAGCGCCGCGTACAGGGCCCGGTACGACACCGGGTGGCCCTGGAGCTGGTGGTACGGAACGTAGAACCAGCGGGTGTAGGCGACCTTGCGGCCCGCGAAGTCACGGTGGTCCGACCAGGTGTGGATCGCCAGCACCACATTGTGGGAGACCTCGTCGTTGTCCTTGGTCGCCGCGGGGGCGATCGTCACCTGGGGCAGCTCGGAGGGCGTGCCGGCGGCGTACCGCGCCCTGAGCTCGTCGAAGACGCCGGCGAGCCGTTCGTTGCTCCACTGCAGCAGGCCGTACTCGTCGTAGCTGCCGTGCTCCTTGCCTTCGAGGGCCCACTCGAAGCCGATCCTCGGCGCGCCGTCCCCGTTCACCGCGGGCTCTCCTTCTCGGCGGCGAGCCGCCGCCCGAGCCACAGCATGGGCTCCACCACGTTGATCGGGTGGATCGGCCCGCGGATACGCAGGTCGTCGTCCTCGGGGAGCAGGTTCTGGTAGTCGTGCCAGTCGAACGCCTTCGTCTGCGGATGGACGTAGAAGCCGATCGACGAGGTGACGAAGAACCGCACCCGGTCGGGGTGGAAGTAGCGGCCGAGCGCGTTGAGGACCATGTCGGCGTTGCCGTTCGCCGAGAGGTCGCACAACTGCCGGAACAGGTCCCGGGCGTCGTCGTGGGACACCCGGGGGAAGCCGTACGGGTCGTCGGGCTCGGAGGCGAGCAGGTGCATCTTCTCGGCCGTCTCCAGCACGCGCGGATCGTCGAACTTCGTGACGCACACGGCGACGTGGTGGGGGAGCCGGCCGCCGGTGAGCCGGCCGAGGTCCCGCATCCGCTCGGTGAGCCGCTTGAGTGGCGGGTGCAGGTGGTCGAAGGCGTCGCCGCGTTCGAACTCGCGGATCGGGTCGAAGAGGAAGACGATGCCGAGGCTCTTCACCAGGTCGTTCAGCATCCGCTCGCGCAGGTCGTCCAGCACGTCGGGGCCGTAGTCGAGCCGCCGGGGGCCCGCGCTGAAGAGGCCGCCGGGCGCGTCGATCATGCCGACGCCGACCTCGAACGGCTCCGGCTTGCCCGGCCTGCGCCACCACCGCCGCCTGTGCCGCTCGCCGGGGCCGTACAGCGTCCAGTGGTAGTGCTCCAGGCCCTGGCTCGCCTCGGGGAAGACCTTGCCGGTGGACAGCGCGTTCGTCCGCTCGATCAGGAACTCGGACGACGCGGGGTCCGAGCCGACGATCCTCCAGTCGTCGTCCTTGCGCATCAGGGCGATGTCCAGGGCGGCCAGCAGCGTCGTCTTGCCGCTGCCGGGCGCGCCCCACATGGCGATGTCGTGGGCGGGCCGCCCCGGCTTCGGATCGGGCTGCATGCCGGTGTTCACTCCGTCTCGTCGAGCAGGGGAAACGGGACGTGGACGGCGGCGGGCACGGCGAGCCCGAGGCCGGCGGCCAGTCCCTGGAGGTCGAGGGCGTCGAGATGGGCCAGCGCCTGGGCACCGAGATGGCGCCAGATCCGGTGCGGCGGGCCGTCCTCGGGCTGGTCGCAGATCGCGCCGAACGCGACCCCGGGCAGTTGTTCCAGGTAGGCGAGCAGCGACCGCCAGTCGTGCCGCTGCGGGCAGGGCAGGACGCCGGACCGGTCCGCCCGTCCCGGATGCGGGCGGCGGTCGCCGATGGTGAGCAGCACGTGCCGGCCCGGTGACGACTGGCTCATGCTCCGGCTGAGCCGGGCCGCCACCGTCGCCAGCATGTCCTCCACCTGCGCGGCGTGCGGGTGGTACGGGTAGCCCTGGGTGACGGCGCCCCGCTCCTCCAGGCCGTCGAGCCCTTTCAGGGCCGCCTCCGCCGTCGCCTGCCAGGTGACGACCTCCACGGGCCGGTCCCGCACGGACCGGTCGAAGGAGTGCGCGCCGTACGCGACGAGGGACACGCGCGGCGCGTCCGCGGGCTCGCCGGACAGGAACGCGATCATCTGACGCGCGCGGCCCAGCCGCTCCTCGACCTTGACGTCCGGGCCGCACACCTCGACCGCGCAGATCAGGTGGGCCGGTCCGGTCCTGGGCGGCAGCCGGTCCGGTACGTCGGCGAGGAGGTCGTCCCAGGTCCGCCCGTCGGCGGCGAGCCCGGGCAGCCCCGCGAACCGCACCCGGCCGGGCCGCACCAGCTCGGCGGTGACGACGTACGGCCCGGGGGCGACCCTGGCGCTGTGCACGGAGAGCAGCCGCGGCTCCCGGCCCTGCCGGGTGACGACGGCCAGGGCCGTGCCGTGCTCACCGCCCGGCTCGCAGCGGACGGTGAGCTCCGTCCGGGTTCCGGCGCGGGCGCCGACCGGGAACAGCAGCTTGCCCGCCAGCTCCAGCCGTCCCCCGGCCCCGGCGGGGCGCATCACCACGAGGTCGTACGACTGGTGCAGCGGGTCGCCGACGAGGACGTCCCTGACCAGCCCGGTGATCGGCGCGGCGGTGGAGAAGACCTGTGCCGTGCGCGCCTCGCGCAGCCACTCCAGTGCCTGCAGGGCCGTCCCGCTCTCGGGGGACGAGCACGCGACGATCACCTCGGAACCGGGCGCGGGCAGGCCGGCGGCGCGCAGCAGGGCCTGCCGGGCGTCCTCGCCCCAGCCGTGCTCCGCCGTCAGCGTGATCCACGGCAGGGACCACTGGTGGCCGAGTGCGGTGCCGTGCTCGTCCCGGTGGATCTCGAAGGTCGTCATGGCGTCGGCGGCGACCTCCACGACCACGAGCCGGCCGGTGGCGGTGAGCCCCGCGACGGCCCGGGCGAGAGTCTTGCCGAGCAGGTCCTCGCCGGGCTCCGGCACGGGATCCCGCGTCATGCCCGGCGCCCCGTCCCCGCGCCTGTCCCCGCGCCTGTCTCCGTCCCCGATGTCATCCCCGGTGTCGTCACCGGCGAGAAGTTCTCGAATGCGCCCACCTTCTGTGATGACATCACGGTAAATTCCCGCGATATCGCGAAACGTGACATAGGAGAACTACGATAGCGGTGTTGCGTGCGTCACGCGATGTTTCCGTGTGTACGGCACAGGCCACAGCTCCAATCTCCCGGGAGAAACATGAGGGACTTTCTGATTGCGTTGTCCGGAGCGAGATCGGAGGTCCTGGAGCGTTGCCCGACCGAGAAGCCCAAGTTCGAGGGCATCGGGGGCGCCGTCCTCACGACGGGCGTCCTCGCCATGGTCTCGATGACGTTCGCCCTGAGCAGCGCGCTGGGGCTCAACGTCGTCGTCGCCGTCCTCGCGGGCCTGGTGTGGGGTCTGATGATCCTCAGCCTCGACCGCTGGCTGGTCAGCACGATGAGGGCGGACGCCCCGCGCCGCTGGCCGCTGGCCGTTCCCCGAATCCTCATGGC
The DNA here is from genome assembly GCF_014161435.1 of Microbispora sp. H10949. NCBI lineage: Bacteria > Bacillati > Actinomycetota > Actinomycetes > Streptosporangiales > Streptosporangiaceae > Microbispora > Microbispora sp. H10949. The sequence continues at coordinate 90,814 of NZ_JABBWZ010000012.1, read as the reverse complement.
GCTGCTTCTCGGTTTCGTCATCTCCACTCCATTGGTCCTGCAGATCTTCAAGTCCGAAATCGACGCGCAGATAGTCGAGATCAAGCAGCGGCGCGCGGACGTATTCGTCGCGCAGCAGCAGCAGGGCGTGACCGGTAAGACCATCGGCCAGCTTCGCCAGGAGGTCGCGAACCTGGAGAAGGTGGTCTCCTCCGGTGGCGACGTCCCCGTCGCCACCGACCAGGATCCGCAGATCGTCGCGCTCACCGCCGACCGGGACAGCGAGCGGAAGCTCGCCGACAAGCACTACACCGAGTGGCAGTGCCAGCTCTACGGAGGGCCGTCCTGCCCGAAGAAGGGCGACGGCCCGCTCGCCCGGGACAGCAAGCGCGCGTACGACAAGAACAAGCGCCGAATCGACCTGCTGAACGGGCAGATCGAGAAGCGCAGGCGGGAGCTGACCGACAACGGCCAGGAGGCCAAGCAGGTGCGCCTCGCCAGCGCGAAGGAGGCGTTGCCGAAGGCGCGGGCCCAGCTCGACGTGGCGCTCAAGCGGCAGGGGAACCTGCAGGAGTCCTTCGACGCGGAGAACCTCACCACCAACGGCCTGCTCATCAGGATCCAGGCGCTCAACGAGATCACCGGCAAGGACATGAGCCTCAGCATGACCCGGCTGCTGCTCTTCCTGCTGTTCCTGCTCATCGAGTGCCTGCCGGTCGCGGTGAAGCTGATGCAGCGGCCCGGCAACTACGAGAAGGTGCTCGCGCTCGCCGAGCAGCACGAGTTCCGCACCGCGCGGGGCAGCTTCACCGCCGGGGCCATGACCCGGCCGCCGACCGCGGCGCCCGCCAACGGCGGTACGGACATCTGGGGCATCTGGTCCCGTACGGGGGACACCGGGCCACTCCCGGAGGTTCCCACGCCTCGTCCCGACGGCCCGTCGCGAGGGCCGACGGGAACCCGCGCCGAGCACGTCGCCGACGGCTACGGCTCGGTCGAGGACCAGGAACTGCGCAGCATGCCGGACACCCGCACCCTCCGGCTGTCGCGGCCCGCCCCGGAGCGCTCCGGCGGGGTCGAACTGCTCCCCGATGACGACTGACTCCGACATGACGGTCGGCGGCCCGGCGCGGCCCGGGCAGGTCGTCGTGGGCCGGTACGAGCTGCGGTCCCTGCTGGGGCGGGGTGGCATGGGCGCGGTGTGGCTCGCCTGGGACAAGGCGCTGGAGCGCCTGGTCGCCATGAAGGAGATCCCCCTGTGGCCGTACGGGGAGCGGGCCGAGGTCCAGCGGGAGCGGGCGCTCCGGGAGGCGCGGTCGCTCGCCCAGATCGGGCATCCCTCGATCGTCGTGGTGCACGACGTCTTCGAGGCGGACGGCAGACCGTGGATTGTCATGGCCCATGTCGAGGGCGTCTCCCTGGAGGACAAGATCAAGGAAGGCGTGCTGGCCGAGAGCGAGGCCGCGGCCGTCGCCCGCGACGTGCTGGGCGGACTGACCGCCGCGCACGCCGCAGGCGTGGTGCACCGGGACGTCAAGCCCGCCAACATCCTGATCAGCAGGGCCGGGCGGGTCGTCCTGGTCGACTTCGGCATCGCCCAGATGTCCGGGACGAGCGGTCTCACGGCGCGGAGCCGCCTGCTCGGCACTCCCGAGTTCATGGCGCCGGAACGGATCAAGGGGGAGGCGGCGAACGCCGCGTCCGACCTGTGGTCGCTCGGCGTCACCCTCTTCTGGGCCGTCGAGGGCCGCTCGCCCTTCCGCCGGGGCAACGAGCACGCGACCATGCTGGCCGTCATCAGCGACGACCCGGCGCCGACACGGCCCGGGCCGATCTCCCGCCTGGTTATCGGGCTGCTGGAGAAGGATCCCGCGCGGCGCATGGGAGCGCAGGAGGCCGACGCCAGGCTGCGCGCGATCCTCGACGGCCCGGCGCCCCGGACCGCTGCGGCGCCCGGGCGGGGTGCGGCACCCGAGCCGTCACGGAAACCCCCGGTGCCGGCGTCCGGGCAGGCGGCGGGACGCGAGCGCGAGGCTGCGGGCGCACGGGAGCCGGAGTCGCCGTCGAAACCTCCGGCACCGGCACCTGCGGAGCGCCGGCGTGCAGGTATGCGGGCGCCGGAGTCGCCGTCGAAACCTCCGGCACGGCCGCATGGCGACGGCCCGCCGGCGGGAGTGTCTCAGGGGGCGCCGACGATGGAGACGCTACGGCGGGCGTCCCCGGTTGTGGGCGCGCGCCTGCTGCTCGCCCAGCCGAGGCAGGTGGCCGCGTCGCTGCTCGACGCCCTGGATCCGGTGACCGCGGGCGCACTGCTCGACGCCATGGCGGGCGAGCCGCCGGCGGCGGCGACGGTGCTGGCCCTGATGGGGACGGCGAGAGCGGGACGGGCCCTCGACCACATGGCCGCCGCGAAGGCCGCCGCGGTGCTGCGCGCGATGCCCACGGGCCGTGGCACGCTGGTCATGGCGGGGGTCGCGGACCGGAGCGCCGCCGAGATCCTCACCGCGCTCGGCTCCACCACGACGGCGGTCAGGCTGGTCGAGTCGATGACGACGCGGCGGGCCTGGCGGGTCCTCGACAACGTGCCGCCGGCCGTCATCGCGGCCCTGCTGCGGGCGAGCACCGACGGCCGCGCGGACCGCCTCCTCTCCGGCCTCAGCCCCGCCGTCCGGCGGCAGATCACCGAATGACGAACCGCGGGGCGACGACACGTGGCCGCGACACCTTGGAGGCACATTGGACGCGACTCCGTCGCCTCTGGTTGGCTCCTCTGTCATGAGACGGCTGGGCGGGTGGAAAGCCGCCACGTCGGCGGCGGCCGCCGTCCTGGCCTGCGCCGCCTGCGGCGCCGACGCGGGCGGCGGCGCGCCCGGTCCGGGCGGGCCTCCCGCCACGAACTCGGCCGGACCCACGGCTCCGGCCCGGGCCTCGGCGGCGCCCGCCCACGGCCAGGCGGCCGTACGGAAGGCGCTGCGCAGGCTGGAGGTCTCCTTCCGGGGCCGCATCGGCGCGTACGCGATCGACATGGCGACCGGGATCACGATCGGCTACCGGGAGGGCGAGCGGTTCCCGCTGGCGTCCACCTTCAAGGCGTTCGCCGCCGGGGCGGTGCTGGCCGGGACCACCGAAGCCGAGCTGACCCGGCAGGTGGTCCGCTGGACGGCCGGAGAGGTGAAGCCGCACTCGCCGCAGACGGGCAGGCACGTGGCCGACGGGATGACGCTCGCCGCGCTGTGCCGGGCGGCGATCGTCCACAGCGACAACACCGCCGGCGACCTGCTGCTGAAGCGGATCGGCGGGCCGCGGGGCCTGACCCGTTACTTCCGTTCGCTCGGCGACCCGGTCTCCCGTCTCGACCGCTGGGAGCCCGAGCTGAACGTGTGGTCGCCCGGGGAGAGGCGCGACACCACCACACCCCTGTCGATCGCCCGCGACCTGCGCGCGCTCACCACCGGCGGCGCGCTCGACGCGGCGGACCGGTCCCGGCTCGTCGGGTGGCTGCGCGGCAACACGACCGGCGACGCGCGCATCCGCGCCGGCCTGCCCCCGAAGTGGATCGTCGGCGACAAGACCGGCACCGGCGGCACGTACGGCACCGCCGGCGACATCGCCGTCGTCTGGCCGGCCGAGGACGCGGCCCCGATCATTCTGGCGATCTACACGAACCGCCTCACCCCCGGCGGCTCCGCGGACGACGAGGTCGTGGCGCGGACCGCCACCGTCCTCGTGCGCGGCCTCGGCCTGCTGTCGTAGGACCGCGTCAACAATCCCCTTTACGGCCCCATAACCTTGTCCTTATCGATTCGGGGGACGATCGGGGCCGGGGAGATCGAGTTGGGGATGATCGGGTGAACGCCACGGGGAAGGTGCTGCGTCTGGCGGCCATGGGAGCGGCGGCGGGCGTGCTGGTCGCGGGGATCGCGCTGCCGGCGGTCGGCGGCGCGGGGGTCGGCCTGGTGTCGGCCGTCAAGGACGTCGGCCTCGAACCGCGTGACCTCCCCGAGCCTCCGCTCGCGCAGGTCTCCGTGGTGCAGGACGTCAAGGGCCGCGAGATCGCGCGGTTCTACGAGCAGTACCGCGAGGTCGTCCCGCTCGACGAGATGGCCGACGTCATGAAGACGGCCATCATCTCGATCGAGGACTACCGCTACTACGAGCACGGGCCGATCGACATCGAGGGCACCCTCCGCGCGCTGGCCAGGAACATGCAGGCGGGCGGGGTGGCCCAGGGCGGCTCCTCGATCACCCAGCAGTACGTCAAGCAGGTGCTGCTGAACTCGGCCGACACCGAGGCGGAGAAGAACAAGGCCCTGGAGGCCAGCTACGCCCGCAAGCTCAACGAACTGCGGTACGCGATGGGCGTGGAGAAGAAGTACTCCAAGGACGAGATCCTGGAGAAGTACCTCAACATCGCCTACTTCGGCGCGGGCGCGTACGGCGTCGAGGCGGCGGCCAAGCGGTTCTTCGGGGTCGGCGCGAGCAGGCTGACGCTGCCGCAGGCGGCGACGCTGGCGGGCGCGGTGCAGGACCCCAACGCGACCGACCCCAACCTCGGCAAGACCCACCGCGACCGGCTGCTCAAGCGGCGCAACGTCGTGCTCGACCGGATGGCCGAGCTGGGCAAGATCACCGCAGCCGAGGCGGCCAAGGCCAAGGCCACCAAGCTCGGGTACAAGGGGACGAAGCTTCCCGGCGGCTGCGAGTCCAGTAAATATCCGTACTTCTGCGTCTACGTGCGCAACGAGATCCTCAACAACTCCGACTTCGGCAGGACGGCCAAGGACCGGTTGCGGTTCCTCAACCGGGGCGGCCTGACGATAAGGACCACGATCGACCCCTCGATGCAGGCGGCGGCGGACGCGGCGATCAGGAAGTGGGTCAACCCGTCCGACAACCCGGTGGCCGCCGAGGCGCTGGTGCAGCCCGGCACCGGGGCGATCAGGGCGATGGCCGCGAGCCGGCCGTACGGGACGCGCAAGACGAGGAAGGAGATGTCCTACAACCTGGTCGCGGACGCGGCGCACGGCGGTGGCATCGGCTTCCAGGCGGGTTCGACCTTCAAGACCTTCACGCTGCTCACCGCGTTGAAGCAGGGCATGAAGATCAACGACGGGTTCAGCGTGGGCGCCGGCTACACCGCCCCCGGCGCCTCGGCGTTCAGGAACTGCGCGGGCGGGTCCATCGGCGACCCGGGTCACACGGTCACCAACGACGAGGGGTCGCCCGGGTGGCTGACCCTGCAGACCGGCACCTGGCACTCGGTCAACACGTTCTTCATGGAGCTGGAGCGGCGGGTCGGGCTCTGCGAGGTGGTCAAGACGGCCAAGTCGCTGGGCATCCACCGCTCCGACGGCGGGGCGCTCCAGGAGTTCGAGACGTTCACGCTCGGCATCAACGAGATGGACCCGGTGACGGTCGCCAACGCCTACGCGGCGATCGGCGCGCGCGGAAAGTACTGCGCGCCGATGGCGATCAGCCGGATCACCGACAGCACCGGCAAGACCACCGACTACAGGCCCAAGTGCCGTCAGGCTCTCGACCCCGAGGTGGCGGACGCGGCGGCGCACGTGCTGTCCGGTGTCCTGACCAAGGGCACGATGGCGGCGGTCGGCGGCATCGGCCGTGACGCGGGCGGCAAGACCGGGACCAACGACAACTCCTCCTCCGCCTGGTTCGCCGGGTTCACCCCCGACCTGGCCGGCGCGGTCAGCCTCGGCGATCCGCGCGGCACGTCGAAGTACAAGCTGAACGGCGTGACGATCGGCGGCCGTTACTACGGCGAGGTGTTCGGCGCCAGCGTTCCCGGCCCGATCTGGAAGGACACGATGCTCAAGGCGCTGAGCGGCGTGCCGGCGACGAAGTTCGCCCCGCTCGACCCCTCGTTCGGCGGGTGCGGCCAGAGTTGCCGTCCCGTGGCGCCGCCGCCCGACGACACCCCGGTGGAGATCAGGCTGGACTGACGGCTCCCGGCCGGTCACGCCGCTTCCCGGGGAGCATCAGGTCGCCCGGCCGAGGCGGGGGTGGTCGGTGGCGAGGTCGGTCAGCGCGTCAGCGGTGTCGAGCACGCGGAACAGCCGGGTCAGGTTCGTCCAGCGGAGGATCCGCAGCACCTGGCCTCCGGGGGCGATCAGTGCGAGGTCGCCGTCCCGGCCGCGCAGGTGGTGCGCCAGGCGGACCAGCAGCCCGACCCCGGTGGTGTCGATGAAGCGCACCTCGCTCAGGTCGAGGGCGAGCCACGGGCCCCTGGCCTCTATCAGGCCGCGCAGGGGCTCGTGGAGATGCCGCACCGCGTGGAGATCCAGCTCTCCGCGCATGCCCAGCACCCACCAACGGGTGGGGGACGGGGTCGGTGCCGTCCGCGTCTCCACGGTGGCTCCCTTCGCTCTCCCTGACGCCGGGGACCACTGAAGGAGCCGTGGGGGAGGTCCGGGGCGACCAGGCGAAGCGCTTCGACGGCAGGACGTCGAACGCGTCCTGGCTCACAGAGGTAGGGCTCGGTTGAACATTGGACCACCTTAGCCCTACTCAGAGTAACAATTCCTACCCGGTGAGTCGATCGAGTGGGGTAAAGCTTCCATGGTCAGGAAAGAGACGAGTGGCTATTGTCACGATCCATGGGGGTTGAGCGCGCGCTCAGGCGCCGACTGGTTCTGATCGGGGGAATCGTCGCGCTGGCCGCCGCGGGTTCCGCGCCTCTCGACGAGGAGCTGTCCAGGGCCGTCGCCGTCGCGTACGCCGCCCAGGGCGCTCTGCCGTACTCGTGGGGCGGGGGACACGCGACGCGGCCGGGGCCGTCGAAGGGGACCTGCCGGGGGTACAGCGGCTCGGTCATGCCCTGTCCGGCGAGTCGGACGCGCGGCTTCGACTGCTCGGGGTTCACCCGATGGGTGTACGACCTGGCGTTCGGCGACGACGTGCTCGGCCCCGGCAACACCGACGACCACGTCGGCCGGCTGCGCCGGGTCGACGTGCCGCAACCCGGCGACCTGGTCTTCTTCGGCAGGCCCGGCAGAACCCACCACGTCGGGGTGTACGTCGGAGGCGGCAAGATGATCAACGCGTTCGCGACCGGGACGCGCATCCGCATGGACGACGTGTCCGTGCTGGATGACCTGCTCGGTTACTACCACTATCGAGCCTGATACCTATGCTTACCCCGTTATGGTGCGATTGAGGATATTGGGGCGGATAGCGGCGGAGGTCGACGGCCGTCGCGCGGACCTCGGGACGTCGCTCCAGCGCGCCGTACTGGCCCGGCTGGTCTGCGCGCACGGACACGTGGTGTCGACCGACCGTTTCGTGGACGACCTGTGGAAGGGCCAGCCGCCTCCTCGCGCCCTGGGCGCGTTGCAGGTCTACGTCTCCAACCTGCGCCGCGTGCTGGAGCCGGACCGCCCGCCCCGCGCCGCCGCCCGCGTGCTGGTGACCGCTCCGCCCGGCTACCGCCTCGCGCTGGAGCCGGACGACGTGGACGCCTGGCGCTTCCCCCGGCTGGTCGAGGCCGCCTCCGGCCTCCTCGCCGAGGGCGCGCCCGCCCGGGCGCTCGACCTCGTCAACGAGGCCCTGGCGCTGTGGACCGGCCCGGCGTACGCCGAGTTCGGCGACGAGGAGTGGGCCGTGCCCGAGGTGGGCCATCTGAACGAACTGCGGGTGGTCGCCTCCGAGTACCGCGCCGAGGCGGCGCTCGCGCTGGGCCGCCATGCCGAGATCGTCCCCGAGCTCGAACGCCACCTCACCGAGCACCCCCTGCGCGAGAACGCCGTACGGCTGCTCGCGCTGGCCTACTACCGGGGCGGCCGGCAGGGGGAGGCGCTCGCGGCCCTGCGCCGCACCCGCGCCCTGCTCGCCGACCAGCTCGGCGTCGACCCCGGGCCCGCGCTGCGCACGCTGGAGGCGGACATCCTCGCGCAGGCCGAGTCGCTCGACCCGGTCCCCGTGATCGGGCCGCCCGTACGAGAGACGCGGGCCGAACCCGCCCCGGCCGACTTCCGGATGGTCGGCCGTACGGCGGAGCTGTCCCGGCTGGTCTCCGCGGCCGGGCAGGCGCGGGACGGCTTCCGCATCGCCTGGCTCGGCGGCGAGGCGGGCTCGGGCAAGAGCACGCTCGCCGGCGCGCTGGTGCGGCGGTTGGCGGGGGACGGCTGGCAGACCGTGGTCGGCCGCTGCCCGGAGACGACCGGCGGCGTGCCGCCCGCCTGGGCCTGGAGCGAGGTGCTGCGCGACCTTTCCGCCACCCGCCCGCCGGAGCCCGGGACGGCGGCGAGGCTCGCGCCGCTGCTGACCGACGACGCCGCGCCCGTGGGCCAGTTCTGGCTGGCGCGGGCGGCCGGCGACTACCTGGAGGGTGTGCCGGGACCACTGCTGATCGTGCTGGAGGACGTGCACCGCGCCGACGAGGAGACCCTCCAGCTGCTGCGTCATCTCGCCGGCCGCCTGGCGCGCACGCCGGTCCTCGTCCTGCTGACGCACCGGCCGGCGGAGGCGGGCGGCGACCTCACGGCCACCGCCGCCGCGCTCGCCGTCCAGGCCGTGGAGAACATCACGCTGGGCGGCCTCGGCGAGCCGGAGGTGGCGCGCCTGCTCACGGAGCGCTCCGGCGCGGAGGTGGACGAGACGCTGGTCCGCACGGTCACCGAGCGGACCGGCGGCAACCCCCTGTTCGTGGCCGAGACGGCCCGGCTGCTCGCGGTCGACGGCCCGGCCGCGGCCCACGCGCTGCCGCCGGGCGTCCGCGACCTGATCCGCCGCCGCCTCGCCCGGCTGCCCGCCACGGCGCAGACGACGCTCCGCACCGCCGCCGTCCTCGGCCGGGAGGCCGACGCGGACGTGCTCGTCGCGATGCCGGGGGCCGACGAGGAGACCGTGCTCGACGGCCTGGAGGCGGGCGTGCTGTCCGGCCTGCTGGAGGAGCCGCGCCCCGGCCACGTCCGCTTCGCCCACGTGCTCGTCCGCGAGACGCTGTACGAGGACATCCCCCGGCTGCGCCGTACGCGCATCCACGGCAGGGTCCTCGCCGCGCTGGAACGCGTGCGGCCCGGCGACGTCGGCGCGCTCGGGCACCACGCGCTCGCCGCCGCGACCACCGCGACCGCCCTCACGGCGGCCGGGTACGCGGCGCGCGCCGCCCACCAGGCCTGGTCGGTCTACCACGCGCACGGAGAGGCGGCGACGCTGCTGCAGGGCGCCCTGGACGCCCTCGACCTGCTGACCCAGGGGACCGGCGAGCCGCCCCGGGACGTCCGCCTCGGCCTGCTGTGCGACCTGGTGTCCGCGCAGGCGCACGCGGGCGACGTGATCACCGCCCTGCGGAACCGGGAGAAGGCCCTGGCGCTGGCCCAGGAGATGGGCGACCGGGCGGCGGTCGCCCGCGCGGTCACGTCGTTCGACGCGCCGGTCATCTGGACCATCCAGCCCGACCGCGCGTACGACCCCCGGCTCGTCGGGGCGATCGAGGGCTCGATGCCGGCGGAGGCGGGGGAGCTGCGCTGCCGCATGCTCGTCGCCCTCTGCCACGCGCTCGAAGGACACGACGCGGAGCGCGTCGAGACGGCGAGCGCAGAGGCGCTGGCGATCGCGGACGCACTCGGCGATCCCCGGCTGCGCTGCATGGCGCTCAACGCCCGCTACTGGGCCTGCCTCGCGCCGGACCGGCGGGCGGAGCTGGAGACGCTCGGTCACGACCTGCTGACCGCGTCCGCCGACGCGGGACTGCTCGGCTACCAGACGCTCGGCCACTTCGCGCTGCTCATGGTCGCGCTCGCCCGCAACGACTGGGCCTCGGCGCGCGAGCACGCCGACAGGGGCGCCGCGCTGTCGACGACCGGCCAGCTCGGCCTGGCCCTCGGCATCCTCGCCTTCCTCGACGCCCTGCGCCTGCTGGTGACGGGCGACTTCGAGCGGGCCGGCCGCGCGTACGGCGAGCTCGGTGAACGGCTGGCCCGCACCGGCGACGCGAACGGCGCGATGGTGGGGATGGTCGGCCGCTTCGTGGTCGCGCTGGCGTCAGGGCGTCTCGCCGGGATGGTGGAGGAGCTCACCGTCCTCTGGGAGCGCCTGCGCGAGGACAGCATGGAGATGTACACCCGGGTGCTCGTCGGCGCCGGCCGTCTCGACGAGGCCCGCGCCGTGTGGCTGCCCGGGCACCGGCCCCGGCGCGACTACTACTGGCTGCTGCTGATGTCCATGCGGTCGGACAACGCGGCGGCGCTGGGCGACCGGGAGGTGGCCGCCGAGTGCTACGAGCTGCTGCTGCCGTACGACGGCGAGCTGGCCGGCCTGCACTCGGGGTCGGTCACGGCCGGGCCGGTGGCCCACACGCTGGGCGACCTCGCCGTGTTCCTGGGCCGGCCCGGCGACGCGGACGCCCACTACCGGCGGGCCGCCGAGGTGGCCCGGCAGGCCGGCTCCCCGCACTGGGAGGAGGCCGCCCGCCGGGCGCTCACGCCGCGCCGAACACGAGACGCTCGCGGCGACGGTGGCCGGGACGCAGCAGCGCCAGCATGACGACCAGGACGGGCCCGGCCAGCCTGCGCAGCTCGGCCAGCTCCTCCGGCCGCGCGTGCCGCTCGATGCGGGGCAGCTCGAACCGCGGGTCCCCGCCCTTGCGGACGTGCTTCTCCAGCTCCTCCCAGTCCTTCGCGGTGACGTGCCGCATGATGACCGGGAAGAGCTGCCGCTCCTCCTCCACGATGTGCTCGTCCAGCAGGTCGGCCAGACGGCGCATCGGCTTGGCCAGCTCGGCCGGGTCGCCCGCGACGGACCGGATCTCCTCCAGCAGCGGATCGAGCTCGGAGTGGTCCTCGCTCAGCTCGCTCAGGTCCACCTCGGCGCCCGCCGAACGCACGAGCAGGGGCCACAGGTGGTCGTCCTCCGCCTTGTGGTGGTGATGGATGCCCTGGCACAGCTTGACCACGTAGTCCCTGATCGCTGCCGCGCGCTCGGGGCCGCACGGCTGCCGGCCCGCGGCGATCTCGCCGGTGACGTCGGCGAGGCGCCGGGAGTCGGCCCGCATCGCGCGGTGGGTGATGCGGAAGCCGAGCAGGTTGGGGGCGGGCAGGTTGGCGGGGTGCGGGACGGGTGCGTCGGACATCGGGATGCCTCTCGTGAGCGGGGCGGTCGGGCACGCTCACTGTGCGCCCCGGTGCTTGGGGTCCATTAGGTCCTTACTTAAACCCGATCCCTATGAGACGGGAGAGAACGATGGGAAGAACCGATAGCTTGTTCCCCTATGGACAGGCGATGGGTGGGTCCCGACGGGTACGAGATCGTTCCGGCGTACCGCCGCGACCGCCAGGTGCTCCGCGTGCGGCGGCACGGACGGCTGGTCGCCGACTGCCTGTCGGTCGACGAGGTCGCCCGGTTCGTCGACCTCGCCGACCTGTGCGAGGTGATCGCCCTGCCGGAGCGGGCCGGCGACGCCCGTACGGCCGTCAGGTAGGCGGGCCGCAGGCGTAACCCGCGCCGACCCTGGGCACTCAGAGTGCCGAGGGGGTATCGATGCGCCTGGTCACCACTGTCACCAAGCTCGCGGTCGCGGTCCTCGGCGCGGGGGTCTCCGGCTGCGGCGCGTCGCAGGCCGGCCCGGTCGCGGAGACACCGGTGTACGTGCTCAACCTGCAGGGCTCGGAGCAGGGGCGGCCCGACCAGCGGCCGGCCATCCTGGTCCTCTCCGAGTTCACCACGATCAGCGAGGTCACCTGGCACTCCTGGGGGCCGACCCGGGCCGTGGGCGCGGGCAGGCTCAGCGGCACCTGGTGCCTGCCCGCCTGCGAGAACACGCCGTACGAGGCCACGGTGACGCTGAGCAACGTGACCCCCGTCCGGGGGAAGGGCTACTTCAGCAGGTACGCCGTCGCGGCCGAAGTACCGCCCCGTCAGCGGCCCGCGGCCGATCTCTCCGGCATGCTGCCGACACCGTGAGCCGGCACCGTGAGCGCGGCGGTATTCGAGTTCGCATCGTTCAGCGTGGCCGTGTATGGTTACACCTGTCCGCGAGGCGCGAGAGCGCAACCGGGCCCGCCCCTATAGCTCAGTCGGCAGAGCGTCTCCATGGTAAGGAGAAGGTCAACGGTTCGATTCCGTTTGGGGGCTCTGGCCGGAAAGTCCTATCTGAGCATTGTTCCTGTGGGAGCGCTGCCGGGTGGGGCTTTCGGCTTGGTGGGGGTGCCTCTTCCCCACCGGCTGACCGATCCCGATCACGGCTGATCCCGATGCGCGAAGAGCCGTACGGGTCGGGTATCCTTGCGTGGCCGGATGCAGTTTCTCCGGCCCGAGGCGGAGTAGCTCAGTCAGGCAGAGCAAGCGGCTCATAATCGCTGTGTCGCCGGTTCAAGTCCGGCCTCCGCTACTACCCTGCCGGGTCACCTCACGAAGGCGGCCCCGGCCTGGGTTGTCCAGTAGTCCCAAACGCAGAAAGGCACTCCCACGTGGCTGCCACAGACGTTAGGCCGAAGATCACGCTGGCCTGCCAGGAGTGCAAGCACCGCAACTACATCACGCGGAAGAACCGGCGCAACGACCCGGATCGGCTTGAGCTGAAGAAGTACTGCCCCAACTGCAAGACGCACCGGGCGCACCGCGAGACCCGCTAAGTCGTAGCGCGGTCCGGCGCGCGTGGTTCCGCGCCGCGAACGCGGCGGTCGGCTTACGCGGTCGGCTTGCACGGCCTGACCTCGACACAGCACGACCTCGATCACGTATGACCGGCGTCTCCGTCGCGGAGGCGCCGGTTTTCGTGTCGGTGCTTCTGGGTCGGATGTTCTGGGCCGGATCTTCCGCGGTGCGGCGGTGACGGCCGGCCGGATCGGGTGTTGCTAGCGTACGGTCACCCGCTCATCCCCTAAGGAGCACGGCCGATGCCTCTGAATCGCGACTTCGTCGGGCGGACGTACCAGGCGTCCGCGCCCTACGAGGTCAGCCGCGTCAAGATCAGCGAGTTCGCCACCGCGATCGGCGACGGCAACCCGATCTACCACGACCGGCAGGCCGCAGTGGCGGCCGGGCACCCGGACGTCGTGGCGCCGCCGACCTTCCCGATCGTGTTCAGCCTCCTCGGCACCGGTGACGCGCTCACCGACCCCGGCCTGGGGCTCGACTTCTCCATGGTCGTGCACGGTGAGCAGCGGTTCGAGTACGAGCGGCCCATCCAGGCGGGCGACGAGCTCGTGTGCAGCTCCACCATCGCGGAGATCCGCAGCGTCGGCCGCAACGAGTTCCTGACCGTGCGCAGCGACGTGCACACCACCTCCGGCGAGCTGGTCTGCCGGACCTACAACATCATCGTGGAGCGCGGAGGGGCGGCCTGATCATGGCGGCGACGGTCAAGTACGACGATGTGGAGACCGGCCAGGAGATCCCGGCCGCCGAGTACCGGGTCCGCCGGGTCGACCTGGTGCGGTACGCCGGGGCCTCGGGCGACTTCAACCCCATCCACTGGAACGAGCGCTACGCGAAGGCGGTCGGCCTGCCCGACGTCATCGCGCACGGCATGTACACGATGGCGCAGGGCGGCCGGTTCGTCACCGACTGGGCGGGCGACCCCGGCGCGGTGGTCGAGTACGGGGTCCGTTTCTCGTCCATGGTCGTGGTGCCCGACGACGACAACGGCGCGACGATCACGATCAGCGGGATCGTGGAGGAGAAGCGCGAGGACAAGCGCGTCGTGGTCACGCTCACGGCGAGGTCCGGCGACTCCCGGGTCCTCTCCAAGGCCCGCGCGGTGGTCCAGCTCTCCTGACCGGCCCCGATCGGCCACGATGAGCCATGAGGGTGCTTGGCGGCGCCGGTGCTGGGTAGCGGTCGGATCGTGAGCGAGCGAGACACTTCAGAGACCGAGGGCGTCGTCAACGAGCCGGTCACGACCCAGCGGGAGCAGGGCGACACCGCCGGCGTGGCGACGCAGACGCAGGACCCGGGCAAGGCCGGGGACGCCCAGGGCGGTAGCCTGCCGTCGCCCCGCGCGGGGAACGCGCGGGAGGCCGCGCGGGCGGCGGGCCACGAGGAGATCACCGAGGTCAAGCGCGACGTCGCCCCCGGCGGGACGATCGAGACGGCGCTGACCCCGTCGGGCGAGGCGTCGATGGTCGCCTCCCAGCTTCTGTGGGACGGCAGTTCGGCCACCTCCCGGATCGACCAGGCGATCGCCGAGACCGGCGTCGACACAGGCACCGACTCACCTCCCGACCAGGAAGCCCCCCACACTCCGTGATGGGGCGGGCGGGGGCGGGGTGGCTATCCTGTTCCTCTACACGGCCCTGGGTGCCTCTACCCGGCCTGGGGGGACGCGCTGAGGAGACGAATGGCTGACCGGCTGGCAGGGGTGGCCCTCGCCCGCTACACCACCCTGCGTACAGGCGGCCCCGCCCGGGCGTTCGCGGAGGCGGACACCACCGGTGACCTGGTCGGGTTGGTGGCCGAGGCCGATCGTGACAGGGAGCCCGTGCTGGTGCTCGGCGGCGGCAGCAACCTGCTCGTCTCCGACGAGGGGTTCGGCGGGCTGGTGGTCCGCGTCGTCACCCGGGGCGTCGAGGCGGCGCCGTCCGGGGACGGGCGCGTGCTCGTCACGGCGCAGGCGGGGGAGGACTGGGACGCCCTGGTCGCCCGGTGCGTCGCCGAAGGCCTGTCGGGGATCGAGTGCCTGTCGGGGATTCCCGGCCTGGTGGGCTCCACCCCGATCCAGAACGTCGGGGCGTACGGGCAGGACGTCTCGCAGACCGTCACCGGCGTCCGCGTGTACGACCGCGGGACCGGCGAGGTGGCCGACCTCACGGCGGCGGAGTGCGGTTTCGCCTACCGGCACAGCGCCTTCAAGCACGACCCCGAACGGCACGTTGTGCTCGCGGTCACCTACGCCCTGGAGCGGTCGGCCCTGTCGGGGCCCGTGGCGTACCGGGAACTGGCCGCGCGGCTCGGGGTGGAGATCGGCGAGCGGGTGCCGCTGACCGAGGCACGGGAGGCGGTGCTGGAGCTACGGCGCGGCAAGGGGATGGTGCTCGATCCCGACGACCCCGACACGCGCAGCGCGGGGTCCTTCTTCACCAACCCCGTGCTCGGCCCGGACGAGGCGACGGCCCTGGAGCTTCGCGCCCCCGGTCATCCGCGCTGGGACATGCCGGACGGCTCGGTGAAGATCCCGGCGGCGTGGCTGATCGAGAACGCCGGGTTCCCCAAGGGGTACGAGAAGGGCCGGGCCCGCATCTCCACGAAGCACACTCTGGCCCTGACCAACCCCACCGGTGAGGCGGGCGCGGCCGAACTGCTCGCGCTGGCCCGCGAGGTGCGCGACGGCGTGCACGAGAAGTTCGGCGTGTGGCTCGTCAACGAACCCGTGCTGGTGGGAGCCAGTCTTCAGCTCGGTTAAACTGGGACAACACCGAAGGGGAGTAGTCCGAAATCCACTGATCGACACACTGGCGGTTCGCCCGCCCGGTCGTGGAGCCCCCGTGGCGGACGAGACCTTCGGCCCGACAGTCATGACCACATGCTGCCGGGCCGAAGTCGTGCCCGCTCCCCGGGTGTCGTACGGCGGCCCGGTCGCATCTCCCCTCGGAAGGCGACCCCGTGCAAGCCCTCTGGATCTCCCTCGTCGTCATCTTCGTGGCCGAGCTCGGCGACAAGAGCCAGCTCATGGCCCTGACCTTCGCCACCCGGTTCAGGACGCTCCCGGTGCTGGCCGGCATCACCGTCGCGACCGCGCTCGTGCACCTCGGCAGCGTCGCCCTCGGCAGGGTCGTCGGCGACGCGCTCCCCACCACCGCGATCTCGATCGTCGCGGGTCTCGCGTTCCTCGGCTTCGCGCTGTGGACGCTGCGCGGCGACGAGCTCAGCGAGGAGGAGGAGGGCAAGGCGGCCAAGACGACCCGCAACGCGTTCATCGCCGTCGGCGTGGCGTTCTTCCTCAGCGAGCTGGGCGACAAGACGATGCTCGCCACCATCACGCTGGCCACCCAGCACGGCTGGTTCGGCACCTGGATCGGCTCCACCATCGGCATGGTCGCGGCCGACGCGCTGGCGATCCTCGTCGGGCGCTTCCTCGGCAGCCGCCTGCCGGAAAAGTGGATCAAGTACGGCGCCGCCGCCGCGTTCGCCGTCTTCGGCGTGCTGCTGCTGATCGAGCCCTTGTTCGGCTAGTCGAGAAGAGACAGGCGGTGGGCCGCGGCGGCGGCCTCACCCCGGGTCGACACGCCCAGCTTCGGCAGGATGTTCGACACGTGGACGCTGACGGTCTTGGCCGAGATGAACAGCTCGGCCGCGATGTCGCGGTTGCTCCGCCCGGCCGCCACCAGGCGGAGCACCTCCAGCTCACGGGGGGTCAGGTCGGCCTGCCGTCCGGACCTGGCCGGCGAAGCGTCGGACGACGTTGCGTCGGGCAGCGGGGTCCTGGACAGCGGCGTGCCGACGCGGCGGGCCAGCGTCTCGATCTGGGTGACCAGCGGGGTCGCGCGGAGCGCGGTGGCGAGCGGACAGGCCTCGTGCAGCCGCGCGGAGGCCCCGTCGCGGTCGCCGCGCGCGGCGGCGTCCACCGCCGCGAGCAGCAGCGCCTTGGCCTGGACGTAGGGGCGGCCCAGCCGCCGCCACGCCTCGGCCGCCGTGTCGAACTCTCCCCGGTAGACCAGGCCGAACGCCTCGTTCACCGGTCCGTCGCCCAGGTTCTCCGCGAGGCGGTCGCCGTGCGCCCGCACCTTCGCGACCCGCTCGGGCGCGACCGGCGCCGCGGCGTCGCAGACGTACCGGATCGAGGCCAGCAGCCGCCCGGCCAGCATCGCCTTGCGCGACAGCGGCGGGTTGTCGAGCGCGGCCTCCAGCAGGTCCAGCGCCTTGAGCGGCTCGCCGCGCAGCAGGTGGAAGGCGAGCGCCAGGCGGGTGTTCTGCGTCCACTCCTGCGTCTGCTCCTCGCGGCGCGGGGAGAAGGCGCCGACCTCGGAGAGGATGTCCTGCGCCAGGTCCTCCTCGCCCCGGCTGATCGCGATGTCCGCCCGGACGCGCAGCATGTGCCAGCGGGTGCGCATGGTGGGGCCCATGGTCATGGCCCGGTCGATGACCTCGATGGCCTCGTCCCACCGGCCGAGAGACTCCAGCGCCTCCGCCCGGTTGTTGGCGATGAACACCCCCTGGTGGCGGAACCTGCCGTACCGGCGGGCGAGCTTCTCGCCCTCCAGGGCGAGCAGCACCGCCTCCTCCGAGCGGCCGAGGTTGTCCAGGGCGTCGACGTTGTTGCCGAGGGCGCGCAGGATGATCCGGGGCGAGTCCAGGCGGGTGCCCATCGCCAGCGCCCGCTCGTTGAGCGCGAACGTGGTCTGCAGGTCGCCGTTGATGGAGTGGCCGAGCGCGAGGTTGATCAGCAGGTCGGCCTCCTGGACCTCGTGCCCCTTCTCGCGGGCCGTGCGCAGCGCCTCCTGCGTGACCGCCGTGCCCTCGACGACCTGGTCGGAGCACATCAGCATCGTGCCGAGCCGGGTCAGCACGAGCGTGCGGGTGTCGCCGGGCAGCGGGACCAGGCCTTCGGCGCGGCGCAGGTCGTCCAGGCTGCCGGGCTTGGCCTTCTGCGACTTCACGTTCGCCATGCGGACCAGCAGCTCGGCCACCCGCTCCGGGGCGGTCCGCTCGTCCAGCTCGGCGAGCGCGCCGCGCACGTACTTGAGGCTCTGCTCCATGTCACCGCTGACGTACGCCGCCTCGGAGGCCCGTTCGAGCACCGTGCAGTGGTCCTGGCCGATGCGGCCGGCGGCGCCGGGCACCTTGTCCCACAGCGTCAGCACGCGTTCGAGCAGCTGGATCTGCTCGGTGTAGGCGAACGACTTGGCCGCCTTCTCCGCCGCCTCCCAGGCGGAGACCAGCGCCCACTCGTCGTCGCGGGCGGAGTACCAGTGGTGGGCGATCTCGATGGCCGCCCGGCCCGGAGGGACCAGCGTGCGGTCGCGGTCGATCTCCTCGGCGTACCGCGCGTGCATGCGGGCGTGCTCGCCCGGCAGCAGCTCGTCGTGCACCGCCTCGCGGATCAGGGCGTGCCGGAAGGCGTACGCCCCGCCGTCGGCGACCTGCAGCACGTTCGCGGCGATGGCCGGGCGCAGCGCGTCCTCCAGGTCCACGTCCGACAGCCCGCTCACCGCCGCGAGCAGGGCGTGCCCCACCCGTACGCCCCCGGCGGCGGCGACGCGGAGCACCCGCTGGGTCTCCTCGGGCAGGCGTTCCACCGACCCGATGATGAGGTCGTGCAGCGAGTCGGGGAACGAGCACTCCTCGCCGCAGTCGAGCAGCGCCTCAACGAACAGCGGGATGCCGCCGCTGCGCTCGAAGACCCGGTCGACCCTGGCGAACTCGGGGGTGACGCCGAGGATTCCGGCCATCTGCGCGGCGACCTCGTCCTGGGTGAAGCGCGGCAGGTCCAGCCGCACCACCCCGTCGACCCGGCCCAGCTCGGCCAGCACGGGCCGCAGGGGATGGGTGCGGTGCAGCTCGTCCGACCGGTACGTCATGACCATCAGGACGGGGGCCGTCCTCAGGTTGCGGCTGAGGAAGGCGATGAGGTCGCGGCTGGAGCGGTCGGCCCAGTGCACGTCCTCGATGATGAGGACGACCGGCCGCCGCTCGGAGAGCCGTTCCAGCAGCGTGAGGATCAGCTCGAACAGCCGGGCGCGGGCCGACTCCGTCTCCCCGTCGCCGGTCGGCTCGCCGAACTCGGGCAGCAGCCTGGCCAGGTCCCGGCCGGCGCCGTCCGGCAGCAGCGCGGTGACCTCGGCGACCCCGGCCTCCCTGACCAGCTGGCGCAGCGCGGCGGTGAACGGGGCGTACGCGAGACCCTCGGCGGACAGCTCCACGCAGCCCCCGACGAGCACGTGGGCGCCGTCCTGTGCGGCCTCCTCCGCGAACCGGCCGGCGAGGCGGGTCTTCCCCACCCCTGCCTCGCCGCCGATCAGCACCGCCGCGGTGGCCTGCTTGCGGGCCTGGTCGTAGGCCTCGGCGAGGGTCTCCAGCTCCGCGTCCCGCCCGACGAAGACGGGGCTTACCGCCCGGCGTGTCATGTCGTAAAGCATGTCATGACCCTTTGTCTGGCTTCGCCTGCTTTTTTGCCCTATGGGGGCTGGCAAGCCCGGCCGGGAGGGAGGGTCCGGCCGGGCCTTCGTACGCGGGTCACGAGCTGCGGAGCTTGCCGAACGTCCCGCGCAGCCGGCGGGAGCGCTGCTGCGCCTTGAGGCTGGCCAGCGCCTGGCGGGCGCGCCGGTGCGACGCGGCCTCCTCCTGGAGCTCGGCGGCCCGGTTGATCATGATCTGGTAGTGCAGTTCCGGCCCCATCGCGGTTCTCCTTGTTCGAGGCTTCTTTCCCGTACACATCAAGGTTCGTTCTAAGACGCCCCCCGCCACATCGGGCGGATGCCCTATCTCTTGGCCGCCCTGTGTGCGACCGCTGGCCTACGCCGTCTAAGGCGGGTAAGGCGATGCCTTAGGAACACCCGGGTCCCCGGGTTTGGAATCATTCGCCGTGGTCGGCGATGCTGGTTCCGTGCCAACTATGACTACTCCGCTCGCGGAGGTCGCCTCCTCAAATTCGACGCTGCGGGCGTTCCTGCACGGCCTTCCCGGGGTCGACCGGGTCGGCGCGGACGCCCGCGCCGCGATGCTGGGCACGCGATCCATCAAGACGACCGCCAAGAAACAGGCCGTCGACATGGCCATCGGAATGGTCGACCTGACGACCCTGGAAGGCGCCGACACCCCCGGCAAGGTCAGGGCGATGTGCGCCAAGGCCGTCCGGCCCGACCCCGCCGACGCCTCCGTGCCGCCGGTCGCCGCGGTCTGCGTCTATCCCGACCTGGTCGCGACCGCCGTGACCGCCCTCGCGGGTTCGGGGGTGAAGGTGGCGTCGGTCGCCACGTCGTTCCCCAGCGGACGGTCCTCCCTGGAGGTGAAGGTCACCGAGACCTCCCTCGCGGTGGCCGCGGGCGCGTCCGAGATCGACATGGTCATCGACCGCGGCGCGTTCCTCGCCGGCGACTACCTGAAGGTGTACGAGGAGATCGTCGCGACGAAGGAGGCATGTGCCGACAGTCATCTGAAGGTGATCCTGGAGACCGGGGAGCTCGCGACGTACGACAACGTGCGGCGGGCCTCCTGGCTGGCGATGATCGCCGGAGCGGACTTCGTCAAGACCTCCACCGGCAAGGTGTCGCCGGCCGCGACCCTCCCGGTGACGCTCGTGATGCTGGAGGCCGTGCGCGACTTCCGCGCCGCGACCGGCCGTCAGGTGGGCGTGAAGCCCGCGGGCGGCATCCGCACCACCAAGGACGCGATCAAGTATCTGGTGCTCGTGAACGAGACCGCGGGGCCCGACTGGCTGCACCCCGACTGGTTCCGCCTGGGCGCCTCCTCGCTGCTGAACGACCTGCTCATGCAGCGGCAGAAGATGGCCACCGGCCGGTACGCGGGTCCCGACTACTTCACGCTCGACTGAGGGCTGAGTCATGTTCGAATACGCACCCGCGCCCGAGTCGCGGGACATCGTCGACATCCGGCCGTCGTACGGCCTTTTCATCAACGGCGAGTGGGTCGAGCCGCAGGGCGAGGAGCGCCACAAGACCGTCAACCCGGCCACCGAGGAGGTGCTCGCGGAGGTCGCGTGGGCGGGGGAGGCCGACGTCGACCGCGCCGTGGGGGCCGCCGCCAAGGCCTTCCCCCTCTGGTCGGGCATGCCGGGCGCCGAGCGGGCCAAGTACCTGTTCCGGATCGCCCGGATCATCCAGGAGCGGTCGCGTGAGCTGGCCGTGCTGGAGACGCTCGACAACGGCAAGCCGATCCGCGAGTCGCGCGACGTGGACCTCCCGCTGGTCGCCGCCCACTTCTTCTACTACGCCGGCTGGGCCGACAAGCTGTCGTACGCCGGGTTCGGTCCCGACCCCCAGCCGCTGGGGGTGGCCGGGCAGGTCATCCCGTGGAACTTCCCGCTGCTCATGCTGGCCTGGAAGATCGCGCCCGCGCTGGCCTGCGGCAACACGGTCGTGCTCAAGCCCGCCGAGACCACGCCGCTGACCGCGCTCGCCTTCGCCGAGATCTGCCGGCAGGCCGACCTGCCGCCGGGGGTCGTCAACATCGTCACCGGCGCGGGCGAGACGGGCGCCGCGCTCGTCGCCCACCCCGGCGTGGACAAGGTCGCCTTCACCGGCTCCACCGAGGTCGGCCGCCACATCGCGAGGAGCCTCGCGGGCACCCGCAAGAAGCTCACGCTGGAACTCGGCGGCAAAGCCGCCAACATCGTGTTCGAGGACGCCCCGATCGACCAGGCCGTCGAGGGCGTCGTCAACGGCATCTTCTTCAACCAGGGCCACGTGTGCTGCGCCGGGTCGCGGCTGCTGGTGCAGGAGTCGGTCGCCGCCGACCTGCTGGAGGCGCTCAAGCGGCGTCTCGGCACGCTCAGGCTCGGCGACCCGCTGGACAAGAACACCGACATCGGCGCGATCAACTCGGCCGAGCAGCTCGCGAAGATCCGCGAGCTGTCGGAGGCCGGGGAGGCGGAGGGCGCCGAGCGCTGGTCGCCCGCCTGCCCGATCCCGGACCGCGGGTACTGGTTCCCGCCCACCCTGTTCACCGGCGTCGCCCAGTCGCACCGGATCGCCCGCGAGGAGATCTTCGGGCCGGTGCTGTCGGTGCTGACGTTCCGCACGCCCGCCGAGGCGGTGGAGAAGGCCAACAACACGCCGTACGGGCTGTCGGCGGGCGTGTGGACGGAGAAGGGCTCGCTCATGCTGTGGATGGCGTCCCGGCTGCGGGCGGGCGTCGTCTGGTCCAACACGTTCAACCGGTTCGACCCCGCCTCGCCGTTCGGCGGCTTCAAGGAGTCGGGGTACGGCCGCGAGGGCGGGCGGCACGGTCTGGAGGCCTACCTTGCGGTATGACCGATGTGACCGTCACGCGGCCCGGCCGCACGCCCGCTGCGACGACGGACGCCGCGGCCGCCTGGCCCGCCGGGCCGACGCGGGAGCCGGAGAGGGCTTCTCCCGGGCCCGCCGCTCCCGCCGCTTCGCCGTACGGCACGGGTGGTTCGCGCACCGCGGCGGCGTGTGCCGGTGCGGCCAGACCTACCAGCCCGCCCGTCCGCTCGAGATTGGAACCTTCGATGAGTGAGCAGGCCGCGCGGCTGGCCGTGCGCAAGACGTACAAGCTGTTCGTCGGCGGCGCGTTCCCGCGTTCGGAGAGCGGAAGGTCGTATGCCGTGACCTCCTCCAAGGGAGACTTCCTCGCGAACGCGGCGCGGGCCTCGCGCAAGGACGCCAGGGACGCCGTATCGGCCGCCCGGAAGGCGTTCTCCGGGTGGTCGGGCGCCACGGCGTACAACAGGGGCCAGATCCTGTACCGGATCGCCGAGATGCTGGAGGGCCGGCGCGCGCAGTTCGTCGCCGAGGTCGTCGACGCCGACGGCGTCTCCGCGAAGAAGGCCGGCGAGCTGGTGGACGCGGCGGTCGACCGGCTGGTCTGGTACGCGGGCTGGTCCGACAAGATCGGGGCGGTCCTCGGGTCGGCCAACCCCGTCGCCGGGCCGTACTTCAACCTGTCGAGCCCGGAGCCGACCGGCGTGGTGGCCGTGGTCGCCCCGCCGATGGGCCCGCTGCTGGGCCTGGTCAGCGTGATCGCGCCAGTGATCGTGACCGGGAACACGTGCGTGGTCGCGGCCTCCGAGCGGGCGCCGCTCCCGGCGATCACGCTGGCCGAGGTGCTGGCGACCTCCGACCTTCCCGGCGGGGTGGTGAACATCCTCACCGGCTCGTCCGCCGAGATCGCTCCCTGGCTCGCGGGCCACATGGACGTCAACGGCATCGACCTGACGGGCGCGGACCCCGAGCTGGCCGTCACGTGCGAGGAACTCGCCGCCGAGAACCTCAAGCGGGTGCTCCGGCCCCCGGCCGGCCGCGTGGACTGGCTCGCCGACCCCGGCATCGAGCGGATGACGGCGTTCCTGGAGACCAAGACCGTCTGGCACCCCATCGGGGTCTAGTTCTTCGCCAGGGCCAGGAGGAGTTCGGCGTTCGAGCCGGTGTTCTTCAGCGAGCCGAGGAAGCGCTCGAACGACTCCTGGTCCTGCAACGCCCGCCGCAGCCGCCAGATCAGCGGCAGTTCGGCGGCGTGGAGCAGCAGTTCCTCCCGGCGGGTGCCGGACGCGACGACGTCGACGGCGGGGAAGACGCGGCGGTCGGCGAGGCTCCGGCTCAGCTTGAGCTCCATGTTGCCGGTGCTCTTGAACTCCTCGAAGAGGTTGTCGTCCATCTTCGAGCCGGTCTCGACCAGCGCGGTCGCGAGGATCGTCAGCGAGCCGCCGCCGGCGATGTTGCGGGCGGCGCCGAGCACCTTCTTGGGCTGGTGCAGGGCCCGCGCGTCCATGCCGCCGGTCAGCACCCGCCCGCCGCTCGGCGCGGCCATGTTGTACGCCCGGCCGAGGCGGGTGATCGAGTCCATGAGCACGACCACGTCCCGGCCGGTCTCCACCAGCCGCTTGGCCCGCTCGACGGCCAGTTCGGCCGCCGCGATGTGGTCCTGCGGCGGGCGGTCGAAGGTCGAGGCGACCACCTCGGCCCGTACCGACTCGCGCATGTCGGTGACCTCCTCGGGCCGCTCGTCCACCAGGACGACGATGAGGTGGCACTCGGGGTGGTTGGCCGTGATCGCGTTCGCGACGGCCTTGAGGAACATCGTCTTGCCGGCCTTCGGCGGGGCGACGATCAGGCCGCGCTGCCCCTTGCCGACCGGGGCGAACAGGTCGATGACGCGGGTGGCCAGGACGTTCGGTGCCGTCTCCAGGCGCAGCCGCTCGTCGGGGTGGATCGGCACGAGGTCGGCGAAGTCGGGCCTGGCCTCACCGGTGTCGACGGGGGCGCCGTTCAGCGAGACGACGGAGGCGAGTCGGCCGTTCTCCCCGGCGCCCCTCACCAGGTCGCCGCGGCGCAGGCCGTACCGCGCCACGAGCGCGGCGGGGACGGCCACGTCCTTCGGCCCGGGCAGGTAGCCGCGGGAACGGATCACCGCGTTCCGGCCGGCGAAGTCGAGCAGGCCGCCGACCTCGGTGGCCACGGTCGCGGAGGCGGCGGCCGGGGCCCGTCGCGGGCGGGAGGAGCGCTGCTTGGGAACGGTGAGAGTGGTGGTGGTCATAGGACTCCTCGGTCCGGGAATGTGCGGGGTCCCCCTTGGGACTCACACGCACGCAATGGGGTTCTCCGCTGGAGGCGGATCGTGGGACGCCGCGCCCGAAGGACGGACGGGATCGCACCCGTCAGATCGCGGATCGCAAGATCACGGATCGCGCGGGAGGTCTCGTGTCGGCTGGTCGCCGACGGAAGATATGCGGTGCGCGTATGGGCTCGAACGGAGCCAGAACCATACGGCTACCGCCGACTATAACAGTCGCGGCCGTTCCGGTGATTCCCTCACCTTGCCTGGAGCGCGTCGAGGGCCACGGCCATGGCGATGACCAGGCGGCGGTCGAGGCGCGGGTCGTGGATCTCGATGGCGTACCGGTCGCGCAGGCCCCAGCGGCGGTCGACCGAGAACGCGATCGAGGCGCCGATGCTGAAGTCGAAGTGGTAGGGCAGCCACTCCAGCGAGTCGGCGAACCGGCGCAGCAACGCGACCACGAGGTTCCGCTCGTGGCCGGTCAGCGTCGGCAGGCCGGGCTGCTGGAGATGCCAGGTCGAGCGGAGCAGCGACTGGCCGAAGTTCTTGCGGAAGGTCCCGATCGACGTTCCGGCGTGGTCCACGACGTCGTACTCCCCGGCGATGTCGAGCACCTTGCGCGCCTTGAAACCGGCGAGGACCGTCTCCCGCGACTCGTCGGTGTAGAGCGTCACCTGCTCCTTGAGCGCCATCCGCTTCTGCTCGGCGAAGCCCACCAGCTCGCCCTCGGAACCGCCGGGACCGGCCACATGGACGACGTACCTGTTCACCATCATGGTGATCTTCTGCCGCAGGTACAGGCGGGTCTGCCCCTGCAGAGTCGCTATATCCATGTGTAACTCCCACGACGGTCTTTTGGCTCCGTATATGCCCCCTTCCACGAGAAGATCACCGGCCCGGAGCCCTGAATCGCCGAATCAGGGAGGGTCAGGGTTTTATCAGGGTTCCTCGCGGAACGTGAGGTGTCGAACGGTCCGTTGTATCGGATGACGAAAGGAACCGACGATGTACCGATCGAGACAGCACAAGATGATCGCCGGCGTCTGCGGCGGGCTCGCGGAGCGGTGGGGCACCTCGCCGACCGTCATCCGCGTGTTGTTCCTGTTGTCCTGCCTCCTGCCCGGCCCCCAGTTCGTGGCCTACATCATCATGTGGGTGATCTTCCCCAAGGCCCCGGCCGCGTCCACAGCGGCCTACGACTACTCGTACGACCGCAGGTAGGCGGCGCGGGGCCGCGCGGGCGCGTCTATGGCGCAGATCGGAATATGCTCACATCGGGAGAGGTGAGCGATGATGCGGCGACGGCCCCTGACGCTGATCCAGGACGACCTGGTCGACTACGAGAAGGCCATGGAACGCATGGCCGCCCTGGTCGAGGAACGGCAGGACGACGCGCGGCCCGACACACTGTGGCTGCTGAGTCATCCGCCGGTCTTCACCATCGGGAAGCGCACCCTGGAGTCCCATCTGCCCGACCCGGCCGCCGGCATCCCCGTGGTGCCGACCGGCCGCGGCGGTCAGCTCACCTACCACGGCCCCGGGCAGCTCGTGGGCTACCTCGTCGTGAAGCTGGGCACCGGCGAGGGCGTGGTCGACTACATCCGCGAGGTCGAGCTGCGCCTGGTGGAGGCGCTGGCCGCGCTCGGCGTCCCCGCCGAGCGGCGCGACACCCCGCCGGGGTCGGAGCTGCTGACCGGCGTGTGGACCAGGGACACCGGCCGCAAGATCGTGTCCATCGGCATGCGGGCGAGCCGGTCGGTCACGAGCCACGGCTTCGCCCTCAACGTTGAGGGCGACCTCACGCCGTGGAACCTCGCGATCCCCTGCGGGATGCCGGACGTGGAGATGACGTCGATCGCCCACGAGCTCGGCCGGGCCTCCATGGAGGAGACCCGCCGAGCCGTCGCCACCGCCTTCGAGTCCTCCTGAGCCGGCCCTGAAACACGTGGACGGCGCGGGATGGCCGCAGGCCGTCAGGAAAGCGGGTCGTACTGGAACTCCCGGACCTTCCCGGCCCTGCCTTCCGGCATGCACAACGGGCGAGATGGGACAAGTAGGCTGCCCTTGATCGTTCGCGACGGTGAAGGAGTGGCTCATGGCCGCCGACCCGACGATGGCCCGGATCGGCCAGGCGGTGGAGTTGCATCACGGTCAGGGTCAGCGTGAAGCCGCTCGCGACCTGTTCGCGCGGATCTGGGATGACATCGGCGGTGAGCAGGGCGACCCGCTGCATGTCTGCGTCCTCGCCCACTCGATGGCCGACGTGCAGGACGACGTCCACCAGGAGCTGATGTGGGATCTGCGGGCGCTCGCCGCCGCCGATCTCGTCACCGACGAGCGGGTGGCCGAGGTCGGGGTGCCGCTCTCGGTGGCGGGCCTGTATCCGTCGCTGCACCTGAACCTGGCTGAGTGCTACCGCAAGCTGGGCGATCTCGACCGCGCCCGTGAGCACCTCCGGCAGGCGCGGGCGGAGATCGGGGCGCTTGGCGACGACGGGTATGGGCGGCTCATCAGGGGCGGTCTGGAGCGACTGGCCGAACAGCTGGGTGAGCCCACCTGACCGCGTCCCGTACGGCCCGCCCCGGGGCGGGCCGCACGGAGGGGTTCGCCGGGTTACGCGACGGGCTCGGGTTCGTCCACGCCGCCGACGCCGTCCATGCCGTCCACGGTGTCGACGGTGCGGCGGGGACCGGTGAACCAGTGCCTGGCCGACAGGCGCCACCACAGGGCGATGCCGATGAGCACGGCGCCCACGGCGATGGGGGCGTAGTTGACCGACGTCCAGGTGAAGCCGGGGTCGCCGGGCACGCCCGCGGGTGAGATGGGCAGGACGAAGTAGACCGAGATGATCGCGATCTCGATCACGGCGATCCAGCAGAGTGCCCGGTACTTGCGGCCCAGCGTCCACGGGCCGGTCTGGAAGGAGTCGCCGGCGCGCAGCCGCAGCCAGATCGGGATGAGGAACGCGAGGTAGAGCCCGATGACCGCGATGGACACCACCGCCAGGAACGCCACCGGGGTCGCGGAGCCCTCGGGGGCGTACAACGCGGGCAGCGTGATCAGCAGCGCGACGGCGCAGCCGCCGATGATCGCGTTCACCGGCGTGCGGTTGCGGTCCACCTTCGACCACAGCCGCCAGCCCGGCACCGCGCCGTCCCGGGAGAAGGCGTACGTCATCCGGGACATCGACGTCACGCAGCTCATGCCGCAGAAGAACTGCCCGATCGTGGAGATGCCGAAGACGACGGTGGCGAGGGTGGACGACAGCGACGAGGTGAAGATCGCCCCGACGAAGCCGCCCTCGGCGTTGACGGCGTCCACGTTCGTGGCGGCGAACAGGAACGCCAGCAGCAGGATCCAGCCGCCGATCGCCGAGTAGAAGATCGACTGCCAGAGACCCTTGGCCGCGGCGCGGGCCGCGCCGTGCGTCTCCTCCGACACGTGCGCGCAGGCGTCGAAGCCGGTGATCGTGTACTGCGTGAGCAGGAAGCCCAGCGGCAGCACGTACAGCCAGAAGGCGGGCCCGGAGTCGCCGCCGCCGAAGCCGGAGTGGTTGAACGTCTCGAACAGGAAGCCCACGCTCTGGTGCTTCGACGGGCCGAAGACCAGGATCAGCACGACGGCCGCCGCGCCGAACACGTGCCACCACACCGAGATGTTCTGCAGCAGCGAGATCAGGCGGTGGCTGAAGATGTTGATCAGCGCGTGCAGCACCAGGACGATCGCGAACAGCAGGAAGGTCTGGTGCAGCGCGTTGCCGTTCGCCCAGGAGTCGCTGAACCGGCCGACCACGATGTTGAGGAACGTCGCGCAGCCGTAGTCGACCGACGCCGTGACCGCGATCAGCCCGATCAGGTTCAGCCAGCCGGTGAACCAGCCGTGGACCGGCCTGCCCAGCTTGGCGGCCCACCAGTAGATGCCGCCCGCCGTGGGGTAGGCGGAGACCAGCTCCGCCATGCAGAACCCGATGATCAGGATGAACGCCGAGATCAGCGGCCAGCCGACGGAGATCGCCAGGGGCCCGCCGTTGTTCCAGGCCTGGCTGAAGGTGGTGAAACAGCCGGCCAGGATCGAGATGATGGAGAAGGAGATCGCGAAGTTGGAGAACCCGCTCCACGTGCGGGCCAGTTCCTGCTTGTAGCCGAGTTCCGCCAGTCGTTTGGCGTCGTCGTCGAGGGCTTGCGCCACTGAGGCCTCCTCTAACCGGTGCGGGGTTTCCGGACGCCGTCGAGCAGGCGTCCGAAGCTGGGATCCCCGAGGTCGCGTACGGCTTGGGCGAACTTGCCGGCGGCCTCGGCGGAGTAGTCGAATCCGGGCATGGCCCCGGAGCGGACCAGCCCCTGGTGGACGACGAACCAGAGGGTCCAGGTGAGGTTGGCCATGATCAGGTTCAGCCGTACGCGTGGGACGTGCTCGTCGCCGCCGAAGTAGGCCCGCGTCAGCCGTACGACCTGGCCGGGGTCGAAACCGGCCTCGGCGGCGATGTCGCCCAGCTCGAAGCAGGGGTCGTTGTTGCCGGACAGCTGGTAGTCGACGATGCGGACGCCGTCACCGGTGGCGATGAGGTTGCCGCAGATCAGGTCGTTGTGGCAGGGGACGGACGGCAGCGGGCGGCGGGCCAGCGCCGCCTCGACCTCGTAGGCCAGAGGCAGCACGTCCTCGAACCCGGCGGGCAGGGCCAGGTCGTGGGCCCGGCAGCGGGCCAGGTAGTCCCGGAGCGTGCGGAAGATGGAGAAGTCGTTGCCGAACCGGGGCCCGGCGTGCAGGCGGCGGCAGGCGGCCGCCACCTCCTCGATCCGCGCCGCCACGGCCGGGACGTCGAGCGTGACGCCCTCGACGTACTCCAGCACGAGGGCCCCCGGCAGCACGTGCACGACCCGGGGGCCGACTCCGGCCGCCGCCGCGGCGACCGTGTTGGCGATCTCCTGGTCCAGTGGGATGCCGAGACCGGCCTCGGTGATGCGCGGGTCGAGCACCCGCAGGATCCAGCGCTCGCCGTCCGCGCTGTCGATCCTGGCGACGTGGTGGCTGAGCCCGCCCGTGATCCTGGTGAACGTCAGCGGCCGTCCGGCCCAGCCCGCGACGACATCCCGCACGTCACCGACGGGATCTGGCATGCCCGGCTCCTTTGGTCTGCCTTCAGACCATTGCTTCGATTCTCCGGGCGGGGTGTTACGGGACGGTACCAATGTCGCAACGTCCCGCGTCCCTGACGAGGGTCAGCGCACGCGGCCCATGCCGCCGAGCGCGCCGGCCTTGCCGTCCCGTACGGAGACGTAGTCGGCGTCAGGCCGCCACTCCTGCAGCGGCACCACTCCCGGCTCGACCAGGTCGAGCCCGTCGAAGAAGGCGAGGATCTGCTCCCGCGACCGGGAGGTGGTGCCGGGGACCGAGGTGCGGCTGAAGACCTTGCGGCCCTCCTCCTCCTGGTCCTCGCTCAGTTCGCCGAGCGAGCCGTGCGAGACCACCAGGTAGCCGCCCGGCGCCAGCGGGGCCCGGAGCGCTGTGACGATCTTCAGGGCCTCCTCGTCGTCGGGGACGAAGTGCAGCACCCCGAGCAGGAGGACGGCGACCGGCTGGGAGAAGTCGAGGTGCGCGCGGACCTCCGGACGGTCCACGAGCGCCTCGGCGTCGCGCATGTCCGCGCCGACCGCGATCACCCGCTCGTTCTCGGCGAGGAGCGCCCGGGCGTGGACCAGGACGATGGGGTCGTTGTCCACGTAGACGACGCGCGACTCCGGGGCCAGCTCCTGGGCGACCTGGTGGACGTTGCGCTGCGTGGGAAGCCCGGCGCCGATGTCGAGGAACTGCCGGATGCCCTGCCGCGCGAGGTGGGTGACGGTCCGGATCAGGAACTGCCGGTTCTCCCGGGCGATGTCCGGAAGGTTGGGCAGGATCTCGATGATCTTCTGGGCGGCCTCGCGGTCCACCGCGAAGTTGTCCTTGCCGCCCAGGTAGTAGTCGTACATCCGGGCGACGCTGGGTGCGAACGGATCAACGCCCGCCGGTGCCCTCTGCTCGTCCACGGCACCCCTCCTCGTCGTACAGCAAGGATGGTACCGGTCTTGATCGGGATATCACGGACACTTACGGCGGAAGCTCGCCGCGGGTCGGGAGGCCCTGCCACGAGCTCGGGCTGGCCACGGAGAAGGCGGCCACGGAGATGCCGCGTTTGAGCCGGTCCGAGGGGTGGAGCCCGTCGAGGATCGCGCTGAGATAGCCCGCCACGAACGCGCCGCCGACCTCGGAGGGGTCGACGGACGTCACGGGGGCGGCCTGGGTGTCGTAACGCAGGCCCTCCACGGTGGCGCTGGCGCCCTTGGCGCCCCGGGTCACGACCAGTTCGGGGATCGACGCGAGCACCGGTTCCACGAGCCCGAGCTCGTCCTGGGTCGCGAAGAGCACGTCGGCGCAGGCGGCCAGCTCGGTCAGGCCCTGCCGTGCCTCCTCCACGCTGTCCCACAGGTGCGGGCGGTGGTTGACGTCGACGGAGACGAGCACGCCGGCGTCCTTGGCGAGCTTCGCCGCGTGGTGGACGGCGCTGTAGGCGTAGCCGCTCAGCCCGACGGTGACGCCGGTGACGTGGAGGATCCGGGCGGACTGGACGGCCTCGCCGGGCACGTCCCCGGTCGTCAGGCGGGATCCCGCCGAGCCGCCGCGGTAGTAGGCCGCGTGCGACGACCGGCCGATGCGCCGCTGGCGGACGACGAGACCGGTGGACGCCGTCGGATCGACCCGTACGGACGAGACGTCCACGCCCTCGCCGCGCAGGACGGTCATCGTGCGGACGCCCAGTTCGTCGGCGCTGACCCGGCCCAGCCAGCTCACCGAGTGGTCGAGCCGGGCCAGGCCGATCGCCGTCGTCAGCTCGGGTCCCTCCACGTCGAGGCGGGTGCTCGCGTCATGCCGGAGCCGGTCGGCCGAGACGACGGCCAACGCCTCTCCGAGCGTGAATACCTCGGTCATGCGCTGCGTCCAGGGGGTAGCACCGGAAAAGCATGGCAGACCGTGATCCGCTCGGAAAGGGCTCTGGAACGATCCCGCGCCGCGCGGGGGCTCAGCCGCCGAACGCGTCCACGGCGGCCTGGCAGAACGCCTTGAGGTCGTCCGGCTTGCGGCTGGTCACCAGCGTGTTCGGGCCTCCGGTGCAGACCACGACCTCCTTGTCCACCCACGTCGCCCCGGCGTTGCGCAGGTCGGTCCGCAGGCTCGGCCACGAGGTGAGCGTGCGCTCGCGCACCACGTCGGCCTCCACCAGCGTCCACGGCGCGTGGCAGATGGCCGCGACCGGCTTGCCCGTGTCGAAGAACTCCTTGACGAACCGTACGGCCTCCGGCTTCGTCCGCAGGAAGTCGGGGTTGGCCACTCCGCCGGGGAGGACCAGCCCGTCGAAGTCCGACGCGGCGACGTCTCCCGCCACGGCGTCCACGGGGAACGTGTCGGCCTTGTCGAGGTGGTTGAAGGCCTGTACCCGGCCCTGCTGGGTGGAGATCAGTTTCGGCGTGCCGCCCGCCTGCTCGACGGCCTTCCACGGCTCGGTGAGCTCGACCTGCTCGATCCCCTCGGGGGCGACGAGGAATGCGATCGTCTTGCCCTGAATCATCGTGCTTCCTCTCTGTGTTTCCCGCTTCGCTCGTCGGGGCGCTCACATCCGCCGTCTTCCCTCGTCGCTCGTCCCTCGCTCCTCGGTCCAGATCGGCGGCGCGCCCCTCCGGCTCGCTCGGTGTTTCCCGCTTCGCTCGCGTTTTGCTTGTTTTTGGCTACGCGTGCCCGGCGATCCGCGATCTATGCCGTTCGCGGGGTAGGAAGCGGACATGCCCGTGCTGGTGGGGACATCGGGATGGCAGTACGCCGACTGGCGCGACCTCGTCTACGGGGGAGTGCCGCAGCGGCTGTGGCTGGAAAGGTACGGCGAGATCTTCGCCACGGTCGAGAACAACAACGCCTTCTACCGGCTGCCGAAGCGGGAGACGTTCGAGTCGTGGCGGGAGCGCACCCCGCCGGACTTCGTCATGGCGGTCAAGGCCAGCCGTTTCCTCACCCACATCAAGCGGCTGAAGGACCCGGAGGAGCCGGTGGACCGGCTGATGGGCGTGGCCGAGGGCCTCGGCCCCAAGCTGGGGCCCATCCTGCTCCAGTTGCCGCCGACCCTGCAGGCCGACGCCGTACGGCTGCGGGCCTGCCTGGCCCGGTTCCCGTCCTCGGTGCGGGTCGCGGTCGAGCCGCGGCACGCCTCGTGGTGGACGGCCGAGATCCGCGATCTGCTGACGGAGTTCGGGGCCGCCCTCTGCTGGGCCGACCGGCTCGGACGGCCTGCGGGGCCCCTGTGGCGCACCACGAGCTGGGTCTACCTGCGCTTCCACGAGGGCCGGGCCGACCCCT
Organism: Microbispora sp. H10949; assembly: GCF_014161435.1. Taxonomy (NCBI): domain Bacteria; kingdom Bacillati; phylum Actinomycetota; class Actinomycetes; order Streptosporangiales; family Streptosporangiaceae; genus Microbispora; species Microbispora sp. H10949. The sequence continues at coordinate 58,303 of NZ_JABBWZ010000012.1, read as the reverse complement.
GGCCGACGTACGGGCGGCGCGCGCTGCGCAGCTGGGCCGACCGGCTGGGCGACGTGCCGGACGCCTACGTCTACTTCAACAACGACCCGGGCGGAGCCGCCGTACGCAACGCCGTCACCTTCGCGGAGATCGTGTGCGCGCGGGGGCGGGAGGTGACCAGGGTGCGGCCTCCCGCGGGTCTGGGCGGCGAGGCCCACCGGCTGCAGCCCGCCCCCTCATAGGTGTGTCTCCCGCTGAGGGGGCGGGCCGCCGCCGCCCGGACACGCCGGTCAGGCGTGCCGGTCGTCGGCCGCGTGCCGGCCACCCGCGACCAGCTGGTCCGGCGACGACTGCCGGGGCACGGAGAGGCGGTGCGGTGCGGTGTCCCGCTCGGCCCGGTTCTCGGCCCTGGCTTCGGCCCTGTCGTCGACGCCGTCCCGGTCCCGGTCGACCTTGGGGTAGGCCGCGGTGACCGGAGCCACGCCGTCCCGCTCGGCCTCGGCCTCGGTCTCGGTGGCGGGGGTGGTCGCCGGCGACGACTGGAGGCGGCGCTCCAGCTCGCGCTTCTCGGCCTCCAGGCGGGAGACGCGGTCCCGCTCGGCGAGGCGCGCTTCGCGCACCTTGCGGCGCTTGACGGCCCCGCGGCGCAGGCCGCCGGTGATGAGCATCAGGCCGACGACGAACACGGCGGCGGTCACCACGCCGGCGATGAAGAACTCGAACGGGCTGAGGTTGAAGGTGCGGTCCAGCACCGTGATCGGCATCGTGTTCGCGGTGTCGTTGACCGACACCTCGATCACCGCAGCCGCCGCGATCAGGACCAGAAGCAGGCCCAGTAAGACCATCTGCCGTCACTCCCTGGTGCGGTTTGCGATTCGTGGACGCACTCCGTCTGCCCTCAAAGGCGCGGATCATGTGCTCCCGGTCACAACGGGGCAGCGGTTTGTCAAGCAAAGAACACGCGTTAACACCCTGGTTACAAACGGGCAAAGGTTACGAAATGCCAGAACGGCACTCTCAAGCGTGGCGGACGAACGCCAGGCCGCCTCGCTTCGAAAGGGATCGACGTGACCTACAAGGCCGAGTACATCTGGATCGACGGCACGGAGCCGACCGCGAAGCTCCGTTCCAAGACGAAGGTCCTCGCCGACGGCGCCGAGCCGGGGCTGTGGGGCTTCGACGGGTCCAGCACCAACCAGGCCACCGGTCACTCCTCCGACCTGGTGCTCAAGCCCGTCTTCGTCTGCCCTGACCCGATCCGCGGCGGCGACCACGTTCTGGTCATGTGCGAGGTCCTGCACACCGACATGACCCCGCACGCCACCAACACCCGCGCCGCGCTCGCCGAGGTGGACGAGCGGTTCGCCGCGCAGGAGCCGTGGTTCGGCATCGAGCAGGAGTACACCTTCTTCAAGGAGGGCCGCCCGCTCGGCTTCCCGCTGGGCGGCTTCCCGGCCCCGCAGGGCGGCTACTACTGCGGCGTCGGCGCCGACGAGGTCTTCGGCCGCGACATCGTCGAGCTGCACCTCGACCGCTGCCTCGCCGCCGGCCTGAAGATCTCCGGCATCAACGCCGAGGTCATGCCCGGCCAGTGGGAGTTCCAGGTGGGCCCGGGGGGTCCGCTGGAGGTCGGCGACCACATGTGGGTCGCCCGCTGGCTGCTCTACCGCACCGCCGAGGAGTTCGACGTCGCCGCGACGCTCGACCCCAAGCCGGTCAAGGGCGACTGGAACGGCGCCGGCGCGCACACCAACTTCTCCACCAAGGCCATGCGTGAGGGCTACGAGCCGATCATCACCGCCTGCGAGGCGCTGGCCGACAACGCGGTGGAGCACGTCAAGCACTACGGCCACGGCATCGAGGACCGGCTGACCGGCCACCACGAGACCGCTCCGTGGGACAAGTTCAGCTACGGCGTCTCCGACCGCGGCGCCTCGGTCCGCATCCCGTGGCAGGTCGAGGTCGACAAGTGCGGGTACATCGAGGACCGGCGCCCCAACGCCAACGTCGACCCCTACCTGGTCACCCGTCTGATCACCGACACCTGCTGCTCGGCCCTGGAGAAGGCCGGCCAGGTCTGATCCGGCGTCTCACCGCGTCTCTTCGTACGGCTCCCGGGTCACCCGGGGGCCGTACGCGTTTCCCGGGGAAGGCACGCGAAGGTCACGTCCGGTACGCCTGACCCGCCTAGCGTCCCGGACATGACCATGATCCGCAGATCCGCCGTCGTCGTCCTGTCCGTCCTCGCCGCCGGTACGGTGGCCGCTGTGTCACACCAGCCGGAACCCGCCGCCGCCGGGCGGGAGCGTCAGCCCGTCGTCATCGGGCACCGGGGCGCCAGCGCCCTGCGGCCCGAGCACACGCTGCTGTCGTACGAGACGGCCATCGCGCTCGGGGCCGACTACATCGAGCCCGACCTCGTCTCCACCAGGGACCACGTCCTGGTGGCCCGGCACGAGAACGAGATCTCGGGGACCACCGACGTGGAGAACCATCCCGAGTTCGCCGCCCGCCGGACCACCAAGACCATCGACGGCGTGCCGGTCACCGGCTGGTTCACCGAGGACTTCACGCTGGCCGAACTGCGTACGCTGCGGGCCACCGAGCGCATCCCCGACCTGCGCCCGGACAACGCGGCCCTGGACGGCCTGGCCCAGATCCCGACCTTCGACGAGGTCGTGGAGCTGGCGCGGCGGCGCGGTGTGGGCGTGTACCCGGAGACCAAGCACCCCTCCTACTTCGACTCCATCGGGCTGTCGCTGGAGGAGCCGCTGCTGGAGGTGCTCGGCCGGCACGGCTGGCGTGACCGGCGCGACCCGGTGTTCATCCAGTCGTTCGAGACGGCCAACCTGCGCGAGCTGAGCGGAAAGACCCGCCTGCCGCTGATCCAGCTGGTCAACGGGTCCGGCGCGCCGTACGACCGGGTGGCGGCGGGTGACCCGCTGACCTACGACGGGATGGTGACGCCCGCCGGTCTCAAGGAGATCGCGACGTACGCCGACGGGATCGGCGCGGCGACCTCTCGGGTGGTGCCCACGGGCCCCGACGGGCGCCTGCTCGCGCCGACGACGCTCGTGCGCGACGCCCACCGGGCGGGCCTGGACGTGCACGTGTGGACGGTCCGCGACGAGAACTCCCAGCTTCCGGCCGACTTCCGGCTCGGGGACCCGGCGAACCCGGCGTACGCGCGGACGACCGGCGACGTGACGGGCTGGCTGTCGCGCCTGCTCGACCTCGGCGTCGACGGCGTCTTCGCCGACAACCCCGGCACGGCCCGCGCCGTCCTCGCCGCCCGCACCCGCCACTAGACACCCAAGCGGGAAACACCGAGCGATCCGGAGGGGCGCGCCGCCGGTCTGGACTGAGGAGCGAGGAACGAGCGACGAAGGCTGTGCCCTGGCGCGCCTCCGGCACGACCGGGCGGGTGTGAGCGCCCCGATGGTGAGCGGGAAACACGGCCCAGATGTCCTAAGTTGACAATGATTTTCATTTGCGGGACAGTTGAGTGGGATGCCTCCCCTGATACGCCGACTTGAGGATCTCTCGTGCTCTCGCCGCTTGCTCGAACCCTGTCGTCCGCCGCGCTGCTCGTCCTGTTCGCCGCGGGGTGCGGCGGCGCGGAGCCTGAGACCCCCGACGACCCGTCGCTGCCGCTGAAGGTGGTCGCGACCACCACCCAGGTCGCGGACTTCGCCCGCAACCTGGGCGGTGACCGGGTCACCGTCCACCAGCTGCTCCGGCCGAACGTCGATCCGCACGACTACGAGCCGTCGCCCGCCGACATGCAGGCCATCGCGGAGGCCGACGTGCTCGTGAAGAACGGCGTGGGCCTGGAGAAGTGGCTCGACGACACGGTCCGGGCCGCCGGCTTCGACGGCCGGGTGGTCGACGCCTCGCAGGGCGTGCCGGTTCGCGGGGGCGACGGCGAGGAGGGCGCGGGCGATCCGCACATCTGGCACAACCCGCTGAACGTCAAGACGATGGCCGCCACGATCGGCAAGGCGTTCGCCGCCGCCGACCCGGCCGACGCCGCGGCGTACCAGGCCAACCTGGCGGAATACGACGCGAAGCTGGACGCGCTCGACGCCGAGATCGCCAGGAAGATCGGCTCGATCCCGGCCGACCGGCGCAAGCTGGTGACGAACCACGACGCCTTCGGCTACTACCTCGACCGTTACAAGCTGACCTTCGTCGGGTCGATCATCCCGAGCTTCGACACCTCCGCCGAACTGTCGGCCAAGCAGGTGTCCGATCTCGTCGCCGAGATCAGGGCGACCGGGACGGTCGCGATCTTCTCGGAGGCGTCGCTGCCGCCCAAGACCGCCGAAGCGATCGGCCGCGAGGCCGGGGTGACGGTCGTGGCGGGCGAGGACGCGTTGTACGGCGACTCGCTCGGCCCCGAGGGGTCGGCCGGTGCGACCTATCTCCAGATGGAGGAGCACAATACCGACACCATCGTCAACGCGTTGAGGGGGACGTCCACATGAGTGAGCGCGCGCCGACCCTGGTGATCGACCGGGCGAGCGTGGCCTACGGCGACGTCCCCGTGCTGGAGGAACTGGACGGCGTCGTCCACGAGGGCGAGGCCGTGGCGCTGATCGGCCCGAACGGCGCGGGCAAGTCGACGCTGATCAAGGCGTTGCTCGGGCTGGTTCCGGTCGTACGCGGCCGGATCGAGGTGCTGGGCACGACCCCGGCGCAGGCCCGCCGCGACGTCGCGTACGTGCCGCAGGCCGACACGCTCGACCCCGACTTCCCGGTGTCGGTCGAGCAGGTGGTGATGATGGGCCGCTACCGCCGGATCGGCTGGCTGCGCCGTCCGTCCGCCGCCGACCGGGCCGAGGTGGCCGGGGCCCTGGAGCGGGTCGGGCTGGCCGCGCGGGCCCGTGACCGGTTCGGCACGCTGTCGGGCGGGCAGCGCCAGCGGGTGCTGCTGGCCCGGGCCATCGCCGCCGGACCCCGGATGCTGCTGCTCGACGAGCCGTTCAACGGTGTCGACGCGGTCAGCCAGCACGCGCTGCTGGAGGCGATCGGCTCGCTCAAGGAGCAGGGCGCCTCGGTCGTCGTCAGCACCCACGACCTCGCCATCGCGCACCTGGCGTGCGACGAGGTGTGCCTGCTCAACCGGCACCAGTTCGGCTTCGGCCCGACCGGCGACGTGCTGACGCCCGAGCGGCTGCGCGCGACGTACGGCGGGCACGCGCTCGAACTACGCGGCGACCGCGTGATCGTGACCCAGACGTGAGGGCGGCGCGATCATGATCTTCTTCGAGCCGTTCCAGCTTCCGTTCATGGCGCGGGCGCTGGCCGAGCTGGTCGTCCTCGGCGCGCTCGCGGGCACCGTCGGAGTGCTGGTGCTGCTGCGCCGCCTGGCCTTCGTCAGCGACACCCTGACGCACACCGTCTTCCCCGGGGTGGTCATCGGCCATCTCATGGCGGGTGACGGCGGCGTCTTCTGGGGCGCGCTCGCCGCCGGGGTCGTCACCGCGGTCCTGCTCACTCTGCTCACCGCCCGCCGCAGGGTGAGCGAGGACGCCGCGCTCGCCGTGCTGCTGACCACGCTGTTCGCGGTCGGCGTCGTGCTGGTGTCACGGCAGACGGGGTTCACCTCCGACCTCACCGCGTTCCTGTTCGGCCGGGTGCTCACCGTCACCGAGGAGCAACTGGCGCAGACCGCCGTCGTGACGGTGCTGGTCGTGGCGCTGCTGGCGGTGCTGCGGCGGCCGCTGCTGCTGCGGGCCTTCGACCCCGTGGGCGCCCGCGCGGCGGGGGTCCGCGTCGGCCTGCTCGACCTCGTGATGAACGTCGCGGTCGCCCTGGTCGTCGTGGCCGCCGTCAAGGCGGTCGGCACGATCCTCGTGATCGCGCTGCTGGTCGTGCCGGCCGCGGCGGCCCGCAGCCTGTCGGACCGGCTCGTGGTGATCGTGCCGCTCGCCGCGCTCCTCGGCGCCGCCGCCGGATGGCTCGGGCTGGTCGCGAGCTACGAGGCGTCGATCGGTTACGGCCTCCGGCTCGCCTCCGGGGCGACCGTGGTGCTCGTCCTGGTCGGGTTGTACGGCCTGGCCCACGCCGCCGCGTTCGCCCGCCGGCGTGCGGGGCTCGGCCGGGCCCGCCGCCGCACCGCGCCGGACGACCTCGATGTCCTGGAGGCGGCGTGAGCTGGCTCGACTCCACGGTTCACCGGGCCCTCGTCGAGGCGGTCCTGGTCGGCGTGCTCGGCGGGGTGACCGGGGTGTTCGTCGTCGCCCGGCGGCTGCCGTTCTTCACGATGGCCCTCACCCACGCGACGTTCCCGGGCATCGTGGTCGCGGCCATGCTGGGGGTGAACCTCTATCTCGGCGGGGGACTCTTCGGGCTGCTGGTTGTCGCCGCAGTGCTGGTCTTCAGCCGGGGCCGCGGGCAGGACTTCACCACGGCGACCGGCATCGCCCTGTCGGGCGGCTTCGCCCTGGGGGTCGTGCTGGTGTCGTCGCAGGACGGGTTCACCCGCGACCTCGCGGCGTACACGGTGGGCGACGTCCTCGCGGTGAGCACGGGCGACCTCGCGGCGACCGCCGCCGTCACGGTCGGCGTGCTGCTCCTGCTGGCCCTGGTCGGCAAGGAACTGCTGCTGGCGTCCTTCGACCCGGTGGGCGCCGCGGCGCTCGGGCTGCCCACCGTGCTGCTCGACTTCGCCCTGCTGGCGGTCGTCGAGGTGACCGTCGTCGCCAGCGTGCCCGCCCTGGGGACGATCCTCGCCGTCGCGTTGATCGTCGGCCCGGCCGCGACCGCACGCCTGCTCAGCGACAGGATCGCGCTGCTGTTCCCGATCGCCGCTGCGATCGGGGTCGCCTGCGCGCTGGCGGGCGTGTGGGTCTCCACCGTGTGGAACGTCGCGACCGGGGCGTCGATCGCCCTGCTCGTCGGCCTGGTGTTCGGGACGGTCTTCCTCGCCACCGCCGTACGCGGCCGGACGAGACGGGCCGTGCCGGTCAGGGCGTGAGCAGGACCTTGATGGCGCCGTCCTCCTTCTTCTGGAAGATCTCGTAGCCGTGTGGGGCCTGGTCGAGCGGCAGGCGGTGGGTCGCCAGGTCCTCGACCCCCAGCGGGTCGCCGTCGCCGGTCACGAGCGGCATGAGGTCGTCGATCCACCGCTTGACGTGGGCCTGGCCCATCCGCAGCGCGATCCCCTTGTCGAACATCCGCAGCATCGGCAGGGGATCGGTCATCCCGCCGTACACGCCGCTGATGGAGATCGTGCCGCCGCGCCGCACGGTCTCGATGGCGTCCTGGAGGGCGGCGAGCCGGTCGAGGCCGGCGCGGGTCATCATGGCGGCGGCCGCCTTGTCGGGCAGCATCCCGGTGACCGTCTGGGCGAACTTGCCGACGGTGTAGCCGTGCGCCTCCATGCCGACTGCGTCGATGGCCGAGTCGGTGCCCCGGCCGCCGGTCATCGACCGGACCACCTCGGGCACGTTGTCGGTGTCGCCCACGTCGATCACCTCGATGCCGTGCCTGCGGGCCATCTCCAGACGCTCGGGCACGAGGTCCACGGCGATCACCCGGTAGCCGCGGTGGCGGGCGATGCGGGCGGACATCTGCCCGATCGGGCCGAGGCCGAAGACCGTGACGCTGCCGCCGTCGGGGATCTCCGCCCACTCGACCGCCTGCCACGAGGTGGGCAGCACGTCGGAGAGGTAGACGAACCTCTCGTCCGGCGGCCCCTCCGGCACCTTGATCGGCCCGAAGTGGGCCTGCGGCACGCGGAGATACTCCGCCTGGCCGCCGGGCACCTCGCCGTACAGCTTGGTGTAGCCGAACAGCGCGGCGCCGGTGTCGTACTCGCGGACCTGGGTGGTCTCGCACTGGGCGAACAGCGCCCGGTCGCACATGTAGCAGTGGCCGCACGAGATGTTGAACGGGATCACGACGCGGTCACCGGGGGCGATGTGGGTGACCTCCGCGCCGACCTCCTCCACGATCCCCATCGGCTCGTGGCCGAGGATGTCGCCCTCTCCTATGAACGGGCCGAGCACCTCGTACAGGTGGAGGTCGGAGCCGCAGATGGCGGTCGTGGTGACCCGGATGATCGCGTCGGTTGGTTCCTTGATCGCCGGGTCCGGTACCTCCTCCACCCGAACGTCGCGCTTGCCGTGCCAGGTGAGTGCCTTCATGGTTTCCCCTTCCAGAAGGGCCTGGGTGTCACGATCGTTCCCGTATGCCCGAGTTATGGAAGAGGAAACGGCTCAGAGGTGGAGCACGCTGCCCTGCTCGTCCACGTGGTCGGCGCCCTCGTCGTCGAACCACACGCCGCCCGTCGCGAGGTAGCGGAACCGGTGCGCGCCGGGCGGGAGGATCACCGACACGGTACGGGTGCCGTTCCTGCGCCGCAGCAGTTCGTGGCGGCCGGGCAGCCAGTCGTTGAAGTCGCCGACCACGCTGACCGTCCCCAGGGGCTGGTCGACGGGCAGCGTGAAGGTCACCCGGGTCTTCGGACCGAACAGCCTGTTGCGCTTCAGCATGCGTCTCCTCCCATCCAATGCGATGACGCATATCTTCGCGTATCGCACCTAAAGGAAGAAACCAGTACAGGAAGGACGTAACACAATATTCACGGCTTTTTCAGGGAATTCGGCCGACCCCACAGAGGAACCAGGTGGGCAGGTTGCGCCGGGCCTGCAGGGCAAGCGGATTCTCGTCGTCGGGCCGCCAGTCGTCCAGCGGGACGAGGCCGGGATCGAGGACTTCGCAGCCGTCGAACAGTTCCTGGATCTGGTCGCGGCTCCGCAGGGTGACGCCCGCGTCCGAACCCCGGTAGACGGCCGCCCCCTCCCGGGCCGCGCCGCCCCGCTCCTCGTCCGTGACGTGGGACAGCACGAGGTGACTCCCGGGGACGACGGCGTCCCGCAGCCTGGCTACGAGCTGGGCCGGCTTGTCGGCCTCGGACAGGAAGTGCACCACGGCCACGAGCAGGATCGCGACCGGCTGCGACAGGTCGATCAGCGACCGCAGCCCGGGATCGGCGAGGATCTCCTCGGGCCGCCGCAGGTCGCCCCGCACCGTGACGGTGGAGCCGGCGCCGGACAGCAGGGCCCTGGCGTGCGCGAGCACGACCGGGTCGTGGTCCACGTACGCCACCCGCACGGAGGGATCCAGTTCGTGGGCCACCTCGTGGACGCCGCCCTGGGCGGGCAGCCCGGTGCCGATGTCCACGAACTGCCGGATGCCGACCTCGGTCACCAGGTGGCGTACGGCGCGGCGCAGGAAGGCGCGGTTGCGGCGGGCCAGCATGCGGGCCTCGGGCGCGACCCGCAGGACCCGCTCCGCCGCCTCCCGGTCGGCCGCGTAGTTGTTCTTCCCGCCGAGGAAGTAGTCGTACATGCGGGCGGGGTTGGGGACGCTCGCGTCGATGCCCGGCGGCGGCGCGTCATCGGCCACGTGTCGTCTCCCTGACCGGCGGTAGCGAAGGTGACTCGCAGCGATCATAAAGGCCGCCCGGGGAAAACCCAACGCCCGTACGGCCTAGGACCATCGTCCGATGTCGCCGGGGGTTCGGGCCGATCTATAACGGACCTGCTCAGTTGTTCGCGGAGGGGAGACAGCCGCATGTACGCGGTCCGACTGCACGCCTTCGGCCCTGCCGGCAACCTCGTCTACGAGGAGGTCGCCGATCCCGAGCCCGGTCCCGGCCAGGTCCGCGTCGCCGTACGGGCGGCCGGGGTCCACCTGGTCGACACCGTGCTCCGGGCCGGGAAGTACGGCGGGGGCCCGATCCCGGTGCCCGACCTGCCGACGATCCCGGGCCGGGAGGTCGCCGGGATCGTCGACGCGGCCGGGCCGGAGACCGACCCCGCCCTGGTCGGCAGGCGGGTGGTCGCCCACCTGGGCATGGCCCCCGGCGGCTACGCCGAACTGGCCGTACGGGACGCGGCCGCGATCCACGAGATCCCGGACGGCCTGGGCTTCGGCGAGGCGGTGGCCATGATCGGCACCGGCCGGACCACCATGGGGATCCTCGACGTGGCGGAGATCCGGGCGGACGACGTCGTCCTCGTGACGGCGGCGGCGGGCGGCGTCGGTGCCCTCCTCGTCCAGGCGGCGGTGCGGGCCGGCGCCACCGTCGTCGGGCTGGCCGGCGGCGCGGCGAAGACGCACCGGGTGCTCGGCCTGGGCGCCGCCCACGCCGTGGACTACACCGCTCCCGGCTGGCCCGAGGCGGTCCGGGCCGCCCTCGGCGACCAGGAGGTGACGCTGGCGCTGGACGGCGTCGGCGGGGACCTCGGCCGGCAGACCCTGGAACTGCTCGGCGTCGGCGGCAGGCTCGTGCTGTTCGGCTGGGCCGACGCGGCGGGCGGGCCGACCAGGCTGACCACCGAGGACCTCTACGCCCGCGGCATCACCGCGTCCGTGGCCGTCGGCCCGCGGGTGCTGAAGCGGCCGGGCGGCCTGCGGGGCCTGGAGGAGCGGGCGCTCGCCGCCGCCGCGTCGGGCGCGCTGACGCCGCTGGTGCAGAGCTTCCCGCTCAAGGACGCCGCCGCCGCGCACACGGCGCTGGAGACCCGCGCCACCGTCGGCAAGGTGGTCCTGGTCCCCTGAAAGCGCCGTGCGCTCACGCGGGAGACGATCAGGCGAAGGCTTTCGCCGCCGTCACTTGGCGGCGCGGTCGATGAGACCGCGCAACTGCGTCGCCTCCTTCGACTCGCCGATCCTGCCGAGCTTGGGCGCGAGCCCCTTGGCGATGGACTTGAGCCGCCAGGCGGGAAGGATCACCGCCGCGTTGTACAACGCCGTGAGGGTGGTGGAGTCCGAAGGCACCTCCATCTGATCTTTCGCGAAAGTGAGCAGTTCGCCGGCGAGATAGCGCTGGGTCTCGATCGTGACGCCGCTCGTCGAATTCACGAAGAAGTCGACGAGCAGCGGCGTCACAGTGGCCCTGTCCGCCACATTCTGGAGCGCGAACGCGCAGTACGAGGCGAGGATGTTGTTCAGGTACCGCGCGGTCAGGGCATCGGTGTCCTTGGCGGCGTCCAGCGCTTTCAGGTGCATCTGCACCGGAGCGATCGTCAGCGCGCGCAGATTGACCGGTGTCTCGCTCGGCTCCAAGCCGGGGGGCGTGCTGGTCGCCAGGTGGCCGAACGCGTAGAAGCACTCGACCATCGTCGCCTTCGACTCGTGGCCGGTGTTGATGCGCACGTACTTGCCCTCGACGCCGCCGACGCTCGGGATCTGGCCGGAGTACGAGGTCCGCAGGAACGAGAAGCTGAGGCGCTGATCGATGAGGACGAGCTTCTTGAAAAGCTCGTCGGTGTCGACGGCGGGCGTCCTGCGCATGAGCAGCGGGATGCCGTCCACGTACGACGTCCCCTGACTGAAGTCCGATCGTTCGATGGGCCAGCAGAACTCGTCCACGAACTTGGCGTTCCGGGCGGCGCTGCGCATCAGCGCCAGCTCGTCGCGGTGCCCGTGCCTGAGCATGTGCACCACGAGCTGCGACTCATCGTGTCCCGCGAGGCCGAGATCCAGGTCTTGCAGCAGCGCCTCGGCCCGTGCGTACGCGGACTCGAGGTTGTCCTTCGCCGACAGCATCGTGAGGTTGCCGGCGGCCACCTTGCCGGTGCCGAGCGAGGCGTACTTCTGGAAGCTCTTGCACAGGAAGACCTCCAGCGCGCCGGCGGCGACGGCGTCCTTGAGGCCGTCGAGCACGATCTCGATCTGGGTCTTGCCGCCCGGCTTGGGCGCGACCTCGATGGTGGTGTCGATGATCAGCGCGAACGGCGACTCGCCCTTCTTGTGCGTCTTCACCCTCTGCAGGACGTCGGTCACGAGTTTCTCGGGGGACGGCGCGAAGGCGGGCGTGCTCGGGTTCAGCGCCGCCACCAGGACGTCCTTGTGGGGGGTCGCCTTCTCGCCCTTCTTGAGCTTGCCGAGCAGGAACGTGATCTCGTAGTAGTCGATCGCCTCGGTGGACCGCGCGACCTCCTCCTGGTCCCGCCACGACAGCGCGATGTACAGCGCGGTCGCGAGCGCGTCCATGCCGCTCGTGGTGAGGCAACTGTCGACCTGGATCTTGTCGCCCTCGACCAGCGTCGCGATGCTCGGCGCCCGCTCCAGCAGGATCTCCCGCATCGTCTTCCGGTAGTCGGTCCAGTTGTAGTACTTGCCCACGGCGACGACGACGGCGATCTCGTCCATCATCAGGTCGACCGCGCGCATCGCCACCGTGGGGTTGTCCACGTTCTCCACGACGATGTCGAGGAGCCGGTTGAGGGACCCGATGGCGTTGGCGGTCAGCGCGTCGTAGCGGTCGGGGCCGAGCTTGTCGGTGAGGCCGAGCACGAGGTGCTCGACCATCGCGCAGACCGGCGCGATCACACCCTTCCCGCGTGCGATCTCCTGCAGCCGGGAGAACAGGCTGGAGGTGATGAGCTGCACGAGGTCGGCCTGCGTGTCGACTGTGAAGTCAGGCTTGGGAGCGGGCTTGTCCCTGTCCACGAGCTCGTAGAGCTGGTACGCCGACGGCGTGGCGCCGAGTTCGTAGAGAACCTGGCTCCACAGGTGCCCGGAGTGCTTGCCGGTGCCGCTCAGCACGCTGATGCCCGAACTCCCGATGAGCGGTTTGATCGAGAGATCGGCGCACACCTTCGGAGGCAGCACCATCTCGAGCCTGCGCAGCACGCGCGGGCTGTTCACCAGGATGTCGTCCTTGCCGATTTTCCCGCTCATCTGCAGCTTGTCTACGAAGAGGTTCACCTTGTCCCGGAAGTTCGTGCGCCAGTAGAGGGCCGCGCGGGAGTTCTGGGCCGACAGGTTACCCAGCTCCGCGCGCTGGCTCGGCGCGGCGCGGAAGCCGATCTGGTCGACGAGGTGTTCCTGCGTCGTCCCCTTCACCTTCACCGTCTTGCCGATTTCGGTGCGGCGCTGCGTGGAGTACGCGGACCCACCGCCGGCGATGGAGTCGAGGAGCTTCAGCGCGTCTCGCAGGTGGCTCATGGACGTGGCGTCGCGGGCGTCGTCGACACGCTGCGCGAGCTTGACCAGGTCGACGGTGACCTTGTCCGGGGCCTTGCCTCCCGGGGCGAGGTCGAGCGCGTCGAGCGTCTGCCAGTCGCGGCCCTTCTCGGGGAGCTTCCTGGGCTTGTCCGGCGGCAGGAGGTCGAGCGTGTAGACCAGGTCGTCGCCGTGCGGGTCGTCGTGCCGCGGCACCGGCTGCTCCTTCGGCGCCTCCTGCACCAGATGGGCGAGACGGACCGCGGCGGTCGCCTTCATGAACGCGCGGGCGACGTCGCCCATGAGCTGTGCGGCGATGAGCCGGGACATCGCGCTGCGCTCGTTCGCGGAGCGCTGGGCCAGGGTCTTGGCCATGAGCCGTATGGACCCGAGCACTCCGGGGTTCGCGTCCTCTCCCAGCTCCTTGGCCACCGCCTTGGCGGTGTCCTCGCCGGGCTTGGTGACGAACGCCTGCCAGGCCTTCGGTAACGCCGCTTCCGTGGACGACTCGCTCGACATGCTCGACATGGTTCCTCCTGGATCTCATGCATGCGGACGTACGTATGACTGAAGCGGCGTCGCTCATGCTCGACCCTGGACCGGTCCACGTCAATGGCTCCGGCTTCTGAATCCGTAACTGCCTCAGGCCACGAGGACGGGGTGGGGGAGCACCGAGTTGTGGCAGTAGCCGAGGGCGTTCCAGGGGGTGGCGTCCGGCTGGGAGCGGCCGTGCTCGTCGGTGGCGCGCACACGTACGACGTGCGCTCCCGGGGTGGGATCCCAGGTGAAGCGCCACCGGGTCCAGACACCGGGGAGATCCGGCCCGTCGAGGCCGGCCGGCCGCCAGGGGCCGTCGTCGATCCGGTAGTCGACCGCCGCCACCCGGTCCTCCCCGGCGTACGCCCGGCCGCGGACCAGGCGCGGGCCGGGCCGCAGCCGGGCCGGCCAGGGCAGTTCGACCAGGCTCGCGACGGGGGTGGAGGTGATGGGCACGGCGCTCTCGCCGGGAGTCACGAGCACGTAGTCGTCGGTGTTCCACGCCACGTGCAGGGGGTGGTCGGACACCTCGATCCGGCCCACCCACTTGACGCTGGCGGCGCCGAGCCAGCCCGAGACCACCACGCGGGCGGGGAAGCCGTGGTCCGGCGGCAGGATCTCGCCGTTCATGGCGAGCGCGAGCAGGGTGTCGGGGGCCAGTGCCTTGGCGAGGGGCATCGGACGGCGTGCGCGGCCCTCGTCGAGCCCTTCGGGCATGACCTCGACCGCGGTGCCGGTGAGCCCGGCGGGTTCGAGCAGGTCGCGCAGCGGGACGCCGGTCCACTCGGCGGTGCCGATCGCGCCGCGGCCCCACTGGACCCCGTCGAAGCGGCGCCCGCACTCGGCGGCGAACAGGGCGCGCCGGTTGCCGGCGCACTCCAGCGTACGGACGACCGACACGAGCGGGAACCGGTGCCACAGGTCGTCGTAGGTGTAGTCGACGGCTCGCCGCACGCCGGCGCCCTCGACGCGCAGCGTCCAGATGCGGGGGTCGAGGCGGGGGGTCGGCGCGTGACTGCGGACGAAGAACCGGTCGTTCGGGGTGAGCAGGCCGGGCAGGCGGTCGGGCCGGGTGCCGTAGTCGAGGCCGGTGCCCGCGTCCTCCATCAGGGCGGCGGGAGTCGGTTTCACCACCGCCGTGCCGGGGACGCCGCATGCCCGCATCCGCGCCTCCTCACACTGTCGGCGGCCCGGTGCGGACGGCGGGCGTCAGCCCAGGTCGCCCGCCCGCCGGGCCTGGCGCTCGGCCCAGGACGCGAGGCGCGACCAGCGCCGGGCCGCGGCCATGCGGCTCGCGACGCGGGCGTGGTCCGCCGCGCGGTGCAGCTCGGTGACCCGCTCGGTGGCCAGGGAGTAGTCGTAGAACATCATTGCCGCCCCAACGCCGTTGTAACTGTCTTTATTTTCTTAGGCAGTTACCAAGGTAACGCAAAGCCGGTAACTGGTCAAGGCGATTTGGACGGTTACGTACGCTGGACGCATCGCGTCTCGTACGCGCGGAGCACGCAGTCCAGCAGGCCGGGGAAGAGGGCGTCGAGGTCCTCCCGGCGCAGGCGGTTCATCTTGGCGGTGCCGCGGTAGACCTGCCTGATCACCCCTGCCTCGCGCAGGACCCGGAAGTGGTGGGTGCTGGTCGACTTGCTGACCGCGAGGTCGATCGCCGAGCAGGACGACTCGCCTGCGCCCGCGAGGTAGTGCACCACCTGGAGGCGGGCGGGATCGGACAACGCGTGCAGCACGCCTTCGAGCCGGATCTCGGCCCGGTCCGGATGGTCGAGCGTCCGGAGTTGAGGGGTGGTGGACGGCATCGGCGGCTCCCTTCGCGAACCCCTCATTGTACGAGGACCATCGTAGTTTGACAGATAGCGTACTACGACGGTTATCGTACTAGTGTCCCGACGACGAGAGGAGCGCGGCCGTGAGCGCGTTGTTCGAGCCCCTGACCCTGCGCGACCTGACCATCCCGAACCGTGCCTGGATGTCGCCGATGTGCCAGTACTCCGCGGCGGTGGAGGGGCCGGAGCAGGGCGTGCCCACCGACTGGCATCTCACCCACCTCGGGTCGAGGGCGGTGGGCGGGGCCGGCCTGATCATGACCGAGGCCACCGCCGTGGCCCCGGAGGGCCGGATCAGCCCCGCCGACCTGGGGCTGTGGAACGAACGGCAGCAGGAGGCGTTCGGCCGCGTCACCCGGTTTCTGACCGAGCACGGCGCGGTGCCCGGCGTCCAGCTCGCCCACGCCGGCCGCAAGGCGTCGACGGACCGGCCGTGGCGCGGCGGCGCGCCGGTCGGCCCGGAGGGGCACGGCTGGCGGCCGGTCGGGCCCGGCCCAATCCCGTTCGACGAGGGCCACCCGGTGCCCCACGAGCTGGACGAGGCGGACATCCGGCGGCTCGTCGGCGCCTTCGCGGCGGCGGCGCGCCGGGCGCTCGCGGCGGGCTTCAAGGTGGTGGAGGTTCACGGCGCCCACGGCTACCTGATCCACCAGTTCCTGTCGCCGTTCACCAACCACCGCACCGACGCGTACGGCGGCTCCTTCGAGAACCGCGTCCGCTTCGCCCTGGAGGTGGTCGACGCGGTGCGCGCGGAGTGGCCCGAGGAGCTCCCGGTGTTGTTCCGCGTCTCGGCGACCGACTGGCTCAGCGAGAACCCCGAGGACCCCCGCGAGGGCTGGACGGCGGACGACACCGTGCGGCTGGCCAAGGAACTGCTCTCCCACGGCGTCGACCTGCTGGACGTGTCGTCCGGCGGCAACGCGCCGCGGGCGCGCATCGCGACCGGTCCCGGCTACCAGGTGCCGTTCGCGGCCCGGGTGCGCGAGGAGACCGACCTGCGCGTCTCGGCCGTCGGGCTCGTCACCGAGCCGCGCCAGGCGGAGGAGATCGTCGCCTCCGGGCGGGCCGACGCGGTGATGCTCGGCCGTGAGCTGCTGCGCGACCCCTACTGGCCGAACCGCGCGGCCCGGGAGCTGGGCGCCGCCGGCCGATGGCCCCACCAGTACCACCGGGCCGTCTGAGCGGCCCGTCTGGGCGGCCCGTCTGACCTGGACGGACGTGGGTAGGGGTCGCGTATGGCAGAGATCGGTTTCACACTCATGTCCGAGCAGAGCCCGGCGAAGGAGCTGGTGGAGGACGCGGTCACGGCCGAGCGGGCCGGTTTCGACTACGCCGTCATCTCCGACCACTACTTCCCCTGGCTGGACGAGATGGGGCACTCCCCGTACGCCTGGTCGGTGCTCGGCGCGGTGGCGCAGGCCACCGAACGGCTGCCGCTGATGACGTACGTCACCTGCCCGATCATGCGGTACCACCCGGCGGTGGTGGCCCAGAAGGCGGCCACGGTCGGGGTGCTCAGCGACGGGCGGTTCACGCTCGGGCTCGGGGCGGGCGAGAACCTGAACGAGCACGTCGTGGGGCACGGGTGGCCGCCGGTCAACACCCGGCACGAGATGTTCCGGGAAGCCATCGAGGTCATCAGGGAGCTGTTCCAGGGTGGCTACCGCAACTACCGGGGCGAGTACTTCGACATCGACTCCGCCCGGGTCTTCGATCTGCCGGAGCGCCCGGTGCCCATCGCGATCGCGGCGTCCGGCGGCCAGTCCGCGGACATCGCGGCCGAGCTCGGCGACGGCCTCATCGCGACCGACCCGGACGGCTCGCTGGTGGAGAAGTTCGCCGCGTCGGGCGGCGAGGGCAAGCCGGTGTACGGCCAGCTCGCCGTCTGCTACGACCCCGACCGGGACGCCGCCGTCGAGCGGGCGCATCGGATGTGGCGCTGGGCGGTGACCGGCTGGAAGGTCATGTCCGAGCTGCCCGCCCCGGTCAACTTCGCCGCCGCGACCGAGACCGTACGGCCCGAGGACGTGGCCGAGAAGGTGCCCTGCGGCGCCGACGTGGACGCCGTGGTCGAGGCGGTGCGGCAGTACACCGACGCCGGGTTCACCCACCTCGCGCTCGTCCAGGTGGGCCGGGAGCGCCAGCGGGAGTTCTTCGAGTGGTCGGAGAAGGAGCTGCTCCCCGCACTGCGCTCGCTCTGATGGGCTCGCTCTGACGGCTCAGAATTAGAGAGTTGCTCTAGAGAGTTTCTCTAATTAGAGTCGCTCCCATGACGCGTACGGCTGTGGTCACCGGGGGTTCCCGCGGGATCGGGCAGGCGGTCGCGGCCCGCCTCGCCGAGGAGGGGTACCGGGTCGTGATCGTCGCCCGCGATCCCGTACGGGGAGAGGCGGCGCGGGCGGCCCTGCCGGGCGACGCCGTGCTGGTCGTCGCCGACCTGGGCGAGGCGGCGTCGGTGCGGGAGGCGGCCCGCGCCCTGCTGGACGCCTGCCCGCGCCTCGACGTGCTGGTGCACAACGCGGGCGTCTGGCCGGCCCGCCGCGAGATCACCGCGGACGGCATCGAGCGCGCGTTCGCGGTCAACCACTTCGCGCCGTTCCTGCTCAACCACCTGCTGGAGGATCGGCTGCGTGAGAGCGGCACGCGGGTGGTCCAGGTCAGCGCGGGCCTGTACGTCAAGGGCCGGGCGGAGCCGGGCCGGACCGCGACCGGGCTGGACTTCCACCCCATCCGCACGTACGCGGACACCAAGCTGTGCAACCTCATGATGGTGCCGCTGTTCGCCCGGCGGTGGCAGGATGCCGGGGTGACGATCGACGCGGTCCACCCGGGCGTGATCCGGACCGACCTCGGGGCCAGGGGCGGCCCGCTCGGGCTGGTGCTGAAGGCGGTCAAGCGCACCTGGGACACTCCCGAGGCCGGCGCGCGGCCCGTCGTGCGCCTCGCCCTCGACGCCTCCGGCGGCACCGGCCGCTACTTCGAGATCGACGAGGAGACCCCGCTCGCCCCCGTCGCGCGGGACGCCGCGCTCGCGGAGGCGCTGTGGAGCCAGGCCGCGGCCCTCACCAGGACGGCGTGACCCGGCAGCGGCGCGGCGAGGAGACGGCGCGGCGGCTGCTCGACACCGCCCTCGCCGTGTACGCCGACGACGGCCCGCAGGGTTTCACGATGCGGGCGGTCACCGGGCGCGGCGGGATCAGCGTCGGCAGCCTCTACCACCACTTCGGCAGCTTCCCCGGCCTCGCGACCGCGCTCTACTCCGCGTGCCTGGCCGATCTGCTCGACGCGCTGGTCGAGGCCGTGGAGGGGGTGGACGACCCCCGCGCGGGGGTGCGCGCGATCGTCGTCGCCTACCTCGGCTTCGTACGGGAGCACCCGGCCAAGGCGAGGTTCATCCACGCCTCGCCGTACCTCGGGCACGTGGAGCCCGGCGCGGCGGCCGCCGCGAAGACGCCGCGCCTGGACGCGCTGGTGGCGTGGCTGCGCCCGCACGTCGCGTCGGGGGCGATCGCCGGCCTGCCCGTGCCGGTGATCGAGATACTGCTGATCGGCCCGGTGGCCGAGGTCACGCGCCGGTGGATCGCCGGTGCGCCGGAGGCGGACCTCGACGAGGCCGCCCGGCTGCTGCCCGAGCCCATCTGGCAGTCCCTGCGCCGCCACCCGCCCGCCTCCTGAGCCGGGCCGCCGGCGCCGCCGCCGGTCCTACTGCGCGGCGATCCGGTCGGAGTCTCTGTCCGAGGAGTCCGGTGAGGAGTCCGGTGAGGTGCCCGCTGAGGAGGCCGCCGTACGCGTCCAGGGCAGCGGCGGCAGGCCGCAGCGCACGCGCAGGACCATCCAGAAGGCCGGGGCGAGCAGCAGCACGGCGAGCAGGGCCCAGACGGTCTGCGCGTTGCCGACGCCGAACATCTTCAGCGCCGAGGCGAGCAGCACGAAGGCCAGGGCGCGGCGGATCAGGCCGCCGGGGGCGCGGGAGGAGATGCGCGAGCCGAGGTAGACGCCGGGGATCGAGCCCGCCAGCAGCGCGACCGTGACCGACAGCGTGAACTCGCCGAACAGCAGGTGGCCGAGCGCGGCCGACATGACCAGCGGCACGGCCTGGACCAGGTCGGTCCCGACGAGCTGGTTGGCCTTCAGCGCGGGGTAGAGCGCGAGCAGGGCCACGATGATCAGGGAGCCCGAGCCGACCGAGGTGATGCCGACGACGAGCCCGCCGACGGCCCCCACCAGCGCGGTCGGCAGCGGCCGTACGGTGACCGAGGGCATCTCGGTCGCGGCCGGCTCGCCGGGGGCGGCGGTGCGGCGGCCGGTCTCGGGGGTGCGGCCCTCGGCGCGGTCGCGCATCGCGAGGTAGCCGCGGACGGCCAGGCCGGCCGCGGCGATGAGCAGCGCGATGCCGAGGCCCTTCTGGATCACGCTCTGCACGCCCTCGCCGGTGCCGAGGGCGCGGGCGATGAGCACGCCGCAGAACGCCGCCGGGACCGAGCCCGCGCACAGCCAGGCGACGAGCCTCAGGTTGACCGTGCCCCGGCGCAGGTGCACGAGGCTGCCCACCGGCTTCATCACGGCGGCGGCGACGAGATCGCTGGAGACGGCGGCGAGGGGCGGCACGCCGAAGAACGTCACGAGCATGGGCGTCATGAGGGCGCCCCCGCCCATCCCCGTCAGGCCGACGACGACGGCGACCAGAAAGGAGCCGATCGCCATGGTGTAGTCGAAATGCACCAGCGAACCCTACCAAATCGATCGGAATTATGGAAAGCCCTGTTCATCAGGCCGGGTCCCCTCGCGGCCCTTCCCGCCCCCGCCCCGCCGATGTCCGCGGGGTCGGATATTTACCGCTGAACCGGTTTGTCGGCGGCCGCCCGGGTGCCGGTGACGGAGCGTTGACGCGGCGGTCGTCAAGCGACTAGCGTTGCGTGGCCTTATCCGGTTAAGCGACGGGAGTGACCGTGGTGGAGAGACCGGGGACGCGGCGATGACCGTGCTCGCGGTGGACATCGGCGGCACGAAGTTCGCCGCCGCGGCGGTCGCGCCCGACGGCGAGATGCTGGCCCGCACCGAGGTGCCGCTGCGCGGCCCGGAGTCGGCCGGCCGGACGCTCTCGGAGGTCGTGCGCCGGATCACCGAGCGGGTGGCGCCCGACCGCCTAGACGGAATCGGGGTCGGCTCCGCCGGTCCGCTCGACCCCCGCCGCGGCACGGTCAGTCCGGTGAACATCCCCGCCTGGCGTGATTTCCCGCTGGTCGACGCGCTCGGTGAGACACTGCCCGGCCGTCCCGTACGGCTCGCGGGCGACGCCCAGTGCATGGCGCTCGGCGAGTGGTGGCGCGGGCTCACCGGCCCCATTCCCGACGGGCCCACCGGGCGGAGCCGGGCGATGCTCGGCATGGTCGTGTCCACCGGCGTGGGCGGCGGTCTCGTGCTGGACGGCGTGCCGTACGTCGGCCCGACCGGCAACGCCGGCCACATCGGCCACATCACCGTCGATCCCGGCGGCGAGCCGTGCCCCTGCGGCGGCGTCGGATGCGTCGAGACCATCGCCAGCGGGCCCGGCATGGTGCGCTGGGCCGCCGCGAACGGCTGGACCGGCGCGGACGCCCGCGCTCTGGCCGCCGACGCCCGCGCCGGTCATCCCACCGCCGTCCGCGCCTTCGAGCGCGCGGGCGGCGCGCTGGCCACCGCCGTCCTCACGGCGTCCGCCCTGTTCGATCTCGACGACGTCGTCATCGGAGGGGGCGTGGCCGCGGCGGGACCGATCCTGTTCGACCCGCTCAGGCGGGCGATCGGGCGGAACACCGGGCTCGGCTTCCTGCGCCGCCTGCGGGTGGAGCCGACCTCACTGGGCCGCGACGCCGGGCTGTTCGGCGCCGCCGCCCTGGTCCTGCTCCAGGGCGTTCCTTAGCCCATCCCGTGGCCAAGGGGCGTGGATCGAGCCGACAGGGCCGAAGGTAGTCTGACAAAGACGACGGATCCGAGGATCGAGGGCCATGAGGAGAACGCACGGGTGAGAGGCGCCACCGGCTCCGCGAACGCGGGAGCCGCGCGGGCGACGCCCGGCGACATGGCGGCGCTGCTGGACGGCAGCGACGAGGGAATCGTGTTGTGCGACGCAGATGGCGTCGTGCTGCTGGCCAACGCGGCGGCGGCCCGGCTGGCGCCGGAGATCGTCCCGGGCAGGCCGGTTCCCCCACAGCTGGACCAGGCCGGATCGAACACGGTGACGTACGGCGGCCGGGTGATCCGGGTGCGGACGGAGGCGGCCGGCGACCACCGTGCTCTCTACCTGAGCGAGGCGCCGCCCCTGCCGCGCCGCGCCGAGTTCCTGCTTGAGGCCGCGCGCCGCCTGTTCGCGTCGCTCCACCCACGCCGATGCGCCCGCGCCGCCGTGGATCTGGGCACCGAGTTCCTGTGCGACCTGGCGGTCGTGGTGCTGCCGCCCGCCACCAACCGCCGGGTCGAGTGGATCCGGGCCGTCGCCGGGCACCCCGGACCGGAGGAGGGCGTCATGCCGCTCTCGACGGCGCTGCGGGTGCCGGGCCTGACCGACGCGCTCGCGGGCCTGACGCACGGCTCGGGCGGGCGGCAGGACGCGGGCGCCGCGCCGGACTGGCTGCTGCCGGAGGGGTTCGGCCCGGCCGGTGACCTGCTGGTCTTCCCGCTGCCCGGCAACGGCGTCCCCGCGGGGGCGATGGCGCTGGTCCGCCGCGCCGGTCGGCCTCCGTTCGACGACGAGGCCCTGGCGATGGTGCGCGACCTCGCGTCCCGGGCGGGCGCGGCGCTCTCGGCGGCCTCGCTGTTCCGGGAGCAGAGCGCGGTGAACGCCATCCTGATCGACGACCTGCTGCCGCCCGACCTGCCGGAGGTCGAGGGCATGCGCCTCGCCGGGAGGCTCCGGTCCTCCCAGCAGGCCGGCGCCGTGGGCGGCGACTTCTACGACGTCTACATGTCCGAGACCGGCGCCGGTCACGACAGCGGGATCGGCATCCTGGAACGTCCGCCTCTGATCATCCTGGGCGACGTCTGCGGTAAGGGCGCCCGCGCGGCCGTACTGGCCGGGCAGGTCAGGCAGA
The DNA here is from genome assembly GCF_014161435.1 of Microbispora sp. H10949. Lineage (NCBI taxonomy): Bacteria > Bacillati > Actinomycetota > Actinomycetes > Streptosporangiales > Streptosporangiaceae > Microbispora > Microbispora sp. H10949. Next base: position 35,916 of record NZ_JABBWZ010000012.1, on the reverse strand, counting down.
GCCTGCGCGCGCTGCTGCTGCTGGAAAGCCGCCCGGTCCAGCTGCTCGAACTGCTGAACCGGTCGCTGCTCGCCTCGCCGGCGCCGAACTCCTACGTCACGCTGGTCCTCGCGGCGCTCCGGGTCGCCCCCGACGAGCACGTGCTGGTGGATCTGGCCGTGGCGGGCCATCCGCCGCCGCTGGTGCTGCGCCGGGACGGCACGGTGGAGGAGGCGCCCGCCCGCGGCTCCCTCCTCGGCGCGCTGAAGAAGACCGTGGTGCGGCCGGCCACGGTCGACCTGGCTCCCGGCGAGGTGTGCCTGCTGTACAGCGACGGCATCACCGAGGCCTTCGGCGGGCCGACCAGGCGGGAGATGTTCGGCGAGGAACGGCTCAAGGAGGCCCTGGCGAGCTGTGCCGGCATGCCGGTCGACGCGCTGGTGGAGCGGCTGGAGCAGATCAGCAGTGAGTGGCTCGCGGGCGGCCAGCAGGACGACCGCGCCCTCCTCGCCGTACGGGCGGGCGGGTACGACCCGGCGACCGGTTCGGCGACGGGTGCCATGCCGGGTGCCAAGACCGTGTGGGCGGAGACGACGTGATGACCCAGGCAGGGATGACGGGCGGACCGGCGGGCACCGGCGCCGGGACCTCGGTGGAGCGCTACCTGAAACTGATCGGCGAGGCCGACGAGTACGGCGCGGTCGATCTCGTCCTGGACCTGATCGACGAGGGCGTCCCCGCCGAGGACGTGCTGCTGCGGGTCGTCGCCGCAGGCCAGCGCAGGGTGGGTGAGCTGTGGGCGGCCGGCGACTGGTCGGTGGCCCGCGAGCACGGGGCCACCGCGGTCAGCGAGCGGGCCGTCGCGGCGATCGCCGGGCGGGTGCGGCCCAGACCGACGCGTGGCCGGGTGACGGTGGCCTGCGCCGACGGGGAGTATCACGCGCTGCCCACCCGCATGCTGGCCGAGGTGCTGCGGCTGCGGGGATGGCGGGTCGACTTCCTGGGGGCGAGCGTGCCGGGCCCGCACCTGATCACGCACCTGCACCAGACGGGCCCCGACGTGGTGGCGCTCGGCTGCATGATCGCGACCCGGCTGCCCCGGGCGCACGCCACCATCGCCGCCTGCCGCGCTGTGGGCGTCCCGGTGCTGGCGGGCGGGGCCGCCTTCGGCGCCGACGGCCGCTTCGCACGCCTGCTGGGTGCGGACGCGTGGGCGCCCACCGCCGACGCGGCGGCCGACCGGCTCGCCGCCGGGCTGCCGTCGTTCGCCGCCGGCAGTGACGGGGCGGTCCACCTGGGCGACGAGGAGTACGGATACCTGACCCGGCACCGCGCCGAGGTGCTGGTCAGGGTGCTGGACCTGCTCAGCGAGTCGTACGCCCCGATGGGCGGATACAGCGAGCGGCAGCTTGAGCACACCGCGGAGGACCTCGGGCACATCGCCGACTTCCTCGCGGCCGCGCTCTACGTCCACGACACGAGCCTGTTCACCGACTTCGTCACATGGACCTGCGAGGTGCTCTCGGCCCGGAAGGTGCCCGCCGAGTCGGTGGTGCTCGGGCTGCGGCTCTTCCGGGATGTGCTGGCCGACTGCCCGCGCGCCCGCGCCCTGCTGGCCGAGGGCATGGAGGCGGCGGCCGCCTCCCGCCCGTCCGGCGGCTCGCCCTCACGGGTAACGTGAGGAAAAGGACTCAGCTGAAGGGGGCGTGACGTGGGAAGACCCCGGCGGCTCCCCCCTCGGCCGGTGGACGTGCGATGGTGAGCGCCCCGGCGGCGGGCTTCACGAGCGAGATCGTCCGCTATCTGCGACAGATCGAGGAGGCCGACGAGTCCGGCGCCGTCGACCTGGTCTTCGGGATGCTCGACGAGGGCGTTTCCGCGCAGGACGTGCTGCTGCGGGTGATCGGTCCGGCCCAGCGCCGGGTCGGCCGGCTCTGGGCGGTCAACCGGTGGACCGTGGCCCAGGAGCACGCGGCGTCCGCGGTCAGCGAGCGGGTCGTCGCCGCCGTCGCCCACAGGGTGAGCCCGCCCCCCACCCGCGGGCGGATCGTGGTCGCCTGCGCGGAGAGGGAGAATCACGCGCTGCCCACCCGCCTCCTGGCCGAGGTGCTGCGCCTGCACGGATGGCGGGCCGACTTCCTCGGCGCCAACGTGCCCGCACCCCATCTGGTCGAATGGATCGGGCAGGCCGGCCCCGAACTGGTCGCGCTCGGCTGCACGCTGCCCGTGTGGCTGCCTCGCGCGCACCGGGCCGTCGGCGCCTGCCGGATGGCCGGCGTCCCTGTCCTGGTGGGAGGGGCCGCGTTCGGCGCCGACGACCGGATCGCCCGTCTGCTCGGCGCGGACGCCTGGGCCCCGGCCGCCGACATCGCGGCCGACCTGCTCGACACCGGGCCGCTGCCGCTCGCCGGGGAGAACGGCGCCGAGTTGCCGCCCGACGGCGAGTACGCCTGCCTCGCCCGGCGCCGGGGCGAGCTGCTGCCGCGGGCGCTGGACCTGCTTGTCGCCTCCTACCCGCCCATGCGGGACTACGACCCGTGGCAGATGGAGCAGATAAGGGAGGATCTCGGGTACGTCGCCGACTTCCTCGGCGCCGCGCTGTATCTCGGCGACGTGTCGGTTTTCACGGACTTCGTCACCTGGGCCTGCATGGTGCTGGCCGCGCGCGGAGTGCCGAGCGAGTCCGTCGTGCTCGGATTGGCCGTCCTGCGCGGTGAGCTGACAGACTGCCCTCGAACCCGGGCGTTCCTCGCCGAGGGCATGAGAGTGGCGGGCGCGGCCCATGGCGCCCCCGATCACCCCGAACCCGAAGAGACGAGCCCCTGATGCAGGACACGCCGCCGTTACTGGTCGAGTACGTCACCCCCGAGCCAGGCACCGCGCGCCTTGTGCTGACCGGCGAGCTCGACTACACCACCGTGGACGAGGCGGCCGAAGAGGCGGACAAGGTGCTCGCGGACAACCCGCGGGTGATCGAGCTCGACCTGGCCGGGCTGAGGTTCGTCGACTCCTCCGGCATCGCCGTCGTGATGAACCTCTACCGGGGAGCCGAGGAACGCGGGGCGGCCTTCCGGATCGTCGCGCTGACCGCCTACCTGCGCCATCTGCTGCGGGTCATCGCCCTCGACGACGTCTTCGACCTGCCCGACTGAACCGCCGCCTGAGACAATGGGCCCGTGAGCAGGCGTGCGTCGCCGTCCGGGTCGAGGGGATCGTGCAGGGGGTCGGCTCCCGGCCCTTCGTGTGAGGGCCTCGCCACGCGGCTGGGCCTCGTCGGGCCCGCTCACGTCGACCGTGGCGAGGTCAGGCCGATCGGACGGGATCTCCACGATCTCGCCCGGAATCCCCAGGCACATGGGCCGCCTCCACGATCTGGACCGACTCCAGGACGAGGCGGTCCCCACCCTCGGCGTCGATGTCGATGCCCCCGCACTTGCCGCAGATCGTCATCGGGTTGTCGCACAGGGCGTTGTGCCCGCAGCCCCGGCAGACGAGCCGGACGGGCTCGACGACCAGGTCGAGCGTCGCCCCCTCGGCCACCGTGCCGGTGGCGGCGAGGCCGAACGCCTGCTTCAGGACCGCGGGGGAGACGCGGAGCAGGGCGCCCGCCCGCACCCGGGCCCGCCGTACCCGCCTGCCCTTCGCGCGGTGCTCCACGGCGTCCAGAACGGCCTCGGCGATCCCGAACTCGTGCATCGCCGTCACACCCCCCTGACCTGCGGGCCCTCGTCGACAGGGCCCGGGCCGAACGCTCCTCCGCTGATGCCGATCAGCAGGTGGGCCGCGACCAGCGAGTGCCGCAGGGCCTCCTCGCGCGGCGCGTCCGCACGCTCCCAGCGGGCCGTGTTGTGGACCTCCACTCGCAACCTGACCAGCCCGTACGGATCGGCCAGCCGCTCGGCGGAGACCCGCAGCTCCGCGTGGATCGGCTGGTGCTCGCAGGTGACGCGGCCCGTGCGCTCACCGCTCGGGGAGAGGATCGGCTCGATCTCCCGGCCCCCGGGCACGTGGACCTCGATCGTGCGCCGCCCGCCCGTCAGGGGGATGACGGCCCGGGTCTCCCGCTCGACGGCCTCGTCGAAGCCGAGGTAGTCGTGCCCGGCGACGGTCAGCTTCGGCACCGGCCAGTAGCCGTCGTCCTCCTCCCGCTCCACGGTCCTGCACCTGACGTGCAGGAACCGCAGCCGCAGGTCGATCGTCGCGTCCGGGTCCGCCTCAAGGAGGCACTCGGTCACGCCGGCCGACGGCTCGCCGGGAAAGCCCGGCGGCGCGAGCACGCCGAACTGCCAGCGCATGCGGTGCTCCATCGGCGCCGTCATCGGGCCCGCCTCTTTCACGAGCGCCTCCCTCCGGGCTCACCTGACACCACGCCACCCGACAAGAAGCCGTACGACGGTGACCGCGACCGCCTCGTCCGAGCAGGTGACACACGTCTCATCACGGCAGTTCATCAAGACCCCCGAAACGCCCCCGAAAGACGACCGTACGCCGCCCCGGGCCGGGCGAATTCAAAGGAAGTCGGTGATTACGTAAAGGTCGGTGAAGTCCGGGAACGCGCCGACGGCCCCGGCATGTGCCGGGGCCGTCGGAGAGGGCCTATCCGACGCTTCCGCGCCTGAAGAGGGCCACGGCGGCGACGACGCCCAGGGCCGCCAGCGCCACCTGGATGATCAGTTCCAGCCAGTCGATGCCGGGGGTGGTCGCCACTCCGAGGCCCCGCGCGATCGCCGTGCCGATGAGGGCGGCGATGATGCCGATCACCATGGTCAGCCAGATCGGGATGGCCTGACGCCCGGGCACGACCAGTCGGCCGAGAGCGCCGATGATGAGTCCGATGATTATGGCGGAGATGATGCCGCTTACGGCCATGCTGCCACCCTTCTCTAGTTCTGCTGCCCACCTCCTGCCCGTTCCGGGTGATTTGACACATTTTGGGCTGTTGTGTCACGTACGTCCTATGAGTCGGTTCTCCCAGGCCCATGCGGCGATCTCGACGCGGTTGCGCACCCCGAGCTTGGCCTGGATGCCCGACACATGGGTCTTGACCGTGCTGAGCGAGATGAACAGCTCCGCGGCGATCTCCTGGTTGGTACGGCCCCGCGCGATGGCGTGGACGACCTCGATCTCCCGGTTCGAGAGGGGATGTTCCAGACGGGTGGCCGGGTGGGTGGTCCAGTGGGTGGTGAGGTGGCGCAGCAGCCGCAGCGTGACCGAGGGGGAGACGAGGGCGTCCCCGGCCTCCGCCGCCCGCACGGCCTCCACCAGCAGGGCGGGGCCGCAGTCCTTCAGCACGAAGCCCACCGCGCCCGCCCGCAGCGCGCCGTACACGTACTCGTCCAGGTCGAAGGTGGTGACCACGACCACCTTGAGCGGCTCGGGGACTCCCGGGCCGGCCAGGAGACGGGTGACCTCGATGCCGTCGAGCCGGGGCATCCGCACGTCGACCAGGCACACGTCCGGCCGCAGCCGCCGGGCCAGTTCGACGGCCTCGGCGCCGTCGGCCGCCTCGGCGACCACCTCGATGTCGGGCTGGTCCTCCAGGATCAGCCGCAGGCCGCCGCGTACCATCGCCTGGTCGTCGGCCACCAGGACTCTGATCGTCGTCACGCGTCGTGCCGGGACTCTTGGCGGGGGCTGGGCAGGGTGGCCGGCAGGGTGGCGAGCACCGACCAGCCGGATCCGGGGCGTGGCCCGGCCCGAAACGTGCCGCCGAGCGCCTCGACGCGCTCACGCATCCCGAGCAGGCCGTACCCTCCGCGCGATCCCGCCTGCGACCCCGGCGGCGCGTCGTCGGCGACCTCCACGACGACGACGTCCCGGTCCCGCTCCACGCTGACCGTGACCTCGCGGGCCCGCGGCGCGTGGCGCGCGATGTTGGTCAGCGACTCCTGCACCACCCGGTAGACCGTCGAGGCCACCTCGGGCGGCCACGCCGCCGTCTCCTCCTCGCGCGGCAGCCGCAGGCGCACCGGGCGGCCCCCGGCCTCGAACCGCCCGACCAGGTCGCCGAGGCGGCCGGGCTCGGCGACTCCCGGGCCCGCGTCGGGGCCGCCCGCCTCACCCTCGGCGACGCGCAGCAGGCCGACGACGCGACGCATCGCGGCCAGCGCGTCGGACCCGGCCGCCTCGATCTGGCCCAGGGCGTCGCCCGCCTTCTCCGGGCTCCGCCGCGCGACGAGCCGGGCGGCCTGCGCCTGCACCACGATGCCGGTGACGTGGTGGGCGACGACGTCGTGCAACTCCCGGGCCAACGCCAGCCGTTCGGCCTGGCGTACCGCCTCCGCGACGGCCCGCCTGCGGGCGTCGAGCAGCCGCGGGCTCAGCCCGGCCACGACGGCGGCGGCCCAGGCCGCGACGTTCATCGCGGTGACCGACGGCACCCCGGCGGCGGACGTGTGCGCGGTCAGCAGGCTGCCGACGGCCACGGCCAGCCCGCCGGCCGCCACGCCGCAGGCCGTACGGACCGGCAGTCTCCTGACCGCCGCGGCGACCAGCACGGCCAGGCCGAGGGCCATCCCGGGACCGGGTTCGGCGGGCAGATCGGCGAACCTGGCGGCCAGGACGGCGGTCGCCGCCACGGCCAGGCCCGCCACCGCCGCCCATGCCCGGCCGCGCCGCCGGAACAACGCGATGGCACAGACCGCGGCCCCGGCGGCGCAGTCGAACCGCCAGTAGCCCCCGCCCCAGCTGTCGGCGATGAGAGAGGCCCAGAAGGCCAGGACCACGGCGAACACGGCGCCCAGACCGGTGTCGGCCGCCCATCTCCGCGCACGGCCCCCGGCTACAGCGCCCTCAGTAAGCACAGGGCCGAGGTTACGAGTGCCCTCAGTAAACACAGGGCCGAGGTTACGAGTGCCCTCAGTAAACACAGGGCCGAGGCTACGAGATGGGCGGGCCGCGCAGAACCAGCCGAAAGTATGGTCCCGTGCCGCCCGATTCCCGCTTGCGGCCGATGCCGGGGGCGTACGGGCCCGCGCAGGATGCGGCTCTCATGGAAGCTCTCACGGAACCTCCCGCGGCCCACAGAACGCGACGTGAGCGCATCACCGCGCTCGACGTGGTGCGCGGCTTCGCGCTGTGCGGAATCCTGCTCGCCAACGTCAAACCCATCGCCCACACCGGAGACGTCCTGCGGGCGGCCGCCCCCACGACCCCCGACGACGCCTGGATGGGCCTGCTCGTCGAGCAGCGCTTCTTCCCGATCTTCTCGCTGCTGTTCGGCGTCGGGTTCTCGCTGCTGCTGGAGTCGGCCGCCGCCCGGGCCGCCCGCCCGAGGGTGATCCTGCTGCGCCGGCTCCTCGTGCTGCTCGCGGCCGGGCTGGCGCACCTCCTCCTGCTCTGGCCCGGCGACATCCTCAGCACGTACGCCGTCATCGGCCTGCTGGTACTGCTGCCCTCGACCTGGCTGCCGCGCCGGGTGGTCGCCGGGCTCGCCCCTGTGCTCGTCGCGGTGGCGCTGTTCCTCGGCGGGGAGAGGTTCACCCTGGTCGCCGGATTGTTCCTGCTGGGATCCGCGCTGACCAGATACGGCGTGACGGCCCGGATCGAGCGGTCCACCCGGGTGCCGGCGCTGCTCGGACTGGCCTTCGCGGTCGCGGCGGCGCCCGCCCTGTGGTGGTCGGCCGGTCAGGAGGGCGACGACCCCGGATTCGGGCGGGCGCTCGCCCTCTCCGGGCTGCTGGTCGCGGGGATCTACGTCTGCGCCCTGCTCGTGCTGCTGCGGACGCCGCTCCGGCCGGCGCTGACGGCCGTCTTCGCGCCGCTCGGCCGGATGGCGCTGACCAACTACCTGACCGCGACCGTCCTCGTCCTGCTCGCCGCCCGCCTCTGCGGATGCTCACCGGAGGCCTGGTCCTCGGCGAGAGTGGCACTGACCTCGGCCGTCATCCTCGCCGTCCAGTGGCTGTGGTCCGTTCTCTGGCTGCGCACCCACCGGTACGGCCCGCTGGAGTGGCTGTGGCGATGGGCCACATGGGGCCGCCGGCCGTGAACGGAGCCGTAGAAAGGTCAGGAACGGGGCGGCGCGGTGCTCTCCCGTACGACGAGGGTGGTGGCGAGTTCGACGCGGTGCTGTTCGAGCGGCTCGCCGTCGGCGAGGTGGAGGACCATCCGCGCGGCGGTGGCCCCCATCTGCACGAGCGGCTGCCGTACGGTCGTCATGGGCGGCCCGGCCCACTGGGTGAACGACAGGTCGTCGAACCCGATCACGCTGAGGTCCTCCGGGACGCGCAGCCCGGCCCGTCTGGCGGCCTCGTACACGCCGAGGGCCTGCAGGTCGTTGGCGCAGAAGACGGCGGTCGGCGGGTCGGGCAGGCGCAGCAGTTCGGCGCCGTCGCGTAACCCGCCCTCCACATAGAGGGTGCTGATCCGCAGGAGGGCGGGGTCCACGTACACGCCCGCCGCGTCCATCGCGGCCCGGAAACCGTCGAGCCGGGCCCGGCAGCACGGCCACTGGGTGGGCCCGCTCAGCATGGCGATGCGGTGATGGCCCAGGTCGAGCAGGTGCCGGGTGGCGGCCATCCCGCCGCTCCAGTTGGTGGCCCCGACGGACGGCGTCTGGTGCAGCGGCTCCCCGGTCGGATCCAGCACGACCAGGGGGATCGAACGGGTGGCGAGCTGGGACTGCTGCTGCACGGTGAGCTCGGAGAAGACCGCCACGACCCCGGTGGGACGGCGGGCGAGCACCTGTTCGGTCCAGGCCCTGCCGGGGGTGAGCCTGCCCTGCATCTCGGTCAGCACCACGGCGAGCCCGCGCTCCCGCGCGACCTGCTCGACGCCCTGGATGATCTCCAGCGCCCACAGGCTCTCCAGGGCGTGGAAGACCAGTTCCAGGATCGCGGCGGGCTCGCTGTCGCGCCGCCGGTAGCCGTGCTCCCGGAGCACCGCCTCCACGCGCTGCCGGGTGGCCAGGGCGACCCCGGCCTGCCCGTTGAGCACCCTCGACACGGTCGGCGGAGACACACCCGCCAGATTGGCGATCTCGGCCAGAGTCGGCCGGTGCCGGGGAAGCTCCCCGCCGGGGGCCCGGTCGGTCGCGGTCACCGCCCCAGTATGCAGGACAGGCGATCAGGACTCACCCGCGGCTCTCCTCGCTCACGAGAGGCCGCGTACCGTCAGGTTTTGGGGGTGAATGTCGTGTTTGTGGATCGTCGTGACGCCGGGCTCCTCCTCGGCGAGCGCTTGCGTGACCTCCGTGAGGCAAAGGATGGCGTGGGAGACGTGGTCGTCGTTGGGCTGCCCCGAGGCGGGGTGCCCGTGGCGTTCCAGGTCGCCCGGGCCCTCGGTGCCCCCCTGGACGTGATCCTCGTGCGCAAGCTGGGCGTGCCGTACCAGCCGGAACTGGGGTTCGGCGCCATCGGCGAGGGTGGGGTGCGGGTGGTCAACCCCGACGTCGTACGGCTCGCCCGGCTCACCGACGACGAGATGGCGGCCGTGGAACGCCGTGAGCGGGCCGAACTGGAGCGCCGTGCCCGCCGGTTCCGCGGCGCCCGCGAGCCCGTCGACCTGGCCGGCCGTACGGTGATCGTGGTGGACGACGGGATCGCGACGGGCGGGACGGCCCGCGCCGCCTGCCAGGTCGCCCGCGCGCACGGCGCGTCCACGGTGGTGCTGGCGGTGCCCGTGGGCGCGCCGGAGACGATCGCGAGCCTGCGCGGGGACGCCGACGAGATCGTCTGCCTGGACACCCCGGACCACTTCTACGCCATCGGCGCCTGGTACGAGGACTTCACCCAGACGAGCGACGAGGACGTCATGGAGTGCCTCCACCGGGCTTAGCGCCTCACGGGCTCTGCGGGCACCACTCCAGGTAGTGCTCTATCCGGACGTCGGGGCCCGGGTAGAAGCACAGCGTCTCCCGTTCCTCGTCCAGCCAGCGTACGAGGTAGGGCGGTGAGCCGTCGGTGTGGTAAAGCGCCAGCACGATCCCGACGCGACCCAGCCTGCCCCGTTGGACGCTCTCGACGACCAGCCGGTCGCCGACCGCCGCCTTCATCCTGATCACAGTCCTCTCATCGCAACCCTGCAGGTGTGGCGACCTCGGTCGTGATCGGCGTCCAGCGGTGCGACAGGCGCCTGGTGAGAGAGGCCATCGTGGTGTATTCCAGGTCTTCCAGCGGCAGCCGATGCGGCTCGAAGGGGCCGTGGCGGCGCAGGTAGTCCATCACCTCGGTCGCCTGCCGGCGCGCGCCGTCGAAGGCCGGGTCGTCGAACATGTCGCGCGGGCCGACCAGCCTGCCGTCCTTGATCTGGAAGCCCAGCGCGACCACCCGGGGCGGGCCGTCGAAGCGGGACGGGTGCGCCTGCCCGACGGGCACCGGCATGAACGGAGCGTGGTGCGAGCCGCGCATGCAGCCCGCCACCGAGTACGCGAAGGCGAACGGCTCCAGCGCCTCGCCGACGGCCGGCAGGCCCGACTGGCAGCGTACGATCATGACCGGATCGTCCTTGCCGACGTACCTCCCGGCGATCAGCGACAGCCGCTGGGTGCTGGTCGCCGCCGCGGTCGTGCCCAGCGTCTTGGACCGTACGCCGTGGACCACGTAGCGGGCCGGGGCGCCGATGTACATGAGCATGTCGTACAGGTCGGCCGGGCAGTCGAAGACGATGCGGCGGTCCTCGCACAGGTCGTACACCTCGAACGCGAACCCGGCGTGCATCTTCTCGTCGATCACCAGGCCGGCGGTGTTGGACGGGTCGGCGAACATCTTGTAGAGCGGCAGGTTCCACGCGCCCGGCTCGGTCTTGTCCGCGAGAAAGCACAGCACGGGCTCGGACGGCCGCTCCTCGAACTCCATCTCCGCGTAGCCCGGGCCCATGCCGCGCAGGTTGCCGGAGAAGGCGTCCGACAGCAGGTCCTGCCCGGCGCCGTACAGGCCGAGATCCTTGGCGATGTGGGTGGTCGCCTGGAAGGTGTCCCAGGCGAAGGAGTGGATCAGCCCCGCCTCGGGGCCGTACGTGTGGGTCATGATGAGCGAGATGTCGTCGCCGCAGCTTTCGACGTGGCCGTCGACGAGCAGCCCGGATGACTTGGCCCGCTCGATCTCCCGCCTGGCCTCGGCGGTCAATCGGGGATGCACGGCGGAGTGGCCGACGAAGCCTCCGGTGTCGGCCTTGATGACGCTCAGCGTGATCATGGTCATCACCTCCAAATACACCCTTATCTGTATTTTTGGGAATAAAAAGAGCACTAGGTCACAAATAGGGCGGGACTTCCGTACGGCGGGTAGGAGTGGGCTGAGGACAGGGCCCTGGGCGGGCGCGGGGGGAGTGCCGGCCATGAAGATCAGAGATGTGATGTCCACGCCCGTGGTGGTCGTCCCGCCGGTCACCCCGGTGCGGGACGTCGCGCGGCACATGGACTACTCGGGCGTCGGATGCGTCGTCGTCTCGGAGGGGCAGGGCGTCACGGGCGTCGTGACCGACCGCGACCTCACCCTTCGCGTACTCGCCCGCGGGGAGGACGCGGACACGCCCGTCGGCCGGGTGATGTCGGAGCGTCCCGTCGTGGTGCGGCCCGGCGACGAGGTGGAGGTGGCGTTCGACACCTTCCGCCGCCACTCCTTCCGCAGGCTGCCCGTGGCGGACGAGGAGGGGGTGGTCGGCATGCTGACCATCGACGACCTGCTCCTCCAGATGCACCAGCTCACCGCCGACCTGCTCACGCCCGTGGTCAAGGAGATCAGCGAACCGCAGCGGCAGAGCGACTAGATGCGGCGCCGGTACGGCGTGATCACGGGGTGGGCGCGGGCGTGGCCTCCGGCCGAGGAGTGGCGGGCGATCACCCGGCGGGTGCGGGAGGAGGCGTCCCGGGAGCGCCTGTCTCTGCTGGCCGCGGGCATCGCCTTCTGGGGGACGCTGTCGGTCTTCCCGAGCCTGATGGTCGTGGTGGCGGTCTACGGGTTGGTCGCCGACCCCCGGCAGGTGGCCGGGCAACTGGCGTCGTTCACCCGCCCGCTGCCCCCGGACGTCGGCCGGCTGCTCGTCTCCCAGCTCACCCACGCGGTGCGCGCCGGGCGCCAGGGTTTCGGCGCGCCCCTGGCGCTCAGCCTCGTCGCGCTGCTGTGGGCGTCGTCCCGTGCCGTCCAGGCGCTGGTCCGGGCCGTCGACGCGGTCTACGGCGGCCGGCGGGAGCGCGGCTTCATCCGTACCCGGCTGACGGCCCTGCTGCTCACGGTCGCGGCCATCGCCGGGACGTCCGTCCTGCTGGCGCTCGTGGCCGCGTTCCCGGTGGTGCTGGGGCACCTGGGGCTCGGCGCGGCCGCCCGCGCCGCCGTCTCGGCCGGGCGCTGGGTGCTGCTCGTCCTGCTCTTCGGTGCGGGGCTGGCGCTGCTCTACCGGTATGTCCCCGGCGCCCGGCTGGAACCCGGACGGCGCCCCGGGTGGCACACGGTCGGCTGGGGCGTGGGACTCGCCGTACCGGCCCTGCTGCTGGTCTCGGTGGGCCTGTCGGTCTTCGTCAGCGGCTTCGGCCGCTTCGACCAGACGTACGGCGCTCTGGGCGCGGTGGTCGTGCTCATGCTCTGGCTGTACCTCTCCGCGCTGGTCGTGCTGTTCGGCGCGGAGATCAACGGCGCGATCGAACGTCATGCGCGAGAGGCGAGCCCCAAGCGTGCCCCGGACCGCCCGTCGAATGACCGTCACTGACGCGTCGGGGTGGTGAGTGCATCGCGTGGCATTTGTCGCGATAAATCGTAGATTGTTTGGGCAGTAGGGGGGCGTGCCCGACACCGGTCGTTCCCCAGGCAACGGCATCTCCAGCGTCTTCCCCTCACTCCCTGGTCAGAGTGAAGGGACAGCGGAGCCGGCCGACTCTCCGGCGTCTCCTGACCGGCCGTCCCCCGACCGGCCGGCGCCCGAGCCGGCTGCCGACACCGGTGGCGTGGGCGGCGGTGACGGCGGCGGTGAAACGGGCCGGGACACGCGCGCCGGCACAAGCGTCGGTACGGACGGCGGCACGGGTGGGGGCACGGGCGACAGCACGGGCGACGGCACGGGCGACGGAGTCGCGATGACGCCCCTCGACCGGCCGTTCGGCATGCCGGGGCGCCCTCTGCGGAGCAACCCGTTCATGTTCGGCCTGACCGGAGCCCTCGGCGTGCTCACCGCGTGGCTGCTGGTCCAGACGATCGCCAGCGCGGGTTCGGCGCTCGTGCTGATCGTGGTGTCGTTGTTCCTCGCCATCGGCCTCAACCCCGCGGTCGAGGCACTCCAGCGCCGCAACCTGTCCCGCCGCGTCGCGATCACGATCGTGTTCGGATCGGTGATCGCGTTCTTCGTCGCCTTCGGCCTCGCGGTCGTGCCGCCGCTGACCGAGCAGACGTCCGGGTTCTTCGGCCACCTGCCGGAATACGTGCAGCAACTGCAGAACCACCCGCTGATCCGCTCGGTGGACGAGCGGTATCAGGTCCTGGACAAGCTCCAGCAGTACGTGACCGGCGACAGGCTGGCCACCCAGATGTTCGGCGGCCTCCTCGGCGTGGCGAGCGTCCTGATCAGTGCGCTGTTCAGCGGGTTCACCGTGCTCGTGCTGACGCTCTACTTCCTCGGGTCCCTCAACTCCATCAAGGAGACGGCCTACCGGTTCGTGCCGCGCTCGCGCCGCACACGGGTCCGGCTGCTCGGCGACGAGATCATCAACCAGATCGGCGGCTACGTCGCCGGAAACCTGATCATCTCGTTGATCGCCGGAGTGGTGACCTTCCTGTTCCTGTCCATGATGAAGGTGCCGTACGCGCTGGCGCTGGCCATCTTCGTCGCGGTCACCGACCTGATCCCGCTGGCCGGCGCGGTCATCGGGGCGGTGGTGGCCTCCGGGGTGGGCTTCCTCGTGTCGGTCCAGGTCGGCATCGCCTGCGCCGTGTTCTTCATCGTCTACCAGCAGGTGGAGAACTACTGGATCTCGCCGAAGGTGTTCAAGTCGTCGGTCGACGTACCGCCCGTGGCGACCATCCTGGGGGCGCTGCTCGGCGGCGCCCTGCTCGGCATCGTCGGAGCGCTGCTCGGGATCCCCCTGGCGGCCGCCCTGCTCCTGATCGCCCGCGAGGTCGTGCTGCCCCGCCAGGATCGGTTGTAGCAAGTCTGATCCGATTGTCTCCGTTCATATCTGTTCCGAACGGCGCACGCGCTCCGGGTGATGAGAACGTACGCTTTCGGCATGGGGCACTCTCGGCGGCTTTCGCCGATGTCTGCGCGGCGGCGTTTTGTGCAGCGGTGTCTGCGTGGCGGCGTTTGTGCGCCGGGATCTGTGAAAGGCGCGTCGGCCGGGCACTCGAACGGCCCGTTGCCGCGGCGCCGTAGCCGCCCTCCGACATCACCTTGAAGCGCGTGAAGCCTGGCCGCTGTAGTCCGGGAGTGACGTCCGTACGGGCCTCGACGATCGGAGGGACGTGCATCCGCAGGAGAGACCGCCGGTCATGCGGGTTCCCTTTCGGATCGCGGCCCTGTGGATACGCGTCGTGCTGCTTGTCATCCTGCTCTGGGGCGCTTTTCTGACCGTTCTGAGCATTTTCCCGCGCGAGAGCACGGTCGCCGAGTTCCAGGCGGCGCTGCGCGCGGATCAGGTCACGTGCGTGATCTTCTTCGAGGGCGATCCGGTGCGGTTACGGTGGTCCACCGGCCCTTTGTTGTGGTACGACGTCGATCGGGTCGCGGACGCGGCCCGCGTCCGCCGTGAACTCGTGCGCGGATCCGAGGCCGCCGATCAGCACCCGTTGGTCATCTGGCGCTGGACCAGCAATCAGAACAACCCGCGTTATCCATCATGGCCCTTCCAGGTGCCCTTCCCCGGCGCGCCCTGGATCGTCGGCGGCGCGTGGCTCGCCGCTCTCCTCACCATGCTGGGCGCGGGTCAGCCCCGCTGGGGCAACAGATGGGCCTGGTTCTGGCTCTTCTGGGTGGGCGAGGTGGGCGCGATCCTGTTCCTTCTCCTGGAGCCGCGGTCCCTCTGGTACGGGCTGGAGCCGCAGAAACCGATCCTCAGCCCGATGCGTGGGGGCCACGGCTGCGTGCTGTCCATCTGCCTCAGCCTCGTGGGTGCCGGCCTCGCCGCCACCGGGATCTCCAGAGCGATCCAAGCCCTGGCCGATCTTCTGGCCACCATCCCCTGAGTCCTCGACCGGAGGTCATGTCCGGCCGGCCTCCGAGGAACCGCCCGAGCCACACCGCCCGAGCCGGCTGCCGGCTCCGCGGGCTCTTCTCCCGCACTCCCGGCCACCGTGCTCGCGGTAGTGCCCTGCTGTTCCCCGTTCAAGGCCTTCTGCGGCGGTTGTTTTCTGTTCAAACGGTGCGGTACGGCAGATGTCGCATATACAGCTAATCGGGAACTTGCCTGTAACTCCAACAAATCCCGGTGCGGGGGTGTTCGTGGCCGGTTGGCGTGGAAGAATTAAGACAGGATTTCGAATTTCTCGGGAGGTGCGATGGATCTGTTCGACGATGATCCTGAGCGCTCCCAGCGTTCTAATGCCAGCGGTGACATCGGCGACGACTGGTGGGATCAGCTCATCGCCGGCTCGCCCCTTTGGTCGTCCGAGGGCGCACTTGCCCGTGAATACGTGCCTATCGTCGATCCCGATACACGAGAGCACGCGAGTCGACGCGGTATCCCGGCAACTCTTCCCTTTGTTCGAGCATTTACGACTCGTGCCGGTATCGCTGCCGTTGACGACTCCAGCGCTGACGAAACCGTGAATGGCCCCGCCCCTGATGGCGCTCCTAACCCTGCCGATAGCCCCGGCTCTGAGGTCGGTTCCATCGCCCCTGCCCCTCGCGCAGGAGATGCCGACAGCGGCGCCCCTGGCCCTGCCGGTGCCGGTGCTGATGCCCTGGGCGCCGATGCCACGCGCACCGATGCCCTGGGCGCCGATGGTGCGCGCACGGTCGCAGGGCGCACGGATGCCGCGCGCACGGATGGCGGTGCCGCCGACGGTGCCTTTCCTGACGGTGATCCTCCTGGTTGTGCTTCTCCCGACGCGGCTTGTCCGGATGGCGCCGGGGGTGCCTACAGCGGCGCTTCCGGCGGCGCTTCCGCTGGTGCTTCTGGTGGTGATGCCGGTGGTGCGTCTGGCGGTGCCGAGGGCGCCGGCCGAAGCGATGCGGGCCCGGACCGGGATGCTTCTGGTGCTGGTGGCAGTGGTGCATCGTCGTGGGTGGCGGTGGCGGCGGTTGGTGAGGCGGCGCGGGTAGTGGCGCTGGTGCCGGTGCCTGAGTCGGCGGAGGTATGTCTGGCCGAGGCCGAGGAGTTGCTGGCAGCCCGCGACCGCATCACCAGCGCGCTTGCCGCTCGGGTGGGCCGGGTGCATCGGTCCGGGGAGGCGAAGAACCATGGGCATGCCTCCACCAGGTTGTGGCTGCGATCCGTTGGCGGCATGACGATCCCGGGTGCGGGCCGGTTGGTGACGATGGGCATGGAGCTGGGTCGCCTGTCGCGGGTGCGTGAGCGGTTCGCCGAGGGCAGCCTGGCCGAAGGCATCGTGGAGGCGATCTGCACCGCCACCTCCGGGTTGACCGATGAGCAGGCCGTGACTGCTGAGGGGATTCTGCTGGAGTTGGCAGGTTCGGCGGGGGCGGCGGAGGTGGCCAAGGCGGGGCGGTATCTGCGGGCGGTGCTGGACCCCGACGGCCACGAGCAGGACGAGCAGGCCGATTTCGACCGCCGGTTCTTCCGGGTGCGGCGGCGCAGGAACGGCGGGCTGGAGGGAGAGTTCTACCTCCCGGTCGAGGCCGCCGGGCGGTTGCAGCACCTGCTGGACGTCTACGCAAAGCCGAAGGCCGAGGGCGACGACCGCACCCCGAGCGTGCGGAACGCCGATGCGTTCATCGCGCTCCTGGAGAACAAGATCGCGACTGAGCTTCTGGTGCTGGTCACCGCCGAAAGCCTCCCCGACGACCCCTCAGGCACCACCCCCTCAGGCGACTCCACAGCCAGCCCCTCGGGCGATCCCACAGCTGACGCATCTGTCGACCACCCCACCAGCGACCCCTCAGACGCCGGCCCGAGCGACGGCTCTGGTCCCGACCCTTCGGGCACCGGCCCCTCGGGCGACCCCACAGCTGACCCCTCTGCCGACCACCCCACCAGCGACCCCTCAGACTCCGACCCGAGCGACAGCTCTGGTCCCGACCTCGGTTCCTGCGGCCCTGGCTCCGTCCCCGGCTCTGACGCCTGCGTCAGCGAGGGCTTCGGCACGCCTTACGCCGCGACAACCGACAGCGAGCCCTCTGCTCCCGAGCGCCCGGCCACAGGTGGCCCGGCCGTCGTCTGGCCGCACTTCGACGCGGCCCACGGCGACGAGCGTGCCGCCCTCGGCGAGGTTGATGAGGTCGGCGAGGTGGGCGATACCCGGCAGGGTCACGCCGACGAGGCAAAGACGCACAGACACCGAGCCTGGAATTCGCAGCGCACTCGTGCGCAGCAGACGCGTGCCCCTGATCCCCCGACCAAGAGTGACGACGCCACTGGCGCTCACACCGAGGACAGTCCAAGCAGGGATCGCCCTGGGGATCGCCGTGCTCACGGCAGCCCCGGTGGGGACCGCTCTGCCGGCGACTGCCCGGCGGAGGGCTACCGGCATGCCTTCACGCCAGGTGGGGCGTCGCATGAGACGTCCCGGACAGGAGCCGATGCTCCGCCGGGTGTGGAACGCGACGATGACGCGTGGCCGAGGGCGGGGGGCAACAGTCCGCCGGGGGTGTGGTTGCGGGGGTTGCCGGGGTTGATCCTGGCGACCGGGCATCTGCTGCCCGTCTCCAGCGTGCACCGGCTGGCCCGTACCAGCACTTTGGTGCGGATCGTGATGGACGCCGGTGGGCAGGTGCTGGACATGGGCCGCAAGGTGCGGTTGGCGACCCCGGCCCAGCGGCGGGCGGTCTTCGCGCGGTATGCGACCTGCTGGGTGGACGGCTGCCCGCTGCCGGCCACGATGTGCCAGATCGACCACGCCGAGGACTGGTGCAGCGGCGGGCTGACCGATCTCAAGCTGCTGGGACCGGCGTGCCAGTTCCACAACCGCGACCGCTACCGCCACCCCACCCGCTACACCCGCCGCAAGATCGGCGACGACCGCTGGGCCTTCACCTACCGCAACCCCCGCACCACACGACTGCGGGTGTAGCAGATGAGGGGAGAGGCGAAACCGGTGCCCGGCGAAGACACTCGGCGCGGCCCTGCCCACGCGACAGGGCCTGGACGGCGAACTGTCGTCGCCCCGGCCCTGGGTCGGGCACTGTGCGGGGTCGCCTTCGCGGCCGGCACGGTCGCCGCGCTGGGCCGCACCAGCGAGGCCACGCTCACGCTGCCGGTCGGCCGGCTCCTGCCGGCCCGCCGCGCCGCCCG
The DNA here is from genome assembly GCF_014161435.1 of Microbispora sp. H10949. Classification (NCBI taxonomy): domain Bacteria; kingdom Bacillati; phylum Actinomycetota; class Actinomycetes; order Streptosporangiales; family Streptosporangiaceae; genus Microbispora; species Microbispora sp. H10949. The sequence continues at coordinate 17,603 of NZ_JABBWZ010000012.1, read as the reverse complement.
GCTCGACGTGCTCGCCGCGATCGCCACATCCTGACCGCCGCTTGGCCACGCGAAGAGGGAAATGGGCGGGGGGCGAAGGGTATGAGCGGGATGCGCCGCTTGCACCCATGAGCGGCCGGAGCGGAGGTGGAACGGATGGGCGGCGACAGAGCAGGGAGAGGGAGGGTCCGGGCTGTGGCGGGGTACGTCCGGCCCTTCGCCCTCGCCGTGCTCCTCGTCGCGATGTCCGGTGTCACACGCCCTGGTCACCTGATCCCTGAACTCGCGGAGCCGGTCTCGTCCACGGCACTCGTCGTCCCCGCCGATCCCGGCCCCGGTCCTGGTCCCGGCCATGACGGCCATTCGTCCGGCTCGGCCCATCCGACCGGCTCTGCCCATCCGACCGGCGCGGGCCGTCCGGCAGGAGCGGCCGCCGCCCATCCCGCCGCCGCGCCGCACGCCGTGGAACCCGTCCACCTCAAGGGACACGGCAAGGGACACGGCAGGAGGCACGGTAGTGAGCACGGTAGTGAGCACGGCGGCAGGGTCTACGGCGGCGGTGGTCAGCGGACGGGTGGAGTCAACTCGGCCAGCGCCCCCACGATGGACAGCCCGCCCTACCAGCTGAGCACGGGCCGGCACAACGTGAACGCCCCGGCGGGCAACAGCGCCGTCGACTACTCCGGCGTCCAGCAGGTGTCGAGCGTCAGCATCTACACCAACACGATCAACGGCAACTGCGGGAGCGGGGCCCGCCACTGCTCCATCAACCAGAACCTCCAGAGCGCCGAGGGCAGGGGATACAACGGGCGCTGAGTACGGAGCTGAGTACGGAACGGGCGTCCTCCCCACTAGAGAGGACGCCCGTCGTCGCTGTCGGATCAGGGCCCGATCAGGGCCGGATCAGGGCCGGATCAGAGCGCGCCGCTCTCGATCGCCTGCTTCAGGGCGCCCTGGAGCTGCTGGTGAGCGGCGGTGCCGTTCGCGGCGACGAAGTCGATCAGCGAGTCGTCCGCCTCGAAGGCGAGGTTCTCCGTCACCCGGGTCTTCCCGCCGGGCAGCGGGGTGAATTCGATCTTCTGGTGCGTGACCACGTTGGGCTGCGACCAGCTGTCGGTCTCGTAGTAGAACCCGTCGGCGTGGAGGCGCTGCTGCGCGTGCGTCTTGCTCACCACGATCGTGCCCTGGTACGGGATCTCTTCGATCGCCGTGAGGTTGCGGTAGAGCACGGGAGCCGCCAGCCACTCCTTGTGCGTGACGACCCGCTTCAGGAACGGGTTCTTGCCGATGTGGTTGTTGAAGTTCGAGTACTTGTAGAAGGTCTGCGGCATCGGCGAGTCGATGTCGACGGAGATGCTGTTGACGACCCGGCTGCGGCCCGAGCCGGGCGCGGGCGGGGTGGCGTCGGTGAAGTGGTAGGTGTCGTACACGCTCTGCCATTCGAGGGCGATGTCGGCGTCGCTCTCGGTCGTGTCGGCGTGCGCGGGGTTGGTCAGGGTGGTGACGACGAAGGCGGCGGCGAACATCTGGGCCGCGACCACCCGAAGGATCTTTCTCACATGTACCTCAAAGAGCGAGGAAAAAGGGTACGAGTGATCTTTTACCGAAATCGCTCCAAAATCCACTAGAGGTTCGATACCGAACCGATCACGACACGTGGTCGGCGCAACAGGGGGTCGGGTCCGGCACCTCGGCCGGCGCGATCCGCCTGCCCGGGATCGGCCCCGGAGCAGGCATGGCGAGCAGGGTCATCAGCCCGTCCCGCCAGACCGGGCGGACGTGGCCGTTGGTGACCAGAACCACGTCGTCGGCCGGAGGCTCGGCCTGGGCGAGCACGACGACGCGGTCGATCGCCGTCCGGTCCAGCAACTCGCCGACCGTGAGCGTCCCCGGCAGGTCGTCGCCGCCGGGGAACAGCACGACCCGCCCGCCGGTGCGGGCCGCGTGCTCGGCCGCCGCCACCGCCGCGCCCTCCGCATCCGGTCCCGTACGGCTGTCGCCGAGGGCGACCGACACCCCCTCGGGGAGCCGGGACGTCTCCAGGTGCCCGGCCAGGGTCAGCGAGCAGGCGACGTGCGGCAGGTCACCGGTGCGGACGAAGTGGGTGCAGCCGACGACCCCGGACGACAGGCCGAGCGCCTCCACCACCTGGTGGAGGAGATGCTCGGCCTGGGCCACCGTACGGGTGCCGTTGTCCAGACCGGCGATCATCGGCGCGGCACGATCCAGACGGGGTTGCTGTAGAACCACAGGTCCTTCCAGGGGTCGGCGTCGCCGGGCACGTCCATCGCCGGGCCGTGCGGGTCCACCGACGCGCCGAGCAGGCCGGGGGCGACGCGGTTGCCGTCGGTGCCGCGCAGCCGTACGTAGACCGGGTGGTCGACGGCCTCCACCTGGTAGGTGAAGGTGACGGTTCCGCTGTTCCTCCCGACCTCGTACGACGTGACGACCTTGGTCTTCGGGGTGGTGAACACGTCCTTGTCGGAGACCGGGCCGGTCACGTCGCCCTGGATGACGTCCACCCGGGCCAGCGTGGGGATGAACTGCGCCCAGTTGGGCCGGTTCGCCAGCGTGATCTGGATGGACACCTCGACCCTGGTGCCGGGGCGGACGGACAGCGTGTCGCCGAGGGTGACCCCGTTGTCGCCGCCGTTGCCGCGCGCCCGGGCGCGGACGACGAGGCCGCTGATCAGGCCGCCGTGGTCCACCCAGACGCGGCCCCGGCGGATGCCGTCCATGACCGCGCCGTACGCGAAGGAGGTCGCGCCGACGTGGGTGCGGCTGTAGTAGCCGGGCCAGAAGTCGCCGTTGGACAGGTTTGGCACGCCCTTGTAGATCGGGTCCTCGTACCGGCCGTTGGCGTTGAAGTCGCTGCCCGGCCCGCGGTCGCTCGCGTCTCCGTAGACGGTGTGCGAGTCGGAGTTGGCGGTGATCCACCAGGGCCTGCCCTCGGCGAGCAGGCTGTCCCACAGGCCGCCGACGGTCGCGGTCATCCAGTCGAAGCCGCCGAAGGTCCGGTAGCTCTCCGCCGGATAGCCGGGGAAGGAGTCGGCGCTCTGGCTGTTGTCGTAGTAGCCGCGTCCGGAGCCGGGCCCGTTGGGCTTGGGGATTCCGGCGGCCTGGTGGCCCGGAGCGCCCTCCATGCCGACCGCGATCCCTGGCGCTGCGTCGCGCCAGGCGCGGATCTCGTGCGGGGAGTCGATGCCCTTGCGCGCGGGGTGGTTGGCCAGGAACAGCGCGTCCGGGACGCGGCGGCGCTTCACGGCCTGGGCCAGGAAGTCGAGCCCGGCGATGGCGAGGGCCTCGTTCTGCCGGGTGCTCGCCGTGGCGCCCTTCACCGACCCGTCGAAGGAGTTCTCGAACTCCTTCAGCGTCTCCACCTCGCCCCGTCCCGGCGCCACGAACACCGTGCCGTGCTCGGCGGCCGGGATGTTCCACTCAAGGCCCTGGAAGACGAGGGTGTCCCTGACCGCCTGACGCGCCGCGACGATGTCGGGGTTGACCTTCTCCACGCCGATCTTGGCGTGGGTGACGCTGCCGTGGTCGGTGACGACCATCCAGTCGAGGCCGTACGCGTTGGCGTGCCGCACCTGGTCGACGACCCGGTACATGGCGTCGGAGCTGTACTGCGTGTGGATGTGGTGGTCACCCGCGAGCCACAGGAAGCCGTCCTTCGGCTCCCGGTCGTCCCGGCCGGCGGCGGCGGCCGGGCCGGGGGCGCCGAGCACGCCGGCGGCGGTCAGGCCGGCGCCGAGCAGTCCGGCCCGCCGGAACATCTGACGGCGCGAGAGCTCACCCGGCGACAGCGCCTCGTCGGGGACGTCCATGTCCACGACCGCCGCCGTCTCCCCGGGGTCCTGGTCGTGGTCGTGGTCGTGGCTGTGGGGATGACTGTGGGGATGGCTGTGGGGGTGGGGGTGGGGATGCGCGTGCCCCTCGCTCATGTGCGGTGCCCTTTCGTTCCGCCGGGGGGATCGCTCCGGCTCCGAATGCACCCTCGCGGCAACGGCTGAACCTCACGTGAACTCCGGAGACCGCCCAGGGAGCCGGGGCTTTACCGGTCAGGTCAGGTCCCACAGCAGGCGGTAGTAGGCGATGCGCTCCGGATCGGGGGCGACGCCGTACGCCTCGTACACCTCGCCGTCGTGACCCGGGCCGTAGTTCCACTCGGTGCTCCAGGCGGCGACCGCGAGGTCGGCCCACCGGTCGGCCACGCCCAGCGACCCGAGGTCGACGTGCCCGGCGACCGTCCCGTCGTCGTGCAGGAGGGTGTTGGGGGCGCAGGCGTCGCCGTGGCAGACGACGAGCCGGTCGGGAGCGGGCGGGCGGCCCAGACGCCGCCGCGCCTCGGCCCGGCCGAGGCGCTCGCCGGCCCGCCGGAGGCGGTGCTCGACCCCCCAGTCGTACGGGCACCGTGCCACCGGCAACGCGTCGTGCAGCAGGCGCAGGCCACGGCCGATCGCGGCCGCGGCGGTGCGGGGGTCGGCGGTCCAGCGCGGATCCACCGCCGAGCGGCCGGGGAGCGCGGCGGTGACGAGCCACGCGCCGTCGGCGTCCGATCCGTACGCGAGCACGCGGGGGACGGTGGTCCACTGCCGCGCCCAGGTCAGCCGTTCCGCCTCGCGCGGCAGGTCGATCTCGGGTGTGCCGGTGGCGGCCCACTTGACGTACCTCGTGCCACCGGCACCGTCACCCGGGCCGTCGAGCCGGAACGTGAGGCCGCCGACCTCGTTGCGCCAGACGGGGGTGACGGCGTCGCTCCCGGCGAGTTCGGCGACGACGCGCGGCACGTCGACGGGTCCGGCCGGAACCGAGGCGATCGGGGGACGGCTCACGACCGACATTCTCGGTCATAAAGCAGTGCGGTCATAAAGCAGTGGCGGCCTCGCCCCGGCAGACGGTTGACTCGCCCCGTGATCGTGATATCCGCAGCTTCCGGCGCGCTCGGCCGCCTCGTCGTCGAACATCTTCGTACCCGGGCGGAGGTGGTGGCCGCGGTACGCGACCCCGGCCGGGCGCCCGAAGGCGTGGCGGTGCGGCGTGGCGACTACGACGACCCGGCGAGCCTGCGTGAGGCGTTCGACGGGGCCACGCGTCTGCTGCTCATCTCCTCGCCGGAACTCGACACCGCGCGCCGGATCGGACAGCACCTGAACGCCGTGGCCGCGGCCGAGCAGGCGGGAGTCGGCGCCGTCGTGTTCACGAGCTTCCTCGGGGCCGGCGCCGCCGCCACCGGCATGACGGAGGCCTATCACGCCACCGAGCAGGCGATACTCCGCAGCGGCCTGCCGTACACGTTCCTGCGCCACCCCTTCTACAGTGACGCGTTCGTGCCGCGGGCCGACGACGGCGAGATCACCAGCAGCACCGGAGGCCGTGGGCTGAACACGGCGTTCCGGGCGGATCTCGCCGAGGCGGCGGCGAACGTCCTGACCGGCGAGGGGCATCTGGGCCGGGCGTACGACCTCACCGGACCGCTGTGGAGCTATCCGGAGGTCGCGGAGGCGCTCGGCGTGCCCTACCGCGAGGTGCCCGACGCCGGATCGGGCCCCATGAGCTGGATCAACGCGCGGATCCGCGCGGGAGCGCTGGAACAGCAGACCGGCGACCTGGTGGCGTTGCTCGGCAGGCCCGCCGAGACGGTCGCCGGACGTGCCCTGAAGACCCTGACCGAAGTAAACAAAAAGTAAACTTTACTATTGACAGTGCGTGTGAACGGGTGTTGCATCGGCAACCACACTCCGAATCACTCCCCCCGGACCGGAGACCCCCATGCGCAAACCCCGGTTACTCCTGATCGCGGCGGCCCTGGCCGTCGGCCTGGCCGGCGCCCTGAGCGGTATTCCCGGCAACGAGCGGGCCGAGGCCGCCATCGGCCCGGTCACCTGGTCGGACGAGTTCAACGGCGCCTCGGGCAGCGCCGTCGACCCGGCGAAGTGGAAGTTCGACATCGGCGGTGGCGGCTGGGGCAACAACGAACTGGAGTACTACACCAACTCCACCCGGAACGTGTACCAGGACGGCCAGGGCCACCTGGCCATCACCGCCCGCAAGGAGAACCCCGCCGGCTACCAGTGCCACTACGGCACCTGCCAGTACACCTCCGGCCGCATCCTGACGGCGGACAGGTTCAGCCAGGCGTACGGCCGCTTCGAGGCGAGCATCAAGATTCCCAAGGGGCAGGGCATCTGGCCGGCCTTCTGGATGCTCGGCGGCGGCAACTGGCCGAACACCGGTGAGATCGACATCATGGAGAACGTCGGCAACGCGCCGAACACGGTCTACGGCACCGTGCACGGCCCCGGCTACTCGGGCAGCGGCGGCGTCGGCGGTAACCGTACGATCGGGGCGCCTCTGGGCGACGCCTTCCACAACTACCGGGTCGACTGGTCGCCCGGCCTCATCGTCTGGTACCTCGACGGGGCGGAGTACTTCCGCGTCACCCCGGCCGACATCCGCGGCAACCAGTGGGTGTTCGACCACCCGTTCTTCATGATCCTGAACGTCGCGGTCGGCGGATACTGGCCGGGCAACCCCGACGCGACCACCGCGTTCCCGCAGACGATGCTGGTCGACTACGTCCGCGTCTCCGCCTGGAACAACGACGGGAGCGGCACCGGCACCGCGCTCAGATCCGCCATGAACGGCCGCTGCGTGGACATCCCGAGCGCCAACCCCGCCGACGGCGCCCGGCTGCAGATGTACGACTGCAACGGCACCGTCGCGCAGCAGTGGTCGGTGAACGGCGACGGCACCGTGCGCGCGATGGGCAAGTGCATGGACGCCGCCGCGGCGGGCACCGCCAACGGCACTCCGATCCAGCTCTACACGTGCAACGGGACCGGAGCCCAGCGCTTCACGCTCACGCCGGCGGGAGACCTGGTCAACGTCCAGGCCAACCGGTGCGTGGACATCGTGGACCGGGGCAGCGCGAACGGCGCCCTTCTGCAGCTCTGGGACTGCACCGGCGGGTCCAACCAGAAGTGGACCCGCGGCTGAACGTCAGTGGCCCTCTTCCTCGTCGTCGGCAGTGAGCGCTCCGCTGCCGGGGGCGGCCGGGAGGTAGACGTGCTGGTGTCCGCTGCCCGCGTCGACGCTGACCGCGTCGAGGGCGGTGGCCCCGACCGACCAGGTGAAGACCGCGTCCATCCGCTGCCGGGCGGCGAGGGCCAGCATGTTCGTGCGGGCCGGTCCCGTGAGCGCCTGCGCGGCCGCGAAGCTGTCGACGGTGGTGGCGAGCTGCCGTACGGCTGAGGCGAGACCCGACCTCGCCAGGTTGGTGTACGTCTCGCCCGAGGGCGGGTCGGCGAACGACTGGACGGCGGCGGCGGTCGCCTGCCGCCAGTTCGCGATGTCGGCGCCGGTGGCCTTCTCTGGCTTCCCGCCCTCGGGGGAGGCGGTGGTGGAAGCGGCGGCGGGGGCGGCGCCGTCCTCCACGGGCATCACGCGTTCCAGCCCTTCCAGCACGGGCACGAGCTTGTCGCGGGTGGTGCGGGCCAGCGCGGTCAGCTCCTTGATCTGCGCCTTGTCGCGGACGGCGTCCTCGGCGCGGATCCGGTTCACCGCCTGCTCGGTCGAGTCGGGCCGGGTCGCGGCGAACACCACGCCACCGGCCACCACCGCGCCGAGCACGAACGCGGCCACCAGCGTGAGCACGCGGTGGCTCCTGGCCGGCTGCCGGGTCACCGTCGGTTCGCTACGCCGGCTCATTGCTGCCACCTCCTGGTCGAAGTTCTCCGCGGGGAGTGATAGGCGGAGCGTAGTAGGGAGAGTCACCCGGAAGCGACACCGGGCGCGAACATGGACGCCCGGAACGTGGAGTCGGACTCGCACACGTTCCGGGCGTCCACGACGTGCGGTGGGTCAGGACTGGTTGAAGAGGGAGAGGGTGAGGGTGGAGTGGTATTCGCCGGCGGCGACGTCGACGGGGGTGCGCAGGGCGAGGTCGGCGTTGACCTTGGAGGTGCCGATCTCGGTGGCGGAGTCGGCGGTGGAGACGAGGAGTTCCTGGCCCTTGAGACCGACGGTGGGGGCGCCGGAGCCGTCGGACACGACGGAGGACACGGGCTCGCCGGCGGCGACGGCGCCGGTGTTGGTGTCGGACAGCAGGCGGGGCTTCCAGCCGAGGTATTCGGGGCCGATGGGGGCGGTGCCGGTGGCGGTGGCGGTGAAGGCGCTGGCCTGGCCGACGACGGCCCAGAATTCGCCGTCGGGGATCTCGGCGGGTGTGCGGGTGTCGGTGACGGTGACGGTGGGCAGGGTGCCGACGAACTGGCGGGCGGCGGCGTCGGAGCCGTTCTCCTGGAGGGAGACGCCGTTGTTGTCGGCGACGGTCATGGAGATCTGGCCGGGGGTGGTGGTGGGGGTGATGGTGACCGAGACGTCGATGCCGGCGCCGGGGTCGTCGGCGAGGGCGGGGGAGACGCCGATGCCGGTGAGGGTGAGGCCGAGCACGGAGGCGGCCAGTATCTGGGTGGTGCGGGTCATTCGCATGGGGTGATCACTCCGATTTATGAGGGGGCGGGGCCGGCCGGCTGTTCGGCCGGCCGGCCCCGGTTGTGCTGTGGCGGTGGGTCAGCGCGTGCGCGTCGTCACCGCCGTCGCGGTCAGCTGCAGCTGGCCGCGGCGTAGGCCGCGTCGTAGGACGTCGTGACCTGCTTGCCGCCGATGGTGGCGGTGCCGGTCACGGTGGCCTTGCCGGCGGCGACCTGGGCGGTCCGGGTGTTGAAGGACTGGTAGGCCTGCTTGCCCGGGGCCACGTCGGTCACGGTCTTGTTGCCGAACGCGGTGTTCAGCGTGATCGTGGCCGGCGCGTCGCCGTCGTTGACGGCCGTGACCGCCAGGTAGGCGGTGGTGCCGATGCAGCGGGTGGCCGCGGTGACGGTCAGCTTGACCTTCGGCGTGGCGATCGTCAGCTTGAGCGACTTGGTCGCCTCGACGTTGCCGGCCTTGTCGGTCGAGCGGTAGGTCACCTCGTGCTGGCCGTCGCCGGAGACGGTGACCGGGGCGGTGTAGGCCGTCCAGGCGCCGCCGTCCAGCGCGTACTCGGTCTTGGCCACGCCGCTGCCGCCGGTCTCGTCGACCGCCTTCAGCGTGACCGTGACCGGACCGGTGAACGAGCCGTTGTCCGGCTGGGCCGGGTCGGTCGTCGCGGTGGTCACCGGAGCGGTCTTGTCCTCGCTACCCGCCTTGATCAGCTTGAAGTAGTCGAACTTGACCGTCTTGGACGCGCCCTGGTTGGTGCCGATGGTGTAGACGCCGACCTTCGACGCGTTCGCCACGGCGCTGTTCTTCACCACGGCGACCGCGCCGCTCGTGGTGAGGTCGGTCCAGGTGGTGCCGTTCGCGGAGTAGGCACCGGTGAAGCTGTCGCCCACCTTCTTCAGGCGCAGCCAGTACGGGCCGGCGGTGAGGTTGTTCACCTGCGGCTGCGGGTTCTGCACGGTGCCGCCGACCTCGCTGCGCAGCTCGATCGTCCGCGCCACCGTCGACCCTGCGGCGTTGGTGGTGAGGAAGTCGAACTTCACGTAGTTGTCGTCGTCGCCGTAGACGATCACGCCGCCCTGCTGGTACTGCTCGCTGAGAGCAGAGCCGTCGACCTTGGTCTCCAGCGTCCAGTCACCGCTCGGCGCCGTCTGCAGGATGAAGTTCTTCGGGCCGCTGTTGGTGGTCCCGTAGATGTCACCCGTCGTGGTGTCGAGCTCCAGGTTGCCACCGGTCACCCGAGCGGCCGTCGCGTCGTAACGCACGTTCTGGGTCCAGCGGCACTTGTCCAGCGAGGTGCCGTTGAAGTCGTCGTCCGGCGTCGGCGCGGTCGCCTTGTCGTCCGGCGTGATCTGGAACCAGTCGAAGGCCGCGTCCACCACCGGGTGGTTGGCCCCGGCCAGCGAGATCAGGCCGATCTTCGGGTTGGAGATCCCGGCGAGCGGCTTGGTCTCCGACATCGCCGTGAAGTTGGTGCCGTCCGAGGAGTAGTGCGCGGTGATGTTGGTGCCGTCGCTGATGAACCGCACGTACACCGTGTCGGGGTACGCGTCCCCGAGCTGGGCCGTGTTGCTCGCGGTCACCTCGTTCGGTGCGCCCTTGTCCTCCCGGATGAACTGGAAGACGCGGTTGGCGTGGTTCGACCCGTTGGTCGACCGGCCCTGCAGCACCATCTTGGCGTAGTTGTCGTCGTCACCGTAGATGACCAGACCGGCCTGCTGGTAGGCGTCCTGCGCCTTCAGCGTGAGCTTGGCGGTGGCCGTCCAGGCGCCCGCCGGAGCCGGCTGCACGACGATGTTCGGCGTGTTGTTGGTCGTCTGGTAGATGTCGGTCGTCGAGGTCGGGATGATCAGGCTGCCGTCGGCGACCCGCAGGTCCTGGTTCTCCCGGATGACCGACCAGCGGTCACGGTCGAGCTGGGTGCCCAGGAAGTCGTCGGAACGGCCGCTGAAGCACACGATGGCCGGCGCGTCCACCTTGATCTGCACCTGAGCGCTGGTTGCGGCGCCCTTGGCGTCGGTCACCGTCACCACGGCGGTGTAGGTGCCCGGCGCGGTGTAGGTGTAGCTCGCGTTGGCCGTGGTCGGCTCCGGCGCGCCGTTCACCCCGAAGTTCCACTTGTAGGTGAGCGCGTCGCCTTCGGGGTCGCTGGCGGTGGTGGTGAAGTCCACCTTCAGCGGCGCGATGCCCGTGGTCGCGTTCGCGGCCACCGACACGGTCGGACGCTGGTTCTCCGAGGCGCCCTTGCCGATGAAGTCGACCCAGTTGAAGTTGAGCAGGAAGGCGTCGTTCGCCGCGCTCGCCGGCTTGCGCACGACGAAGTACAGCGGGCCGCTCGTGACCGGCGGGTTGGTCAGGTTGAGCGTGACGTCCTTGAACGTCTGCCAGCCGCCGGTGTTCGCCACATCGACGGAGCCGATGAGCGTCCCGGTCGCCGGGTCACCCTGCCGGACCTGGATGGTCCCGCCGGTGGTGTTCGACGAGACGCGGAACCGGATCGCGCTGATGTTGGTCAGGTTGATCGGGTCGAACGACCACCAGTCGCCGTCCTGGACGTTGGCGATGTTCTTGTTGCCACCCGCGGTGTCGGTCGTGTCCTCGACCGCGACACCCGCGGCGTCGGTGCCGGTGCCGCCGGTGACCCGGCCGGTGGCGCTGAAGTGCTCGGCCTGCTTGCGCTTGGGCTGCAGGATGACCTGACCCCGCCCGGTGAGCGGCTTGGCCGCCCCGGCGCCCTTGTCGGTGTAGCTGGCCTCGATCACGTAGAACAGGTTGTCGTACTCACCGTGGCCGGACATGGCGGTCTGCACGACGGCCTCGCAGCCGGTCGTCTGGTCGAGCGGGTGACCGTGGGTGTCGTGACCCAGGATGGACTGGATCTGCACCTTGCTGCAGTCGACCGTGCCGTCCTCGGCGTCGGTGACGGTGACCTTGAACTTCACCTGGTCGCCGAACTCGAAGAACGAGCCGTTCGGCGGGAGCTCGACCTTGACCTCGGGCTTGGAGTTGCCCGCGTTGATCACCACGCTCGCCTTACCGGTCAGGCCGTCGGCGTTCGTCACGGTGAGAACCGCGTTGTACTCGCCGGCCTGGGTGTAGGTGAAGGTGGGGTTGGCGGCGGTGGAGTCGGTCGTGCCGTCACCGTTGAGGTCCCAGGCGTAGGTGATCGCCTTGCCGTCGGGGTCGCGCGAGCCGTCGCTGCTGAACTTGACGGTCAGCGGCGTCGGGCCGTCGGTCTTGTCGGCGGCGGCACGCGCCGTCGGGGGACGGACGCCCTTGACGTAGTCGATGCGGTAGACGCCGGAGTCGGCGTTGTCGCCGCCGAAGCCGGAGCCCCACTCGATCAGGTAGAGGGCGCCGTCGGGGCCGAACTTCATGTCCATGGGCTTCTTGAAGCTCAGGGTCTGAAGGATCCGGTTCATCTCGACGAGCTTGGTGCCGTCCTCGTTGAGCTGGAACGACCACATGGCGTTGTTGTTCCACTCGCCGAACATGGCCTTGCCGTCCCAGTACGCCGGCCACTTGTTCGTCGCCGTGATGTCGGGGTTGTAGCGGTAGACCGGGCCGCCCATCGGGGCGCCGCCGCTCAGCTCGGGGAAGTTGTTGGCGTCGACGGCGTAGTGGTACCAGACCGTGGCCGGGATCACCGGCGGCAGGTTGGTCAGGCCGGTGTTGTTCGGCGAGTCGTTGACCGGAGCCGCGCAGTTGAACGCCGAACCCGACTGCTTCGTGGCGAAGTTGTAGTCGATGAAGGGCGTGTTGTTGCCGTTGCAGTACGGCCAGCCGTAGTTGCCCGGCTTGGAGATGAGGTTCCACTCCACCGTGTTCTGCGGGCCACGCGTGGCGCTGGCGGAGTTGGCGTCGGGGCCGTACTCACCCAGCATCACGTTGCCGGTCTTGGGGTCCATGCCGATCCGGAACGGGTTACGGAAGCCCATGCCGTAGATCTCCGGCTTGGTCTTGTCCGTGCCCGGGGCGAACAGGTTGCCCGACGGGATCGTGTAGGTGCCGTCCGCCTCGGGGTGGATGCGCAGCAGCTTGCCGCTCAGGCTGTTGGTGTTGCCCGCGGAGCGCTGGGCGTCCCAGCTGGAGCGGCCCGACTGCTCGTCGATCGGGGTGTAGCCGTCGGAGTTGAAGGGGTTGGTGTTGTCGCCCGTGCCCAGCCAGAGGTTGCCGGTCTTGGGGTCCATCACCAGGCCGCCGCCGTGGTGGCAGCACTCGGCCCGCTGCACCGGCACGTCCAGGATCTTCTTCTCACTCGCCAGGTCCAGGGCGTCCCCGTTGACCGTGAACCGGCTCAGCCGGTCGACGTTCTCCGAGCCCGTGGGCGAGTAGTACAGGTAGATCCACTTGTTCGTCGCGAACCCGGGGTCCAGCGCCATACCGAGCAGACCGCTCTCGTTGGCGGTGAACACGTTCAGGTGCGCCGCCGTCACGGTGCCGCCGCTCGGCTTGATGACCTTGACGTCACCGAGCCGGTCGATGTAGAAGACCCGGCCGTCCTTGGCGACGTCCAGCATCATCGGGTTGCTGGTGTTGTCGTCGAGGGTGACCTTCTCGTAGCTGCTGCTCTGCGAGGCGGAGCAGTCGGCCTTCACGGCGCCCGAGGCGGTCTTGATACCGCCGAGGAGCAGCTTGAGGAAGTTCGCCTCGCTGTAGTTCTCCTTCAGGTGGCCCAGGCCGGTGTACCACGAGCGGCCACCGTCGTAGTCCTGACACCACGTGTTGGGGTGGTCGGCGCCCATCGTGCCGCCGGTGTAGGACTTCTCGTCCAGCGACGTCAGCACGTGAACCGTGTTACGCGGGTTGGTCCGGTAGTCGTACCACTCGTCGGTACGGCTCCAGGTGATCGGCAGGCCCGCGGTCGACGGGTGCGCCGGGTCCTCGACCTTGACCGTCGCCTGCTGGATCGCCGGGTGCTGCTTGAAGTAGGCCCCGACCAGCTTGCCGTACCACGCCCAGTCGTAGCCGCTGTCGGCCGCGGCGTGGACGCCGACGTAGCCGCCGCCCTTCTGGATGTAGCGCTGGAAGGCGTCCTTCTGGTCCTGGGTGCTGACCGGGTCACCGGTCGTGGACATGAAGATGACGGCCTGGTACTGCGCCAGGTTGGCGTCGGTGAACGCCGCGCTGTCCTCGGTCGTGTCGACCGCGAAGTTGTTCTCCTGGCCGAGCTTCTGCACCGCCGCGATCCCCTCGGGGATCGAGTCGTGCCGGAAACCGGTCGTCTTGGAGAAGACGAGCACCTTGAAATCAGGGGCCGCCGTGGCCGCCGTGGTGGCGGCCTCGGCGCTCACCGGCGCCGCGAGGAGAGTGATCACTGGCGCGGCGAGGGCGATGGCCGTCGTCGCCGCGCTCAGACGTTTCGGACGTCGTCCGTTGGTTGGCAGGGCCGCGTTGAGCAGCCTGGCCCACGTTCGAGAACGTGGAGACATGGAGAACCCTTTCCTGACTGGGGGGAAGGTCAGGCAAGGCGCGCGCCGCCGCGCTTGTTGCCACTTGGTCGTAGTGGATATTCCGGAGGTGTTTCGGGGTGCTGGAAGGTGCCGTTCCAGGTCTGTGGGGGCCGTCAGTGAACTGCCGGCCGGGGTAATGAATCGAGGATCGAGGTCGGGTCGGCGATGATCTGGTCGACCACCATGCTCGCGGCGCCGCGTGACGCGGCGCCGAAGCCGAGCGTGGAGGCGACGAACCGGCACTGGGCGCCGGAGCCGGCCACCACCAGCCGGTTCAGCTGGTCCTGCGCGTGGGGCAGGAGCCACTGGGCCAGCGAGGCGAAGTAGCCTCCGATGACGATCACGCGGGGGTTGAACAGGTTGGCCAGGATCGAGCCGCCGAGCCCGAGCCATTGGCCGACCTGCGCGACCGCCTGCGTCATGCGCCGGTCGCCCGATGAAAGGCCCCGGGCGATGTCGGCCACGCGCTCGTCGGGGTCGGGCACCGGCATCCCGGGCAGTCCGTACGCCTGCTCCGGCATGGCCGCGCGGACCAGTGCGGCCAGCCCGACCTTGGTCTCCCAGCATCCGACGCGGCCGCAGCCGCACTGGTCGCCGTTGGGGTCGACCCGCAGGTGTCCGACCTCGCCGGAGTAGCCGTCCGCTCCGCACAGGAGCCTGCCGCCCGAGATGATGCCACCGCCGACGCCGACCTCTCCGGTGAGATAGACCAGGTCGGGCGTGCCGGCGGCGACGCCCGAGGTGAACTCGGCCAGCGCGGAGAGGTTGGCGTCGTTGTCCACCCTCACCGGAACGTCCAGAGGCCTGAGCATGGAGGTCAGTTCGTCCGCCAGCGGCAGATCGTGCCAGTAGAGGTTGGGCGCGAGCGTCACCACGCCGCGCGCCACGTCCACGAGGCCGGGGACGGCCACCGCGACGCCGGCGGGGACGGCCCGGGCACGTTCCATAGCCTCCGCGGCCTCCTTGGCGACGAGCCCGAGGCGGCGGACGGCTCTGTCGGTGCCGCTGCCCATCGTGTCGAAGGCCACGCGGCGCTCGACCAGCACCCGGCCGCTGAGGTCGGTGCCGTGGACCGCGATGTAGTCGACATTGATCTCCAGTCCGAGGGCGCCGACGTGCGCGCCGTGCAGCGCCACCGCCCGCCTGGGCCGGCCGATCGCGCCCACGTGCTCGACGCCGACCTCCCGCACCAGCCGCCGCTCGAGCAGCTCGGCCATGAGGTTGGAGACGGTGGCCCGGTGGAGCCCGGTCGCGTCGGCGATGTCGGCGCGGGACAGGGACTCGTGGTCACGCAGCTCGCGCAGCACCAGTGAGAGGTTCGCCCTGCGCAGGGCCGCGGGGCCCGCCGCCGTCGGCGTCGCGCCGGTGGAGGTGCGGAGGAGGTTCGGCTCGTACGTCACCTGACCCTCACCCGCCCTTTGTTTGTCTCTGAGATCAATTAATCAGCGTTGTAACACGAGGATGTCCGGACCTGCACCCATCTGTCGAGTAACGAGTTGGCATCGGCGGCCCAACCGCAGCTCAACGACCATCTGTACCTGGGGTTATCGGACTGTTACGGAACCTGCAACCGGTTTCAGTCTTGCGTCTTCCGGAAGTCGCTGGCATTAATTCGGCGAGCCACACGAACTAATTGAGGGAGAGGCGTGGACCGAAGCAGGGCCGACGGCCGTACGGGCGACTCGTTGAGTCGCGGTCTGTCCGCGGGTGTTCCCGCTGACCAGGCCACCGTGCGCCGTTCCAACCTCGCTCTGGTGCTGCGTCACGTGAGCGCCTCGGGCCCGTGCTCCCGGTCGGCTGTCGCGCTCGCCACCGGGCTGAACAAGACCACCGTCACCAGCCTGGTCAGCGAGTTGCAGGCACGCGGGCTGGTGATGGAGACGGGACCGCAGCACGCGGGCTCCGTCGGCCGCCCGAGCGTCGCGCTCGCCCTCGACGGTTCGCGTGTCGGCGCCCTGGGCGTGGAGGTCAACGTCGACTACATCGCCGCCATCGCCACCGATCTGGCCGGCCGGGTGCTCGTGGACCGGCGCGTCGGCTTCGACGCGATGGGGTCCAGCCCGGAGCGCTCGCTCGACGAACTGGCCCTCGTGGTCGAGAAGACCCTGGCCGACCTCGACCGGCTCGGGGTGACGCCCGCGGGTGTCACCGTGGCCATCCCGGGCCTCGTCGACACGATCACCGGCACCGTCGTCGTGGCGCCGAACCTCGGCTGGCACGGAGTGGCGGTCGCGGAGCGGCTGTCCCAGGCGGGCATCCGCCCGGACATCCCCATCGTGGTGGACAACGACGCCAACCTCGCCGCGCTGGCCGAGTACACTTCCGGCTCCGAGGCCGGCACGTCCGACCTGGTCTACCTCACCGGCGAGGTGGGCGTCGGAGGCGGTGTAATCTCCGGCGGGCGGTTGCTGGGTGGAGCGGACGGATTCGCCGGGGAGGTCGGTCACATAATGGTCGATCCCGCCGGTGAGCCCTGCCGCTGCGGCCGTGTCGGCTGCTGGGAGACCAAGGTCGGACTGGCGGCGCTGGTGCGCATGGCCACACCCGACCGTGCGTACGGCATGGGCCGGCAGATCGTCCGTGATCCGGAGGAACGGCTGGCCGAGATCGAGCAGCGGCGGGCGGAAGGCGACCCGAGGGTCGAAGCCGCCATCGCGGAGGTGGGCCGGTGGCTCGGGCTCGGCGCGTCGGTGCTGGTCAACCTCTTCAACCCACGAGTCATCGTGCTCGGTGGCTACTTCGCCAGGCTCGCCGACCGGCTCATCCCCGCCGCCCGGCAGGAGCTGACGCGTCTGGGCATGACCGGCGCCGTCGAACGCTGCCGGTTCGTCGCATCCGATCTCGGCTTCGGGGCGGCGGCACGTGGAGCGGCCGGTGTCGTCGTCGAACGAGCGCTGTCCGATCCCACCGCCATATCGATCCGACATCCGCTGCCATCGGGGTGATCGAGAACTCCGACGACCTGTCCGGCGGCGGACGCCTCTGTCCGCGGGCCGGTTCCGACCCCCCATCCTCTCCTCAGCCGTCCCCTTCGAACGTCCCGTCCGCCTGACCGTGCTCCCCGCTCGGTACTCCCCCCCGCCCATCCCGCGTGCCGTGGCGATGGGACATGCGGTCAGGCGGACGGGATCACCACCACCATTTAGCCATTCCGAGCCCTATCCCACAAGAACGTCCCGCCCGCCTGTACGGCTGTCCGGAGCCGCGTCGGCATCGTTGACGCCGACATCGGTGCCGTAGCGGCGGTGCCAGCCGGCGCCGTCAGGCGGGCGGGGCCCGGCCGCACCCACCCCTAGGAGGCCTCTGTGCAGCCGTCATCGTCCGAGTCGTCCCTGCTGGAGATGCGAGGCATCGTCAAGCAGTTCCCCGGTGTGCGTGCCCTGAACGGCGTCGACCTCGATGTCCGCGTCGGTGAGGTGCACTGCCTGCTCGGCCAGAACGGCGCCGGAAAGTCCACCCTGATCAAGACTCTGGCCGGGGCGCACCAGCCCGACGAGGGAACGATCACCTTCGACGGCCAGGAGGTCCGGCTGACCAGCCCGACGGCCGCCATCCGGCAGGGCATCGCCACGATCTATCAGGAGCTCGACCTGGTGGACGGGTTGAGTGTGGCCGAGAACATCTATCTGGGTCATGAGCGGGCGCGGTTGGGGTTCTCGCGCCGGGGGGAGGCCGAGCGGGCGGCGG